>NZ_CP012099.1:4342500-4942500 GCF_001182785.1 Bacillus thuringiensis | reverse complement strand
ACGAATGAAGCTGGGCGCAATGGATATGACTTAGTATATGTACCTAAAAAATAGAGTTAGTAGAGGAAGGAAGTATTTACTCCTTCCTTTTTCTATGTGTATATTGTCGAAAACTTTACCGAATATCTGTTCGTTTTTTTAGGTTTTTTATAGGCATTCGTGGTAAAATAATAATACAGATTTTTATGAGGAGGTCGGATTTTACTTGGAACATCAATTTGAAATTATATCAGCGTATTCCCCGCAAGGTGATCAGCCGGTAGCTATAGAGAAGCTTGTAGAGGGAATTAATAGTGGAAAGAAAAAGCAAGTGTTGCTTGGAGCGACAGGAACGGGTAAGACATTTACGATTTCAAATGTCATTAAAGAAGTGCAAAAGCCAACACTTGTTATGGCTCACAATAAAACGTTAGCAGGACAGTTATATAGTGAGTTGAAAGACTTTTTCCCGAATAATGCAGTTGAGTATTTTGTTAGTTATTACGATTATTATCAGCCGGAAGCGTATGTACCACAAACAGATACGTTTATTGAAAAGGACGCGCAGATTAATGATGAAATTGATAAATTGCGTCACTCAGCAACGTCTGCATTATTTGAACGGGACGATGTAATTATCGTTGCGAGTGTTTCGTGTATATATGGTTTAGGTTCTCCTGAAGAATACCGCGAGTTAGTTGTATCACTTCGAGTTGGTATGGAGAAGGACCGCAATCAATTGCTTCGTGAACTTGTTGATGTACAGTATGGACGTAATGATATTGATTTCAAGCGTGGTACATTCCGTGTGCGCGGAGATGTAGTTGAAATCTTCCCAGCATCACTTGATGAGCATTGTATTCGAATTGAATTTTTCGGTGATGAAATCGATCGTATTCGTGAAGTAAATGCGTTAACAGGTGAAGTATTAGCAGAACGTGATCATGTAGCAATCTTCCCAGCATCTCACTTCGTTACACGTGAAGAGAAAATGAAGGTCGCTATTGAAAATATTGAAAAAGAATTAGAAGAGCGTTTAAAGGAATTAAATGATAACGGTAAGTTGTTAGAAGCGCAGCGTATAGAGCAGCGTACACGTTATGATTTAGAAATGATGCGCGAGATGGGCTTTTGTTCAGGGATTGAAAACTATTCCCGTCATTTAACACTTCGTCCAGCGGGTGCAACACCGTATACGTTATTGGACTATTTCCCGGAAGATTTCTTAATTGTTATGGATGAGTCGCACGTATCAGTGCCACAAGTAAGAGCGATGTATAACGGGGACCAAGCACGTAAGCAAGTGCTTGTGGATCATGGATTCCGTCTGCCGTCAGCTTTAGATAATAGACCGCTCATGTTTGATGAGTTTGAGGAGAAAACGAATCAAGTTATTTACGTTTCGGCGACGCCAGGACCGTACGAGTTAGAGCAGTCACCAGAAGTAATAGAACAAATTATTCGTCCAACAGGGCTTTTAGATCCACCAATCGATATACGACCTATTGAAGGGCAAATTGACGATTTATTAGGAGAGATTCAAGATCGTATTGCAAAAAATGAACGTGTATTAATTACGACTTTAACGAAGAAAATGTCAGAGGATTTAACGGACTACTTAAAAGATGTAGGAATTAAAGTTAACTATCTTCACTCTGAAATTAAAACGTTAGAACGTATTGAAATTATCCGCGATCTTCGCCTTGGTAAGTTTGATGTACTGGTCGGTATTAACTTATTACGAGAAGGATTAGATATTCCAGAAGTATCACTTGTAGCGATTTTAGATGCTGATAAGGAAGGGTTCTTACGTTCAGAGCGCTCATTAATTCAAACAATTGGTCGTGCCGCGCGTAATGAAAACGGCCGAGTTATTATGTACGCAGATCGTATAACAAGATCAATGGGAATTGCAATTGAAGAAACGCAGCGTCGTCGTACTATACAAGAAGCCTACAATAAAGAGCATGGTATTACGCCGAAAACGATTCAAAAAGGCGTACGTGATGTAATCCGTGCAACGACAACTGCTGAAGAGACAGAAACATACGAAGCAACTCCTGCTAAGAAAATGACGAAAAAAGAGCGTGAAAAGACAATTGCGAAGATGGAAGCAGAGATGAAAGAAGCAGCAAAAGCGTTAGACTTCGAGCGTGCAGCTGAACTAAGAGATTTACTATTAGAATTAAAAGCGGAAGGGTGAAAAGAGTGAGTAAGAGCAAGGATTTTATCGTTGTAAAAGGTGCTAGAGCACATAACTTAAAAAATATTGATGTAACCATTCCGAGAAATCAGCTTGTCGTTGTAACGGGATTGTCTGGTTCGGGGAAATCATCATTAGCATTTGATACGATTTATGCAGAAGGGCAGCGCAGATACGTAGAATCGTTATCTGCGTATGCGCGCCAGTTTTTAGGACAAATGGATAAGCCGGATGTAGATACGATTGAAGGATTGTCACCAGCGATTTCAATCGATCAAAAAACGACGAGTCGTAATCCACGTTCAACTGTCGGAACGGTAACGGAGATTTATGATTATTTACGTTTATTATTTGCGCGAATTGGTACGCCAATTTGTCCAAATCATGGGATTGAAATTACATCACAAACAGTAGAGCAGATGGTAGACCGTGTTCTTGAATATCCTGAACGTACGAAATTACAAGTGTTAGCTCCTATCGTTTCTGGTCGTAAAGGTGCACATGTGAAAGTACTTGAAGATATTAAGAAGCAAGGATATGTTCGTGTACGTGTTGATGGTGAAATGCTCGATGTGTCTGAAGAGATTACGTTAGATAAAAATAAGAAGCATTCCATTGAAGTTGTAATTGACCGTATTGTTGTAAAAGAAGGAATCGCAAGCCGTCTTGCTGATTCACTTGAAAGTGCATTAAAGCTTGGCGGAGGCCGAGTTTTAATCGATGTAATGGGAGAAGAGGAACTTCTATTTAGTGAACATCATGCTTGTCCGCATTGTGGTTTTTCAATCGGAGAATTAGAGCCGCGTATGTTCTCATTCAACAGTCCGTTCGGAGCTTGTCCTTCTTGTGATGGACTTGGTTCAAAGCTAGAGGTAGATTTAGAACTTGTTATCCCGAACTGGGATTTATCATTAAATGAACATGCGATTGCACCTTGGGAACCGACAAGTTCACAATACTATCCACAACTTTTACAATCTGTATGTAATCACTACGGCGTTGATATGGATATGCCTGTGAAAGATATACCGAAAGATTTATTTGATAAAGTGTTGTACGGAAGCGGGGAAGAGAAGGTTTATTTCCGCTATGTAAATGAATTCGGTCAAGTAAAGGAAAATGAGATTTTATTTGAAGGTGTTATTCCAAACATTGAACGTCGTTATCGTGAAACGAGTTCCGATTACATTCGTGAGCAAATGGAAAAGTATATGGCAGAACAAGCTTGTCCGAAGTGTAAAGGCGGCCGTTTAAAGCCTGAAAGCTTAGCTGTTTTTGTTGGTGATAAAACGATTGCTGACGTAACGAAGTATTCAGTTCAAGAAGTACAAGAATTTTTCTCGAATGTAGAGCTAACGGAGAAGCAACAAAAAATAGCTCATTTAATTTTAAGAGAAATTCAGGAGCGCGTTGGATTCTTAGTGAACGTTGGTTTAGATTATTTAACGCTAAGTCGTGCGGCTGGTACGTTATCAGGTGGTGAGGCGCAGCGTATTCGTTTAGCGACGCAAATTGGTTCTCGTCTAACTGGCGTACTTTATATTCTTGATGAGCCTTCAATTGGTTTACACCAGCGCGATAACGATCGTCTTATTCGTACATTGCAAGAAATGCGCGATTTAGGTAATACATTAATCGTTGTTGAGCATGATGAAGATACGATGATGGCTGCTGATTATTTACTTGATATCGGACCAGGTGCAGGTATTCACGGTGGGCAAGTTGTATCGGCAGGGACACCAGCTGAAGTGATGCAAGATGATAATTCGTTAACAGGAAAATATTTAAGCGGTAAAGAGTTTATTCCAGTTCCACTTGAAAGACGTAAAGGTGACGGACGTAAAGTGGAGATTGTCGGCGCAAAAGAGAATAACTTAAAGAATGCAAAAATGTCATTCCCACTCGGTACGTTTGTAGCGGTAACAGGTGTATCTGGATCAGGTAAAAGTACGATGATTAATGAAGTACTATATAAATCGTTGGCGCAAAAGTTATATAAAGCGAAAGCGAAGCCAGGTACTCATAAAGAGATTAAAGGTCTTGAAAATTTAGATAAAGTAATTGATATTGATCAATCGCCAATTGGTCGTACACCACGTTCTAATCCAGCGACGTATACAGGTGTATTCGATGATATTCGTGATGTGTTTGCACAAACGAATGAAGCGAAAGTGCGCGGATATCAAAAAGGACGTTTCAGCTTTAATGTAAAAGGTGGACGTTGTGAAGCGTGCCGTGGTGATGGAATTATTAAAATCGAAATGCACTTCTTACCAGATGTGTATGTTCCGTGCGAAGTTTGTCACGGTAAACGATATAATCGTGAAACGTTAGAAGTGAAATATAAAGATAAGAATATTTCTGAAGTGTTAGGGATGACAATTGAAGATGGAGTAGAATTCTTCGCCAATATTCCTAAAATTAAGCGTAAACTTCAAACGCTTGTAGATGTTGGGCTTGGTTATATGAAATTAGGTCAACCAGCAACAACATTATCTGGTGGGGAAGCACAGCGTGTGAAATTAGCTTCTGAATTACACCGTCGTTCTACAGGTCGTACGTTATATATTTTAGATGAGCCAACGACTGGTTTACATGCGCATGATATTGCACGTCTTCTAGAAGTGCTGCAACGTCTTGTTGAGAGCGGTGAGACGGTACTTGTAATTGAACATAATTTAGATGTGATAAAAACAGCGGATTATATTGTTGACCTTGGACCAGAAGGCGGGGACAAAGGTGGACAAATTGTTGCTTCCGGAACGCCAGAGCAAGTAGTGAAAGAAGAGCGCTCGTATACAGGTAAGTATTTAAAAGAGATTTTAAATCGTGATAAAGCAAGAATGAAAGAGAAAATAAAAGAAGTAGAATTATCGCAATAAGTGTGTGAATAAAAACCGAGTGGAAATGACACTCGGTTTTTATTGTATAGGGGGAGAAGATGGAGTTTTTAGAGGTGTTAAGAAAGAAAAATATGAAGGTAAGAGAATTTCAAAGTTGGGGTGTATATTTTCGAAAGTGCTGGGAGGATCACTTTGCAAATCATTTAAGTGATAAAGAAAAAGAAGATATTTTTCTTCATGGAGATAGGTATGCATGTGGTTATCTATGGCACATATTTAGTTATGAGAAAAAGAAGTGTTTAGAGGGTAAAGAAGCGGAAAACGAGTTTCATAATGAAGTGAAAAAGGAGTGCTACATTTTCTACCAACACTGTGATGATGTATTGCTAATAAAGGATGCGAGTTTGTTACATATGGATGATATATTGTGTGAGACAGACGATGCGTATAAAGGTGATATCTATATGGTAGATAAAGATTTCACTTGGACCTTTGTGAAAACTCATGAACATAGGTGGTGCGGCCCTTATTTCACAAAGAAGTGTTAGTAGGTATACAAGCATGAAGAGTAGAATAAGTTGATATAAGTGTTTGTATCATACTTGCGTTTATTATCTATTAGCGTATGATGAAATATATATGTCAAAAGGATGTGTAAGAAAATGAGATGGATTGTATCACTTCTTGTAAATAGCGTTGTGTTAATCGCTGTATCGGGGCTTTTAAAAGGGATTGCACCAGATGCATTTTACGTAGCAAATATACAAACTGCAATTATTGCGAGTATTATATTGGCGGTTTTAAATGTGTTCGTAAAGCCGTTTTTAATTTTAATTACGCTACCAATTACTGTTGTAACTTTCGGCTTCTTCTTAATTGTTATTAATGCGATTACGTTAAAAATAGCAGATTCATTATTAGGAGATGCTTTTAATATATCAGGATTTGGTGTAGCGATTGTTGCGGCAATTTGTATTTCAATTTTTAATATGATTATTGAAAAGGCAATTGTGGAACCTCTATATGAAAAAAAGAGAAAATGACAAAAAGAAAAACATTTCATTATTCGTATGAAATGTTTTTTTCTATTTATTAGAAACCGTATTTCTTGTTTCCAGAAAAAAATGGTACAATATCCGGTAGAATGGAATTTTACATCAAACGAGACTGAACCCGCAGCGGAGTGGAGGTTTATACATATGCCAAAAGTAAGGACAAAAGATTTAATTGAACAATTTCAATTGGAGTTAATAAGTGGTGAGGAAGGAATTCATCGTCCGATTGATACAAGTGATTTATCACGACCTGGAATTGAAATGGCAGGATTCTTTACATATTATCCAGCTGATCGTGTGCAGCTTCTTGGAAAAACGGAGCTTACGTTCTTTGATACGTTAACAACAGAGCAAAAACAAGAGAGAATGAAAGCGCTTTGTACCGAGGAGACGCCATGTATTATTATAACTCGTAATCAAGATGTACCAGATGAGTTATTACAAGCATCACGTGAATCAGGCATGCCTTTATTACGTTCTTCTCAAACGACAACGAGATTATCAAGTCGTTTAACTAATTATTTAGAAGGTAAGCTAGCACCAACAACTGCTGTTCATGGTGTATTAGTAGATATTTACGGTGTTGGTGTTTTAATTACAGGTCAAAGTGGTGTTGGTAAAAGTGAGACAGCTCTTGAACTTGTGAAGCGTGGTCACCGCCTTGTTGCGGATGATAGTGTAGAAATTCGCCAAGAAGATGAAGATACATTAGTAGGAAGCTCACCAGATTTAATTGAGCATTTATTAGAAATTCGTGGTCTAGGTATCATTAACGTTATGACGTTATTCGGTGCAGGGGCAGTGCGAAATTATAAGCGTATTACACTTGTTATTAATCTTGAAATTTGGGATCAAAAGAAAAATTATGATCGCTTAGGTCTTGATGAAGAGAAGATGAAAATTATTGATACAGAACTTACGAAGATTACACTTCCAGTTCGTCCTGGTCGAAACTTGGCTGTTATTATTGAAGTAGCAGCGATGAACTTCCGTTTAAAGCGTATGGGAGTCAATGCAGCACAGCAGTTCTCAGAACGATTAATGAGTGCGATTGAGTTAGGAAATCAGGAGTAAACATTGGAGAGGGAGGTCATACATATGCTGTTAGGTTCTGTACCGCAGCTTGACCGCGTAGCTGTCCAACTTGGGCCGTTTCCTGTTTATTGGTACGGGATTATTATCGGTACAGGTGTGCTATTAGGTCTTTGGCTAGCAACTCGCGAGGGAGAAAGGCTAGGTATTCCAAAAGATACATTTGTTGACCTTGTATTAATTGCAGTACCGATCGCTATTCTATTTGCGAGAATGTACTATGTTATTTTTGAATGGGAATATTACGCGCAAAACCCGAGTCAAATTATTAATATTCGTCAAGGTGGCTTGGCGATTCATGGTGGTTTAATCGGAGCGGTTATTACAGGGATTCTTTTTGCAAAGCGACGCGGGGTTTCATTCTGGAAGTTGGCGGATATTGCTGCACCAAGTATTTTACTAGGACAAGCAATTGGCCGATGGGGAAACTTTATGAACCAAGAGGCGCATGGTGATGAAGTAACGAGACAGTTTTTAGAAGGTCTTCATTTACCAGATTTCATTATTAATCAAATGTATATTGAGGGTGTGTATTATCATCCGACGTTTTTATATGAATCATTATGGAATTTTGCAGGTGTAATTTTACTACTTGCATTAAGAAAAGTGAATTTACGCCGTGGAGAGTTATTCTTCACATATTTAATTTGGTATTCAGTAGGACGCTTCTTCGTAGAAGGCTTACGTACAGATAGTTTAATGCTAGGACCACTTCGTATTGCGCAAGTAATGTCAATTGGACTTGTTGTTATTTCTATTATTTTCATTATTGTGAGACGAAAAATGGGGCAAGCTGATAAAAGATATTCGGAAAATTAGAGAAAAGTAGCATCTTATTATAAGATGCTGCTTCTTTCATATTCAGGAAGGCGAAAGGACTAAGGCAATGAGAATAAATACAGTGTTATTTGATTTAGATGGAACTTTAATTAATACAAACGAACTTATTATTTCTTCTTTTTTACATACTTTAAATACATATTATCCAAATCAATATAAGCGTGAAGATGTGTTGCCATTTATCGGTCCATCTTTGCATGATACTTTCAGTAAGATTGATGAAAGTAAGGTTGAAGAGATGATTACAAGTTATCGCGAATTTAACCATGATCATCATGATGAATTAGTAGAAGAATATGAAACTGTATATGAAACGGTTCGAGAGTTGAAGAAGCAAGGTTATAAAGTTGGTATTGTTACAACGAAAGCGAGACAAACCGTTGAGATGGGATTACAGTTGTCAAAGCTTGATGAATTTTTTGATGTTGTCGTGACAATTGATGATGTAGAGCATGTGAAACCACATCCAGAGCCACTTCAAAAAGCGCTTGAATTATTAGATGCAAAACCAGAAGAGGCATTGATGGTTGGAGATAATCATCATGATATTGTTGGTGGTCAAAATGCGGGGACGAAAACAGCTGCAGTTTCATGGACGCTGAAAGGTAGAGCGTATTTAGAAGCTTACAAGCCGGACTTTATGCTAGATAAAATGAGTGATTTGCTACCGATTTTGTCTAATATGAACCGTTCATAAAGGTCCAAGTAAGTTAGTAGAGGAGCGAGCTAAGTGCGACGGACAACGCGCTATCCTGTTTCAGGAGAAAATTCATTATGGAATGTGTATAAAACAGTTTCTTTTTGGAAGGTAATGAAAAACTTTATTATTATCCAAATTGCGCGTTACACGCCATTTTTATCTGTGAAGAATTGGTTGTACCGCACTTTTTTACGGATGAAAGTAGGAAAGAAAACATCATTTGCGCTTATGGTAATGCCGGATATTATGTTCCCGGAAAAGATAACTGTGGGAGAGAATTCGATTATTGGCTATAACACAACGCTTTTAGCACATGAATATTTAATTCGTGAATATCGACTTGGGGAAATCGTCATTGGAAATGAAGTGATGATTGGAGCGAATGTAACAATATTACCAGGTGTGAAAATTGGAGACGGTGCGACTGTCTCAGCTGGCACACTTGTTCATAGAGATGTACCGAGCGGTGCTTTCGTAGGTGGAAATCCAATGCGTATTATTTATACGAAAGAGCAAATGATCGCAAGAGAAGGTTCATGGTGAAAATGTAACATTTCTCCTCTTTTTTTATGAATAAAAAGGAAATAATTGAGTATAATATACTGTTTTGTTTTTTACGGAATCGTTTATACTTATAGATAGAAGAATGTGTGAACGAAGAAAACAAAAAACTGGAGGATATATGGGGAAAAATCAAAGGATATATAAGGAGAACGGACAAGTTATCTCTTTTAATCAATTAGCGGAATTCTTTTATAAAAAAGGGATGAGAGCTTACAAAGGGCAAAAATTGCAAGATGCAATTAAATATTTTCGAAGAGCGGCACAAAGTGAGAAGGAGCCGTTTATTTTATGTCAATTAGCAACAGTATTATCTGAGGCTGGTGAATATCAAGAGTCGAATCAAATCTTCTTAAAGTTAGTTAGATCTAATCCAGAACTTGAACAGTGCTATTATTTTATTGCAAATAATTATGCATATATGGGGTTATTTCAACAGGCGAAGAAATATGCGGATCGTTATTTAGAAGTTGCAAAAGAGAAGGAATTCGTAGAAGATACATTAGAACTTCTTGAGATTATGGAAGAAGAAGCAATGGGTGCGGAAGAGATTGAAGATGAAGATGATTTAATTGTTATGCAGGAAGAAGCGAATCGCTATATTCGTAATGGACAATTGGAAGAAGCAATTGCTACATTAGAAATTGTTACGAAAGATTATCCGGAATTTTGGTCAGGTCATAATAATTTAGCCATTGCACATTTTCAATCGGGTAATGTAGACAAAGCACTGAAGTTAACAGAAATGATTTTAGAGAAAAATCCTGGTAATATACATGCGCTTTGTAATACGCTTATTTTTCTATATTCAATTGGAGAGCATAAACAAGTAGAAGCGTTAGCGGGACAGCTAGTTTCAGTATATCCGATTTCATTTGAACATCGTTTGAAATTGGGAACTACACTTGCAACAATTGGTTATTTCGAGCATGCATATAAATGGTTCAAACTATTAAAGCGTCAAGGATACGAAGGAGACGTTAGTTTTTATTATTGGTTTGCATATTCTGCTTATATGGTGAAAGATCAGCAACTAGCTGAAAAAATGTGGCAACATGTCGTGGAATTGCATCCTGATAAAAAGGGAAAAGAACCGTGGAATGCGCTGAATTTAGCAGATGAAGGACAAAACGTGTTATTTGAAGAATTACGAAAATCATTTCAGCAAAGTGCGACGTTAGAAGAACAAATGCTAGCTTTATATTTAATGAATGAATTGTCAACGCCGGAGAAGGTTGGATTCTTCTTTGATATAACGCAAGCGAAGAACGGTGTTCCCATCGTATCGCAACTTGCAAAGTACTTCTTTTTACTTAATAGTCATAAGAGTATTCCAGCTGATTTACAACAATTTGAGCAGTGCGTACGAATCGCGGATGCATTATACAATTATACGAAAAAAGATGATGAATTAATTGAAGAGTGTTTACACTTTTGGTTTTGTACGTTCATACGTTTATATACATCTGGAGACATATTTACAAATGTGTACGGCTGGTCAGCTGCGATTGAATACATTGTACGCGGCGAACAAGGAAATAAAATGACACAGTCGGAGCTTGGAGATGTATATAATGTATCTGTAGCGACTGTCCGAAAGTATGTGCAAGCTGTTAAGCGTACGCACACATAAGATAAGCAAATCATTGGGAAAAAAATGATGCTAACAGTATAATGAGGGTAACTTAATTGTGTAGGAATGGATAGGAGTGAATAGTGTGTCAGAAGAAAAAATTTATGATGTCGTTATTATTGGTGCAGGACCAGCTGGTATGACAGCTGCAGTATATACATCTCGTGCAAATTTAAGCACATTAATGCTTGAGCGTGGTATTCCAGGTGGCCAAATGGCAAACACAGAAGATGTAGAAAACTACCCAGGTTATGAGTCTATTTTAGGACCAGACTTATCAAATAAAATGTTCGAGCATGCGAAGAAATTTGGTGCTGAATATGCATACGGTGATGTGAAAGAAGTCATCGATGGTAAAGAATACAAAACAATTATTGCTGGTAAAAAAGAATATAAAGCACGTGCAATTATCGTTGCAAGCGGTGCAGAGTATAAAAAAATTGGTGTACCGGGTGAAACAGAACTTGGCGGCCGCGGTGTATCATATTGTGCAGTATGTGACGGGGCATTCTTTAAAGGAAAAGAACTTATCGTAATTGGCGGCGGAGATTCTGCTGTTGAAGAGGGTGTGTTCTTAACACGCTTCGCATCAAAAGTAACGATCGTTCACCGTCGTGACACGCTTCGTGCACAGAAAATTTTACAAGATCGTGCTTTCCAAAACGAAAAAGTAGATTTCATTTGGAACCACACTATAAAAGAAATTAACGAAGCAAGTGGTAAAGTAGGAAGTGTAACACTTGTAGACGTAAACAGTGGAGAAGAGAAAGAAGTCAAAACTGACGGCGTATTCGTATACATCGGTATGTTACCATTATCAAAACCATTTGTTGAATTAGGTATTACAAATGAAAATGGTTACCTTGAAACGAACGAACGTATGGAAACGAAAATTCCTGGTATTTTCGCAGCTGGTGATGTTCGTGAAAAAATGCTTCGTCAAATTGTAACTGCAACAGGTGACGGTAGTATCGCAGCACAAAGCGCACAACATTACGTAGAAGAATTATTAGAGGAATTAAAAACTGTATCAGAAAAATAAGGGATAATATACCTTGCGAGAAGAAAGCTACCGACAGGAGCTTTCTTCTTTTTTTGTGTGAAAATGTCAAAATTTCGTCAAAAAATATAAGGATTATAAGCTTTCTTATTGATATACTGGACTTTACGGAAAAAATCACTATAAGAAATGAGGAATTTATTCAGTATGGAATGGCGTAATATATATCGTGGATTTTGTATGGGCGTTAGTGATTTAATTCCTGGTGTGAGCGGCGGTACAATCGCTGTTGTGTTAGGGATTTATGAACAATTGCTTGCGGCAATTAGTGGATTCTTTAGTCGTGAATGGAAAAAACATTTAGGATTTTTAATTCCCCTTGCAGCTGGTGTGGCAGCGGCATTTTTAACGTTAAGTCACGTCATTAAATATTTACTTGCAAATCATTATGAGCCGACTCAATTTTTCTTCCTCGGTTTAATTATTAGTATATTACCGATGTTAATGAGGGAAGCTGATGCAAAGTCGTCGTTTAAAGGTAAGCACATCGTTTTATTAATAGTTGCAGCAATTCTTGTTGCGATTACAGCTTTCTTTAAACCAGATAAGGCAGCAGATCCAATTACGACGTTAACAATTTTAAATGCAATTGGTTTATTTTTCGCAGGATGGATGGCTAGTATGGCTATGCTACTTCCTGGGATTAGTGGATCGTTTATTTTATTAATTATTGGTGTGTATCCAACAGCAATTAACGCTTTAACTACACTTAACTTACCTTTAATCGTGGTTATCGGTGCTGGTGTTATGGTAGGGTTCGTTGTAAGTAGTAAAGGCATTAGTTTTTTATTAGATCGTTATAAAAGTATGACATTTGCGGCAATTATTGGACTTGTAATCGGTTCGATTGTAATTGTATTCCCTGGGATTCCGACCGGCGGATTTTCAATTATAAGTTCAATTATTACCTTTATTTTAGGATTTGCAATTGTTACTTATTTCGGTAAGAAATAAGGGCTTTAATCCCCTTGGCGATAAAAATCGTTAAGGGGATTTTTCATGCTATTCATTAAAAGTCTAAGCATTTACATTGCTTGTTATGGAAAGCTTTTTTAAAATTGCTGAGTAGCATATGCTTAGCGAAAGAGGACTGGCTCCTTCGTTGTAGCAAACTGTTTTTGATAGTATAATGAAAGAAGTATGCAGTGAGGAATTTTACTGCAAGTAGCTGAGGTGAAGAAACATGCAAAGAGTGACAAACTGTGTGTTAATTAGAGATAATGAAGTACTCTTACTCCAAAAACCTCGCCGAAATTGGTGGGTTGCACCAGGCGGGAAAATGGAGCGTGGTGAGACTGTAAGAGATTCCGTTGTTCGCGAATATCGCGAAGAAACAGGTATTTATTTGAAAAACCCAGCGTTAAAGGGGGTCTTCACCTTTGTCATCCAAGAAGGTGATAAAGTTGTTTCTGAATGGATGATGTTCTCCTTTTTAGCGACAGATTTTGCAGGAGAAAACAAACTAGAGAGCGAAGAAGGCATCATTGGTTGGCATACATTTGATAAAATTGATGATTTAGCAATGGCGCCAGGAGATTATCACATTATTGATTATTTAATTAAAGGAAATGGCATAATCTACGGTACATTTGTATATACCCCAGATTTTGAGTTGCTTTCATATCGATTAGATCCGAGTTAAACCGTCAAGGAGAGGATACGATGACAGAGAATAATGATATAAAAATGGTAATTATTACAGGGATGTCTGGAGCTGGAAAAACAGTAGCTTTACAAAGTTTTGAAGATTTAGGATATTTTTGTGTGGATAATTTACCACCGATGTTATTGCCAAAGTTTATTGAGCTTATGGCGGATTCAAAAGGGAAAATGAATAAAGTGGCACTTGGTATTGATTTACGTGGCCGCGAGTTTTTCGAACATTTATGGGGAGCACTTGATGATTTATCAGAACGTACATGGATTATTCCTCATATTTTATTTTTAGATGCGAAAGATAGTACGCTTGTAACTCGTTATAAAGAAACGAGACGTTCGCATCCACTTGCACCAACGGGTTTGCCGTTAAAGGGAATCGAAGCAGAGCGCAATTTATTAACAGATATGAAGGCACGAGCGAATATTGTGCTTGATACATCGGATTTAAAACCGAAAGAATTACGTGAAAAAATTGTTCACTTGTTCTCAACAGAAACTGAGCAAGCATTTCGTGTAAATGTTATGTCATTTGGATTTAAGTACGGTATTCCAATTGATGCAGATTTAGTATTTGATGTTCGTTTTTTACCAAATCCATATTACATTCCACATATGAAGCCATTAACAGGACTAGATGAAGAAGTTTCTTCTTATGTACTGAAATTTAATGAGACACATAAGTTTTTAGAGAAGTTGACGGATCTGATTACTTTCATGCTGCCTCATTATAAAAGAGAAGGCAAAAGTCAACTTGTAATTGCAATTGGATGTACAGGTGGACAGCATCGTTCTGTTACGCTTACAGAATACCTTGGGAAACATTTGAAACCAGAGTATAGTGTTCATGTATCTCATCGTGATGTGGAGAAGAGAAAGGGCCATTAAGGGATGAAAAAAGAGAGAAAGCCTAAAATTGTCATCATGGGAGGCGGGACTGGACTTTCTGTTTTATTAAGAGGATTAAAGCAATATCCTGTTGATATTACAGCAGTTGTTACAATCGCTGATGATGGTGGCAGTTCGGGTAGATTACGTGATGAGCTAGAAATTCCACCTCCAGGTGACATCCGTAACGTACTTGTTGCGTTATCGGATGTAGAGCCACTGGTGGAAGCTTTATTTCAGCACCGTTTCACAACAGGAGACGGACTGAAAGGTCATGCGTTAGGAAATCTATTGTTGGCAGGTATGACCTCGATTACGGGAGACTTTTTCCATGCAATTACGGAAACAAGTAAAGTATTAAATGTCAGAGGACGTGTATTACCAGCAGCGAATCAAAGTGCGGTACTTCATGCGGAACTTGAAGATGGAGAAATTGTCACAGGTGAATCAAAGATTCCTTATTACGGAAAGAAGATTAATCGTGTCTTTTTAACTCCAGAAGATGTAGAGCCATTGCATGAAACGTTGGCTGAGATTAAACGAGCTGATTTACTTGTTTTCGGCCCAGGAAGTTTGTATACGAGTATATTACCCAATTTAGTTGTTAACAAAATTGGGGACGCTGTTCTTGCTGCAAAGGCGAAGAAGGTATATGTATGTAACGTTATGACACAAGCGGGTGAAACGATGGGATATACTGCTTTTGATCATGTGCAGGCGTTACACGATCATTTAGGGCAACCATTTATCAATACTGCAATTGTAAATAACCGTGAGATTCCTTGTGAATTACGTAAGTTATATGAGGAAGAAATGTCTACACCAGTTGTAGTGGATGAAGAACGTTTTGCTGAAAATAATATTGATGTTATTCAAGAGGGATTAGCGAAGTATGATGATCGTGTTGTAAGGCATGATACGTTAAAGTTAGCTTCGATTTTATATTCATTGTTATAAATATGCGTTGCCTCGTTTGAGGTAGCGCTCCTCATTCATATAGGACAAGAATTTTGTTCCATAATAATCGTATAAGGAGGTGTTGACTGTGTCATTTGCATCAGAAACAAAGAAAGAGTTGACGAATCTTGAAGTGAAAGAATGCTGTGAGAAAGCAGAATTATCGGCGTTACTTCGAATGAACGGATCGCTTTCTTTTTCAAACCGTCGTCTATCTATCGATATTCAAACAGAAAATGCGGCAATTGCAAGAAGGATTTATACGCTTTTGAAAAAAGGATATGATGTGACGGTAGAATTACTTGTTCGTAAAAAAATGCGATTGAAGAAAAATAATGTGTATATTGTACGACTTGTTGAAAAATCTCGTGAAATACTAGCAGATCTTCATATTGTTCGAGCTGATTTTTCATTTATTCGAAATATATCACAGGAATTGATTGAGAAAAAATGTTGTAAACGATCGTATTTACGCGGTGCATTTTTAGCAGGTGGTTCAGTAAATAACCCAGAAACATCATCTTATCATTTAGAGATCTTTTCGTTATATAAGGAACATAATGATGCTATATGTGAACTGATGAACGGATTTGATTTAAATAGTAAGACGTTGGAAAGAAGAAAAGGGTACATTACGTATTTGAAAGAAGCGGAGAAAATTACGGAATTTTTAAATATTATTGGTGCTCATAATGCGCTTTTAAGGTTTGAAGATATTCGAATCGTACGTGATATGCGTAATTCCGTAAATCGTTTAGTGAACTGCGAAACAGCTAATTTAAATAAAACAATTGGTGCAGCGCTAAGGCAGATTGAAAATATCCGCTATATTGATGAGACGGTTGGTCTTGATATATTGCCAGATAAACTACAAGAGATTGCGCAACTACGAAGAGATTATCAAGATGTAACATTGAAAGAGTTAGGTGAGATGGTATCCGGGGGGAAAATTAGTAAATCGGGTATTAATCATCGTTTGCGTAAAATCGATGAAATTGCAGAGAAATTACGCGCGGGGGAAACGGTAGCAAAAAAATAAGAGGTTAAAGGGGAAATGGAGCTGTGGTTCAAAAACGAGTTCAGGTTTCATTAAAAAACGGTTTACAAGCACGTCCGGCTGCGTTGTTTGTACAAGAGGCAAATCGCTTTCATGCAGATATCTTTATTGAGAAAGATGGAAAGACAGTAAATGCAAAGAGCATAATGGGGATTATGAGCTTAGCAATTGGAACTGGAAGCATGATAACAATTACAACAGAAGGTTCAGATGCAGAAGAGGCTTTAGAAGCATTAGCTGCATATGTACAATAAAGAGCTATCGCGTATATGCGATAGTTTTTTTGTTTTGTTGTTTGTGCGGATTAGCGGGGAGGGGTATTTAGCTGATTTGTCCTTATCGGAGATTGTCGGTAAATCGATATGTTGTGTCGAACCGTTGATATATTAAAAAAATCGTTGATATAATTTGAGTTTTGTTCGATATAATTGAAAAATCGTTGATATATTTAGAGGGATACTGGATGGGGTATGTGAGCGGGGAACAATATATAAAAGAAGCGCCCAATTATAGGGTGCTTCCGCTTTTAGTTATATCCAGCTCCAGCGGCTAGAATGGTCGGTGGCTTCGCTTCTTCCGTCGAGGTAAAAAGCACCTCTTTGTCAGAAGCTCCATCCTCCTCCCATTCTGAACGAGCCGCTTTCGCTTTTAATTTATTAACGATTTGTAAAGATCTTATCGATTAAACCGTATTCTAAAGCTTTTTCTGCTGTCATGAAGTTGTCGCGATCTGTATCGCGTTGTAGTACTTCAAGTGGTTGACCAGTGCGGTCAGCAAGAATTTGGTTTAGCTTTTCACGTAAGAATAGGATACGTTTTGCAGCGATTTCGATTTCAGTCGCTTGACCTTGTGCTCCACCAAGTGGTTGGTGAATCATTACTTCACTGTTTGGAAGTGCATAACGTTTTCCTTTTTCACCTGCTGCAAGTAAGAATGCACCCATAGATGCAGCCATACCGATACAGATTGTTGATACTTGTGGTTTAATAAACTGCATTGTATCATAGATTGCCATACCCGCTGTGATAGAACCACCAGGGCTGTTGATGTAGATGTGAATATCTTTTTCTGGATCTTGAGATTCCAAGAATAAAAGCTGGGAAACGATTGAGTTAGCTACGTTGTCATCAATTGCACTACCAAGCATAATGATGCGGTCCTTTAATAGTCGAGAGTAAATATCGTAAGCGCGTTCTCCACGATTTGTTTGTTCAATTACTGTAGGAATTAAATTCATCTGTTATTTCCTCCTTCTAAAGCTTTCTTAGTCTTATAATACAATTATGGTCAATAAAGGTCAAACGAAACCACTTTAAATCAAAAAAATATGTAGTTGTACCATGAAATATTCGCTATGTTTTCGAAATTCCCTGCTTATGTATCTTCAACATCATAACCGAATTACGTAAATTTAAACGTTATGAAAACTGGAGAAAAACAGAAAAGAACGCCTTTTAACTGAAGCGTTCTTTCGATAATTAGTCTTTTAAAAGATAGGTTACTTTATTTAAAATTTTTTCGATTTGTTTCGCGTTTTTACTATACATTTCACTTGCTGATTTCGACTTTGTTTCTAGGGAAAATAGTTCAAGATCAGCATGACATTTTTTTAAAGATGCTAATAATAAAGGTTTGTTTTGAGGAGAAGGCATTTGAAGTTTGTCATTGTAAATGTCGATAGTGAGTTGTCCGTATGAATCGACTTGACCGAGAAAGACATTTTCAATAACAACACCGAGTTTTTCTAGTTCAGCATGTAACCAAGCGCGGTTATGTCCACTGGAGGATAGAGGTTCATCTAGTACATTTCCATCCATAATAACAGTTTGCGGTTCTTTTTCGTTTGGTACTTTTAAACCGATGTCTTTTGCTGTAAGTGGCTGAGAATCTTTCTTTAATAGTACATTTAATTCTCCGCTCGGTTCTAAGACAGCAAATTCGACTTCCGCTACGCTGAACGCACTTTTTCCTCGGAGTAGTTCAAGTAATTCGTCACTCGTATATTTTTCTTTCTTTAAGTTATCTTCGAGTATCTTTCCATCTTTTATTAATACGGTAGATTTCCCTTCAAAAAAATCCCGAGCTGTTTTGTTCTTTAAGGAGAGGATTCCTGTGAAAAAAGGTACCGCAGCGAAAATGAGTATCGCAAAGACGCCGTGGAAAAATTTCGAATCGAGCCCTGTAGATACTTGGGCAGCGATGTCACCGATTGTCATTCCGGCAATGTATTCAAAAAAGGAGAGCTGAGAGATTTGTCTTTTCCCTAACCATTTCGTAATAGCAAATAAAATAATTAATATGAATACAGAGCGAAGAATGACAAGTGTCCATTCCGGCAGGTGAGACATAGTCATTTCCTCCAGTCTACTTAAAACCCTTTATATTGAGGTTCTTCACGTTCTAATACTGAAACTCTATTCTGTAAATCAGCGATGACGCTATCCATTTCTAACATACATTCATGAAATACACGTTTGGATTCGTCGTCTTGTGAATTTAATGAAAGCGAGCTTAAACTTGCTTGAGCTCCTCTTACACTAGCAAGGCAAGTTTTTACGCTAGCGATAACAGTCATACAAACACTCCTTATCCTTTCGGTTTAAATAACAATGCTCCTATGAAACCAAAAATAATAGCTGCGGATACGCCGGCGCTCGTTACTTTAAACATGCCGGTAATGACGCCAACGATACCATGTTTTGCAGCTTCTTCCATCGCACCATGAACGAGGGCGTTACCGAAGCTTGTAATAGGTACAGTTGCACCAGCTCCAGCGAAATCAATTAATGGTTCATACAAATTGAATCCATCTAATATAGCTCCGGCAACAACGAGTGTTGCCATTGTATGAGCTGGTGTTAGCTTGCCGACATCAAACATAAGTTGTCCGATTACACATATGAGTCCACCAATGACGAAAGCCCAGAAAAAAATCATTGCGTTGCACCTCCAAATTCAATCGAAACGGCGTGAGCGATACACGGAATCGTTTCTTCTTGTTGGAATGTAAGTGGAGATAGTAAAGCGCCTGTCGCAACGACAAGTATTTTTTTGAACTCTCCTCTTTTCATTCGATTTAATAAATGACCGTACACGACGGTTGCAGAACATCCAGGCCCGCTAGCGCCGGCTATGACAGGTTGTCCTTCTCTATAAATGATAATTCCGCAATCTTGAAACTGTTCGCTCGTTACTTTTGTTCCATGCTTATGTAGTAAATCGTAAGCAATTTCGCGACCGACATGACCAAGATCACCGGTCACGATTAGGTCATAGTAAGAGGCATCGATTTGTCGTTCGCGTAAATGGGCTTCGATTGTATCGACTGCAGCTGGAGCCATTGCGCCTCCCATATTAAAAGGATCTGTTAATCCCATATCAATAACTCGTCCAATTGTGGCAGATGTTACCCTAGGGCCGTGTCCGGTATCGCTTAAAATGGCGGCTCCTGCTCCGGTTACTGTCCACTGTGCAGTAGGCGGCTTTTGTCCACCGTATTCGGTAGGATAGCGGAATTGTTTTTCTACAGCTGTATTATGACTGGATGCACCAGTTAATAAATATTTTGCGCCTTTTGCATTTACGATACTTGCCCCAAGTGCTAAACCTTCCATAGAAGTAGAACAAGCCCCGAATAATCCGAGATAAGGAGTGCCAAGTGTCCGGCAAGCAAAGCTTGTTGGAGTAATTTGATTAATTAAATCTCCTGCGAGTACAAATTGAATATCATCTTTACGAAGTTTCGCTTTTTCAGTAGCGCGACTACAAGCTTCTTCGAATAAAATTTTATGTGCTTTTTCATAGGAATCTTGTCCGAGCCATAAATCTTCATGAAGGATATCGAAGTCTTCTGGGATGTTCCCCTTTGCTTCAAATGGTCCACCGACAACCCCTGTTGAGATAATGACTGGTTTGTTTTCAAATACCCACGTTCGGTGTCCTTGTAACATTTATAGACCTCCCCATTGAACGAGAATCGTTTTAATAAGTGCGATGACGAAAGCTGAAAATACACCAAATAAAATAACAGAACCCGCTAGTTTAAACATATTGCCGCCAACACCAAGGACGAATCCTTCCGTTCGGTGTTCGATACATGCTGCAATAACAGAGTTACCAAATCCAGTAACAGGTACAGCTGTACCAGCACCAGCAAACTGCCCAAAACGATCATATATACCGAAACCAGTTAGTAACATAGAAATGAAAATAAGAGTTGCGACGGTTGGATTTCCTGCCGAACGTTCAGTGAAATCGAAATACGTAATATAAAAAGTAGAGATTAGTTGTCCTATGAAGCAAATAAAACCACCGACGAAAAAGGCTTTTATACAATTTTTTAAGACAGGTCGTTTCGGTTCGCGTTCTTGCTCGAATTTTTTATACTCCTGTTGTACAGGGGTTAAGTTTTTATCTTTACTAGACATTGCAATCCTTCCTTTTCTTTTAAAAAGCGTTAAGTGTTAGACTCCATTTTTTTACCAATGAATTTTAATTGCTTATTAATCTCATCTTTAGATACTTTTTTGTCCTTAATCTTTCTTTCGAGCTTTTCGAGTAACATAAAGATTTTTTTATCGGTACTTACACGAACATCGAAAGTAGGGTGCTCATCACTTAGCTGCTTTTGAAGCTTCTTACGTAGAGGTTTTAATCCAAATCTTTCGTGATGCTCCGGTGTAACTGCTATGTAGAGATCTAAATTTGAGTTTACTGCTGTGCTTTTTGTAATTTCATCCATAGCGAGAGCTCTTTTCTTCGCTCCTTGTGATATAGATTGATTAAAGGATTCCGTACTCGTCTTTGTTAACTTTGGACCTTTTTCTTTCTCCGTTCGTTTTGCTTCTTCTTTCACTTTTTTATCTAAAGGACTATTATCACATCCGGTAAAAGAGCTAAATAGAAGTGCAAATAATGCGGTTATGAGGCCGAGTTTTCGCATAATTATCATTCCATTTCTATTGCAATATGTAATGTGATAGAAAAAGGATGACTGCATATCATCCTTTTTCTATTTCACAGCAAGTCTGATTCGTTATTGCTGTGAGTATTGTGGTTCTTCTTGTTGGACTTCTTCAACGCGTGGGTTTAAAGAATCGATAATCGTTTGTGTTTGCTGCGCAGCTGTTTGGAAAAGTTGCTTAGCTTGTTGGTTATCCGTATCAAGAGCGAATCCCTCTAAGCTAGCTTGTGCACTTTTTAATCCAGAAACAGTTTGCTTTAGTTTCGTAATTACAGTCATTGAATGAAGCCCCCTTTGGAATATCAATTCAAAGATTATAATTTGTGAGTTGGGGTGAATTTATGATTGGAAAATTTAGGGGTATTACATGTGTGGATTACAATTTTGTAATGAATATGTAAGGAAAAGCGATAGTGGAAAAACCCTCTTTCTCCTAGAATAAAGAAAGTAAAGTAAGTTAAAAGGATATTTTAAGGAGAGAAAAATGAAGAAATTATTATTAGGTTTAATTGGACTTTTTATATTAGTTATTGGTGTGGCAAGCTTTTCTCATAATGAGGTGACTGATAGATATAATCCGCTTGTGAAAGAAGAATTTGTATATGTAAAAGCGAAAGAATCTGGCCGATTATCTACAGTTGGAGAGGTAGCTGGAGACTATAAACTTACTGGTTATTACGCTTCGGGTGAAGGAAGAGACGTTAAGTTTTATGCACCTCGTGGGCTTCGAGAAGGAGCGTATGTAAAGGTTAAAACAAAAGGTGAATATATTGAAACATACCAAGAAGTACAGCCGAATGAAATTCCAAAAGAGATTAAAGAGAAACTAGATAAATAAAATGGGTAAGAAGTGCCTCCTAAATGTAGAAATTAGGGGGCTTTTTTATGCAGACAAAAAGCGTATATATAATGTGCTATCAAAGAGTTTTTATTGATTTAAATGGTTTTTATTGCTATTATTATGAAGAGAAAATGAAGTGTTTTCTATAATCATGCGCCCATAGCTCAGTCGGATAGAGCGGTGGTTTCCGGTACCACGTCTGCCGGGGGTTCGAATCCCTCTGGGCGCGTTAAAAAGTCCTAACTTACGTTTTGTAGGTTAGGACTTTTTTATTTATCTCATTATTTGAGGGTTAAACAAAACAAACTGATGGAAGTTTCATTTTATATGTGTACTTTCAAAATGCCTTGTCTCATTGCTTCTGTTAAAGCTTCGGAGCGTGATCCTACTTTTAATTTTTTGAAGATTTTTGTTAGGTTGTATTCTACAGCTCTTGAACTCATGTACAGTTCATCAGCAATTTGTTTATTGCTACTTCCTTTAGAGACGGATTCTAAGATTTCTAATTCTTTTTGTGTAAGAAGAGCGGTTTTATTTTCAAGTTGTTGAGTCGTTATATCGTCTGTATGTAGTTGACGTAATAAAGAAATAGGAAGTAAAGTATATCCATTTACAGCTGCACGAATTGCCATTAATAGCTCTTGCTGAGAAGCTGATTTACTAATAATTCCGCTGATACCAGAGTTTATTAATAAATTAAATTGGGATACGTATTCAAAACCTGTGTATAAAATGATTTTTGCATCTGTTTGAATATGTAATATTTTCTGGGCGAGTTCAATACCACTACAATTGGGCATATTCATATCCAAGAGATATATGTCAAAAGGTGTAGCGTCACTTTTTATAAGTGCTTCCTGTTCATTTAAAATATATTCTGCTTGCATATCTTCTTCTAATTCAATCATGCTCTTTGTTCCTTCGCCTACAATTTGATGATCATCTACGATTAATACTCGAATCATTATTTACCACCTCGGAACTGTAATGTTTACTTGAAGTCCTTTTTTAGCTTCGGATACTATATGTATTTCTCCACCAATTGATTGAAGCCTTCCTTTTATACCGGAAATCCCCATATGCTGCTTAGGAGAGTGGGGAGTGTCTATATCAAAACCTTTGCCGTTGTCTCGGTAGTCTAGGAAAATGCAGTTATTCTCTTCCCATAAAAAAATCGATACGATGGTTGCCTCGGAATGTTTATCTGCGTTTGTTAGTAGTTCTTGAATGATACGATATAAAGATAAAATTTTGTCAAAATCGTAATGATGTTCTTGAATTGATTCATGATCAAATTGAATATGAAACTGCACACGTAATTGTGTTTGGGCTAGCAATTCTCTTAATGCACCAATTAAACCAGCATCTGATAAAAGTGATGGACGCAATTCATTACATGTGTCGCGAATTTGTTGTATTACATCGTGCATACCGAAGTGGATTTTTTTTAGTTCATTTTTTAATTCTAGTGGAACGGATTTGTTTTTTAGTAAAGAGTCTAGTTTGCGGTACCATACGATTTGATCTTGTAATGCAGAGTCGTGTAAATCTGAAGCGAGTCGGCGCCTTTCTTGTTCAGAAATTTGAAAGAGTAGGCGTGATAAGCTTGCAGAATTTGTTTTGGATTCTAAACTCTCCTGCTCTAGAGAATGAATAATTTCATTAATGGTATACAAGTTTTCGTAAATAAGACGGACGTATGTCGTGACAGTGATGAACCATGATTTAATATTATTCACTTTTCTTCCAATCCAGATGTAGTGTTTTATATGTTTAGTAGAGTATAAGTAAATGCCAATGCATCCATCATCCTCTAATAAATCATTAATTAGTAATGCTGCCATACTCCATTTTTTCTTTTTAGAAAGTGTGAAATCTTTCGTTTGTCGATATCCGTTACAGAGTGTATATGTGTTGTCTTTCATATCATATTGAACAAATTGAATAAAAGAAGGTTTCAACATCGAAACGATTTCATTAGTGAATTTTTTCTCTAACTCTTCTGTTTTCATAATAGATGATAGCTGTGCGGTAAACTGTTCAATGTTTACGTATAAGTTTGTTTTAGTCCGAAAGAGGTGATTACGGAATGTAAAATCTAATCTTTCTTTTAATATGAGAAATAGAATGTTTAACGGAAAAATAATAATAAAACTTTGCAGCAGTCGAGAGAGAAAATTGTCTTTGTAATAAATGCTCCAGCTCGTAATGATTGCAATTAATAGAGTTGGAATTAGTGACAGAAATGCGTAATACCGTAAACGATCAAATACAAACTCTATATCAAAAATCTGCTTCGTCGCTACTAAATAAAAATAACCGATTGGAAGAGCGATTAGGAACATAGCGCCAATATCTGCTGAGAGAATAGGTGTTTTGAATATTGCATCTGGAAGAGCATAGAGTGTAACGAACGGAAAGAAGGCAATGGAATGAATCGTGAGCATTAATTTTAAAAATGGTTTATGTACTGTACTGTGATATTTGATATAGGCACGGATTAAAAAATATATACAAAAGATAATATTTATTGAAAGGTAAATTAGTTCTAATCCATCGGTATTAACTATTGGAAATGGAATGCACATCGTTAAAATAGAGAGTAATAGTAAAATAATGCCGATTGTAATATCGATTTTTAGAAATCTCATAGAAATAACGTATAGTTGCTTTTTCTTGAATAATTCATTCAACAATAAAATGAGAGACATAGGTGTACCTTGAAATACAATACTTAAAATAATGAGAGCGATAAAATCACCTTTACCAGATTCAACTGCGATTAGAAGACTTGAGGAAGTCATGAATAGAAACGTGATCAAAAAGAATGTTTCCCGGTTCAAAGGCTTCTTTGTATAAAGAAAAATAGATAACCCTAAACAAATAAAAGCGAGTAGGAAGGGAAAGTATACAGAAATAATTTTGTCACGAGAATCAATAAAATGTTGTGTTCCTTTATAAGTTTGGGTGATATCGTCTTTTTTAATTTGTATTTCAGATGCATTTAGTGATTGGTTTTGGTATCCAGGAAGTATTCCTAAATGAGGCTTTTCTTTATTTATCGAATAGATTATATCTCCTTCTTTTAAGTCCGTATGAAAAGCCCAACCGGAGGATTTAATTTTTGCTATTATGTATGTAGTTGAGTCTGTTTTAGAAATAAGAACTCCACTATATGGTTGGTTTATTTTATATAAGATATAGCCTTGTAAACAAAAATACAGGATAGTTACACATAAAATGAAAACGAAATTACGTTGTATCTGCAACGGTTTAGACACCTCTCTTTGTAGGTATATCGTTTAATTTCTGAATATTTTTATAATAACATTTAAGAAGTTTTCATACAATCAATGTCATCTGTTGAAATTGCGGTGAACCACATAAGAGTGGTTCGCCTTTTTTACGGTAAATACAGTACGGATTGCGGACAATAGCATCAGAAAGAAGTCTATGATAAAGATACAACTTAACAAGTAAATGAAGGAGGCAATAGTGATGAAAAAGTTTTTGTTGATGGTAGGCGGAATTGCTTTAGGAATGGCAGTTATTTACCTTATTAAACAGTAAAGGGGATGTTATATATGGCATTTGAAATTCAAGGATTAAATAAAACATTTGGTGAATATAAAGCCGTTAATGATTTAAATATACGTGTAGAAGAAGGTGGAATTTTAGGGATGCTGGGCCGAAATGGTGCTGGTAAGACGACAACGATTCGTATGATCTTAGATTTAATCAAACCGGATAGCGGCCAAATTCTATGGAATAATCGCCCTTTTTCAAAGAAAGACCTATCTATTGGCTATTTACCAGAAGAGCGTGGATTATACCCGAAAATGAATGTAGTGGAGCAATTGGTGTATTTCGGCAAGTTAGAAGGAATGCCAGCTAATCTTGCAAAAAGGCATGCGTTACAATGGCTAGAAAAATTAGAAATGACACCACATTTAAAGAAGAAAACAGAGGAATTGTCAAAGGGAAATCAACAAAAAATCCAATTGATTTCAGCGATATTGCATAATCCGGAATTCATCATACTAGATGAACCATTTAGTGGATTGGATCCTGTAAATGCAGAGATGTTAAAAAATGTTGTGCTCGAGTTAATTGCGCAAAGAAAAACGATTATTTTTTGTAGTCATCAAATGGACAGTGTAGAAACGTTCTGTGAGGAAATTTGTATTATGAAAAACGGTCAACTTGTATTATCGGGTGCCTTGTCAGATATTAAGAAAAGTTATCAATACAAATATATGACGTTGCAAACGGAAGGGGATATTGAACCTATTCTTAAGAAGAAAAATTTCAATTTTGAAAAAGTTAATCGTACGTTCATGATTAAAGTTAATGATGGAGAGGATGCATTTTCACTGCTTGAAGACATTAAAACTAAACAATATATCCGAGATGTTTCTATTAAAGAACCTTCTTTACATCAAATCTTTGTTGAAAAGGCGGGTGCATAAGTAATGAGGAATTTCTGGATTGTTTTAGGGCAAACGTATTGGGATCGTGTGAGGACGAAAATATTTATTGGGATGACATTGTTATTAATAGGGGGAGGGATATTCTTATTCTCCTTTCCAACTTTAGTACAAAAGTTTTCTGGAGAGAAAGAAAAAGCAAAGGTTGTATTTATTTCCGAAGCACCTAATGTTACTTTGGATCAATCTAATCTTAGTAAAGCTCTTCCAGAATGGGATTGGTCTTTAGGCGATAAAACAAAATTAAATCAATATAAGCAAGATTTGTTAGATAAGAAAGTCGAAGCGCTCTTTATATTAAAAGAGGGTGCGGGTGCTGAACCAGTATTAGATTACTTTATGAAGGTGGATAATCCTAAGTTGATTCAAAGTGCGCAGGTATTTGTACAAAATCAGTATTTTCAAAGTGCGGTAGTTAAACAACAGTTATCAGAAGAGGCTGTGAAATCACTGACGATGAACGTGCAAGCGAAAAAGCAAAACTTAAATAACGAAGAAACAAGCTCATTCTTACTGGTGTATTTATTAGTAGCGATTATGTACTTAGCAATTACTTCGTATGGAAATGCGATTGCTACAGCGGTAGCGTCAGAGAAGGCGTCGCGTGTTATGGAAGTGATGGTAACGAAGGTGTCGCCTGTTCACATGGTCTTTGGGAAGATATTAGGAGTCGGTCTTGCTAGTTTGACACAGTTATTTATTTTCTTCCTTAGTATGGCGCTATATATTAAATCTGGAATTTTTAAGGTATCGGATTCGTTTTTTGGAGTGAATATTGATGTAAATATGATTACAGGTGAGCATGCTGCATATTTCTTGTTATATTTTGTTCTCGGTTACTTCGTTTATGCGGCACTTTTCGCAGTGTTTGGTTCTATGGTAAGCAGGCCAGAAGAATTATCCGGAACAACGATGCCGATTACTCTTATATTGATGGGAAGCTTAGTGGTGGAGTTATTAGTAGTACTTGATAACCCTGAAGGGCTAGTATCAAGGGTGACATCATATGTTCCGTTTACAGCTCCAATTAGTATGGTAGTTAGGATTATTAATGGGTCTGTGAGTGGTATGGAAATTGCAACGTCTATATTGGTTTTGTTAAGTAGTATTAACCTGATTTCTTTATTTGCTGCGAAAGTATATCCAAAAGGTATTTTGCGAAGCGGTAAGAGCTTGAAGTTATTTCAGCTTTTGAAAAATAGTTGATTAGTGGAAGAGAAGATGGGATCTTCTCTTTTTTTGTTGCTCATTTTAATATCTTGTATTAATATTTACTATTAGTACTTAGTATTAAATTTGAATATTATTATTTTCTTTCAATATTATTCAAATTTAGGTTGTAAGTTGTAAATCTCATTAATACATATAAATTAATAATATTTTGGAATGGGTGTCTGTGATAGCATTCTCCTTTTACCAAACTTATTGTACAATAGAAACAAGGGGGAGATTAGTTTGAAGGCAAGTCTTTTACAAGAACAAAGCTTACGTTTGGCAATGACACAAGAGTTAAGGCAAGCGATTACAATGCTCCAGTATAATGTACAAGAATTATCGGAGTTTTTGTATGAGCAATCGTTAGAGAATCCCCTTATTGAGTTAGGTGGTTTTGAGAGGGAGAAGAAAAAGAGCTCTAACAACAGTAAAAGTACCAGCAAACAAGTCGAGAATCAGATGGAGATCTACAGTGTGGATTCTACAACGATTCAGCAACATTTATTAAATCAAATACAGTATTATAAAATAGATGAAGAAGAGCGAAAAGTAGCTTCTTTCATTATTATGAACATGGATGGAAATGGATATTTACAAGAAACGAATGAAGAGTTAGCAGAGCTCCTTTCTGTGCATATTCATGTAGTCGACCGCTCTGTAGAGCTTGTCCAATCACTGGAACCAGCAGGGGTAGGGGCGCGTAATATTCAGGAATGTTTAACTCTGCAATTGAAGCGCTTACAAAGGCGGAATGGATTAGCAGAAGAGGTTGTAGAAGATCATTTCGCTTATTTTGTGAAGAAAGATTGGCGAAAGCTCGTTCAAGTGTTGAAATGTAGTAATGAGGAATTACAGAGTGCGGTAAATTGTATAACGTCATTACAACCAAAACCAGGTCTTGCGTTTTCTTCAGATAAACCACTTTATATTGTGCCTGATATGGCGGTGAAAAAAGATGGCGATCGCCTCGTTTTACAAATGAATGAGAGAAATATGCCGAGAATTGAAATTCATTCTGAATATAGTGCGCTTCTTAATAATAGTGAAAGTGAAGTAGCATCTTACGTATCAGAAAAGTATCAGCATGTGCAATGGATTATGCGCAGTTTGAAACAGAGAAAACAAACACTTCTGCAAGTGATGACGATTATTATGGAAAAACAACGTGATTTCTTTTGGGAAGGTCCAGCGTATTTGAAGCCTCTCGCTTTAAAAGAGGTGGCGGAAGAGCTAAGTGTACATGAGTCTACGATTAGTCGTGCAACAAGAAATAAGTATGTGCAAACGCCACACGGTTTATTTGAGATGAAATCGTTCTTTAGTAATGCAATTTCGACGACAGAGGATGAGGCAGTTTCAACGAAGCGAGTGAAACAGTTTATTCAAACGCTTGTGGAAGCAGAGAATAAGAAAAAGCCACTCTCAGATCAAAAGATTTCAAAATTATTAGAAGAAGAGCATGAAATTGTTATTTCTCGAAGAACAGTGGCGAAGTATAGAGAACAAATGCATATCCCAGCTTCGTCATTACGAAAAACGATCGGATAGGTGAAGAAGATGAAAGTTGTACTGTATACTAAAAAAGATTGTGGCCTTTGCGTGAAGGCGAAACAAGTTTTACAGGAAGTACAATGTGAATATTCTTTTCAAATCGAGGAAATAGATATATATGAAGATAATGACCTTTTAGAAAAATATCACTTAATGATTCCGGTTGTAGAAATGGACGGAAAACAAGTAGAATACGGTAACATTCACAAAGGTGTCATAATAAACTATATAAAGAATGCAGTTAAGAGTTGAATAAGTTTCTATCTCCTGTTACAATAATACACGTAGCAGGGATTATTTTTTTAACCTATGTGGGACACAAAATGTCACTACGGGACGTAAAGTGACCATGAAGGAAAAATGAACCAATGTAGTGAGGAGAAAAGATATGCGCTCATGGATTCAGAACACAAAAAAATTATTACCTGATCTGCTACCTGTTATGCAAACGAGAATGCAAATTCTTCAATACATTAGGCTCATGCAGCCGATTGGAAGAAGAAACTTATCAGCAAGCCTCGGTATGACAGAACGAGTATTGCGAAGTGAAGTTCAAGTTTTGAAAGAACAAAACTTAGTTCACGTCGCTTCTTCTGGAATGACTTTGACAGAAGAAGGAACAGCTTTAGTTCTTGCTTTGGAAGACTTTATGAAAGAAATTTCCGGGTTAAAGGTTTTAGAAAAGCAACTTAAGGAAACATTAGACTTGGATGAAGTTTTCGTTGTCCCTGGTGATAGTGATGAATCACCTTGGGTCAAACTGGAGATGGGCCGTGCTTGTGTGACTTGTATAAAAGACCGTCTGACAGCGAATAATATCGTTGCTGTGGCTGGAGGAACTACGCTAGCTGCTGCTGCGGACATGATGCAACTTGATTGCAAAGATTTACATATGCTATTTGTCCCAGCACGTGGTGGAATTGGAGAAGGTGTTGAATTAGAAGCCAATACCATTTGTGCCAAGATGGCGCAAAATACGATGAGTAATTATCGCTTGTTGTATGTTCCAGACCATGTTAGTAGCGAAGCATATGCGTCTATTGTGACAGAGCCTTCCGTGAAAGAAGTTCTTGAGTTGATTCGATCTTCCAATATCGTCATTCATGGAATAGGTGATGCGTTAACAATGGCACGTCGCAGAAGTACTTCAGAAGCAGATTGGTTAAAGATTCAAGCAAGCGAAGCAGTTGGCGAAGCTTTCGGTTACTACTTTAATGAAGAAGGAAATGTTGTTCATAAAGTAAGAACAGTTGGTATGCAACTAGAGGATTTACAAAATGTATCTCACGTTGTAGCAGTCGCTGGAGGTTCTTCAAAGGCAAAGGCAATACAGGCTGTAATAAAGCAAGGGCACACTTCAATTCTAATTACAGATGAAGGTGCAGCAAAACAGTTAACAAAGGGTTTTACCCTTTAATATAATCCCCCAAGGAGGAAATTCAAATGACTAAAATTGGTATTAATGGATTTGGACGTATCGGACGTAACGTATTCCGCGCAGCTCTTAACAACTCTGAGGTAGAAGTAGTAGCAATCAACGACTTAACAGATGCTAAAACATTAGCTCACCTTTTAAAGTATGACACAGTTCACGGAACTTTAAATGCAGAAGTATCTGCTAACGAAAACAGCATCGTTGTTAACGGTAAAGAAATTAAAGTTATCGCTGAGCGTGACCCAGCTCAATTACCATGGAGCGACTACGGAGTAGAAGTAGTAGTAGAATCTACTGGCCGTTTCACTAAAAAATCAGACGCTGAAAAACACTTAGGTGGATCAGTTAAGAAAGTTATCATCTCAGCTCCAGCTTCTGACGAAGATATCACTGTAGTTATGGGTGTTAACCACGAACAATACGATGCAGCTAACCACAACGTAGTATCTAACGCTTCTTGTACTACAAACTGTCTAGCTCCATTCGCTAAAGTATTAAACGAAAAATTCGGCGTAAAACGCGGAATGATGACAACAATTCACTCTTACACTAACGACCAACAAATCTTAGACTTACCACACAAAGATTTACGTCGTGCTCGTGCAGCAGCTGAAAACATGATCCCAACATCTACTGGTGCAGCTAAAGCTGTAGCATTAGTATTACCAGAACTTAAAGGTAAATTAAACGGTGGCGCTGTACGTGTTCCAACTGCTAACGTTTCTCTTGTTGACTTAGTTGTTGAACTTGACAAAGAAGTAACAGTTGAAGATGTAAACGCAGCATTCAAAGCAGCAGCTGAAGGCGAATTAAAAGGTATCCTTGGATACAGCGAAGAGCCATTAGTATCTATCGACTATAACGGATGTACAGCTTCTTCTACAATCGATGCATTATCTACAATGGTAATGGAAGGTAACATGGTTAAAGTACTTTCTTGGTACGATAACGAAACTGGTTACTCTAACCGCGTAGTAGACTTAGCAGCTTACATGACTTCTAAAGGTCTTTAATTCTTAATTATATAAGCAATCAATGACAAAACGAGGGAGAGGGTTTGTTCCCTCTCTCTCTTCTTTCGTTTTAAAAGCAAATGTGTTAAGCTTTTGAATGGGTTTTGTCAATCCTAACTAGTAGTCGGAGGGAAATCCAATGAACAAAAAATCAATTCGTGACGTAGATTTAAAAGGTAAGCGTGTATTTTGCCGCGTTGATTTCAACGTACCTATGAAAGAAGGCAAAATTACAGATGAAACTCGTATCCGTGCAGCTCTTCCTACAATTCAATATTTAGTAGAGCAAGGTGCGAAAGTTATTTTAGCAAGCCACTTAGGCCGTCCAAAAGGTCAAGCAGTAGAAGAATTACGTCTTACTCCAGTAGCAGCACGTTTAGGCGAGCTTCTTGGTAAAGATGTTAAAAAAGCGGACGAAGCATTCGGACCAGTTGCACAAGAAATGGTTGCAGCAATGAACGAAGGCGACGTATTAGTTCTTGAAAACGTACGTTTCTATGCGGGCGAAGAAAAGAACGATGCAGAACTTGCGAAAGAATTTGCAGCTCTTGCTGATATCTTCGTAAACGATGCATTCGGTGCAGCTCACCGTGCTCACGCTTCTACAGCGGGTATCGCAGACTACCTACCAGCAGTATCTGGTCTATTAATGGAAAAAGAGTTAGATGTACTTGGTAAAGCACTTTCTAACCCAGAACGTCCATTTACAGCTATCATCGGTGGTGCGAAAGTAAAAGATAAAATCGGTGTAATTCGTCATCTATTAGACAAAGTAGATAACTTAATCATCGGTGGCGGACTTGCTTACACATTTGTTAAAGCTTTAGGTCATGAAATTGGTCTATCTCTATGTGAAGACGACAAGATTGAACTAGCTAAAGAATTTATGCAACTTGCAAAAGAAAAAGGCGTAAACTTCTACATGCCAGTTGATGTTGTAATCACTGAGGAATTCTCTGAAACTGCAACAACTCAAATCGTTGGTATCGACTCTATCCCTTCTACATGGGAAGGCGTGGACATCGGTCCTAAAACACGTGAAATTTATGCAGATGTAATTAAAAACTCTAAGCTTGTTGTATGGAATGGACCAATGGGTGTATTCGAAATGACTCCATTCGCAGAAGGTACAAAAGCAGTAGGACAAGCATTAGCAGATGCAGAAGATACATACTCTGTTATCGGCGGTGGTGACTCTGCAGCAGCTGTTGAAAAATTCGGTATGGCTGATAAAATGAGCCACATTTCTACTGGCGGCGGTGCGTCATTAGAATTCATGGAAGGTAAAGAGCTTCCAGGTGTAGTTTGTCTTAACGACAAATAAGTAGCAGCCAAAGAAAAAGGACGGTGCAAAGCATGCGTAAACCAATTATCGCAGGTAACTGGAAAATGAATAAAACTCTATCTGAAGCAGTTAGCTTCGTAGAGGAAGTTAAAGGTCAAATCCCAGCAGCTTCAGCTGTTGATGCAGTAGTTTGCTCTCCAGCTCTATTCTTAGAGCGCCTTGTAGCAGCAACTGAAGGAACTGACTTACAAGTAGGTGCACAAAACATGCACTTCGAAAAAAATGGTGCATTCACTGGCGAAATTAGCCCAGTAGCACTTAGCGACTTAAAAGTTGGCTATGTAGTACTTGGCCACTCTGAGCGTCGTGAAATGTTTGCTGAAACAGATGAGTCAGTAAACAAAAAGACTATCGCAGCATTTGAACATGGTTTAACACCAATCGTATGTTGTGGTGAGACTTTAGAAGAGCGCGAAAGCGGAAAAACATTTGATCTAGTAGCAGGTCAAGTGACAAAAGCACTTGCAGGTTTAACAGAAGAGCAAGTTAAAGCAACTGTTATCGCTTATGAGCCAATCTGGGCTATCGGTACAGGTAAATCTTCTTCTTCTGCAGATGCAAACGAAGTATGTGCGCACATCCGTAAAGTTGTTGCAGAAGCTGTTTCTCCAGAAGCTGCAGAAGCTGTTCGTATTCAATACGGCGGTAGCGTAAAACCAGAAAACATTAAAGAGTATATGGCACAATCTGACATCGACGGCGCTTTAGTTGGCGGTGCTAGCTTAGAGCCTGCTTCGTTCTTAGGTCTTCTGGGGGCGGTAAAATGAGAAAGCCAACAGCTTTAATCATCCTTGACGGTTTCGGACTTCGTGAAGAAACTCACGGGAATGCTGTAGCACAAGCTAAGAAACCTAATTTTGATGGTTACTGGAACAAATTCCCTCATACAACGCTTACAGCTTGTGGTGAGGAAGTAGGTCTTCCAGAAGGTCAAATGGGTAACTCTGAGGTTGGTCACTTAAATATTGGTGCTGGCCGCATCGTATATCAAAGCTTAACACGCGTAAACGTTGCAATTCGTGAAGGTGAGTTCGATCAGAACGAAACATTCCAAAATGCAATTAAAAGCGTAAAAGAAAAAGGTACTGCTCTTCATTTATTCGGTTTACTTTCTGATGGTGGTGTGCACAGTCACATGAACCATATGTTTGCTCTTCTTCGCTTAGCAGCAAAAGAAGGCGTGGAGAAAGTTTATATCCATGCATTCTTAGATGGCCGCGATGTTGGACCACAAACAGCAAAAGGTTATATCGATGCAACAAATGAAGTAATTAAAGAAACAGGAGTAGGACAATTCGCGACTATCTCTGGTCGTTATTACTCCATGGACCGTGACAAGCGTTGGGATCGCGTAGAAAAATGTTACAGTGCTATGGTGAATGGTGAAGGCCCTACTTATAAATCAGCAGAAGAGTGCATAGAAGACTCTTATGCGAACGGTATCTATGATGAATTCGTATTGCCGTCTGTAATTGTTAACGAAGATAACACGCCAGTTGCAACAATCAATGATGATGATGCAGTTATCTTCTATAACTTCCGTCCAGACCGTGCAATTCAAATTGCTCGTGTATTTACAAACGAAGACTTCCGTGAGTTCGATCGTGGTGAAAAAGTACCTCACATTCCAGAATTCGTATGTATGACACACTTCAGTGAAACTGTAGATGGTTACGTGGCATTCAAGCCAATGAACCTTGATAACACTTTAGGTGAAGTTGTTGCGCAAGCGGGATTAAAGCAACTTCGCATCGCGGAAACTGAAAAGTATCCGCACGTTACATTCTTCTTTAGCGGTGGTCGTGAGGCTGAATTCCCAGGAGAAGAGCGTATCTTAATTAACTCACCAAAGGTTGCAACGTATGACTTGAAACCTGAAATGAGCATTTACGAAGTAACGGACGCTTTAGTAAATGAAATCGAAAATGATAAACATGATGTTATCATTCTTAACTTTGCGAACTGTGATATGGTTGGCCATTCTGGGATGATGGAACCAACAATTAAAGCAGTAGAAGCAACTGACGAATGTTTAGGAAAAGTTGTAGAAGCGATTCTTGCAAAAGATGGTGTAGCACTTATTACTGCTGACCATGGTAATGCTGATCAGGAGTTAACTGCTGATGGCGGTCCTATGACAGCTCATACAACTAACCCGGTTCCTTTCATCGTTACAAAAAATGATGTAGAGCTTCGTGAAGGTGGTATTTTAGGAGATATCGCTCCAACAATGCTTACACTTTTAAATGTGGAACAACCGAAAGAAATGACAGGTAAAACAATTATTAAATAATTTGCTTATATAAAAAGGAGAGAATTTATTATGTCAACAATTATTGATGTTTATGCTCGCGAAGTCCTTGACTCTCGTGGTAACCCAACTGTAGAAGTAGAAGTTTACACAGAAAGCGGCGCTTTCGGACGCGCTATCGTACCAAGTGGTGCATCTACTGGTGAGCACGAAGCAGTAGAATTACGTGACGGTGACAAATCTCGTTACCTTGGTAAAGGTGTTGTTAACGCAGTAAACAACGTTAACGAAATTATCGCTCCAGAAATCGCTGGTTTCGATGTAACTGACCAAGCTGGTATCGACCGTGCTATGATCGAATTAGATGGCACTCCAAACAAAGGTAAACTAGGCGCTAACGCTATCCTTGGTGTATCTATGGCAGTAGCTCACGCAGCAGCTGACTTCGTAGGTCTTCCATTATACCGTTACCTTGGTGGATTCAATGCAAAACAATTACCAACTCCAATGATGAACATCATCAACGGTGGTTCTCACGCTGATAACAACGTTGATTTCCAAGAGTTCATGATCTTACCAGTTGGTGCTCCAACATTCAAAGAATCAATCCGTATGGGTGCTGAAGTATTCCATGCACTTAAAGCTGTATTACATGACAAAGGTCTTAACACTGCAGTAGGTGACGAAGGTGGATTCGCTCCAAACCTTGGTTCTAACCGTGAAGCTCTAGAAGTAATCATCGAAGCTATCGAAAAAGCTGGTTACAAAGCTGGCGAGAACGTATTCTTAGGAATGGACGTTGCTTCTTCTGAGTTCTACAACAAAGAAACTGGTAAATATGACCTTGCAGGCGAAGGCCGTACTGGCTTAACTTCTGCAGAAATGGTTGATTTCTATGAAGAGCTTTGCAAAGACTTCCCAATCATCTCTATCGAAGATGGTTTAGACGAAAACGACTGGGATGGTCACAAATTATTAACTGAGCGTATCGGTGATAAAGTACAATTAGTTGGTGACGATTTATTCGTAACTAACACTCAAAAACTTGCTGAAGGTATCGAAAAAGGTATCTCTAACTCAATCTTAATTAAAGTTAACCAAATCGGTACTTTAACTGAGACTTTCGAAGCTATCGAAATGGCTAAACGTGCTGGTTACACAGCAGTTGTATCTCACCGTTCTGGTGAAACTGAAGATGCTACAATCGCTGACATCGCAGTTGCAACTAACGCTGGCCAAATCAAAACTGGTTCTATGAGCCGTACTGACCGTATTGCTAAGTACAACCAATTATTACGCATCGAAGACGAACTAGGCGAAATAGCTGTTTACGATGGTATCAAATCTTTCTACAACATCAAACGATAATTGTAGAAAATAACGGCAGACCGTGAGAAATCACGGTCTGTTTTTTTATGCTAAAATTGTTCACCCGTCATAAGTGACATGAAATGTTTGAAGAAGCGATTATAATCAAAATCAATTGCTATTTGATGACTCGGCCAATCAATAAATGGTTTAGATTCTCCTAAAGAGCGAAATTCTCCAATGCTTGCCCCCTGTGCATAAGATTCTGTCATGACAACGATAGGTGATCTGTGATAGGTAAACATAGAGTTATCAAGTAAAGCAAGTATTGGCATTGTGTCATGGAAGGGGCTACCCTTTAAATGTGGTAGGGCGTCTTTATAATATCCGTAGTAATAATGATCGAATAACGGTTTGACAAGTGGAGCTTTTCCTTTTGCTTCAATGTATTCGGCCATTTCTGGTGTAATGATGGAATATTGGGTGACGTTTAATGGGTATATGTACATGTTAGCTGCGGATTGAAGGACTATATTAGCTGCAGTAGGGTCGCCATAAAAGTTTGCTTCGGAAATAGGGGTAACATTACCAGGATGTAAAAAGGCACCGCCCATTACGTAGTAAGATTTAACTTGCTCCATTAATTGTTTACATACGATAAATAAAATTGCTAGGGAGGTAAGTCTTCCTAAGCTCACAATAATTAATTCATCTTTATACTGTTCAATAAGAGGAATAACTTCAAAAAAATTCTCCATTTCTTCGTTAGTTACATTCATCTTTGGAATAATTGGCCCGAGCCCTTGTTTCCCGTGTACATCTGTAAAAAAAGAAGGAGGAGCACCAGTAATTGGACGTTCTGATCCACCAAAGATTTTGATATTTCTACCTTTTACTTCGTTTGTAAGAAAATAAGCATTTTCTACGGCCATTTTTTTTGGAACATTGCCGTAATCAGCAACGATACCGACGATTTCTATTTCATTGATAAAGAATGCTAAGAGGAGAGCCATCGTATCATCAATCCCAGGATCACAAAAAATAAGAACTTTTTTGGGCATATGTTCACCACCTATCTTGTTTATCCCGTACAAACCCGCTTGGTTAGGGCTAATAATCAATGGGGATGAGGAAACCCTCATTGATTAAAGTTTTACTTTATATATATGTAAGCTTATGGATAAAAAGATTATTTTATTGAAATAACAGTCCTTTAAATTCAGAAAATAAAAACTTTTTATATTAGGTCAAGGTTTTTGACGTAATTTTCATTTAGAAATGCAGTCATATCAAGGTTGTAAGCGTATAACATCGGCTGTTTTTGCTGTCAAGTGGATAAATTGCAGCTTTTTACAATTTATACTATGATAAAGATATTAACAGAAGATCGTATAAACATGAGGGATGATGAACATGAAATTTACAAAGATTCTTGTCCAAATTGCTGCTCTTTACGTGTTTTATATGGTTGGAACTTGGGTGCAAGAAATGTTAAATATTCCAATTCCAGGGAGTTTGATTGGGATGTTCCTCTTACTTGTTTTACTTAGCCTAAAAGTTCTTCCAGTGAAATGGTTCGATTTAGGAGCAGAAACACTCGTTGCTATTATGCCGTTTTTATTAATTCCGCCAACGCTTGGCCTAATGAATTACGGTGCTTTTTTTATGAATAAAGGAATTTCTCTTTTCATTACAGTTGTAGCGAGTACATTTTTAATTATTATTGTCGCAGGACATACAGGACAATATCTTGCGAATAGGAAGGAAAGAGAGTCGCGATGAGCCAAATATTAATCGGAATCGGTTGGGTTCTTTTTACGGTGCTATTATATCAATTATCTAAAAAAATCTATAAATTATTTCCAACACCATTCACCATTCCAATGCTTGTAGCAACAGGATTAATGGCTTTCCTATTTATCGTGCTTGATATACCATATCAACATTATATGGAAAGTGGTGGTGGCTGGATTGCAAAGCTACTTGGACCCGGTGTTGTAGCATTTGCAATTCCCCTTTATAAACAACGTCATGTTCTGCAAAAATATGTTGTACCGATTGCTGGCGGGGTATTAGTAGGTACAACAGTTGCAATCGCTAGTGATTTTGCCATTGCTTCACTTATGGGAACAGATAAAAGCTTAATCTTATCGTCTTTACCAAAATCAGTGACAATGCCAGTTGCGATGAGCGTTTCTGAACAAGTTGGTGGTGTACCTTCCTTAACAGCAGCTTTCGTTGTTATCGCAGGTATTACTGGAACAATTACAGGACCTCTCTTATTAAAATGGAGCCGTGTTACAAACTCAGTTGGTAAAGGTATCGGATTTGGATGTGCTTCTCATATTATGGGTGTTATGAGAGCAATGAAAAATAACGAACATGAAGGTGTTATTGGATCGGTAACAATGACATTAACAGCAATTTTGACATGTTTACTTGGACCGTTATTTGCAATGATGTTTATGTAATAGAAGAAAAGCGAGGGCAACTCTATAGCTCTCGCTTTTCTATAGGATTTATGCTACAGTTACAATAACTGAATCTTTGTAGGAGGTACGCCAAGTGCATACGTTATTATCCGTTTTACTTATTACTGTATCGATTTTAATGATTGTTATGGTACTTATGCAGTCTAGTAATAGCTCAGGCCTTTCAGGTGCAATTTCAGGCGGTGCAGAGCAATTATTTGGTAAGCAAAAAGCACGTGGAATTGAAGCAGTATTAAACCGTATTACAATTGTTTTAGCTGTATTGTTCTTTGTATTAACAATTGCTGTTACGTACTTAAACTTATAGAATTGAAAGAAGAAGCGTTAGTAAGATGTACTAATGGTTCTTCTTTTTTGTTTTGCCATTTGAAAGATGTTTCTAATTAGATTATAGAAATACAAATATGGTACACTAGATATAGAAAGAATACGACTAGATTACAGAAGAGAAAGAGGAGAAGTACATGATGAAATTAGCATCTCCGAAACCATTTACATTTGAGGGTGGAGACCGCGCTGTTTTATTACTACATGGATTCACAGGGAACTCAGCTGATGTACGTATGTTAGGGCGTTTCTTAGAAAAGAAAGGCTATACTTGTCATGCGCCAATTTATAAAGGGCACGGTGTACCACCAGAAGAGCTTGTTCATACAGGTCCTACAGATTGGTGGCAAGATGTAACGGAGGCATATCAGCTTTTAAAAGATAAAGGTTTTGAGAAAATTGCTGTTGTTGGATTGTCACTTGGCGGCGTATTTTCTTTGAAATTAGGTTATACAGTACCGGTTTTAGGTGTAGTACCAATGTGTGCACCGATGTATATTAAGAGCGAAGAAACGATGTACCAAGGTATATTGGCATATGCCCGCGAATATAAAAAACGTGAGCAAAAATCACCAGAACAAATTGAACAAGAAATGTTGGAATTCCAAAAGACACCGATGAATACATTAAAAGCATTACAACAATTAATTGCTGACGTACGTAACAATGTGGATATGATTTATGCACCAACATTTGTTGTACAAGCACGTCATGACGAAATGATTAATACAGATAGTGCTAACATTATTTATAACGGTGTAGAATCTACGTTAAAAGACATTAAATGGTATGAAGACTCTACGCATGTCATTACACTTGATAAACAACGTGACGAGCTACATGAGGATGTATATAACTTCTTGGAGCAACTAGATTGGTAAGATCTAGTTGCCTCTTTTTTTCATAAGGAACTTTTTATGGAAGCTGTAAAAAAATCATTGGGAGATGATTAAAGTTTCACTTTATCCCGCACTAACGGGCAGTAGGCCTCCTACCTTGAAATTCAGCGAAAGCAAAGAAGTTAGGTAGGAATCAACTGCCCGTAAAGGCCCGATTGGTTCAACTAACAATCAGTGGGGGGATGAACAAACCCCGACTGATTAAAGTTTCACTTTATACATCCCCCATCTTTCGGATACACTAAATAATATAAGGGTTTAAAGGAGGTATTTCTACTTGGAAGAAATCATACAAGAACATATTGATAAGTTGTTATTATTTATGAGAGAAGAAGCGTATAAACCGCTAACGATACAAGAGTTAGAAGAGGCATTTGGAATTGAAGGTTCTGAGGGCTTTAAAGATTTTGTAAAGGCACTTGTAATGATGGAAGAGAAGGGACTTGTTATTCGTACACGTAGCAACCGTTATGGTCTTCCTGAAAAGATGAATTTAGTACGAGGTAAGTTAATTGGACATGCACGTGGTTTTGCATTCGTTGTACCAGACGAGAAGAAAACGGGAGACGATGATCTTTTCATCCCACCTACAGAATTAAACGGTGCACTTCATGGCGATACAGTATTAGCACGCCTTAGTTCTCAATCAAGCGGTTCACGTCAAGAAGGTTCAATTGTACGCATTTTAGAGCGTGGAACGAAAGAACTAGTTGGTACATATACAGAATCGAAAAACTTTGGGTTCGTTATACCTGACAATAAGCGCTGGACGAGTGATATCTTTATCTTGAAAAGTGCATCAATGGGTGCTGTAGAAGGTCATAAGGTAGTTGTGAAAATTACGAGCTACCCAGAAAACCGTTTAAGTGCAGAAGGTGAAGTTATTCAAATTCTAGGTCATAAAAATGATCCAGGAGTAGATATTTTATCTGTCATTCATAAACATCATTTACCTTTAGCATTCCCTGAAGAAGTGATGGAGCATGCAAACAGTGTACCAGAAACGATTTCAGAAGAAGATTTAAAAGATCGCCGTGATTTACGTGATCAAATGATCGTAACGATTGATGGTGCAGATGCGAAAGATTTAGATGACGCTGTTACAGTAACGAAGCTTGAGAACGGCAATTACAAGCTAGGCGTTCACATTGCGGATGTAAGTCATTACGTTCAAGAAGGTTCTCCAATTGATGTAGAAGCAGCGGAAAGAGCGACAAGTGTGTATCTTGTTGACCGTGTAATTCCAATGATTCCACATCGTCTATCTAACGGTATTTGTTCATTAAATCCGAAAGTAGACCGTCTGACATTATCTTGTGAAATGGAAATCAACAACTTAGGTGATGTTGTTAAACACGAGATTTTCCAAAGTGTGATTAAAACGACAGAGCGTATGACGTATGCTGACGTAAGAAGCATTTTAGAAGATGAGGACGAAGAGTTAATTAAGCGTTATGAGCCATTAGTACCGATGTTTAAAGAGATGGGGCAATTGGCACAAATTCTACGTGAAAAACGTATGCGCCGTGGTGCAATTGACTTTGACTTTAAAGAAGCGAAAGTATTAGTGGATGAAGAAGGAAAACCGACTGATGTTGTCATGCGCGATCGCTCTGTATCAGAGAAGTTGATTGAAGAATTTATGCTTGTTGCGAATGAAACAGTAGCAGAGCACTTCCACTGGATGAACGTACCGTTTATGTACCGTGTCCATGAAGATCCGAAAGAAGATAAGCTTGAGCGTTTCTTCGAGTTTGTAACGAACTTCGGATATGCGGTAAAAGGACGTGCGAATGAAGTGCACCCTCGTGCGCTGCAACAAATTCTTGAAATGGTTCAAGGACAGCCTGAAGAAGTAGTTATTTCAACGGTTATGCTTCGTTCTATGAAGCAAGCACGTTACGATTCGGATAGCTTAGGACATTTCGGCTTATCAACTGAGTTCTACACACATTTCACATCACCAATTCGTCGTTACCCAGATACAATTGTTCATAGATTAATTCGTGAATACATTATTAATGGTAAAGTCGACAATGAAACGCAAGCAAAATGGCGTGAAAAATTACCTGAGATTGCAGAGCACTCTTCTAATATGGAACGCCGTGCTGTTGAAGCAGAGCGTGAAACAGATGAAATGAAAAAAGCAGAGTATATGGTTGATAAGATCGGTGAAGAGTATGACGGTATGATTAGCTCTGTAACAAACTTCGGTTTATTCGTAGAGCTTCCAAATACAATTGAAGGTCTTGTACATGTTAGTTATTTAACGGATGATTACTACCGTTATGACGAGCAGCATTTCGCTATGATCGGAGAGCGTACAGGAAACGTATTTCGCATCGGTGACGAAATTACAATTCGTGTTATTAACGTAAATAAAGACGAGCGTGCAATCGACTTTGAAATCGTTGGCATGAAAGGTACACCTCGCCGTAAGTTCAAAGATCGTCCAGTCGTTATCGAGCAGCCAAGAACAGGCAGAAAGAAACGCGGTGGACGTAGCGAGCGCAGTAATGAGCGCGGCGGAGAACGTGGCACAGGTAGAAAATTTGACCGTGGTGGCAAAGGTAAAAGTACAGGAAGAGGATCAGCATCAGCAACAGCATCTACGTCCGGTAGTCAGCCAGGGAAAAAAGATGGTAACGGCAAGAAGAAAAAAGGATTTTTCGAAAACGTACCAGGATTCAAGAAGAAAAAGAAAAAGCGTAAGTAAGAAAAGAGTGGCTTCGCTTTGATGAAAAGCGGGGCTTTTTCTTTTTTTATTGGTGGCTTGAGAGCGAGCCACTTTCGCTTTTTGTATAATCCAGCTACAGTGGCTAGAATGTTTGGCGGCTTCGCTTCTTCCCCAGAGGCAAAGAGCGCCTCAAGGTCAGAAGCTCCATCCACCTCACATTCTGAACGAGCCACTTTCGCTTTTAATGGAATCTAGCTACAGTGGCTAGAATCTATGGGCCATTTCACTCCCTCGGACGAAGCAAAAAGCGCTTCTCTGTCGGGAGTTCCAATGTCCAAAGATTCTGAGCGATCCACTTTCGCTTTTTATCTACATTTGTTACAATAGTAAAAATAGAGGAGGGACGTTATATGCCAAAAGGTACAGGTAAGGTTATTGCACAAAATAAAAAAGCGTTTCATGATTATTTCATCGAAGAAACATACGAAGCAGGGCTTGTCCTTCAAGGAACGGAAATTAAGTCGATTCGCGCTGGTCGCGTGAACTTGAAAGATGCGTTTGCACGTATACATAATGGTGAAGTATGGGTTCATAATATGCACATTAATACATACGAACAAGGGAATCGTTTCAACCATGATCCACTTCGTACGAGAAAATTACTTCTTCATAAAAAAGAAATTGATAAGCTAGCGGGCGCTGCAAAAGAAACAGGTTACGCATTAGTTCCACTTAGAATCTATTTGAAAAATGGATTTGCAAAAATGGCACTTGGTTTAGCAAAAGGTAAGAAACAATATGATAAACGTCACGATTTAAAAGAGAAAGAAGCGAAACGTGAAATTGCACGCGTGTTCCGTGATCGCCAAAAGATGTAATACAGATATTTACATTTGTAAAACGGCGCGCGTATGATATAATAACTTATGTAAGGTTGTTGCACATTGAAAAACAGCTCTTAGTAGCTATCACGATATTTTCTTCGTATGCTCCATTTTTATCATGGGGACGTTACGGATTCGACAGGGATAGTTCGAGCTTAGGTTGCGAGTCGAGGGGATCGGCCTCGTTAAAACGTCAAAGCCTATAATTGGCAAACAAAACAATCTTTCTTTAGCTGCTTAATTGCACTAAAGGTTCCTCCCTCCATCGTCCATGTGGTAGGGTAAGGGACTCAAACTAAGTGGACTACGCCGGAGTTCGCCGTCTGAGGGCGAAGGAAGAGAACAATCAGACTAGCAACTTGGAAGCCTGTCGATAGGCCGAAGAGTTCGCGAAATGCTAATATATCGACTACACTCGTAGAAGCTTAAGTGCCGATATTTTTGGACGTGGGTTCGACTCCCACCGTCTCCACCAATACATATTTGGTGGTTTTTTTATTTTGTATGATATGAACCATAACTTTGCCAGGTCGGCGAGGTTATGGTTCTTTTTGTTTGTGGCAAACTTATGCATACAAAAATAAAAGATTTTAAACCGTATCTTTATTATTGTCTACTTGACAGGGAAGTGACCACCTTACGTGTATATGATATTCATTGAATTTCTACAATTTAAAAGGGCAATTTGTACCCATTGATAAAATTACTAGATTTATACTAAAAACACGCATTTTGATTAAGTTTTTTCAAAATGCGTGTTTCATTTATGTTTATATTTTACAATGATGCAAACAAACCTTCTTAAATTGTTTTTACCTATATTTGTATAAGCAGCGAAGGAAATCTATACTTTCTCTAAAAACCACTTCTCTTTTATAAGAAAGCGATTTTTTTTATGAATATAACTATGAATTAACTTTAACTGTTCTGTTTATATATCTTTTCACTTTTGTTTTCCATGTGATGTATAATGCTTTCGCCTTCAACATCAATGTTAGGTAAAATTTTATCCAGCCATTTTGGCAAGTACCAGGCCGACTTACCCATGAGAGCCATGACCGCAGGTACGATTGTCATTCTCACGATGAATGCGTCGAAGAAAACACCGAATGTAAGAGCCATGCCTATGGATTTAATGATGCTATCAGGTGCCAACATGAATCCAATAAATACAGACATCATAATTAATCCTGCTGAGACTACGACTTTACCGCTCTCTCGCATTCCTTCTAAAATAGCTCTCTTCGGGTCGCCTGTATGTGTATATACTTCCCGCATCTTGCTTACTAGAAACACCTCATAGTCCATGGCAAGTCCGAACAGGATGCCAATCAGAATAACAGGCAAGAAAGCTAAGATTGGACTGGCAGCTGGGAAACCAAATAAATTTTGGAAATGCCCATCCTGCACGAAAAATACCACGGCTCCCAACGTAGCACCAAGAGACAGTAGAAACCCTAATACTGCTTTTAATGGAATGAGTAGAGATCTAAACACTAGAACTAAGAGTACATATGCGAGTCCCACAATAAGAGCAGCGAAAACTGGCAAGGCATCACTCAGCTTTTGCACAATATCAATATTCATCGCTGCTGTGCCCGTTACCATTAGTTCAATTCCATTTTTTTTCTCGGTCTGGTTTGATCTGTCCCGAATCGTATTTACCAAATCCTTCGTCTTTGTATCGTCAGGTCCTGTTTTTGGTGTGATGGAAATCATATAAATCTTTCCAGAAGGACCAGGGATAGCTGGTGTCACACTTTTCACGTCAGATAAGTTACCCAATTCTTTTGCAACGGTGTTCATAGTATTTTGCGTTTCAGCTGTTGCTTCCTCAGCTTTTGCCACTACCGCTAAAGAGGCATGAATTCCTTCTCCATATGCTTCGGTCAATAAATCATATGCTCTTCGTTCTGTCGTTTCTGTGGACTTTGATGTTCCATCAGAAAGCAGCCCAAGGTTCATATGGAAAAATGGAATCGTAATCACTGCAAGTAGTCCGATTGCGAAAATCGAAACAACCAGAGGACGTCTTACGACAAATTCCCCCCATTTATTTGAACCAGTGCGTTTCTTACCTGCCCCAGTCATCTTTTCCAAGAATCGATTTTGTTTAGTTGGGGCAATCTTATGGCCGATAATTCCTAATATGGCCGGTAATATGACGACGGAAACCACCACAGCTATGAATACAGTGAAAGCAGCGGATACGCCCATCGCTATTAGGAATGGAATCTTTGTAACAGACAGTCCCAAAAGACCAATAATAACAGTCAATCCTGCAAAGATTACGGCACTTCCCGCTGTTCCCGTTGCAATGGCAATAGATTCTGGAACAGAATCTCCTTGTGCGAGCTGCTGTCTAAAGCGATTGATAATGAAAAGCGCATAGTCAATGCCTACTGCGAGTCCCAGCATGGCAGCTAATGTTAAGGAAACAGATTGGATTTCCACATAATTGGTTCCAATCATGATTCCTAGCATTCCAATCGCTAATCCGATTATCGCAGTGAGAATCGGAAGTCCAGCTGCTAGAAGAGACACAAAAGTAAATGTCAGGACTACGAAGGCAACAAGTACTCCAACAATTTCAGTCATACCTGAAGTCTCTGAGTCGGAAAACTTAATATCGCCTCCTGATAGCTCCGTTTGAATGCCGGCATCCCTTGTTGTTTCAATACTATCTAAAATCTTATCCTTAGAAGCTTCTGTGACCTTTTCCGCTTCCACTTTGTACGTAACAACTGCATATCCGATTTTCTTATTTTCACTAAGGTTCTGCAGTTGCATCGGTGCTGCCACAGAATCAACAGCTGAATCTTTTTTTATCTCACTTAGAACTTCTGCAATTTTCTGTTGTACTTCCGCTGACTCCAAGGTTCCGTTTTTTGGTGCTTGAAATACTACTTTTACTTGTGCACCTGCTGGTTGCATCGCTTTAAACTCTTTTTTAATTACTTTTCCTGCTTTATCTGCCGGTGTATTCGGAATGCTCATTTCATCATTGAAAGAGGAACCCATGTTGACTCCAATAAGTACAAATGCAATAAGAATTGCGAGTGCACTAAATATAACCTTTTTCCTATGATTTACTGCCCAATGTCCTAACTTATAAAGATATTTTGCCAATTAAATCTCACCCTACTTTCGTTGGAAATTTGTCTTGTTCTTACGTTGTAATTTAGAAACGTACAAACGCCAAAATCTCGTATTATTCATATAAAAGGATTTTAAAATTTATATTGTAAATTGTATCAGTATATCTCACCCTATTTATAGCTTGCAAAATGGCGGGAAATTGCCAGTAGGAAACAAAGAAAATGGTACACATTGACAGCAATGATGGCCTTTTATACACTAACAATTGTACTTACATGTGTAAGTATAACAGTGAATTTTCATCTTTCAAGCACTATGTGATAATTTACACTTAAAACGAACAGAATGAAGGGATGTGTTAGTTTTGAGGAAGTCAAGAGAAGACAGTATACACTCTCAGAAATACATTATGGAGGCATTGAGCGCACTGTTGCATGAACATAAACTGCAAGATATAACCGTAACAGCTATTTGCAAAAAGGCTGGAGTTGCCAGAGTCACATTCTACAAATACTACCGCAACGTTTACGACGTCGTACAAGTATCAGTGGATGAAATTGTTCAACAATTTTTGAAAGAGGTTGATAGTTTGGATCCTTATGAAAGTATGCAGCTAATTATTGAATATATTATAGAGGGCTTTGTGTCTGCACAGAAGCCGTCAGGAAAGTTAATTGATGCAAATATATCTAGTATGATGCTTGATTATTTGAATTACACAATGGAAAAGGTCTTTCAAGCGGATATTACGCGCAATCATGACATAAGCAGAATGCAAATCCTGTTTTTAGCAGGCGGTATCTATAATATTGTTAACGATTGGATTAAAAGAGGGGCAAAGGAATCTCCCCAGGCACTTGCTGCAAAAATATACGAGATCCTTCCATATGGGACAACAGACACAAGGAATTTGGCAAATTCATGATGCAACTGTACTATCTTTGATTACATCTAAAAAATGGCATCACATAAATAGCTGTGAGTAGTTCATCTAACCATAAACGACCGTTTTTGGTTAAAAGAACAAAACTTTCTTTCATATAAAATTTTCTTAACGTTGTTGAAAGCGGAGGAATCGTCAGGAAAATGGGCTTAGTGTTGTAAATCCGCATTTTCCTGACGGTACCTCTAAAAGCAAAGGATATCATTACAAACACTTTTACCATTAAGCCAATATACTAAAACTCCTTTGTTAAAGTTATTGAACTTGTTGTATAAAAGCTTTAATGAATAAAATAGTAAGATTAAATGCCACATGCTAATAATAGGTATTTTTATTTGTTTTGTTGTAACATTCACGGCAAGTTTATGCTTCTTTTATTTGTGGAAAAGTTAGGATTTTAAAAATAGAATGCTTCTAATTCTTCACTTCTTTCACTTCTATCCTTAATGCGTATCCCTTAATGATTACAAGTTTATCCCGTCAAAACCTGGTTGATAAGACTTCATTGAATTTTCGTTTTATTAGAATATTAATATGTTTTGTGTTTTTATCCATACCTATTGTAAGATTATATAGAGTTCTCCTAATAAGCTGTTTTCATGGATTATTTAGGAATTTTAAATTTATAAATCTTAAATTGTTTTTTGGGGATAATTTTTTATCTAAATAAGTTATATTGAAGTAGAGGTGAACCATCGGTGAAGCAGGTGTTGGTGATTAAAAATGAACGGTCTTCAGCAAAGAAAATCGTAAGCGGTCTAACGCAAGAAGGCTATTTCATTTTAAAACTTCACAATGAAAACGAAGGTTTAAATATAATATATGAACAAGACTGGGATATTATCATATTAGATTGGGATTCATTAAGTATATCGGGACCAGAAATTTGCAGACAAATACGGCTTGTTAAAAAGACACCAATCATTATTGTGACCGATAATATTTCTAGCAAGGATTGCATAGCAGGATTACAAGCAGGAGCAGATGATTATATAAGAAAACCATTTGTGAAAGAAGAATTAGTAGCAAGAGTTCAAGCGATTTTAAGGAGAAGTGGCTGTATTCAGCAAAATGAGACAAACTTTTTTCAGTTTAAAGATCTCTTTGTTGATGCATCTAGCAATATTGTGAAAAAAGGTGGCGAAAACCTCTCGCTTACTAAGCGCGAGTACGATTTACTTGTATTTTTAATCAAGAATAAAAATACAATATTGAGCCGTGAAATGCTTTTGAATCAGGTTTGGGGATATAACGTAGTAGTAAATCCAAATGTAGTAGATTTATATATTGGGTATGTAAGAAAAAAGTTAAAGTGCGAGAAAAAAGAAAGATATATTCAAACGATACATGGCAGAGGCTATTCGATGATTGACTGATAAAAATAAGATAATAAAAAAATGAGTAAAACTATTTCATTTGGTTTTACTCATTTTTTTATTAAATATGATAATCAAATAGTTTCTGTGAAGTCTTAAAAGATGTAAAAAGAATATTTCTATCAGGCAATGGATTATGAAAACATTAGCTATTAATGAGCATTTTTTGCAGGGGAAATTATGGTTTATAAGGTGCTCATCTTTTGGGTAGTGTGGAGGGGACGATTCTAGTGCGCATTAGTTGAGACCGGATCTAATGAAAGTGTCTACTCGAAAAAAATCGACACGCTCTGAAGAATAAAGGTGCCTGACTTCACATATTACTTTTTATGCCTGATTTTATGAATTCGCACCATTCACAAGATTTTCACAGAATTAATGACTATACTAATTAACAGGATGTTCAAATGAAAATGATTATCAATAGCGATTCAATTGAATAAAAGTTACTTTCTAATTCAATCTATGGATGTCATCATTTTCGAAATAAATCACACTATAAGGAGTATACATATGAAAAAATCTATGCTTTTAAAATTAGTGAGTATTCTAGCAGTTTTCACTTTAATGTTAGTAGCTTGCTCAGATTCAAGTAAAGAAACTTCGAAGGCTAATAATAAAGATAATGGTAGTGATAAGCCAAAAACGGTTGAAATCACTGATGCTCATGGAACTGTTAAAGTCCCTGTAAACCCAAAGAATGTAGTTGCTTTGGATAACAGAACTTTTGAAACTTTATCTGATTGGGGAATTAAATTAGCGGCTGCTCCAAAGGATATCATGCCTGCTGATTCAGCATATAAAAAGGATGAAAAAGTTCAAAATATTGGGAATCACCGTGAACCAAATCTTGAAATTATTGCAGCGGCAAACCCTGACCTTGTAATCGTTGGTCAAAGATTTGCTGACCATTACGAAGAAATCAAAAAATTAGTACCAAATGCAGCAGTTATTGATCTTAATTTTGATGTCTCTGAGAAAGCTACTAAGCCTGGCGAAAACTTAGTAAAAGGACTTAAAGATTCTACAGTTACTTTAGGAAAAATCTTTAATAAAGATAAAGAAGCTAAACAATTAGTAGCTGATTTTGATAAATCTATTGAAAAAGCAAAATCTGCTTATAACGGAAAAGATAAAGTTATGAGTGTTATCGTTACTGGTGGTAATATTGGTTTTGCTGCTCCACATTCTGGTCGCGTTTGGGGACCAATGTATGAAATTTTCGGTTGGACTCCAGCGTTAGAAGTTTCAAATTCTACTGCAGGTCATAAAGGTGATGACGTTTCTGTTGAAGCTATTGCACAAACAAATCCTGATTGGATTTTCGTATTAGATCGTGATGCTGCAACATCTGATGCAGCTAAGTCAACACCTGCTAAGGATGTTATTTCTAAATCACCTGCTCTTCAAAACACAACTGCTGTTTCTAAAAAACAAGTTATTTATGCACCAGAAGATACTTACACAAATGAATCAATTCAAACTTATATAGAGTTATTTGGAAATGTGGCAAAAACTTTAGCTAAGTAGTGTAAAGGAGTACGAAACAGTGTCAAAAAATATAATTTCTAGGGTTGAGAATATTTCTCAACCCCAGTTTTATAATCACAATAAATTATGGACAAAACCTTTTATAATAGCGATTATAGTTGTTATAATTTTAGGGATTATATCACTGTTTACTGGAGTTTATGATATACGTGGACAAGAGGACGGGACAGAGATGTTTTTCATAACTCGTGTTCCGAGAACAGCTGCATTAATGCTTACTGGAGCTGCGATGGCGATGGCAGGGCTCGTAATGCAACTCATTACACAGAATCGCTTTGTTGAACCTACTACAACGGGGACTATTGAATGGTCAGGCTTAGGCCTGCTTTTTGTGTATTTATTATTTCCTGCCCCGACTTTAGTTCAAAGAATGACTGGTGCAATCATTTTTTCTTTTATAGGAACTATGATTTTCTTTCTATTTTTAAGAAGAGTTAAGCTTCGTTCGTCTTTAATTGTTCCGATTATTGGATTGATGCTTGGAGCAGTAATTTCTGCAGTGTCTACTTTTTTAGGACTCCTTTTTCAAAAGACGCAAAGTATTGAAACTTGGTTTGTAGGTTCATTTGCTAACATTCAGGTGGGAAGATATGAATATTTATGGCTGATTGTTATCATTACTTTTCTTATTTTTATGTATGCTAATAGATTGACTTTAGCTGGACTAGGAGAAGATGTCGCAACAAGTCTTGGAGTTAATTACAATAGAATTGTTCTTTTTGGGACTGCTCTTATCTCTGTTGCAGTTGGAATTGTTGCAGCTGTTATTGGACACTTACCTTTCTTAGGATTAATTGTGCCAAATATCGTTTCAATGTTTAGAGGTGATGATCTTAGGAGTAATTTACCTTGGGTTTGTGTGATCGGAATGGGATCAATAACTGCCTGTGACATCATTTCTCGAACAATTATACAGCCTTTTGAATTACCTGTTTCTTTAATACTTGCAACAGTGGGAGCAGTCGTGTTTATTACTATTTTATTGAGACAAAGAAAACCAAGGAGGCTACGATGATCACATTAGAATATAGAAAAAAAGAAAATGTCGAAATCGATTCTAGCCTTCATAATGAAAGTAGATCAGCTAGCGCTTTTCGGTCTAAGAAGGAAGCAAGACGTTATTGGATTTTACTGATAACATTGATTGCTTTAGGTCTTCTTTCTTCATATGGACTTTTAGTTTATAACAATCCAGTTCCGATAGATTCACCTTCTTTTATCCCAGTCGTTAAGAGAAGGATAGTAGCTATTGTTGCAATGATTATTGCTGCGGTTTGCCATAGCTTATCGACAGTTGCTTTCCAATCTATTACGAATAATAAAATTATTACTCCTTCACTTTTAGGTTTCGAATCACTTTATTCAGCAATTCAAACGAGTACAGTATTCTTCTTTGGTGCTAGTGCGTTAATAAATTTTAATGGAATTGGATCATTTTTATTCCAAGTTGTTGTTATGGTCTTCATGAGTTTGATACTTTATGGATGGTTACTTTCCGGTAAATACGGGAATTTACAACTTATGCTTTTAGTTGGAATTATTATTGGTACCGGGCTAAATTCTGTGTCAACTTTCATGAGAAAACTACTTGCGCCTTCAGAATTTGATATCTTACAAGCAAGATTATTTGGTTCTGTTAATCATGCAGATCCTGCATATTTTCCTATTGTAATTCCTATGATCATAATTATAGCAGTATTAATTTTTGCTCATTCTAAGAATTTAAATGTTTTGTCACTAGGAAAGGATGTTGCTACTTCTTTTGGAGTTAAATACCAACCTAGTGTAATTTATACGCTTGTATTAGTTGCTATTTTGATGTCCATTTCAACAGCTCTAATTGGGCCACTTACTTTCTACGGCTTTTTAGTAGCAACTTTGAGTTATCAGGCAGCATCAACGTATGATCATAGATATATTTTTCCAATGGCTTTTGCTATAGGATTTTTGATAATGACGAGTGCATACTTTTTAATGTATCATGTATTCCATGCTCAAGGTGTAGTTTCAGTTATTATTGAATTATTTGGTGGAATCATATTCTTAACTATAGTTTTAAGGAAGAGGGCTTTATGATAAAAATTGATAATGTTAAAAAGTTCTATACTGATAAGGTGAAAATAGGACCTTTGGATATTGAAATACCAAAAGCGGGCTTTACTTCTTTAATTGGACCAAATGGTGCTGGAAAGTCAACGACACTTTTAATGATTGGCAGACTTTTAGATATGGATGAAGGCCAAATTCAGGTAGCAAATATGGATGTTTCTGAATCTAAATCAAAAGACTTAGCAAAAGTTTTGACTATATTGCGACAAGAAAATCATTTTGTAACTAGGCTTACTGTGAGACAACTAGTTGGATTTGGGCGCTTTCCTTATTCAAAGGGAAGATTGACTAAAGAAGATGAGGCTATCATCTCTAAATATATCGATTTCTTAGATTTAACTAGTTTAGAGAATAGATATTTAGATGAGCTTTCTGGTGGTCAAAGACAAAGGGCATATGTAGCGATGGTACTGTGCCAAGAGACGGAATATGTACTTTTGGACGAACCTTTGAACAACCTTGATGTTGCTCGTTCTGTTCAAATGATGGAGCATTTGAGACGTGCAGCTAATGAATTTGGACGAACAATTTTGACTGTTATGCATGACATAAATTTTGCAGCTAAATACTCGGATAAAATTTGTGCTATGAAAGATGGACAAATTGCTGCTTTCGGAACAGTAGAAGAGGTTATGGACCCAACACTTTTGACAGATATTTTTGAAACAAAAATAGAAATTATTAATGGTCCTTATGGGCCGATCGCAGTGTATTAGTTATAAAATGTCTTGCGTAGATTATGCAAGACATTCTAGTTGAAGTTGCTGTCTACATTTTATAGGCAGCAGCTTTTTTTATGTGATTACTCATAAAATGCAAAAGAATGCTTCACCTTTTCAAGTATGTACCAAGCGAAAAAAATATCTCTGTATAATTTTTCAAAAGAATTCAGCTTGTTTTTTATATGTAATATTGCATATCAGAGTGTATTGATAAAAGTGTAAGGGGTCACTATAATGAGGGCATAAAGATAAATCATATTTTCGTAGCAATAAAAAGGAGGAAATAATATGGAAATCGCAATGGCAGTTTTAAAATTTGTAGGTGGCGTAATCCCGTTAATTCAAGAACTTTTAAAAGCATTTATGTAAGTTTATTAGTTAGCTATCATTTATCAATCATTATCATATTTTACTAAAAAAAGAACGGGGTGATTTTTCTGAATATTAAGAAAAAAACTAAAAGAAGAAAGTTCCTTGCATGTTTATTAGTTAGTCTATGCACTATTAATTATTCATCTATTTCCTTCGCAGAAACACAAGCAAGTAATGCAACTGATGTAACCAAAAATGCTAGTGGCATTGATACTGGTATAGCAAATCTTAAATATAATAATCAAGAGGTTTTAGCTGTAAATGGTGATAAGGTAGAGAGTTTTGTTCCGAAAGAAAGTATCAATTCAAATGGTAAATTTGTAGTAGTGGAACGCGAGAAAAAATCACTTACAACGTCACCAGTCGATATTTCAATTATTGATTCGGTAGTGAATCGTACGTATCCAGGAGCTGTACAACTTGCAAATAAAGCTTTTGCAGACAATCAACCGAGTTTATTAGTGGCTAAGAGAAAGCCTTTGAATATTAGTATAGACTTACCGGGCATGAGAAAAGAAAATACAATCACTGTCCAAAATCCGACATATGGTAATGTAGCTGGAGCAGTAGACGATTTAGTATCTACTTGGAATGAAAAGTATTCCACAACACATACGTTACCTGCAAGAATGCAGTATACGGAATCTATGGTTTATAGTAAATCACAAATCGCAAGTGCTCTTAATGTTAACGCTAAATATCTTGATAACAGTCTAAACATTGATTTTAATGCGGTTGCAAATGGAGAGAAAAAAGTGATGGTAGCGGCGTATAAGCAAATATTTTATACGGTAAGTGCTGAACTACCTAACAATCCATCTGACCTTTTTGATAATAGTGTTACTTTTGACGAGTTAACTCGAAAAGGCGTAAGTAATTCGGCTCCACCTGTTATGGTTTCAAATGTAGCTTATGGTAGAACGATTTATGTAAAATTAGAAACAACATCTAAGAGCAAAGATGTACAAGCTGCTTTTAAAGCCTTACTTAAGAATAACAGTGTTGAAACAAGTGGACAGTATAAAGATATTTTTGAAGAAAGTACCTTTACTGCTGTAGTATTAGGCGGAGATGCGAAAGAGCATAACAAGGTTGTTACTAAAGATTTCAATGAAATCCGAAATATCATTAAAGATAATGCTGAATTAAGTCTTAAAAATCCAGCATACCCGATTTCATATACAAGTACTTTCTTAAAAGATAATGCAACTGCTGCTGTTCATAACAATACAGATTATATTGAGACGACAACTACAGAATATTCAAGTGCTAAAATGACACTTGATCATTACGGTGCTTACGTTGCTCAATTTGATGTATCTTGGGATGAATTCACATTTGACCAAAAGGGTAACGAAGTACTAACACATAAAACGTGGGATGGTAGCGGAAAAGACAAAACGGCTCATTACTCTACAGTTATCCCTCTTCCACCGAACTCAAAAAATATAAAAATTGTAGCAAGAGAATGTACAGGTCTTGCATGGGAATGGTGGAGAACAATTATTAATGAACAAAACGTTCCATTAACAAATGAAATAAAAGTTTCAATTGGAGGAACAACATTATACCCAACAGCTAGTATTAGTCATTAAGTATAAAAAAAGCGCCCTATAAGTAGGGCGCTTTTTTACTTGGTCACAAATTTTATCCCGCTATTTGCCGGGCGGCCTGATTGGTGAGGGCTGATTAATAATGTAATTCCTATTACTTGAACAAGTGTTGCTAAAAGTGTGGCAATTGGAGGAATAAAACTTAAAACAGTTTATGTTCTTTTGTTTGCGGCCAACTTAAGAAACTTTTGTAAAATGATAGAATTACAAAAATGTAATGTGGGTGTAAGGAAACTGAATTGTACCATCTTTATGGTTAAAGCATACTTAAGGTAAGTAAGATTTATATTTTAACGGGTATAAATCTTACAAGTAGAATAGAAAGGTTAGGTATTATCATATGAAATGGATCATGAGAATTTTTGTGTTATTAGCTATAGTAGGAGGTGCTTTCTACTATATGAAGTCAGGGAATGGATACTATTCGACTAAACAATATTATGTAAAAGTAACGACCGATTCTACAGTAGAAAACGAAAAATTGAGTAATGGAGAAGTTCTTACGTATCATGTTTATGATGAGAAGGTGTACGATAAAAAAGGGGAAGAAAGAGAACTGAAAATTTCCATGCAAAATAAATTGGAAAAAAATCAATATTATTTGATTGATTGGGAAGAGCGCCGTGGGATTGTTTCTAAAATAGCTAAAGTGAATCAAGCAAAAATAGATAAAAGTATTTTAGATAAGTTGAACGCAAATTCATAATATTTCAGGATAAGTTAATTAAAAGCTGTGTTAGCGTAAGATTTATAAGAAAAAGGTATTGTAGCAAAAATAAAAGAGATTATTATAAAACAAAAAAGACCGAACCGTCTGGTTCTGTCTTTTTTTAGGAGTGAAGAATGAATTTTACAAATGATGTGGCACAAAGCTGGATTGCTACAATTGTAATGGCATGTATGAATATTGGACTATAACACTTATGCAGATGGTTTGCAGAGATATAAAATCAATATAGAAGAGGAGTATTGTTATAAATGACTTATGTAACTACAATTTTATCAATAGCGGGTATTGTTATCATGTCTTTAGCAAGGATTAATTTTAAAATAAGGGCGTTTGCTAATAAACCAGCTTGGGGTGGCTTAACTCTTCCCTTAATTCTAATTGGATTTATTTTATTTTGTATCGGTATGTTTTTAGGTTTTGTAAATCATCAGGGAATATTGTGAAGACGAAAAGCTACATGTTTTTCGTCTTTTCGTTCTCTTGCTTAATAAGAAAGATCCTGCAACTCAGTACAGGATCTTTAATCAAACGTTTTTAAAAGCTAAATTGTGGTTTCATATCACCTTTATAAGGTTCATGTTCAACGAATATAGTTATATCCTTACCAGCTTGGTCTTTACCAGTTCTTTTATACGTAAATTTATTCTTATTTAGTTCAGTAAGCTCAAGAGCAGCACCGTATTTATTATTTCCAATGGAAACATGGGCTCTTATTTTATTTTCGTGTACAACATCGAAGTAGCCATAATCACCGCGGCTTTGACCTGTTTCGCTATTGAAGAACTCATATTTATTAGATTTGTCATCAAATTTTGCTAGGCTTATAAAATTCGAATTAAACTGTGTTACATCATTACCAGCTTCATCTAATACCTTTGTTCCATGCCAAAGGGTATCGCCTAGAATTTTATCTCCATCAACGTTTTTAACAATATCTCCTGTAGTCGTGTTCAGCTGCTTGTCCGGATCAGTGAAAGAAAGTTCTTTTTCTTTATATGGGACATGTTCAACGAAAACTTCTACATCTTTACCGTTAGCGTCTTTCCCCATTCGTTTATAAGTAAATACATTTTTGTTTAGTTTTGTCATGTCAACGACAGCTTGATACTTCATTGATTCTGAAATTAATATTCTCTTCTTCCCATCATTTGTGACAAAGAAAGTTCCTTTATCGCCACGACTTGCACCTGTTTTAGCATCAAAAAATTCATATCTGCCTGACTTCGCATCATATTTTGCAAGACCAATGAAATTTGCATTCTCTTTTGTTAAGTCATTCTTATCTTTGTCATACACTCGTGTACCTTGCCAATTTGTCTCGCTAAGAATATTAGCCATTTTTTGCCCTTTAGTTAATTTATTTTCCTTTTTTGTTTCTTTAGCAACTTGTTCTTGTTTTTGTTTCCCATGATTTTCTTCAGCTTTAGTACCAGCACACCCTGTTAATGCTAATGTGAATCCGAGCAATACGGATGATAGTGCTTTTGCTTTTTTGTTCATGTTTTATCGTCTCCTTATTTTATGATTTCAAGTAGTACGGTTAGCGATTATAGTAGCAGTGCGTCATATATGAACTTAGTTGCTACGTTTCTTATGTTAATACCCGACTATAAACTGCCTCTAAATAAAACATTAAAAAAAGATAAACTAATTCCTAAAATTTGTTCATATTTATAAAAAATTGCTAGCTTGCTGTAGTGCCTACGAGTAATCCAAAAAATACATTGTAAAGAAGAAGGAAAGCCACTAACAATAATGTAATTGCTAATAGAGCTAATCGATTGTAGTGCAAAACTTTTGAGAAAAACTGTAGGAGAAATGAAGATTTTATAGAATTCGTTTCGTATAGGAAGGGGATACCCATGTTTGATTCAACAGATTTTAAGATTATACAATTACTACAAGGAAACGCTAGAATGAACTGGAAGGAAATTGGGGAGATAGTACATTTGACTGGTCAGGCTGTTGGGAAGCGAATTAATAAATTAGAAGAGGCAGGTGTCATTCAAAAATATACGATAAATATTGACAGGGCTAAGCTAGAAGGATCTATTATGACCTTTGTTACACTATTTTTGCATGCACCGCATTATCATAATCAAATTCAAAATTTTTTTGAAAAAACGGACGTAATTACTGAAATGTATCGTATAAGCGGCGATGGTTGCTATGTCATGACTCTTCAAACATCTTCGCATCAGCAATTAGAAGAGACTCTTGCAGATGTTTTACATTATGGTGATTATCGTATAAATACTGTCATTAAGACGATGGAAAAAAAGAAAGAATAAGATACTTATCCTTTCTTTTTTCATATGGAACTGTAATTCTTTATTTGCTTTTGGTTATAAAACAGTTTGCTGACATGACTGTTGCATAAATATCACCAAACTCTAATGCACTCATGAACGATTGATGAGCGTGTACTGCAGGGATTAGATTTCCTTGAAATTCTAAATCTTTTGTTGTACAAGCATCTTCAATTACAATACATTGAAATCCGAAGTCACTGGCAGCGCGCACTGTTGCATCAATACATACATGAGTCATCATACCGCAAATGACTAGTCGGTCTATTTTCTCTGTCTGTAATGTTTCTAATAAATTTGTTCTTAAAAAACTGTTGGGGTGATGTTTTTGAATGACTCTTTCGTTAACAATCGGTTGTACATCATCATGAATTTGAACACCTACTGTATCAGGTAAGAAGAAAGTAGCTCCTTCATTGTTCGCGATATGTTGTACGTGAATAACTGTTTTATGTTTTTCGCGAAATACTTTCAAAACTTCTTTCGCTTTTTGTGCGGCTTTTTCAGGTTGATGTAATTCCATATTGCCGCCTTCAAAGTAATCATTTTGTATGTCTACTAATAGTAACGCTTCGTTCATCGTTATTCCCCCATACTTAGTGATTCAGTACGTTATTTGTACTGTACCGTTATTATATAAATTGTAGCTATGCGGAAGTAATAACGTTATGAAACGATTTTAACGGATATAGTTTCAGTGTGAAAAAGCTATAAGATACAAAGCAAAGACGGGGATAATTTGTTTGTGGGATTTTTTATTTAGAAATAAAAATGGATGTTAACTTAATGATTCATCTAATCGCATGTTTACTTAGACGAATCAATAAGTAACAAAAAATCTTGGTATTTTCATGCGTTGTTATCTGTGTTTAGTGCTAGCTTTTGTTGTTCTTTTAATTTTTCAGGCGTCACGTCATTTCCTAAAGGATCTAATATCTTTAACCCTGTAACAGTGGTGTTGATTTGACCACGGATAATTTGAAGGTACTCCTCGCGTAATGCTTTACGCTCATGTAATTCTGTTTTTGTTAAACCTGCTTCTTTTTGTTTGTTAGCTAGTTCATTAATTCGGTTTAAAACTTCAAGCATTGTTTTCTCCGCCTTTCTTTTTTGCAAGTAGTTGATCATAGTTTAACTAATAGATTTCATCGTACTTTCATTTCAAAAGTACGATGAAACCGGTGATTAAAAATCGCCATTCCAAGAAGTTACTTCATCTACAGTTAATCGAACTGATGGGAATCCTGGCTCTTTTGCTTTGCCTAATGCAATCATTAAAACATCAGTTAAGTTTTCTGGAACGTTAAATGCTTGGCGGAATTCTACAACCTTATAGCCAAGCATTGGAACTGTATCATATCCTCTTGCTTTTGCAGCAAGCATCAATTGCATAGCTAACAAACCACCATCAAGCATTTGCCATTCTCTTTTTCCTTGGTCACTTACAGGTGCATAAAACTCACGAATGCTGTTGTTCAGTCTAGTTTTAATTTCTTCTGTCATGAATCCAGCAGCTACTGCACGTTCATTCACTTTATTGATATGTTCGAATTCGTGGGCATTATTTTCGCTTAAAATTACGATCATAGCGGATGCTTCTAACACTTGTGGTTGATTTAAAGCGATTGGGTGAAGCTTCTCTTTTAAATCTTGATCTGTAATTACCATGAAACGCCATGGGTTTAAGTTTGAACTGCTTGGTGCTAACATTGCTTCTTCTAAAAGTTCTTTAATTTCTTCATCAGAGATTGTAACGGATGGATCATAGGAGCGAACGGAACGACGCTCACGAATCACATCATAAAAATTTGTAGTACGATTTTCTTTTTTCATTTTAAAATACCCCCACTAAGTTGATGTTCTGTTATAAGTTGCTTACATGCATCATTATGGTATAGTACAGGTACTATGAAAAGTACGCACTTTTCCGTGATATAGACACCATCTCGTGACATAGGCACGAGAAAGTGCCTATTAAAATATAGAAGGAGTTCGGTATGAAAAAAGAGTATAACAATAGAATTGAAGTCGTTTTAGATGTGATCGGGGGTAAGTGGAAATCCCACATTTTATATCATTTAACAAGCGGACCGACAAGAAACGGTGAATTAAAACGATTGGTCACTGGTATTACACAAAAAATGCTTACGGAGCAATTGAAAGAGCTTGAAAAGGATGGACTCGTATCTAGAAAAGTATACAATCAAGTGCCACCGAAAGTTGAATACTCCCTTACAGAACAGGGACAATCATTAAAACAAGGCTTAAAAGTACTTTGTGATTGGGGAAGCGATTATATTAAGCATAAATATCCGAATGGTGAAGTGATAGTGAAAGAGGATGATCATCTTTGATTTAACAAAATGGTCTTTTTTATATGTAGAATGTTAATATCCCATTTTGAAAAGAACAGAATCAAAATGGGATATTAACATTATGCTTACAGTGTGATTTTTGCTGTGATGTTATACTGTGTATAAGATTTTATGTGTGTATGTTGTGTCGGTTTTTGTCGGTAAGTCGATATATTTCGAAAATCGCTGATATATTTGGAGTTGCGCCGATATATTTCGAAAATCGCCGATATATTTGGAGTTGCGCTGATATATTTGAAAAATCGCTGATATATTTTGGAGGGGGATAAAAGTGATTGTGAAAGAGCGGAAAATGCCCGTATATTTGCTCCAATTAGAAGCTTTACTTAGAAGATTGCCTGCTCATCATCCAAAAAGGAATGTGGTGGTTGAAAGTCTAGCGAAATTTATGGCCGGCTATAAAGGAGAGCAGGCGATCGAGTATCCGCTGAGTTTTCTATCCGAAGCAGAATACCATATTTTACATGATATTAGGTTATTTGATCAAAAACATTATTTCCAAATTGATACTCTCATAGTTTCATCTTATTTTCTTCTTTTTCTTGAAATAAAAAATATTATTGGTACATTAATTTTTGATGCAAAGTTCAATCAGCTTATTCGAATAGCAGATGGTACTACCGAAGAAGGATTCCCAGATCCGCTTTTACAACTGAAACGGCAAGAGATGCAACTGAGAAAATGGCTGAATCTACATGATTTACATAATATTCCGATTGAATCCCTCGTTGTAATTAGTTCCCCTCGTACAATTATTAAAACTTCAGATGAAATACTGTCTAGTAAAATTATCCACAGTGCAAATTTACCTAATAGAATAAAACAGATTAAAAATCAATATAAAGGAAAAGTGATTGATAATATAAATGGACTTATAGGCCAGATTATGAATGAGCACATTCCACAACGACAAAATGTTCTTGCACAATATAAAATTAAAAAAGAGGAGTTGCTAAAGGGGGTACAGTGCGAGGAATGTTTTACAATGGCAATGTTAAAAGAAAAGCAGGGATGGCGTTGTTCAAACTGCAATAGTATGTCTAAACATGCTCATTTACGTGCTGTACAAGATTACACACTTCTGTTTAATATGATAACTACTAATAGCGAATTGAGGGAATTTCTTAATATGGAATCTAGTTCTGCGGTTAAAAGACTCCTCCAAACAATGAACATCACCTACACTGGCAACAACAAAGGACGAATATATGATTTAACTTCTTTCCAATCGTAATTTTGCTATAATAAATAAGTACTTATACGAAGGGGAGTCTAAAGAGAATATGAAGTCATTTAATATCGATCATGTTATAGCTAGTGTTTTGCAATGGATATTAAATATAGCTTTAATTATATTATCCATTGTGTTATCGATTTTCTTAGTGAATGAGACGATCACGTTTGTGCAGTATATTTTTTCGTCAAAAGAGTATACGTCTTATAAATTGGTTGAAAGTATCATCGTCTATTTCTTATACTTCGAGTTCATTGCATTAATTATTAAGTATTTTAAATCGAATTATCATTTCCCGTTACGCTATTTTATTTATATCGGAATTACGGCTTTAATTCGATTAATTATTGTGTCTCATGAGGAACCGATGGAGACGTTATTATACGCAGGAGCAATTCTTGTTTTAGTTATTGCTTTATACATATCGAATATGAGAGATTTGAGAAAAGAGTAGTAGTGCAGACGTAAGTTTGCACTACTTTTTTACATCTTGACCTTCAAGTTGCCTGAAAGTTTACAATGAAATTAGGGCGTTTGAAATCGAAAAAAATTGAGAAATTAAGTGAAGAGGTTTCTTTTACTTGGAGGTTATAGGAATGAATCAGGAATTGAAGTTACGTCCATTAGAACGAGAAGATTTAAAGTTCGTACACGAACTGAATAATAATGCGCATATTATGTCGTATTGGTTTGAAGAGCCATATGAGGCATTTGTGGAGCTACAAGACTTATACGATAAACATATACATGATCAAAGCGAACGCCGATTTATCGTTGAGAAAGACAATGAAATGGTTGGATTAGTTGAGTTAGTAGAAATCGATTATATTCATCGTAGAACAGAATTCCAAATTATTATTGATCCGAATTATCAAGGATATGGTTATGCAGTAGAGGCGACGCGTTTAGCAATGGATTATGCTTTCGCTGTATTAAATATGCATAAGATATATTTAGTTGTGGATAAGGAAAATGAAAAAGCAGTACATGTTTATAAAAAGGTTGGATTTATTGTAGAAGGTGAACTTATCGATGAGTTTTTCGTTGATGGTAACTATCATAATGCGATAAGAATGTGTATGTTTCAGAAGCAATATTTTGAAAACAAGTAGTTGAAAGATTTGGAAGTAATGTTGACGCTTCATAAAACCGTATGCTAAAATCCCTTTTAAGTATTAAGGAAGGTGCAGAACATGCTTTATATAAAATTTGTAAAACTCATTAGAAAACTTTGCTCCGCACAAATGTATACGGTGAAGCGTTGTACGGAGCTTAATCAAGGGGTATAAATCCCCTATATTCATCGGCTGAATAACTTTTCTAAAAAAGTATAGTTTATCTATGCTTATTTCGTTATGGTTTTTCAGCTGGTGTATAAAATAGATTAAGGGGCCATAGACAATGCTTTGTCTATGGCCCTTTGTGTATATTATTCCGATGAGTCTTTACCGTAAATTGGAGTAGTATAGGAAAAACCACGAAGCAGAGGGCTAGTGTCGAATGACGCTATCTCTCTGCTTTTTTTAATTTCAGGAAAAGAGGAATAAAAATGAGTTTACTTAAAGTTGAAAGTTTATCACATAGTTTTATAGATAAAGTATTATACGAGAATGCTTCTTTTGATTTGCATAAAGGGGAGCATATGGGGATTGTTGGACAGAATGGTGCAGGAAAAAGCACATTAATGAAAATATTGGTGGGGGAAATTATTTCTGATAAGGGAGACATAAAGTGGCAACCTAATATTCAAATTGGGCATCTTGATCAATACGCTGACATTGATGAGGGTTATACCATTTCACAATATTTAAAGAGAGCTTTTTATGATTTGTATGAAATGGAAAAGAGAATGAACAAGTTATATGAAGAAAGTGCAATGACTGGAGATGAGAATCAACTACTAAAAGCGGCTGAAATGCAAGAGCAGCTTGAGGCTCGTGATTTTTATTCAGTAGACAGTATTACGAATAAGGTGGCAGCCGGTTTAGGTATTGATGCAATTGGGATGGATCGTGTTATTGGTGAATTAAGCGGAGGGCAGCGTGCAAAGGTAATTTTAGCGAAGCTCTTATTAGAAGAGCCTAATATTTTATTACTAGATGAACCGACGAATTTTCTTGATAAGGAGCATGTGGAGTGGCTTGCTAACTATTTAATGAAGTTCGAAGGAGCGTTTATTGTAGTGTCACATGATTTTGATTTTCTGGAAAAAGTAACTTCTTGCATATGTGATGTAGAGTTCGGAACAGTTAAGAAGTATTACGGTAAATACTCAGATTTTGTAAGGCAGAAGGAGCATTTGCGAAAAGATTACATTCGCCAATATTATGCACAGCAAAAGAAAATTGAAAAAACGGAAGAGTATATCCGTAGAAATATTGCTGGGGTGAATTCAAAAATAGCGCAAGGTCGTCGAAAACAATTGGAGCGTATGGAAAGAATTGCGCCACCAAGTTTTACTCATAAACCGTCTATTCATTTTCAGGGACTTCCCATTTCAGTTCAGACAGTTTTTGAAGTAAATAACCTTGAAGTTGGTTACGACTTCGCTCTCTTACCAAAGTTGAATTTTTCAGTAATGGGTGGGCAAAAACTTGTTATTACAGGTTTCAATGGAGTAGGGAAATCTACTTTATTAAAAACAATCGTTGGAAATATTGCTAGTATTTCTGGAGAGTTTCACTTTTCAGAGCAACTAAAGATTGGATATTATGAGCAAGATTTAAATTGGAGCAATGATTCTTTAACGCCGCTTCAAATTATTTCAGGGCAGTTTCCTAAACTGAATATGAAGGAAATACGCCATCATTTAGCTGCGTGTGGTGTGAAGGATACGCACGTCTCGCAAGAAATTCGTACGTTAAGTGGTGGTGAACAATCGAAGGTGAAACTGTGCGGATTATTACTATCACCTTGTAACTTCTTAATTTTAGATGAGCCGACAAATCATTTAGATGCAGAAGCGAAGGAAGCTTTGCAAAAGGCGCTAATTCAGTTTAAGGGCAGCATTATACTCGTATCTCACGAAGCGAGTTTTTATCTTGATTGGGCAGATAGCATCTTTGATATAGAGACAGGATTAGTTAAGGGGGTGTGAAACATATGAGTGAAAACAATTGGAAAACGAAAATTATATTATTTTTGACCGCTCAAACTATTTCGTTGTTCGGTTCCTCTCTCGTGCAATACGCGATTATATGGTATATCACCCTTACAACATCATCAGGAGTGATGTTGACTATTTCAACTGTTTGCGGTTTCCTACCACAAATTGCGATATCTTTGTTTGCAGGTGTTTGGATTGATCGTTATGACCGTAAAAAGATGATTATGTTATCGGATGGGATTATAGCGATTGCGACGTTAGTTTTAGCAATTTTATTTTTAACAGGATATAAAAGTATTTGGTTACTTTTTATTGTGTTACTCATTCGTTCAGCTGGAACAGGAGTACAAACGCCAGCTGTAAATGCATTAATTCCGCAAATTGTTCCGAAAGAGTATCTTATGAAAGTAAATGGAATAAATAGCAGTATTACATCTTTAATTATGTTTCTTTCTCCAGCAGCAAGTGCGACGATTCTTTCTATTGCCAGCATTGAAACAACACTTTTTATTGATGTTATTACGGCTATGATTGGAATTAGTATTATGTTTATCATTCAGGTGGAAGGACATGTGAATGTAGAGAGTAAGCAAAAATCTAATTTACAAGGAATTAAAGAAGGGTTCTCTTATTTAAAAGAAAATGTATTTATTAAAAGGCTAATCGTTTTATTAATTATCGTCATGATTTTAATAAGTCCAGCTGCTTTTTTAACACCTTTAATGGTAACTCGTTCTTTCGGGGCCGAAATGTGGAGACTTACTGCTAGTGAGATGACCTTTAGTGCGGGTGCGGCAGCTGGTGGTGTATTGATTGCGGCGTGGGGTGGCTTTCGTAATCGTATGTATACAACAGCGCTAGCTTGTGCATTATATGGACTGCTTATGATTGGACTCGGAATAGCACCGATATTTATTATGTATTTAGTATTTAATTTTTTAATTGGTATAACAATGCCGTGCTTCAATACACCAGTTACTGTGTTATTGCAGGAGAAAGTAGAACCATCGATGCACGGACGGATGTTCAGCCTTGTACAAATTGCGAATTCATGCGCGCTTCCTTTAGGAATGATAATATTTGGTCCATTGTCGGATATGTTTAGTGTAGAGATTTTGTTAATTTATGCTGGGATATTCGTGCTATTTTGCGCAATGTACATTGTATTAAGCAGGAGATTTGAAGTGTAAATATTTATAATTTAGAAGGTTTGCGAAGTGATTTAAGATGCTTCGCAAACTTTTTTGTTATTAGTTTAGTCAATAATTATTTATCGTTTAACGATAAATAATTATTGACTGTTAATTTTATTTTAGATAATATGATGTTAACGATTTAAGGAGAATTACATGAGTAGAGGAGAATGTGAAATGAAAAATAAATACGTAGTAGCTATTTCTTTAATGATTTTAGCGATTATTTCTTTAACTATACATGCTTCAAACAGTAAAGTAGGAGCGGATGGATTCCTTGAAGAACCTTTCTTTTTCCTAGTACCGATAAGTTATGTATTGTTCCTTAGTGGTATTGGTGTATTATTATTTGGATTTATTACTTCAAAACTGAAAAAGAGCAATAGATAGGTGCTACCAATAGGGGCCAAAGCACTCACTATGAAATAGCAACATACCATATGGAAGAAAAAGAATAAGTGAGATGAATCATGATGAACTATCATTTTTATAATGGAAGACAAGTAGGGTCGGCTATTACTTGGGCAGGAGCACAGGGAACAATTCATGCTGTGTATCAGGCTATTCACATGCAGCAGCAAGTACAAGCTGCACAAATGATGCAAAGTCAGTATATGCCGTATTCACAACTTCCGATGCAAATTGTACATTACGATGTACATCCAGCTGGTTTATTTTCCATTCCATATGGCGGGACATATTTCTTATGAAAGAAAGCGACTCAATAGAGTCGCTTTTTTTATATTCCACCCAGCTTCATCCCAAGGAATGCGAAGAGGATACCAATTATGTAAGTAGCACTTAAATATAAAAGGAAGATGTACAGTTTTTTAAGATCGAGAAGCTGAACAGCTTCTAATTTAAACGTAGAAAATGTCGTGAATGCGCCCATAAATCCAGTACCTAATAATAGTTGCCAGCCTGTAGTAACTCCGTTGCCAATTATATATCCGAGTAAAAATGCCCCTGTTATATTAATAAGGAATGTAGCAATTGGAAATTGTGTTTTATTTCTTTTCTTAAACCAATTGCTAATTGCAAATCGTGTAATCGCACCGAAAAATCCTCCTGTTGCGACTAATAAGGCTTCTATCATGAGTAATCACCTTCCGTAAGAGATTTCTTAATTAAGAAATCTCCAAGTGTATAGCCAAGGCCAGACATAATGAGGCCACCAAGTATGCTACATGATACATATAAGAAGGCTATGCTCCACTCAGAATGATTGATCAATTGCACAGTTTCTACACTAAATGTTGAAAAAGTCGTAAAGGAACCGATGAATCCAGTCCCGATGCCTGTGATAACCTCTGAAGGTAAGATGTTTAGTCGAGCGATATAAGTAGTTAGCCACGCTAAGAAGAAGCAACCGATTAAGTTAATGACTAATGTTGCTAATGGAAATGAATGATGCCAAAATGTGGTGATATTAAGACCTAAATAATAACGAGAAAGAGCTCCTAATATACCGGCAATGCCGACGATAATATAAATCAATTTTCTCACCTCTTTAAATAGCTTGCTCAAAAAAATAGACTCCTACCAGTATGTATACTGGTAGGAGTCATTAGCTAAGCAGCGTTTATGGCGAACTCCATCGCCTATGATTATTACATATAGTGTACTAAATATACCGTTTAATTTCCAGTGAGGAGGTGGGTGTAACTTTTCTTTTTTTGATGTCTGAAGGTTTTTTAAGTAATTAAAACAGGATCGATTACTTATCAACTAAATATAGTGATATACGGTTTTAATTATGATAAAATGTTTCTTATGTGTGTCGTTTTCTTTATTTGACTGAAAATAAAGAAAAATAAATTCGCGTGAAAAGGAGTCATTTATTTGAAGAAATTTTTTAAAATCGTATTTATATGTGTTTTAGTAGTAGCGGGCATTGTAGGAGGATTTCTAGCGTATATGACACTTACTAAAGAACAGCCTGCTGATGTTACAAGCTTGAAGGTGGAGAATAATAAGGAGCGCGTATTAGCGACTGGAAATGAATTTAAAGTTACAACATTTAATATTGGATATGCAGGGTTAGATAAGGAGCAAGATTTCTTTATGGATGGGGGAAAGGGATCTGGTTCAAGTAGTAAAGAGCAAACAGAAACTAATTTAAAGAATATGCTTTCGTTTTTACAAAATGAAAATAGTGATTTTGCGCTATTACAAGAAGTTGATATAAAGTCACTTCGTTCATTTGATGTAAATGAACATGAATTTTTGAAAAAAGGATTACCTGATTATGTTTCGTCATTTGGCAAGAACTACGATACGAAATGGGTTCCGGTGCCAATAACAAATCCAATGGGATATGCGGAGGCTGGATTAAGTACGTTTTCTAAATACACTGTTCAAGAAGCGAAGAGGTTCCAGCTTCCTGGAATGGAGCCGTGGCCAAAGCGTTTGTTTGATTTAGATCGGGCAATTGTGGAACATAAAATACCTGTTAATAATGGGAAACATGTTAGACTCGTAAATTTACATTTGTCTGCTTATGATGAAGGCGGGAAAATTAGAAAACAGCAAGTAGAGTATTTAAAAGAATATATGAACAAGCATTATGAAAATGGTGATTACGTAATAATGGGTGGAGATTGGAATCAATTAGTTTCAAACGCTCAATTAAGTGATCCGAAGTTCGTGAAAGAGCGTCCTGAGTGGTTAGTAGAGTTACCGAAGGACTTTACGGACGGTGGCTTTAAGTGGGCTGTAGATCCGTCTGTTATGACTGTGAGAGATGATGTAAAGAAATATGTAGAAGGTGAAAATTTCGTCACTATTATTGATGGCTTTATCGTTTCACCGAATGTAGAGATTGTAAATGTACAAGGGAAAGATTTAAAGTTTGAAAATAGCGATCATAACCCAGTGAGTGCGGTATTTAAACTGAAGTAATTGATATGTATAAGTAGAAGGTGGGGCTTCATATGGAGTGGTTAAAGAGGACTTGTTTTTCTAACCTTGAGAAAGAATCACAGAAAAATCATTTATTACTGTTTATAACGATTTTTAGTTTCTTCCTTGGGATAATCGCGATTGGGTATTATGGATATATTTTTACAGAGAGAGCAATAGCGTTTTGGATTTGTGGTATTTCTGTCGTTGTATTTGGAACGCTTTTTACTTTTATAAAAAGTATGGAATCAGCGTATAAATATATCATGACATTTATGTTGCTTACAATGTCTTACATTATGGTACAAGCTTTTAATGAAAGCCCGGCTGTATTTCAAATGGTCTATTTTACATTAGCTGTTTCACTTATTTACTTAAGTGAGCGCCTCATTTTAATTCTTGGCGGGGTAGCTGTTGTGATCACATTTATCCTTTGTAGCTATTGGCCGGAGCAATTTTTTGCTTATACAGCCTCGTCTGAAGCTGCTAATTTCGCAAGTTTGTTAGCGATTGTAACAATCGCTATGTGGGGTGTCACGAAAATCGGTTCTAATCTGCTCCTTCGTTTAAGTGATGAGAAGCAAGAAGTAATGAGAAAAGCTCAGGAGCTAGAAGAGACGCAAAGGCTTATTGGTGAAACAGTTTTGAAACTAGATAGTAATTTCAATCATTTAAGACAAAATATGAACACGTCGATGGAATCGATGAGTGAAATTAATTTTGCCTTTGAAGAGGTAGCAGTTGGTACGCAATCACAATCAGAGATGATGTATCGTTCGGTAGAAGTATTGAATGATATGGAGGGAAATATTGAACAAATCATCTCTCAAGTAAGAACTGCATCGGCTCGTGTGGATGAAAGTTTAGAAATTTCAAAGGGCAGCGTAAATACTTTAAGAAATTTTGAAGCTAACATGAGAAGTTTAAATGATGTTGTTTCACAGTCTGGAATTATATTTAGAGATTTAATGATGCAATCGAAACAAATTAATGAAATTGTAGATGTAATAACGAATATTTCAAGTCAGACGAGTTTGCTAGCTTTAAATGCAAATATTGAAGCTGCCAGGGCAGGTGAGCATGGAAAAGGTTTTGCTATTGTAGCGAGTGAAGTGTTAAAGCTTGCTGAAGAATCAAATCGTTCTGCGGGAAGAATTCAAGGGATTTTGAAGGAGTTTAGTAATCAAGCAAGTAAGGTAGAAGTGCAGGTAGAGAAGTCAGAAAGAGTACAAGAAGAGTGTAACGAAATGTTAGCAAGCGTTTTAACAAATGTAACGGATTTAGGGAAGTTTATTGATGCGATTAATGAAGTAATGCGAGAGGTTGTTGTTCATCAAGAAAGTTTCCAAGTTAAAACGACGAATATCGTAAAGGATGTTACGCATGCTTCTAACGTAATTCAGCAAACTTCTACAGCTACAGAAGAAGTGCTAGCGAGTGTGGAAGAAGAAAAACATCGAAATGATACGTCAGTGAAGACGTTACAAACTGTTAGCGAGCAAGTGAAGTTGTTAGAAGATATTTTAGAAAAGTAATATTGCTTGGAAAGAGCACAAATGATGTGCTCTTTTTTCATTTAAATGAATACTTGATAGTAATTTAATTGCTTTTCTGCGCGTTTTCTGCCAAGCTTAAGGAGATAAAGTGAGACTAATACCTACTGATTATTAGTTGAACCTCGCAAATAGCGGGATAAAATACTTCAAAGAAAGAATTATATAGGTGACGCATATGATCGAAGTTAAGACTTCTGAACTTAGTGATGGAGAATTTAATAGAGGTGTATTTGCAACTCGTGATATTAAAAAGGGTGAGTTGATTCACTCAGCGCCGGTTATCTCTTATCCAAATGAACAGCATGAACACATTGAAAAAACGTTACTTGCTGACTACGCATTTGAGTATGGGGTAAATCATACGGCATTCCTGTTAGGATACGGCATGTTATTTAATCATGCATATAATCCGAATGCAACGTATGAAATTGTCTTCGAGAATCATACTTTTAACTTCTTCGCGTATAAGGATATAAAAGCGGGAGAAGAAATTTTAATCAATTATAATGGTGAAGTGGATGACGATGAACTATTATGGTTTGATAAGGAAAAAGAAGAGAACGAAAAATAATTTAATGAGTATAGAAAGAGCACATTCTGTCGGATGTGCTCTTTTTTTATTGATGTAAATAAAGTAAAAAGTACAAAAAAATGCCACTTTCTTTTTGTATGGTATAGTAAGATACTGAGGGATAGTGTTTTGAAAAAGTCACATATTTTACAAATTGTTGTCTTTCTGATGACATGTCAAGTTTAGTAGTCCATTTGGGTTGCTTTATTATGCAATATATATTTTAATATGAGTGGCACCTCTTATAAATTAAGAGGTTTATAGGTGTCTCGAATTGATTTTGGGTACACTGTATCCACCACTTTAGGTTCTTTCATGTACGTGGGGATATTATGGGCCCGTATAACGGGATAAAATGAATATAGAAATAGAGGAATCGTAAAATGAATATGCAAGAGGTTTATAAATATTTAAGTACGGTATTGCCTGAAGGACATGTTAAACAAGATGAAATGTTAAAGAATCATACGCATATTAAAGTTGGCGGAAAAGCAGATGTTTTTGTTGCGCCTACAAATTATGATGAAATTCAAGAAGTTATCAAATATGCGAACGAATATAATATTCCAGTTACGTTTTTAGGAAATGGATCGAATGTCATTATTAAAGATGGTGGAATTCGCGGGATTACAGTAAGTTTAATTCATATTACAGGTGTTACTGTAACAGGAACGACGATTGTAGCACAGTGTGGTGCAGCAATTATTGACGTATCACGTATTGCTTTAGACCATAACTTAACGGGTCTTGAGTTTGCTTGTGGTATTCCAGGTTCAGTTGGCGGAGCGTTATATATGAATGCTGGTGCTTACGGTGGTGAAGTATCGTTTGTGTTAACAGAAGCTGTTGTAATGACAGGTGATGGAGAGCTACGTACTTTGACGAAAGAAGCATTTGAATTTGGATATCGTAAGAGTGTATTTGCTAACAACCATTACATTATTCTTGAAGCGAGATTTGAACTTGAAGAAGGTGTACGTGAAGAAATTAAAGAGAAAATGGATGATTTAACGTTTAAGCGTGAGTCAAAACAGCCTCTAGAATATCCTTCATGTGGTAGCGTATTTAAGCGTCCACCAAATAACTTTGCTGGTAAGTTGATTCAAGACTCAGGACTACAAGGTAAGCGAATTGGTGGAGTGGAAGTTTCTTTAAAACACGCTGGATTTATGGTGAATGTTGATAACGGAACAGCACAAGATTACATCGATTTAATTCACTTCGTACAAAAGACAGTTGAAGAGAAATTTGGCGTGAAGTTAGAGCGAGAAGTAAGGATTATTGGAGAAGATAAGGAATAACGAAATACGTATGAAGATATGAATTATTTTAAAATAATATTTGGGTATTGTTGACAATTTGTTTTCAATTCAATATAATGCTAATAATTTAACAAATAACATACGTTGAAAGAGCCCAGTAGCAGTTTGTCACTGTTAACGAGAGAGCTAGGGGTTGCTGGAACCTAGCACAAACAAACTTGCGAATTACACTCTGGAGTATCTTAGGTAATGCTAAGCGGACTAGCAATCGATATTATTGCTAAGAGTGGTATGAGTAGCTATGCTATTTATGCAAACTGGGTGGTAACACGGTGAATAATCGTCCCTATGTCTATCGTAGACATAGGGGCTTTTTTGTTTTTTAAAAATAAAGGGGATGACAAAAGATGAATATTATTGATGAATTAGAATGGCGCGGCGCCGTTAATCAGCAGACTGACGAAGAAGGCTTACGTAAGCTAGTAGAAGAGAAAAAGATTTCACTATACTGCGGAGTTGATCCAACTGGTGATAGTATGCATATCGGACATTTGATTCCGTTTATGATGATGAAGAGATTCCAATTAGCTGGCCATCATCCTGTTATTTTAATTGGCGGGGCAACAGGAACAATTGGTGATCCGAGTGGACGACAATCGGAGCGTCAACTTCAAACGTTAGAAGTGGTTCAGCATAATGTAGATGCGTTAACAGCACAAATGAAAAAGCTATTTGATTTTGGCGGAAATAGCGAAGTGAAGATGGTAAATAACTATGATTGGACACATGAAATAAATGTTATTGAGTTTTTACGTGATTACGGGAAAAATTTTAGCATCAATAGCATGTTAGCGAAGGATATTGTAGCAAGTCGTTTAGATACAGGTATTTCTTTCACAGAATTCACGTACCAAATTTTGCAAGCGATGGATTTCCATCATTTATACACGAAAGAAGATGTTCAACTTCAAATTGGTGGTAGTGACCAATGGGGAAATATTACGAGTGGTTTAGATTTAATTCGTAAGTTAGAAGGTCATGAGGCGAAAGTATTTGGATTAACGATTCCGCTATTATTAAAATCGGACGGTACGAAGTTTGGTAAATCAGCAGGTGGTGCGGTTTGGCTTGATCCTGAAAAAACGACACCGTTTGAATTTTACCAGTTCTGGGTAAATACAGATGACCGTGATGTAATTAAATACTTGAAATACTTTACGTTCTTAACGAAAGAGCGTATTGATGAATTAGCAGTGAAGGTAGAAGCGGAGCCTCATAAACGTGAAGCGCAAAAAGTGTTAGCGGAAGAAATGACGAAATTCGTTCATGGAGAAGAGGCGTTCCTGCAAGCTGGGAAAATTACAGCAGCGTTATTTAGCGGAGATATTAAATCGTTAACAGCTGATGAAATTGAACAAGGCTTTAAAGAAATGCCAACATTCCAGTCTTCAAAAGAGACGAAAAACATCGTAGAGTGGCTAGTCGATTTAGGGATTGAACCATCTAGACGACAAGCACGCGAGGACATTAATAATGGTGCGATTTCTATGAATGGTGAGAAAGTAACAGATGTGGGTACGGATGTTACTGTAGAAAATTCGTTTGATGGAAGATTTATTATTATTCGTAAAGGGAAGAAGAACTACAGCCTTGTGAAATTAGGAGAATAGTTTGTGTGAAAGGGATGGGAGTAGGAAGAATACTTCCATCCCTTTCATATACACAATTTAGACATAAAATAATCAGTAAATTTAGATAATTAAAAGGGTTATATTATTCTTCTGCCGAATAAATAAATTAGAGAAAATTACGGATAAAGTGAAACTTTAATCAGTGGGAGTTTTACTGCCCGCAAATAGCGGGATAAAAATAGCCCGAACCATGCTGGGCATGATTCGGGCTTATATTCAGATTAGTAAGCTAAGCTGAATAGACCTTTAATGTGTGATAAGTAACGAACGTTACTTGCTTCTTTCATTAATGATGCTGGTAAGCCTTTAAGTGGAGTATTGCTTGCTCCAATTGTAGCAACAGCATCTTTACGTCCTAGACTAGCAAGTGTTCCAGAGTTTACAGGTGCGAACTCTTCGAATGCTTTGCCTTCTAGTGCTGCGTATAAGTTGTATCCAATTAACTCACCCATTTGCCAAGCGATTTGTGCAGTTGGTGGGTATGGACGACCGTCTGGAGAGAAGACAACAGCGCTGTCTCCAGCAACGAATACGTCTTTGTGAGAAGTAGATTGTAGGTATGCATCAACTGTTGCACGTCCACGGTTAACTTCAAGACCTGATTCACCGATTAATGGGTTACCTTGAACGCCACCTGTCCAAACGAATGTGTTAGCAACAAGTTTTTGACCGTCTTTTAAGTCGATTTCATTGCCAGCAACGTTTGTTACAGGAAGACCTGTTAAGAATGTAACACCGCGTGCTTCTAGGCTAGTAGTTGCACGTTCGATTAAGTGATCTGGTAATACTGGAAGGATTTTTGGACCTGCTTCAACAAGAAGAAGTTTAACTTCTTTTGGATTTACGCCGTGGCTTTTTGCAAGTTTAGGCATAATGTCAGCAAGCTCACCAACTAGCTCAACGCCAGTTAATCCGCCACCACCGATTACGATTGTAGCATCAGCTTCGTTTTTCGTTTTCGCGTATTCACGAATACGGTCTTCAACGTGTTTGTAGATTTTGTTTGCATCAGCAGCAGATTTTAATACCATGCTGTTTTCTTCTAGTCCTGGAATACCGAAGTAAGCAGTTTTACTTCCTAAAGCAACTACAAGTGCATCGTAAGATAAAGTAGTGCCACCAGCTAGTTTGATTTCTTTGCTATCAACAGAGAATGACTCAACTGTTGCGATTTTAAGATCGATATCTTTACCTTTGAAAAGCTTTGTAAGTGGCATTGCAATTGCTTGCTCAGCAACGTTACCAGCTGCAAGGCGGTGTAGTTCAGTGATGATTTGGTGTGTTGGGTATTGGTTAATCACTGTAACTTGTGCTTCTGATTTGCTGTAATATTTACGTACGTTTAAAGCGGCAAGAAGACCGCCATAACCAGCGCCTAAGATGACAATTTGTTTTGACATAGTATGATATCCCCCGTCTTTACTAATTGTTGTTATAAGTTAAATTATTTATTGTTACGTTCTGCACTAATTTGAAGATATGCGTTCACAAAGCGGAACATTTTTTGTGCTTGTGGATCTTTTAGTAATTTTAATAGACCGAATAGGCCGATAACTTCAGTACTTTCGTCAGCACGATCTTTCGCTTCGATTGCAGTTGCAGCCATGCTTTTCACTGTATCTTTTACAGGTTCTACAAGCTCTGTAATTGCACCAACAGTGTCGCTTTTTAATACTTCATCAGTAGCAACAGTTTGAGCGAAGTCATAAGACTTAGTTAAAATGTTAACAAGCTCAGTTAATTTTGGAAGCTGTTCTACTAGTGTTGTTAATGATTCTTGTACCTCAGGTTTTAACAACTGATCAAGTACATCAAGTTGTCCTTGGCTAGCAGAAATTTGTACAGTTTCTTGTTCTGGCTTTGTTTGAGTCATAGTTTCTGGCATCTCCAATTCTCCTTTACGATAGCAATACTCTTATTTTTTATAAGTAAGATAGTAAACGTTTACGAAACTTTATGCAAAGTTTCACAAAACACAATAAAATGCCTTTAAATTTATGACAGCAAGTAAGCTGCAAACATAAATCTAAAACCATAACGTCTTACTTATTATTTATGAACTGTCCGATATATGGCTTGTCCGCATAATGGAAAAGCTCCGTTACCGGAAAGTGTATATAATATATATCCTATATTATATACTATATACACCTATGTTAACATAAAAATGATTCCTAATTATTTGATATTGAGTGTATAACGTAGTGCTGACAAGGTATGAAAGCGTATAAAATATTTTGTTTCAGTTAGAAATGTACATATATATATAGAAAAAAAGGAAAAAACGAACAAATTCATGTTCGTTTTTTTCTTTTTCCTATTATTCACCTTCCGCAATTAGCATCGATGTGTTACCTTCTTTTTCAAGATGGCATTCGCCCCAAGAACAAAGAGAGTCAAGAATGGATTCTAAAGACCAACCGTAGTCGGTAAGAGAATATTCTACTTTCGGTGGGACTTGGTTGTATACTTTTCTTTGAATGACCCCGTCGTCTTCTAATTCACGTAATTGCTGCGTTAACATTTTTTGTGTAATACCAGGCATGGAGCGTTTTAATTCACTCGTTCTCTTTGTACCTTTCGTTAAGTGACAAAGAATAACAACTTTCCATTTGCCGCCGATAACTTCTAAAGTCGCCTCTACAGGAATATTGTATTTCTTCATATGAAACCCTCCCTTTTTGAGTAAAGTAAGTTTAATAATACAAATGTTACTTTTTAGTACCTATAGCACTTTAAAGTACGTACTTTTTATTATGTTAAATATGTTTCATAATAGCACATGTAAGAGGCAAATGAGTAGTACGGTACTAAAAAGTGACTATGTTACTTTTTAGTGCCTATCGTACTTTAAAGTGCGTTCTTCAAAAAAAGAATGAAACCATTCATAATAGCATTTGTAAGTATGAAATATATGTTTTAGAAGATAAAAGGGCCTTTTTATCATACTATTATGATTGGATTTCTTGTAATAAGGAGGAATTCAATTGAGTTCATATACAGTATCATCTTCGGAAGTTCAGACGAATCGAAGAAGTATGTTTGCTTTATTAGCACTAGCAATTAGTGCGTTTGGGATTGGTACGACCGAGTTTATTAGTGTCGGTTTACTACCATCTATTTCGAAAGATTTAAATGTTTCGGTTACAACAGCCGGTTTAACGGTTTCCTTATATGCGTTAGGAGCAGCGGTAGGAGCACCTGTTTTAACAGCGTTAACGGCTAGTATGTCGCGAAAGACATTATTAATGTGGATTATGGTTATTTTCATTATTGGTAATGGCATTGCGGCGGTAGCAACAAGCTTCACTGTATTAATTATCGCAAGAATTGTATCTGCGTTTGCACATGGTGTGTTTATGTCAATTGGATCTACAATTGCGGCTGCAATCGTACCGGAGAATAAACGTGCTAGCGCAATTGCGATTATGTTTACTGGATTAACAGTTGCGACTATTACTGGTGTGCCAATTGGAACATTTATCGGTCAAGAGTTTGGCTGGAGAGCGTCATTTATGGCGATTGTCGTAATTGGAATTATTGCTTTCATCGCAAACAGTATACTTGTCCCATCTAATTTAAAAAATGGTGTACCTGTATCGTTTCGTGATCAATTTAAATTAATTAAAAATGGAAGACTATTACTTGTTTTCATTATTACTGCACTTGGATACGGTGGTACATTCGTAACATTTACGTATTTATCACCACTATTACAAGAAGTAACAGGATTTGAAGCAAGTACCGTTACTATCATTTTATTAGTGTATGGAATCGCAATTGCGATAGGGAATATGGTTGGCGGGAAATTATCGAATCATAATCCGATTCGAGCGCTATTTTACATGTTCTTTATTCAAGCGATCATATTATTTGTTTTAACATTTACAGCGCCATTTAAAGTAGCTGGATTAATCACAATTATTTTCATGGGACTATTCGCATTTATGAATGTTCCGGGGCTACAAGTATATGTAGTTATATTGGCAGAGCGCTTTGTTCCAAGTGCGGTTGATGTTGCTTCAGCAATTAATATTGCCGCATTTAACGGAGGGATCGCTTTAGGTTCTTATATAGGTGGCCTTGTAACGAATTCGTTAGGATTAATCCATACTGCTTGGGTAGGTGGTCTTATGGTAGTAGGTGCTGTGATTTTAACAGCATGGAGCATGACATTAGAAAAAAGAGATCAAGTAAAATAAAAGGAGAGAAAATAAAATGAAAAACTTACAAAGTAAAACAGTATTAAATAATGGTGTAGAAATGCCTTGGTTCGGTTTAGGTGTATTTAAAGTAGAAGAAGGACCAGAACTTGTAGAAGCGATTAAATCAGCAATTAAAGCAGGATACCGTAGCATCGATACAGCTGCAATTTACGGAAATGAAAAAGCTGTAGGTGAAGGAATCCGTGCAGGTATTGAAGCGACTGGTATTTCAAGAGAAGAATTATTTATTACTTCAAAAGTATGGAACGCAGATCAAGGGTACGAAGAAACAATTGCTGCATACGAAGAGAGCTTAAAGAAATTAGAATTAGATTATTTAGACCTATATCTTGTTCACTGGCCTGTAGAAGGAAAATATAAAAATACGTGGAGAGCGTTAGAAACACTTTATAAAGAAGATCGCGTACGTGCAATTGGCGTAAGTAACTTCCAAATTCATCACTTACAAGATGTAATGAAAGATGCAGAAATTAAGCCAATGATTAACCAAGTAGAATACCACCCTCGTTTAACACAAAAAGAATTACAAGCTTTCTGTAAAGAACAAGGTATTCAAATGGAAGCATGGTCACCACTTATGCAAGGTCAATTATTAGATAATGAAACATTACAAGCAATTGCTGAGAAACACGGTAAAACAACAGCACAAGTAATTTTACGTTGGGATCTTCAAAACGGAGTAATTACAATTCCAAAATCAACGAAAGAACACCGCATTATTGCAAATGCTGATGTATTTAACTTTGAATTAACAAAAGAAGACATGGAAAAAATCGATGCGTTAAACCAAAATCACCGCGTTGGTCCAGATCCTGATAACTTCGATTTCTAAGATTAAAGTAAGAAAGAAAAAAGAGTGCTTTTATGCACTCTTTTTTTTGTGCATAAAAATATTTTCTAATTAAATACTACTTAGTATTAAGTTTGTTATTAAGGGGCTGTAAACATGAATATAAAGCAATCGTTCAAACTTGTAGCTATGTTTTTAAGTGTCTTATTTGTATTATTCCCACTTCAAAAAGCATTCGCAGAAGTTATGGACCATACAAAGTATGAAATGGATTGGAGTTATAGTAAGTCAAAGAAGAAACCAATTCGAACAGAACTTATTAAAACGGCAGATGGAAAAATTGCATTTTGCTTAAATGTAGATTTAAAATCTCCGAGTGGTCAAGATTTACCAGAAATGGGTAAAGTGGATATTAATGTGTACCGTGTACTGTTGAATGGATATCCACAAAAGAGCCCACAAGAATTAGGAGTATCTGATTGGAGAGAGGCGCATTACGCAACGCAGCTGGCAGTGTGGAATGCGTTAAAACAAATTAATGTTAATGATTTAGATTTCCGCAATAAAAATGTAGAGAAAGTAACGAAAGACATCGTTGCAAAAGCAAACGCTAGTGAAGAGTTACAAGAAATTACGATGAGTGTAACTCCTACAGAAGAACAAGAAGCAGTATTAAAAAATGATTTCTTTGAAACAGGTTTATATACAGTAGAAACAAATGCAAAAAGCGGAACATATAAAGTGCAAGCAACAGGTGCACCAGCGGGCGTGAAATTTGCAAATGAAAAAGGCGAAACAAAAACAGAATTTAATGTAGGAGAAAAGTTCCGCATTTTAATTCCGAAACAAACACCAGCTGGTGGATTTAGCTTTAAAGTATCAGGAAATTTAACGAAACTACAAGGGATTGCGCATAAAGGTACACCGACTATTCAAAATGCAGTAGTATTACTTGAGCGTAGTGAAGAAAAAACAAGTCCAGAGTTAGCGGTAAGTTGGAAAAAGGCTGAGGCTCCAAATAAACCAAATAAGCCATATACTCCAAATGAACCGCATAAACCGAATCAAAAGAGATAATGAGAAAGCATTGGCGTATGCCAATGCTTTTTGTATGTGAGGATTAAAATTATATTAAAAAAATAATAAAAGGGATAGAAATAGTGTTTTTACAGAGTAAATTATATTTGAAAATAATATAAATATAATAAAATCCTAACGTTACGATTAACAGATTAAATTCACAAAATTGTAATATTATTCTTGGGGGGAGGCTATTAAATGCAGGTAAAAGCGTGTAAAATTCATTTGGAAAAACTACCTATAGATGGTCATATATGAAGAAAATGTAAGGTTTTATTGCTATTTTTATTTTTAGATGTATAGATGACGAGACTGAAATATATCTTTTACTATTTTTCCTTTTATGTAAGAAGAGAACTCATCACAAGTAGAGAGAAGTGAGGGGGCGTAATACATAAAAAATTTTACAATATAAGAAAGCGAATACATTTAGAGAAATGCGGTAGTAATTGATATAGGTGCGAGAGGTATTAGTCTATTCATTAAATGTTTTTATAAAAATAATAGGATTTCTTATTAAATGAATATATAGGGTGGTTTGTCTAAAAAAAGGACAGGGGACACAGATTATGTCAAAGCAGAAAAAGAGTAGGGTATTGGTAGCTGGTATTTGTATATCTACATTATTATCACCAGTAGCTTTCGAAGCATCGAAAGGATATGCGGCGCCTTTGGAAGAGAATAAGGGCGGGCAGTTGGAAGAGAGTAAAGAGAATCGTTTGGAGCAGAGAACGTTTCATTTGCCTGGGAAAGGTAGTATTGAAGAAGAGCAAAAACGCTTGAAAGTACGTTATGTACTTTCAGCGAATGAACCAACTGGAATTTATGCTAGTCCAAATGAAGAAATTAAAATTGAAATAAAAGGAACGCAATCTATTAAAGCGTTCATAGGAACGAAGTCATACGATGAAAAAGGGTTTGAAGAATTTGAGTTAAAACCTGGTGAAAATAATATTTCATCTTCAAGAGGTGGAATACTGTATTTTTATAATATGAATAATGATGGCGAAGTAGCGGCTTCAGTTATTCATGGAGGAAGTCATTTTCCATTATTTATCTTAGGAAAACACACAAAAAAAGATTGGGATGCAATGTTAAAGAAGTATAAAAATCCTTATGCAGTTGAATTGAAGGGTGAGAGAAGTTTAATTACTGCAAGTCCTGAAGCAGTGGAAAACTATATGGGAGAGACGGATCCAGTAGAATTAATGAGGCTACATGATAAGATTATTCGCTTTGAAAATTCTGTAGCAGGATTATCTGAAGATGGTGTAGGGTTGTCAAAAGCTCCAAACCACTATATCCAATTTGTTGAAAAGAGAAAACCAGATAAAGATGATTGGATGTTTGCTACTCATTATCATACAGGGTATGTTCCAGAGACTATGGATAGGGTTTTAAATATAAAGAGATTACAAGGAGATGGCTGGGGACCGTGGCATGAAGTAGGGCATTTACATCAGCAAGCTCCTTGGTTTTGGTCAGGTGTAGGAGAAGTAACAGTAAATATATATTCATTATCGGTTCAAAGGATGTTAGGCAATAAATCAAGTCTAGAAGAAGATGGTCATTATAAAAAAGCTTTTGCCTACTTAGATAATCCTGATGCTCAAAAAAAGATGAAAGAATTTGAGAAACTAGTAATGTTTTGGCAACTTGATTTAGCTTATGGAGAGCATTTTTACCCTAATTTACATCAAATGTATCGCTTATTACCAGAATTTGAAATGCCTGCTTCAGATGAAGATAAAAAGCAAATGTTTATTTATATGGCATCGAAAGCGGCTGAACAAAACTTAGTGCCGTTTTTTGAGAAATGGGGATTAAGTCCAAATGATGAGGTTAGAGAAAAAATCGGAAATTTAAATTTGCCTAAATTAGAAAAAGAAATATGGAAAGCAACAGATAGTAATATTATTCGTGAAAAACAAGTGAAACCATATGGCGGGCTTCCTTATGGTGAAGCGTCTAATGTGGTACAAAATCTCATCGTTGGTGCGAATTTTAATGAAAATCTAGCGAATAGTCTTGTTCGAAATTTGGGTGAAAATGTAAAAGTAACAGGTAGAATTATGTGGCCGGATTTAGAGGTTGGAAAAAGAGCGGTATTAGTAGAAATTGAGGATGAGAAAGGACAGAGGAATTTCATTTCTGTTCCAGTTAACAGTCTTTATGGAGATACTATGGTATTTAAAGGTTACGGTGATGAGGTAAATTCTGTTATAACACTCCTTCATGATGAAAAGAAAATCAACGTTTCTTTCGTTGGTAATGAGTTCCATGAGCGCTTTAAAAATGAAAAGTATGTAGGGATTACCTTATATGATAAGGATGGAAATGAAAAGAAAAATATTTCTATAGAAGGGCAAGAAAATTCTAAAAAAGTTGCTTTGCAACTTGAAGGTGTTGAACTTCAATATGGCGATATTATGAAAGTATATCATGCAGAACCAAGTCGCTTCGATTGGTATCAAAGTAATAAACTTGTAGAGCAAGGTGGAGCTAAGAATAAAAAAGAAAAGTTCTTTAAGATTACTCCACAAGGATATGAACTAATAGACGGTATACAGGAAGTAGAAGCAGTACCACAAAAAGTGGTAATCGGGGCAGACGCTGAAAAATTAGAAGCGAAAAACTTTGTTCAAGTAAAAGGTGGAGAAGTAATTGGTTTTGTAGAAAAACCGAATACAATGAAAATCGGTGAACAAAAAGTAAAAGTGGAAACGAAAGATCGTTTTGGAAATAAGAAAGTGACGGAAGTTCCATTAGAAGTGACATATGGAGACAGTTTAGTATTTAAAGGGCTTAAATATAATACAGATATTAAATCAATTGTAACATTGCAACATAATGAGAAAAAATTTAGTGCGACAGCTGATTTAAATCAAGTGCACCACTATTTTAAAGAAGAGACGTATTTTGAATTTACATTACTAAATCAAAATGGGATTGAGAAAAAGAAAGCAACTGTAAAAGGTATTGAAAAGGCAAAAGAATTTGCGAATGCAATTAATGGGCTAGAATTCGAGTACGGTGATGTTGTTAAAGTATATCATGCAGAATCAGATCGCTTTAATTGGTATCAAAATAATGACTTTATCGGACAAGGTAAGGCGAAGGTAGAGAAAGAATTATTATTTAAAGTAACAGAAAAGGGCTTTGAGAGAATGGAAGCCCAGCAAGAAGTAACAGCAGTACCGCAAAAAGTAATAATCGGAACAGACGCTGAAAAATTAGAAGCGAAAGACTTTGTTCAGGTGAAAGATGGAGAAGTACTCGGATTTGTAGAAAAACCAGATACAACAAAAATCGGTGAACAAAAAGTAAAAGTAGAAACGAAAGATCGTTTTGGGAATAAGAAAGTGACGGAAGTACCTCTAACAGTAACGTATGGAGATAGCCTACTTGTATACGGACTAAGCTATGGCACTGACGATATGAAATCAATTATAACGTTACATCATGATACAAAGAAAATGAGTGCGACAGATACGAGTAATTTGATCCATGATTACTTTGGAGATGAGAAGTATTTTGAATTCACAATGTACAATAAAGAGGGAAAAGAGAAGAAAAATATAGAGGTAAAAGGTTTGGAGAATACAAAAGCTTTTGCCAAAGAAGTAAATGGATTAGCATTTGAGTATGGAGATGTGTTGAAAGTGTATCATGCAGAATCTTCTCGCTTACATTGGTATCAAAAAGGTGTATATGGGGGAGAAGGGAAAAATAAAGAGATAAAGGAACTGCTTTTCAAAATTACTGAAAACGGATTTGAAAGATTGGAATCTGAGCAAACAGTAACAGTAATTCCACAAAAAGTGACAATCGGAACTGATGTTGCAAAATTAGATGCAAAAAACTTTGTTCAAGTGAAAGATGGAGAAGTGGTTGGATTTGTAGAAAAACCGAATACAACAAAAATCGGTGAACAAAAAGTAAAAGTAGAAACGAAAGATCGTTTTGGGCACAAGAAAGTGACGGAAGTACCGTTAGAAGTCATTTACGGAGACAGCATTATGTTCTTCGGTACATGGGATGATGAAAGTAATATTAAGTCAGTTGTCACGTTAAAACATGAAGAAAAGAAATTCAGTACAACAGATTCAGAAAGTCCAATGCATACGTCATTTGCAGATGAGAAGTATATGGGGATGACTGTATACGATAAAGATGGAAAAGAGAAGAAAGCTCTATCAGTAAAAGCATCTGAGAATACAAAAGGATTTGCAGAACAATTCAACGGAATGGCGTTTGAATATGGGGATATGGTAAAGGTATACCAAAAAGAGTTTGATAGATTTAAAGTGTATAACAAGAATGAACTAGTGAATACAGAGTACGGTGTTCATGAAGTAATCTTTAAAGTGACAGAGCGTGGTTTCGAGAGAATGGAAGCGCAACAAGAAGTAACAGCAGTACCGCAAAAAGTAGTAATCGGAACAGATGTCGAAAAATTAGAAGCGAAAAACTTTGTTCAAGTGAAGGATGGAGAAGTAGTTGGATTTGTAGAAAAACCGGATACAACAAAAATCGGTGAACAAAAAGTGAAAATAGAAACGAAAGATCGTTTTGGAAATAAGAAAGTGACGGAAGTGCCATTGGAAGTAATTTATGGCGATAGCTTAGTCTTCCAAGGTGATGGTAATAATACGCGTTCTATCGTAACTGCGGATCATAATGCGAAAAAGCTACAGGCAACATTTACGGATGCTAAAGTTCATTATCGTTTTGAGAATGAAAAATATATGGGAATCACGCTATATGATCAAAATGGAAATGAAAAGAAGGTTGCTTCGGCAGAAGGGCAAGAGAGTTCGAAAAACTTTGCAGAACAGTTAAATGGTGTAGACTTCGCATATGGTGATGTTATTAAGGTATATCATGCAGAATCAGATCGATTGAAGTGGTATCAAAAAAATGAGTTTGTAAGTAACGGTAAAGGGAAACAAGAGTTGTACTTTAAATTAACGGAAAAAGGTTTCGAGAGAGTGGAAGCGCAGCAAGAAGTAACAGCAGTCCCACAAAAAGTAGTAATCGGAACGGATGCTGAAAAATTAGAAGCGAAAAACTTTGTTCAGGTGAAAGATGGAGAAGTACTCGGATTTGTAGAAAAGCCGGATACAACAAAGATTGGCGAACAAAAAGTGAAAGTAGAAACGAAAGATCGCTTTGGGAATAAGAAAGTGACAGAAGTATCTGTGGAAGTTACATATGGGGATAGCATAGTATATCAAGGTGTGTCTAATGTAACACGTTCAATTATTACGTTAAACTACGCTGAAAAGAAATTACATGCAACATTTACAAATGATGAGATTCATTATCGCTTTGTAAATGAACAGTATATAGGCCTTACGATTTATGATCAAAATGGAAATGAGAAAAAGCATGTAACGGCAGAAGGACAAGAGACTTCAAAGAATTTCGCTGAGCAAGTAAATGGAACGGCATTTGAGTATGGAGACGTGTTGAAAGTATACCATGCGGAACCGAGTCGTTTGAATTGGTACAAAAAGAATGAGTTAGTTAAAAAAGAGGATGCGATGAAGGGGCAAGAAATATTCTTTAAGATTACTCAAAATGGATTAGAGCAAGTGCAATAATAAGAAAAAGCTCGTAAAACATAATGTTTTACGAGCTTTTTCTATTATTCAGCTTCAGAAACTACTGTGAAGCGTTCGTTTACATGTTTTGGGTTTTCAATTTCATCAAGTGCTGCAACTGCGAAGTCTTCGTAACTTACGTAGCTATCACCTTTTGAGTTAACAAGAAGATTGTCTTTGCCAGCTTTGTAAGAACCAGTGCGTTTTCCTAATGCAAATAGTGCAGAAGGGCTGATGAATGTCCAAGTGATATCATTTGTTTGTTGCAAGATTTCTAAGTTTTTACCTTGGTTTTGAGCTGTTGCAAGGTATTCGCCCGGGAAACCTGGTGTATCAAATACACGTGTTGTTTTTTCTTCGTCTACAAATAAGCTTCCTGCTCCACCAACTACAAGTAATTTTGTATTTGGTGCACCTTTCACAGCTTCAATAAGTACGTTTCCTGCATCTACGTGAAGGTGTTCTTGTCCTGCTGGAGCACCGAATGCATTTACAACTACATCGAATGCTTGTAGATCGTTAGATGTAAGAGAAAATACATCTTTCTCTAAAACTTTTACGTTTTCTTCTGTAATTTTTGCAGCATTTCTTACGATTGCAGTTACTTCATGTCCGCGATCTAATGCCTCTTTTAAAATACGACTTCCAGCTTTACCAGTTGCTCCGATAATTCCAATTTTCATAATAAATCCCTCCAAAGTGTTTTGTTAAAGTGTATATCTGAAAATGAATGAATGTATTGTAATTAGGTTTGTTACAACCTGTTGTAACCATTATAGTTACAGTTATGTATTTTTGTCAATGGTGTTGTTTATGAAATTATTTTTTGTTTAGTATGCACAGCTTGTGAAAGTAAAATCACAAAAGAACAATGCATCCATTGGAAGGGACCTAATATTTGGAAGTCGCAAGATGTCGAAAAATGTTGATTTTTGAATATTTTTTGAATATAATTCGATTTATGGAGAAAAGGAGGGGTTAATTGTATGAATATTTTGGAACAATTCGTTTCGTCGACGAATACGATTCTTTGGTCATATATTCTTATTGCAATGTTAATTGGTTTAGGGCTTTATTTTTCTATTAAATTAAAATTCGTACAACTTACTCATTTAGGGGAAATGATTCGTTTAATGAGTGATGGACTAACTGGCAAGACACGTAAAAAGGGCAGCGTATCATCGTTCCAAGCGTTCTGTATGAGTTCTGCAGCTCGTATTGGTATCGGGAACTTAGCTGGTGTAGCGTTAGCTATTTCTATGGGAGGACCCGGAGCTGTATTTTGGATGTGGGTTATTGCGATTATCGGTGCGTCTTCAAGTTTCGTAGAAAGTACGCTTGCACAAATTTATAAAATAAAAGATGGCAGTGGCTTCCGTGGTGGTCCTGCTTACTATATGGAAAAAGGTTTAAATAAACGTTGGATGGGGATTTGGTTCTCTATTCTGATTACAATTAGTTACGGTTTAATTTTCAACTCAGTACAAGCAAATACAGTAACATTAGCGTTTGAAAATGCATTTGGCTTAGAGCGTTATATTGTTGGTATTGTATTAGCTGCATTAGTTGGGGTTATTATTTTTGGTGGTGTAAAAAGTATTGCACGTATGTCGGAAATGATTGTTCCGCCAATGGCGCTTATTTATATTGCGGTAGCTATTTTTGTTGTCATTAAAAACTTCTATTTAATACCAGATGTGTTTACGGAAATCTTTAAAGGTGCATTCGGATTAGATTCAGCTGTAGGTGGCGGTATCGGTGCTGCGATGAAATATGGTATTCAGCGCGGATTATTTGCGAACGAAGCAGGTATGGGTAGTGCGCCGAACGCGGCAGCAACAGCTGATGTAACACATCCAGCGAAACAAGGTTTTATTCAAACAATTGGAGTATTAGTAGATACATTCTTAGTATGTACATCAACAGCATTTATCGTACTATGTTCTGGTGCATATAAAGCAACGAATTTAGAAGGTATTGAATTAACACAAAATGCATTAAGTTCACAAATTGGCCCATGGGCGAGCAGTTTCTTAGCGATTATTATTTTCTTATTTGCATTTAGTTCACTTCTAGGAAACTACTATTATGGTGAAACAAATATTGAATTCATTAAGCAAAGCAAAACGTGGTTAACGATTTACCGTATTGCGGTAGTTGGAATGGTATTATTCGGTTCTGTTGCGACGCTTCAAGTTGTATGGAATATGGCAGACTTATTTATGGGTCTAATGGTAATCACGAACTTAATTGCGATTACACTTCTTGGTCGATTTGCGTATGCTGCATTGGCAGACTATGTAAGGCAAAAGAAACAAGGGAAAGATCCAGTCTTCAGTGCAGATTCTATTCCTGGTTTAACGAATACAGAGTGTTGGGATAAGTCAGCGGTAACAGATAAAGAAAAAGCAGTGTAATTGAAAAGGCGAGCATCGAGGTAAATTCGATGCTCGCCTTTTTTGTTGTAGTAAATGATGAAAAGGATGAGAGGTAATTATTAATATAACGTTTTTGTTTATTTCTCTCTCGTTATTTGTGGGGAACGTACTGTTTTAAAAGTATGACTGGTCGAAGAGGATAAGTGATTGAGTATTAGTTGAACCAATCGGGCTTTTACGGGCAGTTGATCCCCCACCTAATTTCTTCGTTTTCGTTGAATTTTGAGGTGGGGGTCTTACTGCCCGTTAATGCGGGATAAATGCATGTAATGGCTAGATTTTTATGTAAAAAAACACGTATGTTAATATAAGTGACATACTCATGTCACAAAACCTAACATAAAGTTCTTGATTACTTAAAGTTTTTAGAATATAATTTTCTTATTGTTAGGAAGAGGGGGCAATGCAAATATGGATTTTTTAACTAAGGTAATTGGGGATGTAAATAATGTCCTTTGGTCATATGTCATTATTGCGATGTTAATTGGGTTAGGACTCTATTTTTCATTTCGTGTGAAATTTGTCCAAGTTCGTTACTTCGGTGAAATGATTCGTTTGCTTGGGGATGGGGCAAGCTCGAAAACGAGAAAAGCGCAAAAAGAGAAGAGCGGTGTATCATCATTCCAAGCGTTTTGTATGAGTACAGCTTCTCGTGTAGGTACTGGTAACTTAGCTGGTGTAGCTATTGCGATCTCAGCAGGTGGTCCAGGAGCAGTATTTTGGATGTGGTTAATCGCGGTAATTGGGGGTGCTTCTGCATTTGTAGAGAGCACATTAGCGCAAATTTATAAAGTAAAAGATGGGAATGCATTCCGTGGGGGCCCAGCGTATTATATGGAAAAGGGTTTAAAGAAACGCTGGTTAGGTGTTGTGTTCTCTGTTCTAATAACAGTAAGTTTCGGATTGATTTTTAACGCTGTACAGTCTAATACTGTAGCAGCTGCCTTTGATGGTGCATTTAAAACAGATAGCAGATTAGTAGGTCTTGTTATGGCTGGTTTACTTGCAATTATTATTTTCGGCGGAGTAAAACGAATTGCTCGCGCGGTTGAAATGATTGTTCCAGTAATGGCAATTATTTATGTAGCAGTGGCATTATTCGTTGTTGTAACAAACATTACGGCAATTCCATATGTATTTAAAGAAATTTTCTTACATGCTTTCGGAATTAAAGAAGTAGTAGGCGGAGGATTAGGAGCTGCGATTTTATTAGGGGTAAAACGTGGATTATTCTCAAATGAAGCAGGTATGGGTAGTGCGCCAAACGCAGCAGCGACTGCGAACGTAACGCACCCAGTTAAACAAGGTTTCATTCAAACTTTAGGGGTATTTACAGATACATTATTAATTTGTAGTTGTACAGCATTTATCATTCTTTTATCAGACGTGCATAATGCAGCTGATTTAAATGGAATTCAATTAACGCAGCAGGCGTTAAGTCAACATATCGGTCCATGGGCTTCTATATTTGTGGCAGTGGCAATCTTCTTGTTTGCATTCAGTTCATTAGTAGGTAACTACTACTATGGTGAAACAAATATTGAGTTCTTAAATGGAAGTAAAGTGTTATTAAATGCATACCGCATTGCTGTACTTGGTATGGTTATGCTAGGGTCTGTAGCGACAATTCAAATCGTTTGGGATTTAGCAGATTTATTTATGGGAATTATGGCTGTTATTAACTTAGTAGCAATTGTATTCCTTTCTAAGTACGCTTTCGCAGCGTTATCAGATTATATTAAGCAAAAGAAACAAGGGAAAGATCCAGTCTTTTATGCGGAGTCTATTCCAGGTTTGAACAATACAGAGTGTTGGGATAAGCCAGCGGTAGCTGATAAAGAAAAAGCGGTATAATGAGGTGAGCATCAAGTGAAACTTGATGCTCATTTTTTGTTGGTTCAGCTATTTGTGTGAAGTGAAACTTCTGCTCATTAAAGTTTCGCTTTATAATGAAAAAGACGAACATTCATGAATGTTTCATAATAAAATGTATTTTTTTAAGAAAAGTGCGGATATGAGTTGTGATTTATGTTAGAATGGAAAATGCCTTTGAAATAAGAGGTTTTATGATCTTTCCTATCCGATTGAAGATTTTGGAGGAGAAATGGAAAGTTCGGATTATTTCTTGTTTTGAATGGTCAGACGTTCAACGTTAATGAAGAGTTAAATGGAGGATTTTATTAATGAAGTTTGTTATGTTCCTTGTAGGATTACTCGTTGTATTTGTACTCGGTTTTCTTATAAGTGCCGATCGAAAGAAGATTAAGTATAAACCAATCGCAATTATGCTTATTATTCAGCTAGTATTATCTTATTTCTTATTAAATACACAAGTTGGTTATATTTTAGTAAAAGGAATTTCAGATGGATTTGGCGCACTTCTTGGATATGCGGAAGCTGGAATCGTTTTCGTATTTGGTGGTCTTGTTAATAAAGGAGAGGTTTCATTCTTCTTAACAGCGTTATTACCAATCGTATTCTTTGCGGTTTTAATCGGAATTCTGCAACACTTTAAAATTTTACCGATATTTATTCGTGCTATTGGTACGTTGTTAAGTAAAGTAAATGGTCTAGGAAAACTAGAATCATATAACGCAGTAGCAGCTGCCATTGTTGGACAAGCAGAAGTATTTATTACAGTAAAAGATCAATTAAGTAAAATCCCAAAACATCGTTTATATACATTATGTGCATCTTCTATGTCGACAGTGTCGATGTCAATTGTTGGTTCTTATATGAAAATGATTGAACCGAAATATGTAGTAACAGCACTTGTATTAAATTTATTTAGTGGTTTCATTATCATTCATATTATTAACCCGTACGATATTACAGAAGAAGAAGATACACTGAAATTAGAAAATAAGAAAAAACAATCATTCTTTGAAATGCTAAGCGAGTACATTATGCTTGGTTTCACAATCGCGATTACAGTAGCAGCTATGTTACTTGGTTTCGTAGCATTAATTACAGCAATCAATAGCTTGTTTGATTCAATGTTCGGTATTACATTCCAAGCTATTTTAGGATATATTTTCTCACCATTAGCATTCGTAATGGGTATCCCGCAAGCGGAGATGGTAACAGCGGGACAAATTATGGCAACAAAATTAGTATCAAACGAGTTTGTTGCGATGCTTGATCTTGGAAAAGTAGCTGGTGATTTATCGGCTCGTACAGTTGGTATTCTTTCTGTATTCCTTGTATCATTTGCGAACTTCTCATCTATCGGAATTATCGCAGGTGCAACGAAAGGTATCGATGAAAATCAATCAAATGTTGTATCATCATTCGGTCTACGCCTTGTGTACGGTGCGACATTAGTAAGTATTCTATCAGCAATTATCGTTGGTGTTATGTTATAAAAAAGGATGGCTCTAGCTCATAGCTAGGGCTATTTTTTTATGGTAAATTTGCATGAAAAAACCAATTAATTAGGAATATATTAACATATAAAAATCTTTTAAAATTTATATTGCATTTCACCTAGATAACGCTTACAATTTGATTTGTAGGTGGTATCAATTTCAGACTTTCAAGTATGGTAGGAGAGAAGAAGCTACCTTTTATAAATTGCAATTTATGTAAACGCTTACTGATTTTAGATGACAGTTGAATAGTTTTAGGGGTTTTAAATTTTTTTAACAACAATGGTCAGACGTCATTCGTTATACGTTATACGACCAACAATTCGTGGGAGAAGTGGGGGATTCACATATGAAAATAGTAATGTTTCTAGTCGGTTTACTTGTAGTGTTTGTACTAGGTTTCCTTATCAGTTCAGATCGTAAGAAGATTAAATATAAACCAATTGCACTTATGCTTGTCATTCAATTGGTACTTGCGTATTTCTTACTAAATACAAAGGTCGGATTTGTATTAGTAAAAGGAATCGCAGATGGATTTGGTTCTATTTTAAAATTTGCGGAAGCTGGGGTTAATTTCGTATTTGGTGGTCTAGCAAACGATGGACAAGCACCATTCTTCTTAACAGTATTATTACCGATTATTTTCTTAGCAGTATTAATCGGGATCCTGCAACATATTAAAGTTTTACCGATTATCATTCGTGCAGTCGGTTTCCTATTAAGTAAAGTTAACGGTTTAGGAAAACTAGAATCATATAATGCGGTAGCAGCTGCAATCGTTGGTCAAGGGGAAGTATTCATTACAGTAAAAGATCAACTAAGCAAATTACCGAAAAATCGTTTATACACACTTTGTGCATCTTCAATGTCTACAGTATCGATGTCAATCGTCGGTTCTTATATGAAAATGATTGATCCAAAATATGTAGTAACAGCACTTGTATTAAACTTATTCAGTGGATTCATTATCGTTCATATCATTAATCCATATGAAGTAAAAGAAGAAGACGATATTTTAGAATTACAAGAAGACAAGAAACAAACATTCTTTGAAATGTTAGGCGAATATATTATGCTTGGTTTCTCTATCGCTGTAACAGTAGCGGCGATGTTAATCGGTTTCGTAGCATTAATTACAGCAATTAATGGTGTATTCGATTCAATTTTCGGAATCACATTCCAAAGCATTTTAGGATATATCTTCTCACCATTAGCATTCGTAATGGGTATTCCAACATCAGAGATGTTACAAGCAGGACAAATTATGGCAACAAAATTAGTAACGAACGAATTCGTTGCAATGCTTGACCTTGGAAAAGTAGCTGGCGATTTATCAGCTCGTACAGTAGGTATTTTATCTATCTTCCTTGTATCATTTGCGAACTTCTCATCTATCGGAATTATCGCAGGTGCAACGAAGAGTATTGATGGCAAACAAGCAAACGTTGTCTCATCATTCGGTTTAAAACTTGTATACGGTGCAACGTTAGTAAGTATATTATCAGCGATTATCGTTGGGGTTATGCTTTAATAAATTAAGAAAAGCAATGAGCGTAGGCTCATTGCTTTTTTGTTTAACTTGCTTTATCCAAGTCTCTTTTAAAACGTGGTTTCTCTAAATAAGTTCCCAGTCTCCACACATATTCCACTGGACCCATCCGGTATTTCTGGAGCCAATAGGTGCTAACGAATAATTGAATCGTATAAATTCCGATAGTTAAAAGAATACCGAAGAAATATCCGATTTTCCCGTATAAGCCAAATCCATATGCGTAAAAAATGGTTGTTGCGATAATAGATTGTGCTAAGTAATTACTAACGGACATTTTCCCCATGTTCGCCATGTATGTTAGTAGACGGGTTGCTTTTTTGTAATGGAATAATAAAATGATTGTGCTTCCGTAAAAGAAGGTCATAGTTACTGGTGTAAGGCCATCTTGTAACATAATTAAAAGCGGGTGCTTTACGAACATAGCTAAGATTTTAATTGTAAAAGAGAAGAGACCGGTGGCAAACCATATTTTTTTGACAGCAGGTATATGTTTACTGACCTCAAATAGCCAGCCTTTTTTCCCTACATACATTCCGAGTAGGAACAGTGGAGACATAAAAATTATTGCGAAAACTGATATAAAAAATAATCCGAATGCACCGTCAATTCCCATGTAATCAAAAGGATTTTCAGTCAATCTAAAGTTGACGTGATCCATATAGCTTCCAGTTTGATGGACTTTATGTTCTTTTTCAGTATAAGGTGCGAAATCATTTATATTTGTAGATGGATCAGTTTGATAAGACATAAGTGTAAGAAGTGCGAGTAGAATAATCGCCCAAATGAGCAAAGTTTTCGGTTTTCGATTGATGAATATCATTAAAAAAATCCCGATTATTCCGTATGCAAATAAAATATCTCCCTCCCAAACAAAAGTGCCATGAATGTAGCCGAGTAGTAAAAGAATGATAATACGTCTTATGTATGTGGGGAAGAATTTTTTTCCTTTTGCGATAATACTTTTTTGTAACAAAATAATGCTAAGTCCAAATAGAAAAGAAAATAGGGATATAAAGTTATGTGTGCCGAAAAATTGAATAAACCAATTAGCACCTTTATCAAGATCGCCAAATAGATAAGTTGGTTTTTCACTGGTGAAGAACCCAAATTGAATTAATGTCATATTGATTAGTAAAATGCCAAACAAAGCGAAACCACGAATTGCATCAACAGATTCTACACGTTGATTCATTTTTCCTCTCCTCGTATATTCGTTTTTATATTGAAAATAATACCATTTTATATCTGGCACTATGTCAAATATGAGGAAATTTAAGGTGATTTTAAGATAGAGAGCAAACAAAAAAATCACCTTAATACATGTATTAAGGTGATTGAAATATTACTCAGTTGGAGGCGTAAATGTACGTTTCTCTAATTCAGCATCTAGCATAAACAGTGCGTTTGAATCGCTTGTAATACGTTTTAGTTTTTGGATGATGCTATCGAATGAAGCTTCTTCTTCTACTTGTTCGTCAACGAACCATTTTAAAAATGTAATTGTTGCATGTTCACGCTCATCCCAAGCGATATCAGATAAGTTGTAAATACGTTTCGTTACTTCACGCTCGTGCTCAAGTGCGACTTCAAAAGCGTTTAATACAGATTCGTATTCGTTATTCGGATTATCAAATCCAGTAATAATAGCGCGCTCTCCGCGGTCATTAATATAGTTGTAAAGCTTCATTGCGTGGAAACGTTCTTCTTCAGCTTGTACAAGGAAAAAGTTAGCGAATCCATCATAGCTCTCAGCTGTACAGTAAGCAGCCATTGCCATATAAGCATGGGCAGAGTAAAATTCAAAGTTCATTTGTTCATTTAATGCGTCGTGCAATTTTTTTGATAACATAAAATCCCCCTTAGTATTGTGACAATAATATTATACCATAATTGATAATATTCTCATTTAGATGCTTCGAATCTTTTCGAAAGCTTTGTGACGTGTGCGTCCATAATGTCTTGTAAATCTAAATCATATTTTTGCGAAAGAATAATAAGGTTAGATAGTACATCGCCAAGTTCTTCTTTTAGTTCTTGTTTTAGCTCTTCTTCTGTTTTCGCATCTTCATCAGGGCGATCACGGCCGATTTCAATAGCGCGAACGACTCGTGAAACTTCCCCAACTTCCTCAGTTAAGAAATTTAAGCGAATAAAGGCATTATACTGTGACCAGCTTCGTTTTTCGTAAAATTCCTCAACCCATCTTTGGAATGCAACGATATCCATTTCTTCCTCATCTCCTCAATATGTTGTACAATGTCAATTGTATCATAACAATATATAGTTTCGGGGTGTAGGAATGAGAAAGATTTGTGTGTTTGCAGGTTCTAATTTAGGGGAGAGACCAGAGTTTAAAGAGCAGGCAATTCAGTTAGGTAAAATGTTTGTTGAGAACGACTATGAGCTCGTATACGGTGGTTCATGCGTTGGATTAATGGGAGAAGTAGCAAACGAAGTTCTTCGTTTAGGTGGACGTGTAACAGGTGTTATGCCGCGCGGTCTATTCCGAGGAGAAATTGTGCATACAGGATTAACAGAATTAATTGAAGTAGAAACAATGCATGAACGTAAAGCGAAAATGGCAGAGCTTGCGGATGCTTTTATCGCGCTTCCAGGCGGATACGGAACGTTTGAAGAACTATTTGAAGTTGTATGTTGGTCACAAATTGGTATACACAATAAGCCAGTTGGTTTATTAAACATAAAAGATTTTTACGGACCAATTTTGCAAATGGTTGAACGTGCAGCAGAAGAAGGATTTATGAATCCATCAAATAAAGAATTGATCGTTTCAGCTGAGACGGCAGATAAACTAATTCATGCAATCCAAAATTTTGAGCGTCCTGTTTTGGGAACGAAGTGGAAGCAACTATCATAGCAAATACGGAAACACATGTCGTTTTAATTGAAAAAGGCATGTGTTTTTAATTTGGTTAAATATGTTAATGTTTAGATGTAATGTTTTTGGGAAAGGAGAAATAGATGGAGGAGTTTGTGTATTTACGTCCGGTTTTTAAAAGTATTTTAGCAGCGTCTATTCTTGTTATGCTAATTGTTTCAACACAGAAGAAAGAGCTAATTAATGAATTTTCGCTTTGGTTTATTTCGATATTGTGTATCGGTGTTTCGGCGATAACGCTCTTTATGATTGGTTTTATCGTTGATGAGTATAATCTAGGTGGAGATCCACAATCGTTTTGTATGTTTATTGCGATTGGTTGTATTAGTGGTCTGAATTTCATTATTTATTACAGAAGGCAATAAAAGAGGCATTCCATATTACTTTGGAATGCCTTTATCATTTTGATTGCTTTGTTTTTTATAGATGTCTTTGGAAACACATGTAAGTTTATTTTAAAAAAGCATGTGTTTTTAATTTGGTTCAATATATTGATAATGAGATGTGGAAGCGTTTGAAGAGGGGAAGTAGATGGAGAGATGTTTTGATGAATTAAAAAAGAACATCTGAATAAAGGGTGAGTAAGGAATTATTGAGTGATATATAATTGTTCCGTTAAAGGGTCAGATTTTGGAAGATACCGAATGTTTTTATGAAGTTAGTAGAGGTTTTTTTAATCGAAATCAGAATAAATTTTATAGATGTAATCCTTTGGAAATTTTTAATCAGCTATGTATCATAATCTAATCATTAAAGTGAAAATTGGAGGAGAGATGAGCATGGGGCGTTCTGTATTAAAAATGTATAATTACCACTTATGGGCAAATGAAGTTATTTTAAATCGCTTAAAAGAACTACCGCAAGACATTTTCCATAAGGAAGTTAAGAGTGGTTTTTCTTCGGTGGCAAAAGTAATGTCTCACATATACCTCACAGATTTAGCCTGGTTTGAGATTATTTCTGGTAAAAGCATGAGTGATGCAATGGTACACACAGACCAATTGAGAGAGCAGCTGGAAACAAAAAATATTGAGGAAATGAAAACTAGTTTTTATGAATTATCTAAACGATATAAAGTACTTTTAAGTAGTCAACAAGATTATGAAAAAGTGGTTGAGGTTGATAATCCATATGCTGGGCACCTAGATACGACGGTTTCTGAAACAATACTACACGTGGTCACCCACGGAGCATATCACCGTGGGAATATAGCCACAATGTTGCGGCAAATGGGTTATACCTCTGTTATGCAAGATTTTGGACTGTTTCTATATTCAAAATGAATTCTTTTTATTTACCATAGAATATGGGTTTTTATGATATTTTTTGGGGACTACTTTTATTATTGGTTTAAGTTTAATTATGTAATATAGAATAAAGGCATTCCATATTATTTCGGAATGCCTTTATTGTTATTTTTATTTTGTTTTTTATACAGGTACCAGCCACCCCATCCGCCACCAATTGCTACGACAACGAGGAAAGCATAGTCTTTAACCTCGACACGTATATTGAAAATATTAGCTATAAGTAAGAGAACCCCAACTGTTATTAACGCAAAAAATGCTCTAATTAAGTAGTCTTTCAACTGAACCACTCCCGTCATTTAAGTAGTAAATGATGAATTTGGAAAAGCTTTTTGGATCTATGATACTAAAGGGTGTTTCCTACATTTTAACATAGATGAGATTGTAATATATTGATAAAAGTAGGGGAGAGGGGCGCTGATATTGTCGTGATTTGTCGGCAAATTGATATCCTTTGTCAAATCGTTGATATATTGCGGGTAATGATCGATATAATGAAAAAATCGTTGATATATTGCGAGTTATGATCGATATGTTTGAAAAATCGTTGATATAATTTCGTGTACCGTTAAGTGCGACCATTACATAAAAAAGCGACTCTAAACGAGCCGCTTCTGCTTTTAATGATATCCAGCTCCAGTGACTAGAACAGTCGGTCATTTCGCGCCTTCCTGTGAGGCAAAAAACGCCTCTTCGTCAGGAGCTCCAATGCCCTCCTGTTCTGAGCAAGTCACCTCCGCTTTAAATTAATATCCAGCTCCAGCGGCTAGAACAGTCGGTTGTTTCACTCCTTCATTCGAGGCAAAAAGCGCCTCGTAATCAGGAGTTCCAACACCCTCCTGTTCTGAACGAGCCGCTTCTGCTTTAAAGTCTATTATTGATTCAAGAACGCACGTAGCATCCAAGCGTGTTTTTCTAGTTCTGTGTAGATGCCTAGTAGTAGGTCAGATGTCATTTCGTCGTCAGAGTCTTGAGCGATTTCCATGCCTTTTTTCAGTTCGACTAGCATCATTTCGTAGTCTTTCATGATTGCTTCGACCATCCCTTCTGCAGTTTCTCCGTATGCTGCTTCTTGAATAGAAGATAGTTCTAAGTATTCTTTCATTGTTGCTACTGGTTTGCCGCCAATTGCTAAAATACGTTCTGCAATTTCATCGATATGAGTAGCTGATTCTGTGTAAAGTTCTTCGAATTTCTCGTGTAATGTGAAGAATTGAGGTCCTTTTACGTACCAATGGAAGTTGTGAAGTTTTGTGAATAAAACGCTCCAGTTTGCTACTTGTTTGTTTAATACTTCGATTACTTGTTTGTTCATTATGATCAATCTCCTTTTGAGTTGTTATGTGATATCAATTACTAATTTATAATTATTATAATCTAGTAATCTCTATAAATCAACCCTTTTGCTGGAATTAATTTGAACAAATTATGAACTGTTGTAAATAAAAGGCCCTATTACGGTGAAGTAATAGGGCCTTTGTTTGAGATATGGCTCTTGTTTTAAACGAGCCGCTTCTGCTTTTATTTGTTAAACAGCTTTTTGCTTTTCTTCTACATCCTGTCCATCCCAGCACTCTGTATTCTTTAAGCCAGGGATAGAGTTTGCAACGAAGACAGGATCTTTTCCTTGTTTCTTCTGCTTCAAATAGTCTACTAATGCAGCGTAAGCAAATTTGCTAAGGAATGAGATGGCAATTAAGTTTGTGAATACCATTAGTCCCATGAATAAATCAGCTAAACTCCAAACTGTTTTAAGAGCAGCGATTGATCCGAAGAATACCATTCCGACAACTGCAACACGATAAATCATTAACCATGTTTTACTTTCTTTAATGAATGCAATATTTGTTTCACCATAATAGTAGTTTCCTAGTAGAGAACTGAAAGCGAATAGGAAAATAATAATCGCTAAGAAAGTGCTTGCCCACGGTCCGATTTGTGAACTTAATGCGTTTTGTGTTAATTCGATACCTTCTAAATTCGATCCTTTGTAAAGTCCAGAACATAATACGATAAATGCTGTTGATGTACATACTAAGAATGTATCTACGAAAACACCTAATGCTTGAACGAATCCTTGTTTAGCGGGGTGAGATACATCTGAAGTTGCAGCGGCATTAGGAGAGCTACCCATACCTGCTTCTGTCGCAAATAAACCGCGCTGAATTCCGTATTTGATTGCTGCACCAATACCACCAGCGATGGCTTGATCTAATCCGAATGCACCATTAAATATTTCCATGAAAATGCTTGGTAACATATTGAAGTTTTTTATAACAACAAAAACAGCCACACCGATATAAACGATTGCCATTGGAGGAACAATCATTTCAGTAATACGTGAAATACTTTTAATACCACCAAAAATAATAACTGCAACTAATACAGCTAATAGAGCTCCTACGATCGTTCGCTCTAGACCAAAAGCATTTTCAAACGCTATTGTTACTGTATTGGCTTGAACTGAATTGAAAATTAATCCGTACGTAACTGTAATAAGAAGTGAAAACCAGACACCCATCCAGCGTTTGTTTAACCCTTTTTCCATGTAGTATGCTGGGCCACCACGGAACCTGCTTCCATCTTTTACTTTATAAATTTGCGCAAGCGTACATTCTACAAAACTAGTAGCTGCTCCGATAATCGCGATAAACCACATCCAAAATATTGCGCCAGGTCCACCCATTGAAATTGCTAGTGCTACACCGGCTAAGTTCCCGATACCGATACGTGCTGCTGCACTTAAGCAAAATGCTTGGAATGGAGAGATGCTATCTTTCTTCTTTTCTTTTCGATTGAATCCTTTACTAATTAAACTGACCATCTCACTGAATTGAGTAATTTGGACAAATTTTAATTTAAAAGAAAAATAAAGACCGAAGCCGATTAGCATTGCAATAAGAATATATGACCATAAAATATTATTCGTTACCTCAAGGAATCTGCTAAAGATATCAACCATATAATACACTTCCTTTTTTTCGTAATAAGAAAATTATATGCAAAAAATATACGAGAATCAATTTTTCTAAAAAGTTATGTTACTTAAATCATTTTTGTGTTATGATTATGTTACATCGTAATATTTTTAGAATTATTTACATTTTAAAAAACTAAATTTAAAGCGAGAAAGTGGGGATAATTTGAGAGAAGAATCTTTATTGAAAGTAAGCCTTGAGAGTTTGAAAATGAGAAGCAACATATTTTTTATCATTACATCTTTAAGTATCTTTTTAGGGGCCACTTATTATTACAATAAAAGATTTCCAAACCACAAATATCCTGAGTGGTTAGAATTTCTAAAGTTGATTGCATGAATAAAAGACAGAAAAACAGAAAATTAAAATAAAAAAGTTGTGGAGGAGCTAAAAATGAATATTAGAGAAAGTGAACTTCCGGGTATTGGTTATAAGTTTCAAATCGTTACGAAAGGTAACGAAAAGATGGTAATTGTCATTCATGATGATGGACGTAGAGAAATGTATCATTTTGATTCAGACCATGAAGAAAGTATCTCGAGTATTTCACTACGTGACTCAGAGGCAAGACAAATCGCAGCAATATTAGGTGGAATGGTATATAAGCCTAGGGCGTTAGAAAATGTTGAGATGGTTTTTGAAGGTTTAGCGATTGAGTGGTTTAAAGTGGAGAATTCAGCTCCAGCAATCGGAAAAACAATTGGCGATCTTGAAATAAGAAAAACATATAGCGTAACGATCATCGCAGTTATGAAGAAGAACATGAAGAAGCTATTTAATCCAGGACCAGAAACAGTAATTGAAGAAGGAGATATGCTTGTAGTTTCAGGTGAGAGAGAAGAAATTAAAAAAATCATTAATGAATTACTTTCAAATAGGGGGGACTGACTAGATGGATACGTTAATTTTTGAAGTTGGTACAGCTTTAGTTTTAGTGGCAATTGCAGCGGTAATTGCAGGGAAATTTAAATTCTCAGTAATTCCTTTTCTAATCGTTCTTGGAATGTTAGTAGGACCGCATGCACCGACAATAGGTGTTATCGATCTCAAATTTATTGAAAGTGCAAGTGTAATTTCCTTCCTTGGACGGATTGGGGTTCTATTCCTTCTATTCTATCTAGGATTAGAATTTTCAATGAAAAAACTAATTAAATCTGGACGCTCTATTGCGATTGGCGGAACGATTTATATTTTAATTAACTTTTCACTTGGTTTGTTATACGGATTTATAATGGGATTCCCATTACTAGAAATCTTAATTATTGCGGGTATTATTACGATTTCTTCTAGCGCTATCGTTGCTAAAGTGTTAGTGGACTTAAGAAGAACTGGTAATAATGAAACCGAATTAATTTTAGGAATTATTATGTTTGAAGATATATTCCTTGCTGTATATTTATCAGTTGTTTCTGGTTTAGTACTTGGGGATCACGCTTCCTTCTTAGGTGCCCTTACTTCAATTGGAATTGCTTTAGGATATATGCTTCTATTCTTTATAGTAGCTAGAAAGGCTACACCGTTATTAAATAAATTGCTCAATATTAGCTCAGATGAAATCTTTATTATTGTAGTATTTGCTTCTTTATTCTTCATTGCTGGTTTTTCAGAAACAATTCACGTTGCAGAAGCAATTGGAGCACTTCTTCTAGGATTAGTTTTCTCTGAGACGGAGCATAGTGACCGAATTGAACATCTTGTTGTTCCATTTAGAGACTTTTTCGGAGCTATTTTCTTCTTCAGCTTCGGGTTAAGTATTGATCCGTTCTCATTAGGCGGAGCGATATGGTTAACGTTAGGTGCTGTCCTTCTTACGATAATCGGTAACTTTGTAGCGGGAATGATTGCAGGAAGACAAGCTGGATTATCTCATAAAGCATCAACAAATATCGGATTAACAATCGTTTCAAGAGGAGAGTTCTCCATCATTATGGCTAATATCGGTATCGCCGGTGGTTTAATGTCAGTCTTAAAACCATTCTCAGCACTATACGTGCTTATACTATCCATTTTAGGCCCACTTCTGACAAAAGAGTCGAAGAATGTATATAAATTCTTAAATAAAATCTTTAAGTGGGATACGAAGACTAACTAAATTTAAAAAAATAAAAGTACAAGATATTTCCTGCTTGTACTTTTATTTTTGCAATGAAAACAGTAAAGAGAGGTAAATGATGCTAGGAGAGTTGATTCATTCAGTTTTAGTTTTTTTAGAAGGACTTGGTTATTGGGGAATTATGCTGGGATTAATGCTAGAGGTTATTCCAAGTGAAATCGTATTGTCTTATGCAGGTTATTTAGTATCAACAGGAAGCATTACATTTTGGGGCGCTGTCGCGTTCGGTACAATTGGTGGTGTAATCGCACAACTATTCATTTATTGGATTGGTCGATATGGAGGAAGACCTGTTCTTGAACGATATGGAAAATATATTTTAATTCAGAAGAAACATATTGATTATGCTGAAGATTGGTTTAATCGTTATGGAACTGGCGTTATCTTTACTGCACGTTTTATTCCGGTTGTGCGTCATGCTATTTCGATACCAGCAGGTATTGCGAAAATGTCACATGCTAAGTTTATTACGCTAACTACATTAGCTGTTATTCCGTGGTCGATTGTGTTTGTATATTTAGGTTTTAAATTAGGAACAGAGTGGGAAAGCATTAATAAAGTTGCGGGGCCATATGTGAAATACTTTGCACTTGCTGCTATTGTTTGTGCAATTGGTTATTTTGTATTAAAAAAAGTGATGAAAAAAAAGTGATTACGGAAAAGGAATCTATGTCGACATAGGTTCCTTTTTTATTGGTATTTTTTCAAGGATGAAAGAATACGTTTAATATTTACCATATTGTGGCATACATATAGAAAAAGGGTGCTTGGAAAGGGGATTATAGAAAAATGGAACTCCAGTTTCAAAATGTATATCAACAGGTAGAGAATTGGTATGTGTTGGATTCGGAGCTTCCTTGGGATGTCAAAAAGCTGAGAGAGGATTTGTTTTCTCTTATTGAAGCATGTAAAACGCCCGTTATTTTTTGTGATACGTGTGATGCAAACGATGTGCTTCTATCATTAGGGGAAGAGGAAGAAGAGTTCTTATTTCCAGTAGGTGGTTTTTATCATAAAGAAAAGCAATTAATTTTCGTTTGTATGTGGGAAGAGTATGAACAAGTTCTCAAAACGCTACTGCATGAATTTCGCCATGCGATGCAGCATAAGAGAGATATATTGTATGTGGGAAGTGAACGGTACGAAGAGCGGTGGATTGAAAAAGATGCGAGGAAGTTCGCGGAGAGGAAATTGGATGAATATAAGAATAGAAAGTTAATGTAAAGCATAGTGGAGAAATAGCGCTGTGCTTTCTTTGTGCTTATTAAAAATAAGTATTTGACTTTTATAAAGTTTAGTTCTAAACTAATGGTATAAAACGAGCGAGGTGATGAAATGAAAACAGGAGATAGATTAGGGCTACTATTATGGTTTCGTTTATCACGTTTTTATAATAAGAGTATTCGTGAGACGAATCAGCATTTGAAGAAATGGAATGTATCTGCCGCCCAGTTTGATGTGTTAGCTCAAGTTGGAGGACATGATCGTTTAACGCAGCAAGAACTTGGAAATAAGCTATTTGTTACGAAAGGAAATGTAACGCAGCTTTTAAATAAAATGGAGCAGCTTGAGTGGATTTCGCGTGAACAAGAGGGTACTACGAAATATATTTCTTTAACAGAAAAGGGAAGAGCTTTATATGAGGAAATCGTCCCACCTCAAGAAACGTTCCAAGCAGAGAAGTTTCATAATTTAAATATAGAGGAACAAAAGCAATTATTAACATTACTAAAAAAGTTACAGTAAGAAGAAATTTAAAAATAAATCTCGAATTCGAGATAGTATGAGGTGAAGGGTATGTTTAGAAAAGTTGATCATAAAAATATGGGCAGAGCAAATCATGGCTGGTTAAATACACATTTTCATTTTTCTTTTGCTAATTACTATAACCCAAATAACATGAACTTCGGAGCGTTACGTGTTATTAATGATGATCTAGTAGCAGCACAAACTGGTTTTGATATGCATCCGCACCGTGATATGGAGATTATTTCTTACGTTGTAGATGGTGCTTTAACACACGAAGACAGCATGGGAAATCGCGGAACGATTGAGCGTGGACATGTTCAATATATGAGTGCTGGCACGGGTGTATTTCATAGCGAGCATAATTTAGGCGATGAAACGCTGCGTTTATTACAAATTTGGATTTTACCAGACCGTGCGGATCATAAACCAAACTATGGTGAGTTTAAATTTGATTGGAGCAAGCGCGAAAATGAATGGTTTCATATGGTATCTTCAGTAGAAGGAAATGCACCAATTCAAATTCACCAAGATGCGAATTTATACTCCTTATCATTAGAGGCTGGAAAAGAAATTCATTTTCCAGTGAAAGAAGGCCGTCAATTGTACCTTGTACAAATTGAAGGAAGCAGTGTAATCAATGGTGAAAATCTTGTTATGCGTGATGCAGCAGAAGCGGTAGAAGAAGATATTCATATTGAAGCAAAAGAGCAATCTCATTATTTAGCAATTGAATTGAAAAAACAATAAAATATGTAAAAAAGAGGATATCCAATAGGATGTCCTCTTTTTTGATTGGAATTGTCTGAAAAATGTTTCTCAAATTTTCGGTGGAGGTATCGGCTGAAAAAATCAGAATTTTATAAAAGTGTCAAAAATCTTTATGGGAATGGGGAATGTTATAGTGAAAAAGCAAGTCATTTCATCAGCATTAGCGTTAACTGTTATCGCCGGGGGATTTGGAGCGTTTGGGGCAACGACAACGAAAGCGGAAGAACAAAAAATTCAATATCATCAAGAATTTAAAACACCTGCATACATAGGTGAAGAATGGAAAGCACCGGAAGGACTAGATAAAAAAGAGACGGTCTTTCAATACTTAGAGAGTAAGAAAGATATGTTTAAATTAGCAGGAAATATTGAAAAGCATTTTAATATCGTTGGGGAAGAAAAAGACGCTGAATCTGATACGACACATGTGAAGTTAGTTGAGAAACATAATAACATTCCTGTGTACGGTTCTGATCAAACTGTTACACTTGATAAAGAAAATAATGTAAAAGCATTCTTCGGACAAGTTATTCCGAATTTAGATGATAAAAATATTCCTGCAGCTGCAAGTATTACTGCGGAACAAGCAGAAACAATTGCAAAGGCAGATATTGAGAAAGAAATTGGTAAAGTAAAGAGTTATGACGGTGTGAAAAAAGATTTATTTGTATATGAAAAGGACGGTAATTACTACCTTGCATACTTAGTTAAGGCATCGATTTCAAAACCAGCTCCAGGGTATTGGCATTATTTTGTTGATGCAACGAATGGAAATGTTATTGAGAAATATAACGCTGTAGATAACATTACTGGATTTGGTTACGGAGTATTAGGAGCTAGACAATCATTTGAAATTGCTCAAGATACGAAAACAGGACAATTCAACTTGTTTGATGGTAAACGAGGACAAGGTATCCATACATTTGATGCAGAGAATATGGACGAGAACTGGTTTAATTTATTCTCGCAATGGCTTGGATATACAGGAGAAGAAGTTGAAAGTAAATCTAAGTTCTTCGAAGATAAAGCTGCAGTTGATGCGCATGTAAATGCAGGAAAAGTATATGATTACTACAAAAAGACATTTAATCGTAACTCTTTCGATGATAAAGGTGCGAAGCTTATTTCTACTGTTCACGTAGGAGAGAGCTGGAATAACGCGGCTTGGAATGGTGTACAAATGATGTATGGTGATGGCGATGGAAAAACATTCATTCCATTATCTGCTGGACTTGATGTTATCGGTCACGAATTAACGCATGCTGTAACTGAACATACAGCAAACCTTGTTTATAAAAATGAGTCAGGGGCGTTAAATGAATCGTTATCTGATATTATGGGTGTTATGGTTGAGAAGAAGAGCTGGGATTTAGGTGCTGACATTTATACACCTGGTAAACCAGGCGATGCACTTCGTTCATTAAAAGATCCAGCGTCTATTCCAAACCCATTAAAACCAGGTGAAGGTTACCCAGATCACTATAATAAACGTTATACTGGAACAGCTGATAATGGCGGCGTTCATATTAACAGTAGTATTAATAATAAAGCTGCTTATTTAGTATCTGAAGGCGGAGATCATTACGGCGTGAAAGTAACTGGAGTGGGCCGTGAAGCGACAGAAAAAATTTACTACCGCGCTCTTACGAAATATTTAACTGCAAACTCTGACTTCAAAATGATGCGTCAAGCTGCTCTTCAGTCAGCTGAAGATTTATATGGTAAAAACTCTAAAGCTGTACAAGCTGTAACGAAAGCTTATGATGCAGTAGGCGTAAAATAATAAGAAAAAAAACCTGACTAAAGTGTCAGGTTTTTTTTCTTTATCCCGCTAGTCGCGAATACCTAATGCGATTTTCGCCATACGTGACATACGTTCTTTCGACCACGGTGGGTTCCAAACGACATTTACTTCTATTTCATTAACTTCAGGTACGTTCGTTGATAATACTTTTTTAACGTCTGATACGATTTGCCCAGCCATTGGACAACCGATAGAAGTCATAGTCATCGTAATGACAGCATTATTATTTTCATCTGCTGTAACATCATACACTAATCCAAGATTAACGATATCAACACCTAGTTCAGGGTCAATAACAGCTTCTAAATTGGTAAATAATTTATTTTCAAATGCTTCTTGTGACATAAGCAGCCCCTCCTACAATTTAATGATATCGATTCTCATTATAACGGAAATGAGCATAATGTGCAGGAAATGAGCTCAAAAAAATATCCCTCTTTGAAAGGGGGATATTTTTTGAAAAGCTATTCTGTTTTAAAATGAGATACGAGTTGATCTAACTCTGCAACTGTTTGTTTCATTTTTCCAGCAGTTACTGTCATTTCATTCATAACGATAACTTTCTGTTCAGCAGATTGTGCTGTTGCGGCGGTTTCGCTGGATACTTCAGTTGAGATAGAAGCGATGTTATTAAGTGAAGCGTTCATTTCTTCAGCACTTGCAGCCATCTCTTCAGCAGTTGCTGATATATCTTGCATTTGAGTAGATACTTTATTTACTTGTTCTACAATTGTTGAGAAAGAAGTACCAGCTTCACGAATAACATTAATGCCTTCAAATGCTTCAGAACGGCCTTGAGACATCATAGAGCTAGCAGTTTCTGTATCATTTTGAATTTGATGTAGTAATTGATTAATGTCTGTTGCAGCTGTTTTAGATTGTTCAGCAAGTTTTCGAACTTCGTCAGCTACGACAGCAAAACCTTTTCCTTGCTCGCCAGCACGAGCTGCCTCAATAGAAGCATTTAAAGCAAGTAAGTTTGTTTGCTCAGCGATATTAGAAATAGATTGTACAGCAGTATCAATATATTTCGTATGAGTGATTAGACGTTCAACCACTTCTGACGTAGCATTTACAGCTTCGTGTATTGTTGTCATTTGTGAAACAGATTTTTGGATAACGGTACTTCCATCGCTAGCATGTTCAGATGTGGCAACAGCAAGTTCCGCTACAGATGAAGCAGATTCAGCAATACGCTGAACACTTACTGCCATATCATCCATTGCAGTTGAACTTTCTTCCATACTAGAAGTTTGTGATTGAATACTTGCATTTAAGTTGGACATCGAGCTTTGGACTCTTATTGTCGCCTCGCGTGATGTATTCGTTTTTTCTAGCATATTTTCAGAAGCGGTTTGTACTTCCACTGATGTTTTTTGAACACGATTAATGATATGTTGTAGGTTTTCTAACATTTTATTAAATGATGCTGCGATAGCACCGATTTCATCGTTGCTATTTACTTGTAGACGTGCCGTTAAGTCACCTTCTTGAGAGGCTAATTCTTTTAGTTTCGTGTCAATTTGTTGAATTGGTTTCACAAGTTTACCAGAGAACCACCATGCAAGAATAATTGCAACGACGATACAAATAACAAGTGATAGAAAGACTGCATATTCAATTCCTAGTGAAGATTGATCAATTTTTTCAATAGATTGATCACGCAATTTAGCTTGCTCATTACTGTAATTTGTGAAATCACCAATTACTTTATAAACAGAGCCATTTTCTGAAGAAGCTACTTGTAAAGCTTCTTCCCATTTTTGCTCTTTTGCAAGAGTGAATACTTTTTCTTCAATGAACTTTCTCCAAGTAGACCCTAATTCCATTGTGCTTTTTACGGACGAAGAAGCATTTGGATTAGAAAGAAGTTTATCTTTTGAATCCTCAAGACGTTTACTCATCTCATTAAACTTGTCTAATTCGACTTGATCATGTTGTAGTAAATAACCTCTTAAAGCAGAGAGCTGTACTTGATAGGCGTCTCCACGCTCTTTTAATTCTGTTGCCAGTGGAGAAATTTCTTTTTGTAATGTTTCAGCTTTACGAGATTGGTCAATAGCAAAAAATAAAATAAATGCTAAGGCGATACCGAATAAAGCGCAAATCGTTCCCATCATGAACATAAGTTTTTTTCTGATACTTACAAAATTCATATAATAAAAAGCCTCCTTTGTGAAATCTTAGTATTAGAATTAATAAATGTAAAAAATTGAAAGAAAGCTTTACTCCAGTTGGAATAAAGCTTTCTTATTTCCTTTAGGAATTATAGCAGACGGAATGAGAGATAGAAAGAGATATTTTAAAGTGAAAAAAGAGAGACTGTAAAACTTGCTTTCCTATACCTTTGAGCTCGTGTCATTTTCACTTTAAGCGTTTGTTTTGAAATGAGAAACGAGAACTTCAAGTTCTTGTACGATTGTTTTCATTTCAGATGATTTGTTAGCCACGATACTCATTTTGTTTACTTGATCACCAGCCGAATGTGCTGTTTGTGATGTTTCTGCAGCAACTTCGTTTGAAATAGAAGCGATATTATTTAAAGCTGCGTTCATTTCTTCAGAGCTTGCAGCCATCTCTTCAGCAGTTGCAGACATTTCTTGCATTTGCGTAGAGACTTTGTTAATGTGGTTAACAATTTCTGAGAATGAAGATCCGGCGGTACGAATAACCGTAATTCCTTCAGAAGCCTCTGCTTGACCTTGTGTCATCATGTCATTTGCTATTTTTGTATCGGCTTGAATTTGATGAAGTAAATGGTTAATGTCAGTTGCGGCTAGTTGAGATTGTTCAGCAAGTTTTCTAACTTCATCGGCAACAACAGCGAATCCTTTGCCGTGTTCACCAGCACGAGCTGCTTCAATAGAAGCATTTAAAGCGAGTAAATTTGTTTGCTCGGCGATATTCGAAATAGATTGAAGTGCAGTATCGATATGATTTGTATGTGTAATGAGTCGCTCAACTACTTGTGATGTAGCGTTAACGGCTTCGTTAATTGTATGCATTTGTGTAATAGATTTCTCAATGACTTTATTCCCATCATCTGCTTTTTCTGAAGTTGTGACAGCTAAACTAGTAACAGAAGAGGCGGACTCAGCGATACGCTGAACACTCGTTGCCATGTCATCCATTGCGGTTGAACTTTCTTCAATGCTAGACACTTGTGAACGAATATTGTGTTCAAGAGCATTCATAGTCTCTTGGGTCCTTGCGGTATTTTCCATAGAAGCGGTTGTTTCGATAAATACATTTTCGGAAGCTTCTTTTACACTTGTTGATGTTTGTTGAACTTGTTTTATTATATGCTGTAAGTTAGTGAGCATTTGATTAAAGGAATTTGCAATGTCACCAATTTCATCTTTACTCGTTACGTGTAATCTAGCCGTTAAATCTCCATCTTGAGAAGCTAATTCTTTTAACTTCTCATCAATTTGTCGAATTGGTTTAACGAGTTTACCAGAGAACCACCATGCTAATAAAATAGACGTTAATGTACATGTAATGAGTGAGAAGAAAATAATATATTGAATAAGTGATGAAGAAGACTCGACATCAGCAATTAATGCGTCACGTTTCTCATTTTCTTCATTTGTATATTTATTAAAACGACCTAAAAGATCATTTACATAATCTGTTTGTGCTAACGCAATTTTAGATGCTTCGTCCCATTTTCCTTCACGCGCAAGAGGTAGTACCTCATTATCTATGATGCTACGCCATTTTCCTCCCATTAAAATGGCTTCTTTCATTCCTTCTGGGAGCTTTTTGTCACTTGTTACTTTCTCTCTAGTATCAGCTAATTTTTTCCCTTCTCGGTTGAACTTATCTAATCCTTTTTGATCATGTGATAGCAAATATTCTTGTAAACCAGCAACTTGTGCTTGGAACCAATCGCCACGTTCTTTTAAAATCGTCGCTCTTTTCGATACATCATTTTTTAACGTTTCGATTTCACTTGCTTGATTCATGGCGAATGAAAGAATAACAATAAGAGCAATGCTAAATAAAGAAGAAATGCTTAAGAGTGTGAACAGTAGTTTTTTTCGAATACTAACATATTTCATCGTTACCCCTACCCTCATTTAAACTATTTATTATGATTTATAGATATTAAAAACAAAATTAATAAAAACATTATTATGAAGTTATTAATCTGTTCAATGAAAATTATAGCAGATAATGGAAGGGGTCAGATTGGTATTAGAAAAAGTTCTTAAAATGTATACATTTGCATATCATAAAATTCATAAATAAATATTAGAAATGCTATTGAAATTTGAAATAACATCATGTATACTTCTAATTAGTTGATAACGATTATCAATATCAACTAAAACATTACTCTTCGTTATGTTGGTCATACCCCTTTTTGACGACGTAAGTCAGAGACGAAATGTTGAAATATCTTGTGTCCTATTCTACAGAATTATGGTAATCTCCAACCTCAACTTATATGCGTGAGCATGCAAAAAGGATCCTATCCGTGAAGGGATCCTTTTTTGCATGCTGTCGCAATTATTGTATATAGACCAGGGATACGTTCTTCGATTCCTTCTGGTGCAGTAGAAGGGAAGACCCATCTTTGATGAGATCCATGTTCTTCAACTAGTTTTTCAATTTTAAAATGTTCTTCCGCGAGCGTTGTAATAATTTCTCCTAACGTCCAGCGACGGATGGTTGTTTTCGGTAAAGACTCTTTCTGCGCTTCTGTAAGAAGAATACTGTAAGCAACATCATCTTCAATCAATTCTTCATCGAAATAATTTCCGCTTGCTCGAAATGATGGGTGATCTACTCCTAATAGCTTTGTGTATATTGGATGGTAATCGCGAAGGATAAGTATACCACCAGGCTTTAGTAGTTGAGAGATTTTTGTGAAAAGTGGTTTTAAATCTAGAAAGTAATGAAGTACACCAAGCTCCAGCAATACGATATCAAATGATTTTGAGAGATTTACATTTAGTACATCAGAAACGATGTAATGAATAGAAACGCCTGCGGCATCTGCAAGTTCATTTGCATATTTTGCATTACTCGCTGAAATATCAACAACTGTTACGTCAGAGCCTAAAATGGCGAGAGCAACAGCTTTATTTCCTTTTGAGCCGAGTAAATTAATAATACATTTTCCTTTTGGAGATTGTATGTAAGGTAAATAATGTGCTACTTCGCGTGTGGGATCTTCCATGATTTTTTTCGCATAATCCTCCGGTGCCCCATGGCGATTCGTCCAAGCTTCATAAGCAGCTGTATTCCAGCTTTTTTCATTTATAGTGCTTAGTTGTTTTTGGTTCAATGTTATCACTCCTTTTGTGAACGTATAGGTATTCGGCGGGAGGATGGGATTTCCTGTTTTTTTTGATTTAAAGTTTGATTTTTCTGTTAGTTAGTCGTAAAATACGTGTTATACGTAAAAGCGTTGAAAAGGAAAAGTAGAATGAAAATATTCTTTCCAGAGAGCTTCGGTAGCTGAAAAGAAGCAAGAATATTCATTTGAACAATGGCCTTTGAGCTTCGTCCTGAACTTATCAAATGATAATAGTAGGCGGCGACGAGAGTTGGTACTCGTTATCAAAACCACAGTATAAGAGCATAGAGCTCCGTACTTGTTAAGGCTAATTATGTGAGTAATTGGCGAAATAAGGTGGTACCGCGACTGTTTATACAGCCCCGCCCTTATCTTTTTTAAGATAGGGGTGGGGCTTTTTATATTTTAAAGGAGGAATGTAAGATGAGTATTTTTATTGGAGGCGCTTGGCCGTATGCAAATGGTTCGTTACACCTTGGCCATATTGCGAGTTTATTACCTGGAGATATTTTAGCGCGTTATTACAGGGCAAAAGGTGAGAATGTGCTGTATGTTTCAGGGAGTGACTGCAATGGAACACCTATTGCAATTAGAGCAAAACAAGAAGGTGTGACAGCGAAAGAAATTGCTAATAAGTATCATGAAGAATTTCAGCGATGTTTTCGTGATCTCGGTTTTACGTATGATTGCTATACACGTACCGATAGCGAGCATCATCATGAAACTGTTCAAAAAGTTTTTTTACGTTTATTAGAAGAGGGCTATATTTATAAAAAAACAGTGGAACAAGCGTATTGTGAAACGTGTACGCAGTTTTTACCGGATCGTTATGTAGAAGGAATATGTCCACATTGCCATGAAGCAGCAAGAGGAGATCAATGCGATGCTTGTTCTGCTATTTTAGATCCTCTTGATTTGTTAGAAAAGAAATGTAAGTTATGTGGTAGTACGCCATCTGTAGAGGAAACAGAGCATTTCTATTTTGCATTGCATACATTTCAGGAGCAAATTAAACAAGCTGTAGAAATCGCAAAAGAAAAAGGAACATGGCGTGATAATGCAATTCAATTAACGGAAAGATATGTAAAGGAAGGGTTACAAGATAGGGCTGTATCAAGAGATTTACCAATCGGGGTACCAACTCCAGTGAAAGGGTATGAAGATAAGAAAATTTACGTATGGATAGAAGCAGTGGCAGGATATTATTCAGCGAGTAAACATTGGGCTGAAGAAACAGGAAAAGATGATCATGAGTTTTGGAATAGTGATGCGCAAACATATTATGTACACGGCAAGGATAATATTCCATTTCACTCCATCATTTGGCCAGCGGTTTTACTTGGAATAGGAGAGGAAGCAATCCCGCGTCATATCGTTTCGAATGAGTATTTAACAGTAGAGAAAAGAAAGTTATCTACAAGTAAAAATTGGGCAGTATGGGTACCTGACATATTAGAACGTTACAATCCAGATTCTATCCGTTACTTTTTAACAGTAAATGCACCAGAAAATCGTGACACTGATTTTTCATGGCGTGAATTTATTTACAGTCATAATAGTGAATTGTTAGGAGCATATGGAAACTTCGTGAACCGCACATTAAAGTTTATTGAAAAATATTATGATGGCACTGTACCAAAGGTGACTATTAATATAGAGCTGAAAGATAAAGTAGAAGGATTATATAAAAATGTAGGAGAGGCGATTGAGCAAACTAAATTTAAGGTGGCGTTAGAGACAATATTTGATGCAGTACGTTTTGCAAATAAATATTTTGATGAAAAGCAGCCGTGGAAACAAAGAGAAGATGATCCAGTTTCATGTGAAGAAACGATTTATAACTGTGTTTATCTTATTGCTAATTTTGCAAATCTCCTTGAACCATTTTTACCATTTTCAAGTGAAAGAGTTCGAAATACATTGTCGATTGTTAAACGAAATTGGGAACCTCAAAATACGTTGCCGAATAGAATTGATAGCGTACAGCCATTATTTGAACGAATTGATGTAAAACAAATTGAGCATGAGATAGAGAAGTTATATGGAGCGGTAAAATGAGAGATAACAAAAGACCTTTCAAGTAAATGAAAGGTCTTTTGTTATGCAGTATGATTCTCTTTCTTATCTTTCAAAAAGAAAAGTACAGCAAGGATTACAAGAATAATAGCTGCAATATCATACGTTATTTTAAATGTAGTATTAAAGTTTAAGTACTCTACGAAAGGAGTTTTCACTGCTCCTGCATATATACAAACGGGAATGAGAAGTAAATCGTAAAATTTCTTTTCTTTCATATATCTTATTAGGAAGAAGATGCACATAATAGCAAAAAATATGATGCTTAAAATAGTCATTTATACCTCCAGATAAATTCTGCATTTTTTTCAAGCGCTATGCACGCGATTATGTTTCCTTTCTTTTCTAGCTGTAAGCAGCTGAGGAGTGAAAATCCCAATCAATATAAAAACAATCCCAATCCACTGCATGAATGTTACGACTTCATGTACAAGTGTAATAGAAGCGATAATAGCAGTTGGTAATTCAGCTGCACCTAATATTGTACCGAGTCCTGTTCCAACCTTTGGTACACCGATTGAAAAACAAATGACAGGTACAACAACGCCGAATAATCCGAGGAAGAAAGCATATTTCCATAAACCGGCTTGCAGGGCACCATCTGTTAAAAAGGTCGGCGGGAAGAATAGGCATACGATAAGAGTCGCACTTGTTGTCATAAGAAAGCTTTTCGTATAAGGGGGAACATCTGTAGCAACGCGTCCGCTTGCAAAAACATAGAATGAAAAAGAGACAGCAGCTAATAGTCCAAAGGTAATCCCTTTCGTAGAAAAACTTTGTCCGAGGCCTTCAAATACACCACCTGCAAACAATGTACCAGCAAATAAAATAAGGATAGATATGATCTTATCGCGGCTTGGAAATGTTCGATTTGCAATTGCTTCGATAATGACACCAATCCAAGTGAACTGAAAGAGTAGGACGACAGCGATAGATGCGGGTAGTTCTTCTACAGAAATAGCGTAGAAAATCCCAGTCATACTCATTGTTGTTCCGACGGTTAGTAATGAAAAGAATTGTTTTTTTGTTACTTTATGACGTGAAAAGAAAAGAACGAGTAGAAATAGTCCAATCCATCCGAAGACATATTGTCCTCCTAGTAGTTGATGTGCTGAAAATCCACTTAGGAATCCGAGTTTGAAAATAGTTGAAAGTATGCCGTAGCTGCAAGCACCGAATAAAACGAGCAATGAATATTTAAACTTATCCATGAAAAATCCTCCTTTTAAGTAATAAAAAACGCCCGCTATCCAAATAAGGATAACGGGCGAACGAAACAGAGTAAGACACTCTACAAAATTCCGCCACTCACACATGAAGTATGAGTTTGGGGTATGTAATTATAGCGAATGTTACATTGCTTTTGGGAATACAATAGAGCATTTTACACCTTGAGCTGTGTTTTGTATCCCGTAAGGAAACTGATGTTTATCTAATATTTGTTTCACGATATATAATCCAAGACCACTACCTTGTACTAAACCGTGTTTATCAGGGTTTGCGCGATAGAAAGGCTCAAATAAATGAGCAAGTTTATCTTCATCAATTTGTGAACCTGTATTTAATACTTCTAATGCGTAACCGTTTGGTTTTTCATAAAGCTTTATATATACGTGCTGATGGTCAATTGTATAATGAATTGCATTTGAAATAATGTTAAAGATAGCAGTTTGAATAAATTTAGGATCAGCTAAAATTTGTACGTCGTGTTTAATATTAGATTGTACATTTAATTGTTTTACAGATACAAAGTAATCTACTTTCTTCATAACATCCTCAATAATATTAGATAAAGAAATGACTTCTAAATTCGGTTTAAATTGAGGGTTTTGTATTTTGGATAATTCCGACATTTTTTCCGTTAATATGTTAATGTCTTGCATCATCTCGTAGGAACGTTTCAAATACTTATCTCTATCTTTATAAGCTCCAATTCCGTGAATCATGCCATCTAGTTGTCCCATAACGGCTGCGATTGGTGTTTTTAATTCATGGGATACCATAGACATAAATTCTTTACGAGATTGTTCTAATTGTTGTTCCTTCTTGAGCTCATTTCTTAAATCTTGATTGCTTTCATGTAAATTCTTCACAATATTTGGTACTTGTGAAGCGGCTACTGACAAATTAAAATCTGTTTGATCTGAATTTTTGTTAAGGAGCTTTTTATCTGAGAAATCAAGATTCATAATATCTTTTAAAGCATCGCTCATATATTGAAAAGGTTTAGCAATTAGTTTTGCGTACATTAAAGATCCGAGTAGAGATAATGCAAGCATTGTCGCGCCAACCTGTGGAGCTAACTGCTGCAACGCATCTGCTAACTTTGGATTATCATTTGTATCATTTGTTTTACTTGCTGCATTTTGTGTATGTAAGGCATCATTATTAGCGGCTTTCTTTTCTGCTTCTGTAAGCTGATTAGAAGTGCTATTTTTCCCCGAAAGGTTTTGTGTATGTTCTTTTGCTTTTGCAGTTTGGCTAGGCTGCAAAAGGTGATTGATAGCTGTAGAAAGAGATTTATAATCTACAATAGAAGATTGGAAATTAGAAATGTTCCCTTCTGACACAGCTTTATCTTGATTCGTTTTACTTTGATCGTTTTGCTTATCTGAATCCGCCTGTTCTGTAGTCGGCGTTCCATTTTCTTTCGCAAAACGTTCTTTATCGTAGTTTGAAGCTAGAAAGTAAATAATTTGATAAAGACAAAGTGATAAAAGAATACAAAATAATAAGGTTTTGATGAAAATATTTTTGGTGATGTTGTCTTTACTACGATTCGATTTTGTAGCCAATACCTTTCACCGTTTTAATATAAGTAATTCCTAATTTTTTTCTTAAGTTTTTAATATGTGTATCTATAACTCTTACATCACCATAATGTTCATAGCCCCATACCTTATTCAACAAATCACTTCTTGATAATACTTTTCCTCGATTTTGCAGTAAAGTATAAATAATTTCAAATTCTTTTGTTGTCAATTCAATTTGATTACCATGAACATAAGCTGCATATGCTGTAGAGTTTAACATCAATTCATGGAATTGTAGTATAGTTGCAGCTTCTGCTTCCTTCGTTGCTGCTCTTCTTAATACAGCCTCTACACGCTTAATAAATACAGTGTAATGGAACGGTTTCGTAATATAGTCATCAATACCTAACTCAAATCCTTTAATTTCACTTTCTTCATTATGTAAGCCTGTTAACATAATGATTGGTACATCAGATTGTCCTCGCATAATTTTACAAATACTATAGCCATCTATATCTGGTAACATTACATCGAGGAGGACAAGATCATATGAATTTTTTTGGAAAAGAAGAATACCTTCTGTTCCAGCACCAACTACATCAACGGTAAAGTTTTGTGCCATTAGAAATTCACGAATAAGTTCTTGTATATCTGGGTTGTCTTCAATCACCAGTATATGCGTCATAGTAACACCTCCTAAATAACGCTTTTTACTGCAATATTCGAATTCATCATTTTTCGAGTGACTCAGATTGTTTATACATATAATAAGCCCCCGCTATAAAATAATCATGAAGGTAGCAAGGGGAATAGTTTAGTGTTACTGAATAGTTCAGAATTACAGTAGTTCTATTATAGTATGTATTATAAAAATTATAAAATATTATAACTGTATAATTTTAATATCTACGTTTATCAATGTTTAGATATTAGCTAATCAAATCTATTCCTATTATATATGTAAATACAGTTGTTTTGCTACTGTAAATGAATAAATAAAATAAGCCAAGACATAAAATTCTTGGCTACACATAAATCTTGTTTTTAGGCTATTTTACAGTGACAGTAGCTTGCTGCTGAACGCGCTCAAATAACCAGTGTATATCATTATTATACATACGAATACAACCAAGTGTTGTCCATTTGCCGATTGCTTGATTATTGTTAGTTCCGTGAATCGCATAAGTTGTTCCGTAAGTTCCTGCCATATTTAATCCAAGCCAACGGTCACCAAGTGGATTACGTGGATCGCCGCCTTTAATTTTGCCTGTATAATAAGGGCGGTTTTTAATTTTATTTACGATTTGAAAAGTGCCTTTAGGTGTAGGCGTTGCAGCTTTTCCAGTAGCGACAGTAAAACTTTTTATAAATTTTCCATCTTGATAATAATCCATTTTATTTAACTGAGTGTCTACGATTAATTGATCTTTCGTTGTAGCAGCCTCTGCGCTAGCGAATGGAAGAGTTAAAAATCCTAATGATAATAGTGCGCTTAATAATAATTTTTTCATTGTTATTCTCCTTTTACTATCGTAATAGTCTTACATACAATGAAGTTGTAATCCTCGTAATGCTTTATTTACATTTTCATCTAATGTTTCAAAGAATGTAGTGATTTTGCTGTTGTGTTTGTTGTTTTTATCAATAAGTAATCTTTCGTTTAATAAAAGCTCACCACGTAGTCCAAAACTTTGAACTTGAATATTTAGCTCATCTTCATTTTCAGAAATAATTGGTAAGAAATAGTGAAAAGCTTTCGTTGGAATGATGTAGCTTTTGCCAATCATGCTTTCTTGGTTTGAGTTAGTCCATTTTTTCGTGACAATTTTAATATTCTTTTTTGAAACGATAAAAGATAGTGTTGTAGATTTTGTTAAACTTACGTCAAATTCACTTGTTTCACATATGTGTAAATTAAAAACGGTTTCATTTTGATGAGATTCAACATTTGTATTAATAAAATCGTGCATTTTATATGCTTCCATTTCGTATTCACCCTTTTTTCAATTTCGAAAAACGACTTATATTTATTCAAATTAATGCTTAGTCATATATTAGTTAAATTTTTCAACAAATTCCGATATAATCTTACAATACGTATATGAAGCTAATATGAAGTTAGCATGAGTTTGTGGTGGTTTTTTATTGAGAACAAAATAAGAAAGGTTTTTCAGTGTTAAAAAATGGATAAAATTTGCATATTATTATTGCGTCTTTTTGTTATTTCGACTTAAAAAATGCTTTTAGCTACTTAATAAAGAACGGAAATCATTAGTGTGACCCTTACAAAAATGTAATAAAAATGTAAGCTATTGTGATAGTTATTTCGACAATTTTTTTATACAATAATAGTAAGAAGTTGTACGTGATTGAAAGGAGAGATGACATGGAATGGATTCATGAATTATTTCAGCAATACGGGTACTATGTTGTACTTGTAGGTTTGCTGTTAGAATATATTGCACTTCCGTTTCCGGGAGAGCCAACGTTAGCATATGCGGGATTTTTAGCACATAAGGGTGATTTAAGTTTACCGATTTTAATTATTCTATCCTTTATTGGGACAAGTGTAGGAATGACGATTCAATACTTTTTAGGAAATAAATTAGGTATGCCTTTCATTCAAAAGTATGGGAAATACGTATTTTTAACACAAAGAAAAATTGACTTAACGAGAATGTGGTTTGATAAGTATGGGTACTTCTTAATTTTTATTGGTTTCTTTATTCCTGGTGTACGTCATTTCACAGGATACTTTGCAGGAATTATTAATTTACCATTCCGTCGTTTTGCCATTACAATTTATTCAGGCGCTCTATTTTGGGTATCATTCTTCTTAATCGGTGGTTACTGGTTAGGTGGAAACTTACATGATATCTTTGGAGTGCTAGAAGGTCATATCGGTAAAATCATTTTTGGAGTTATTGTGATTGTAGCGGTTACGTTAGGTATTCGTTTCCGTAAGCAGTTAAAACGAGTATTACTACAAAACGCAAGCTAATATGAAATCCATTCTATGTCAGAATTTAGGAAGGCAGTGCAAAAGCACTGCCTTTTTTATTTTATGTTCCAATTTATTTTTAACTTTCCTTTTAGCTGATTTCCGCTAACTATAATGTAATAAGTTCCTGTCTTAATTGCTGCGAAATGATATGTATTAGGGCCAGTTGGGGCTAAATAATTTTCTTCCTCTTGAAACTCACTGGCCATTTTTACTTCTTCCATGTAGCCATCCGGATTTTCAGCTCGTGATTCAATGGTAAATTCTAATATGTCACCTCGTCTTAGCTCAATGGGGACTCTATGTTCACCGCTAAAATGTTGAAAAGATGCTTCGAAAGAGTTTTCTGTTTTTGTTTCGATCCATTGTTCTTTTGATGTTCCAACCTTTTCTAAATCGATAAAGTTGATTGTGATAAATATAATAAGCATAATGCCTGGCACGACATATTGTATCCACTTAAATTTTGTTGCTATAACTGTACATAGGTAGAAAAAAAGAGAACACAATGCGCCAATTGATCCGAGAAACAAGAACTGTATTAGACTAGCTTCTTTAAATATTAGGAATGGAAGAGAAAATAAATAGCCGCAAAAAATATAAAGGCATAATGTCTTCAGTCTTGTATGTGTTTTTAATTTCAATTTATCGATGCAAATAGAACAAAAAATTGCATATGCCGCAAGAATAGGAACGAAGGGAACATATAGTAGTTCTCGTAATCCAGCTAAGAAACTATATAATGTCTGTTGATTAGTTGTTAAGAGAAGCATACTAATAAGTAATAATAACAAGAAAGTCGCTGTAAGCTTAGTAAGAATATAGGGAAAAGTAGATATTTTATTCATATGTCACTTCCTTTGTTTAATATTTCACATTCATTATATAGGTTATTTCCAACATAATACATCTTTATAATTGTCAATTATTAACGTCAAAATGACAATTATAATTGACAAGTATAAGGATATTATTTACAATTTTAATTAAATAAATGAAAAAGAGGGAAGACATGAAGCTTCAAAATCGAGTGAGGGAATTGCGAGCAAAGCATCGTTTATCACAAGGGGATTTAGGAAAAGTGATTGGATCATCACGGCAAACGATTAGTTTAATTGAGCGTGGGGATTATGCACCATCTATTGTATTGTCGTTAAAAATCGCACAAATTTTCAATGTACCAGTGGAGGAAATATTTACGTTAGTAGAGGGGGAAGAGGACGATGAAGAGTAAGCGAAAAAAACAATTTGATTCTGTGGGGAAAATAGCAGTAAGTATGATGGGTGGCTTTTTAACGTCTTATATAGCTTTAAATTTACTCTCGGATGAACCGAGAAAATTATCATCTAATACATTTATAGGTATATGTACTATTTTTGGAATCTTAATGATGTACTATACTTGGAAGAATACACGTATGTTAGCAGAGGCACGCGATGAAGAAGAGAGCGTACAAGGTAGGAAATTAGGCATTATAAGTATATATTTACGTGTAGGTGATATAGTTACGCAGGCATGGTTTGTATATGCAGTTATTACATGTAGACGTGCATTGTTGCAGGATACAAATGTTTCATTTGCGGTGTGGAATTTAGTAGTTTCTATTCTTTGTTTAACTACTGTAGTAATTATCGGACTCATAACAAAAAATCGTTATAACAAGCTATATCCTGAACAAGGTGTAACGTATATGGAATCTATGAAAATGTGGACGAAAAACGCAGATGAAGGATTAAAGCACATTGTGCATGAGGCTGGATATAAAGCGTATGAATTTACGAATACAATATTGGCATATGTATGGTGGGCGGCCGTTATATATACAGCGGCTAGTGATATCGATTTTGTGTTAATTGGTTTAATCTCATTTATTTGGATATTGCATCTCGGAAAATTCATGTACGAAATGCAGAGAAAAATGATTTATTAAGGGGAGAAAAAGGTGGATATTTTAAGAAGGCCAGCTGGTTCCATGACGGCGGCGTTAGTTTTGTCCATTTTATACGTAGTAATTCGAACTGAGAAATTAGAAGTAATTTTGAACCTATGGGCAATAGTTGGAATTTCATTGTTAGTGTTAGCCATTCATGAGCTAGGACATGTAGTATTTGGTGTAATAGGTGGTTTGACATTTAAATTTATGACAGTAGGACCTATTACTATTCAAAAAGAAAAGGGGAAATTACGCATTCGAGAAAATAAATTATGGGCGTACTTTGGAGGCGTTGCAACACTAGTACCACCTTCTATAGAGACACCGAATCTTTCGAAAAAGTGGGCGTGGCTCACTTTAGGTGGACCGATTACGAGTTTACTATTTGGTATTACTTCCGGTTACATATACATGGTGAGTTATTATCAATATCTTTTATATTTTTCCTTTTTCCATTTTGCAATCTTTGCGGTTACAATTGTGCCGATAAAAGGAATGCTTATGAGTGATGGGATGCAATTTCTTATTTTAATTAAAGATGATGAAAGAGCTAGAAATCACTTATATGAGATTCAAATATCGAGTGAGTTATTTAGTTATAAAAGACCGAAAGATTGGGATGAAAGATTAGTAGAATTGAGTGAGGAGAAAATAAAAGAGAATAAAGGGATAAGAGAGATAATGAGTAGACTTATGCTCGTCTTTTTTGCTCGTGCAGATCAAGAGGGAATGGAAAGAGCGATACCGTATATAGAACGAATTGTTCAACTACCTGTAACGAAAGAAAATAAGTTTTTCGTTAGTAGTTTTCATAGTTGGTATCTTTTATATAAAGCCCTTTATCAGATGGATAGTCTTTCTTTGCAAGAAGCAAAGGAACATGCAAAGGCTATTACAAAAATGGACCTAAGTGGATATTACCGTACACAAGGAATTATTAAATATGTAGAGGGCAATATGGAAGCGTCCCGTACTTATATGAAGAAAGCTGATCAAGAATTAAAGAGCGCCGAGAAGAGTGAGATGGGATATTTACAATTAGAAAGAGAATGGTTTAAGCAGCTGAAAGAGAGGGTATCTTACGATGGGTGAGGTATCCTCTTTTTTATATGTCATCTTATGCCGTTCCATAAACAGCCTAGGGCGAGTAAAATGAGATAAGAAGAGCAAAGTTTGGAGGAAGTAAATATGGAAATTTTATCAATTATTTTGATAGTCTTGCTCATTTATGTTGTTTTTAAAGTAGCATATGTAGCATTAAAGATACTCGCGATCCTATTAATTATCTTTTTAATCGTAGAGTTCGGCAGTAAGTTGCTTGGGGGCTAGGGTATGTTGTGCGTTTTGAGTGTCGAAGGTTGTCGGTAAATCGATATCTTGTGTCGAAGCGTCGATATAATGAAAAAATCGTTGATATAAGTGGAGAAACGATCGATATATTTGAAAAATCGTTGATATATTTTAGTGAATACGAAGTGGGGTATGTGGAAAAGAAGTTGCCGTGAGGGTAACTTCTTTTTATCGTGATGCGGGGTATGCAAACCAACATAAAAAAGCTGGAAGAGTATCTTCCAGCTTAAGAGTTACTTTCAATTTGGCGACCGTTATCTTCTTCATTGTCTTGTAATAGGTTGAATACGTCTGCTAAGCAGAATGCAATGAACCAAGTCCATAGACCGTGGAAGAAAGCTGAGCTTAATTGAAGTGGTAATGTATAGTTTGTCATTGAGTAGGAAATACATCCACCAACGATTCCGATCATTGTTAATAACATTGTTTTTTGAGCATTTTCTTCTGGATTGAAGAGGAAGTAAATGTATCCGCCTAAAATTGAAGCGCTTACAAGTGTTTCGATTCCATTAAAAATGATATTCTCTCCAAGCTGTGTGTTTGTCCAGAAGCAGATTGTTCCGCCGATAATAGCAAACAGGACAGCTATTGTATATCGTATATATTGATTCATATGTTCATCTCCTTATGTAATAAGATGATTTGGAAGTCAAAAAGGTAGGTATAGTATATTGAAGTGAGTTTTAATTGTACGTATCTTTTTATAAAAAGATCATTGAAGAGTAACTAAGATGATCGGTTGTTTAAACCGTTACGTGTATGGTGTCTGAAATATACCCGACTGCTCGTTTCTTTTTGCTTGTAAAATAAGAGAAACTTCCAAGTCTATATACTCTTTTTTTGTGAGTCTGCTTTCATTATAACACATTTAGGGACATAATAATAGAATTATCTGATTTTGTAATAAGTGTAAAAAATAAAAAGCGCAAGGAACACTAGCTCCTTGCGCCTTTTTATATGCGTTTGAAACGGCCGACAATTTCAACTGTTTCAGTAATGTTCATAAATGCTTTGTTATCCACTTGGCGGATAATACGTTTCATTTCGCCTAACTCATAGCGAGTCACGACAGTGTAAATCATTTTTTTCTTATGGTTTGTATAGCCGCCGACAGCGTCTACCATTGTCACCCCGCGTATGCCGTGATGTAGTAGTGCGCTTTTTATTTCCTCACCTTTTTCTGTAACTGTCATTATCGTTAATTTAATATGTTTCGTGTGCACAGCATCGATAACTTTGCTGACTACAAACCGGCTAATTAACGTATAAAGTGTAATATCCCATCCGAAAATAAAACCTGCTGCAACAAGTAAGATTAAGTTGAATACAAAGATGATTGCTCCAATTGAAATATCTCGATGTTTCGCTACAATCAATCCAACAACATCAAAGCCACCTGTTGAAGAAGCAAATCGGAATATGATTCCGGAAGCTGCTCCGCAGATTACACCACCGAATACAGAAGATAGTAAAATATCGTCTGAAACCTGGTGTACAGGGATAATGTTCATCGCTAACGATGATACAGCTACAAAGTAAGCTGTTAAAAAGGTTGTCTTCTTGCCTAAGTAAAAGTGACTTAAAATAAGAAGAGGAATGTTTAGTAAAAAGATAAGTGCACCGATATTGTAGTGCATTAAATAACCGATAATCATCCCTACACCAGCGAATCCACCGCTAATCATGTTATGCGGGATAAAAAACATATTCATAGAAATTGCATACAAAATAGAAGCTATAAAAATAACAACCAACTGTATCATAAATTCTAAGTGAAATGTTTTAGCTGCTGGGAAGGATAAAAAGGCGGTGTCGGGAACGTAATCGGCGTCTCCTAGTTGACCCATAGTATGTTTCATCTCCATATTCATTTTTGATTACAAGAAGAGAATAAAGGTTTTTTCAAAAACTGGCAATAGTTTTATTATAATGCAAAAATTTTATAAATTTCTAATAAATCAAGCCTATTCATTGATGTGTGTGAATATACTAAAGAAAGCGAATACAACGTTTCTTAATTATTGTTTTCTTGAGAAAATATGCAAAATACTTTTTTTGAAAATAAAAGGAAATAGAGAATGTTTGCCCGATGTGCTAAAATGACCTTATTAAGGATGTGAAGCGATGGAATTTTTATTGCAGGATGCAATTCTATATATATCGTTTGTAACGACGGCACTTTGTTTATTAGAAGTTTTCTTCCTTGCTAATGTTTCTCGCTTTGTGCGTCAACAAGCATCAAGCGGTAGACAAAGAGCTTTTGCGCTAGTTGATACATGTGAAGATAGTGCGGGAAATGTACCGCTATTTTCTATTTTTTATAAATATGGAATGATTCGTTCTGTACGCAGACAAGAATCAAGTGAAGAGAATGACGAGGTCGGTCCGTATACACCAATGTTTCGCTAAATAATTACGAAACATTGGAGGAATGAACATGTTAAAATCATACCGAGCTGTGCTCGTTAGTTTATCATTATTACTTGTTTTTGTTTTATCTGGTTGCAGTAATGCAGCCCCAATTGATGCACATAGTACTGGGATTTGGGATCATTATTTTGTATATCCAATCTCGTATATGATTCAATTTGTCGCTCATCATATACCTGGAGCTAGCTTTGGGATTGCTATCATTATTATGACGCTCGTTATTCGTTCAGCAACGATTCCATTAGCTGTTTCGCAATATCGCAGCCAAGCGAAAATGAAGAAAATGCAACCTGAATTGCAGAAGCTAAAGAAAAAATACGGTGATGTAAGCAAAGACCTTGAAAAACAAAAGCAGTATCAAAAAGAAATGTCAGAACTAATGAAATCAGGCGGTTGGAATCCACTTGCTGGTTGCTGGCCAATTTTTATACAAATGCCGATTTTCTCTGCTTTGTATTATGCGATTAGCAGAACGGAAGAGATTCGCACATCTTCGTTTTTATGGGTGAACCTAGGACATGCAGATCCATATCATATATTACCGATTATTGCAGCGTTAACGACATTTATTCAAATGAAAGTTTTCCAATCGAATATTACACCTGGAGAACAAGTACAGATGTTAAAGATGCAGCAAATTATGATGCCGGCAATGATTCTATTTATGGGGTTTGCGGCGCCATCAGGACTTGTGTTGTACTGGATAACAGGTAACTTATTTACAATGACACAAACAATTGTATTAAGAAAAATAATGGAACGTGAAGAGTTACAATTACAAAAAGCATAGAGAAACACCGCTCATTACGAGCGGTGTTTTTTATTTGCATCGTTAAGGAAATTTTAAGAAACCAACATTACTATTGGCATTGTATACGAAAGTGTACATGCTTTAGAAATATGAAGGAGGAAATTTCCTATGAAGAAGAAAACAGTTGGGTATTTAGCAATTGCAGGTGCTTTATCATTCGGAATCATTGGAGGAGTCGGTATTCCGGCATTCGCGGCAACGAATACTCCAGCAGTGGATCAGCCTGCAAAAACGGCGAAAAAGGATTTAGATGACGCTACAAAACAAAAAGTAAAAACAATTATGGACGATACAAAGAAACAGTTAGAGGAAATAGGTGTAAAGCTTCCGGAGAAAGAGAAGCGTAAAGACATGTTTGTAGGATTAGATGAACAGGCGAAAGCAAAAGCGAAGTCAATTTTAGAGCAAGAGAAATCCGGCAAACTAACACGTGAACAAGCAAAAGAGGAATTAACAAAGTTAGGCGTAAAAATGCCGGAGAAAGGTAAGCGTGGAGACATGTTTGCTAACTTAGATGAACAGGCGAAAGAGAAAGCGAAGTCAATTTTAGAGCAAAAGAAATCTGGAAAATTAACGCATGAACAAGCAAAAGAGGAATTAACAAAGTTAGGCGTGAAAATGCCGGAGAAAGGTAAGCATGGAGACATGTTTGCAGGATTAGATGAACAGGCAAAAGAGAAAGCGAAGTCAATTTTAGAGCAAAAGAAATCTGGAAAATTAACGCATGAGCAAGCAAAAGAAGAATTAACAAAATTAGGTGTGAAACTTCCAGAGAAAGAGAAGCGTGAAGACATCTTTGCGGGATTAGATGAAGCAACAAAAACAAAAGCAAAAGCGATTTTAGAGAATGAAAAGAAACAATTAGAGGCGTTGAATGTTGATTTACCGCACCATAAGTTTTTTATGAAAAAAGATGAGAAATAATTGAATGAAGTCGTATCTTTCGTGTGGGCAACCGGAAGGTACGTGCAAGGGCCGATTTCTATAAGTAGAAATCGGTCCCTTTTAATGAGGCATTGAAATTCTTTTCATTGTTAGTATGTATCCGAAGACGCAGTAGAAGATTGCAAAACCGATAAACACTTCCGTATATTGATATTTACCCAATACGTAGAAGGAAACAGCTGGTATAATAGCTACCGCTAAAATGCTATAACTAGGATACTTGTGCCGATGCATGATAGCGAATAGAACAGAGAGAAACGTAGCGATGATACAAAAGACAGCAATCATTATTGGTACACCTCCTAAATGGATTATACCATTTTTAGGGAATTAGAGAAGTTTTGTATCTTCTGTTATAATATAAGAAGAGAAATATTTCCTATGTTATATAAAAAAATATATTGATTTTTTCTAACAATTCAATATAATGAACAATAACTACAAAATTCGACATCAAGAAGTGATGATGAGGACACGATCAATTTTTTACGATTCTCAGAGAGGGAAGCCTTTGGCTGTGAGCTTCCTAATACGGAAAAATGGATTACCACCTCTGAACTGCAGCAGTGAACGAACATCTAGTAATTGCTTGCCGGCAAAAACCGTTATTTAGACTTGAGAAATTGGTGAAGTGTGTTACTTTGCGAATTGAAACAAGGGTGGAACCACGAATACAACACTCGTCCCTTTTTTAGGGAGGAGTGTTTTTTTATTTCATTTTTGCATCACACTAGAATTGGAAGGAGGATACGCAGCATGCATCATGATGAGAAGAACAAAATTGGTTTAACAGTAGCACTTTCTATCGTAGTAGGAACGATTATCGGGTCTGGTGTATTTATGAAACCAGGAAGCGTATTAGATTACTCAGGGAGTTCTAATATGGCCATTCTTGCTTGGGTAATTGGTGGTCTGTTGACGTTAGCGAGTGGTTTAACAGTAGCTGAAATTGGAGCGCAAATCCCGAAAAATGGTGGGTTGTATACGTATTTAGAGGAGATTTACGGAAGTTTTTGGGGATATTTATCAGGCTGGATGCAAACAATTGTTTATGGACCAGCTATTATCGGAACATTAGGTTTATACTTTAGTTCTTTAATGATTAATTTTTTCTATTTAGATAAAGTGTGGAATTTACCAATCGCAATCGGAACAGTTGTGTTCCTTGGCTTTGTAAATAGTATGGGAACAAAATACGGAGGTATCGTTCAAACAATCACGACAATTGGGAAAATGATTCCGATTGTATTAATTGTCGTGTTAGGTTTTTGGAAAGGAAACAGTGATATTTTTAACGTAGTAGTGCCGATATCAGAAAATCAAAGTATCGGTATGGCAATTTTAGCAACGTTATTTGCTTATGACGGCTGGATTTTACTTGCTTCGATTGGTGGAGAAATGAAGAATCCAACAAAGTTATTACCGAAAGCAATGACAGTTGGGATTTTAATCGTAACAGCTGCTTACGTATTAATTAACTTGGCGTTATTAAATGTATTACCAGCAGCGAAAATTGTAGACCTTGGAGAAAATGCAACAGCGACAGCTGCGGGCATGTTACTTGGAGAATATGGCGGGAAAATTATTAGTATCGGTATTATCGTTTCTATTTTCGGCTGTTTAAATGGAAAAATTTTAACGTTCCCACGTATTCCAATGTCTATGGCAGAGCGTGGACAACTTCCATTTTCTAAGTTTATTGCAAAGGAAAGTCCGAGATTTAAAACACCAGCAAATGCGATTACTGTTGAAATCATTTTAGGAATTATTTTAATGATTATTAGTGATCCGAATAAGCTATCTGAGATTTCCGTATTCATTATTTATATTTTCTACGTAATGACGTTTATTGGTGTCTTCATCTTAAGAAAACGTAATAAGAATAAAGAGCGTGCATATAGTGTACCGTTATTCCCAATCGTACCAATCGTAGCGATTTTAGGTTCGTTCTTTGTAATCGGTAGTGCGATTATTAACGATCCAGTAAGTTGTTTCTTATCAATTGGAATTGTCTTTACTGGACTGCCGGTGTATTGGTACTTGAATAAGAAGAAAGAAACAGAATGATGGAAGGGTAGGCGTATAATACGTCTACCTTTTTTACTGTAAAAAAATTGTACTTGCTTCCACTTTCTATTTTGGTTACTATAGTCGTAGTAACCAAAATAGAAAGCGTGGGGAAAGACTTGAATTTTCGTGTGTATATTTTAGCTATCGCGGCTTTCGTAGTCGGAACGGTTGAGCTAATTATAGGAGGAACGCTCGATTTAGTTGCCAATGATTTAGGAGTATCTATTAGCGCAGCTGGTCAGCTTATAACAATATTTTCGGTAGTATTTGCTTTGTCAGGTCCAGTTTTATTAGCTTTGACAGGGAAGTTTGAAAGAAAAACATTGTATGTTGGAGCATTATCGATTTTCTTAATCGGAAATATTATTTCGGCATTTAGTGTGAATTACGGAATGCTAATGTTCTCAAGGGTTATTTGTGCGGCGAGTGGTTCATTAATTATTGCACTATCTGTAACACTTGCGTCTAGTGTAGTAGAACCGCATTTTCGTGCGCGTGCAATTGGAATCATTTTTATGGGAATTAGTGGATCACTTGTACTTGGAGTACCGCTTGGTCTTGTACTCGGAAATGCATACGGATGGCGTGCACCATTTGTGTTAATTTCGGTATTAACAGTTATGGCAATTGCTTGTATTTCATTGTTCTTAACGAAAGTACCACCGACATCGGTATTATCAATAAAAGAACAACTTGCTACTTTAAAAGATAAAAAAATTGTAAGTGCACAGTTAACATCATTTTTGTTTTTAACGGGGCATTTAACATTGTATGCATATTTAACACCGTTTTTAAAAGATGTTATGCATGTTGAAGCAAATTGGATTAGTGTGTTTTACTTCATTTTCGGAATCGCAGCAGTAATCGGCGGTGGATTCGGTGGATGGCTTGCTGATAAATGGGGATCGAAGAAAAGTATTATCTCGATTATTATCGTATTTGCATGTGCAATCTTCATATTGCCATTAATGACATTCTCATTCCCTCTCTTCATCATTATGATGGGACTTTGGAGTATGCTGAGCTGGGCTATTTCACCAGCACAGCAAAATTATTTAATTGAAATTGCGCCAGAATCAGCTGGTATTCAGCAAGGTTTAAATAACTCTGCGCTTCATTTAGGAATTGCACTTGGTTCAACAGTAGGTGGAGTTGTTATTGAAAAATCATCTGTTATATATAATGCTTGGGTAGGTGGTAGCTTTATTATATTAGCACTGCTTTGCGCGATTTTCTCGATTACGAGAGGACGCTCTACTCAGTTCGTGAAAGAAGAATCTATCGTTTGATAGGTTCTTTTTTATTTGTGAAAAATTGCAGGTTTTAGTAGGTAAATGGAGAAAAGGGTATATAGCGAGGTGATGTATATGTATACGAATTTTTCAATTATTGGTTTTCTAATTTCAATGATCCCGTTGTTTCTTATTATTCTTGCACTTAGATGGGTTCGTTTCATCTATAAAAATTCTGAGAAACAGGTAGAGCAAAATGAGAAAATCATTGAGCTGTTGATGGACATAAAGGAACAAAACGAAAAGGAGTCTAGGTGAAAAACTAGACTCCTTTTTATTATTTAATTAGTATCTTAACTTCATCAACAAACTCTTAATTTCCTCATCTTCCATAAAGAGGTCATGGTGTTTCTGGGTAATCTTTGCAAGTGCAACGTCGTGATAGAAAAATTCTGTAAAGAACTTTACGAAAGGTTGTGACATTGTTTTCATCGCTTGCCATGACTCTTGTTCTACGCCAGCAAATAAAATTTCACGATCGTCAACGATGAGTAGCAAGTAGCGCTCTAATGCATTAGGCTCTTCAGCTGGGATTAGAAAATGCATGTTTTCTAAGTCTGTTTCTACTTCTCCAACAATAAGGGATTCAATTTGAACACCTTGTTTTGCTTTTTGTTCTAGTAAAGGGAGATATTCTAAAAGAGTATCATTCCAAGCTGAAATACGGATTGATTCTTTTGCACTTTCAATGAGTTCTTTACTTTGAACTCGAATAGAAGATTGCATCTTTAAGCTCCACACACGGTCATCTGTAAATGATTTTTTTGATATATTTGTTTCCAGTTCTTTAATATTTGATTGGAATTCTGACGTTAATTTTTCAATTGCTAGTTTTAGTGGTAATGCTGTATACAGCTTCTTCTTTTCTGAAACAGAATCCATTACCATTCCTTTATCGATTAGGCGTGCTAGCACTTCATATATTTTTGCTTTTGGAACACCTGAATGCTTCACAATTGTTGTAGCATCTAATGGTTCATTGCTTGATACGACAACTTCATAAGCTTGGCTTTCATATTGTGAGAAACCGAATTTTTGTAACATAGTTCCCTCCGAACGAATGAGATTATATTTTAAGGATAATGAACTATTTGTTTTTACACAAGAGGTGGTAGTTTTTTTAATTCAATTTAGATGAGAATTAATTTCAATTTTTTAATTTTATCTATTATACTTAATATAATGATTAATAAGATTTTAATTTAATGCGAAGGGGATGCTTGGGGGAAGATGTTAAGAAGTTTACGTTTAAAAATTGCGGTAGTGTTTTCAGTACTTATTTCTATGATGTTCGTAATATTGGGTACAGCTGTGTATCAATTACAGAAAGAAAAGGAAGTGCGTTCTTTAGACGAGTATTCTCAAAATGCGATGGATCTTGTGACAGAGCAACTTACGACATTTGTTCAAAGAACGGATGAAGATATGGGGTATTACGCGAACAGTGAGATGATTCGTAACATGCTTCAAGGTGGGGTTACTCCAGAAGAGGAAGCATTTTTAACAAAAGAGTTTGCGGAGTATAAAAAGAATCATCCTGGTATTTTAGATTTATATATTGGTACGAAAGATAAAAAAACATTAAGTGCCAATCTTGCTGAAGGTGGGCAAGTGCCAGAAGGATATGATCCAACGACAAGACCATGGTATAAAGATTCAGAGGCTGATGTAAAAAAGGTCCATTGGGGACAACCTTCTTATGAAATTGCAACAGGAAAGTTAAGTGTAGGTGTTTCTAAAGCAATTACAGCTCAAGATGGATCTGTATTAGGCGTTGTTGCGATGGATGTATCGCTTGGGACGATTCAGAAGTTGCTTCACAATATTCAATACAATAATGACGGAGAAATGTTTATTATAAATGATAAAAATATGGCTCTTGTTTATCCAGAAAAGATAGGGAAAGATGTTTCAAAAGAGCCACTTATAAAGAGCTTAAATAAAGAAGTAACAAAATATGCGGTCACTACAATAAAAGGTGAAGATGTAGTTGTTTATAGTCAATCATTTGATACGATGAAATGGACGATAGGAATCTTTTATCCGAAAGAAACGATCGATGGGCTATTAAATAGTACGAGAAATACAGTTATTATAATGGCATGTATTAGTTTATTAGTTGGAATCGTAGCTTCCTACTTGTTCTCAAGAAGATTAGCAAGACCACTGCAACTATTAAAGAATCACGTGCAAAAAGTAGCAGAAGGCGATTTAACGCTGCGAATGAAAGTGACAAGTAAAGATGAAGTTGGAGAGTTGACGAAACACTTTAATGATATGGTTGAACAAATGAATGAAATGGTAAGTAAAATTAAAAACAGCGTATCAACGGTGCAACAATCAACGAATAGTTTACATTATTTAACGAATGAAACAGTAGCGGCTAGTAGAGAAGTTTCAGGAGCAATGGATGATGTGAGCGGAGGAGCTTCTACTCTTGCGAATAGTGTGGATGAAGTTTCTGCTCAGCTCGAAAATATGGCGGAGTCAGTGGAACAAATGAATAGCTCTGTTGATGAAATAAAAGGAGTGGCTGGCAAAGCGGAAGAGGCATCTAAGCAAGGATTAAATACAATGAGGAACTTAGTTCGTACGAGGGGACAATCATCTTCGATTGTTGTTCATACAGAAGAAGCATCCGGTAAGTTAGAACAAAGAGTTGGATCGATTCAAAATGTTGTTGAGTTAATAAAAGGTATTTCGGATCAAACAAATTTACTTGCTTTAAATGCTTCAATTGAAGCTGCCCGTGCAGGTGAGCAAGGTAAGGGATTTGCGGTTGTTGCTGAAGAGGTTCGGAAATTAGCGGAACAATCAAAAGAGGCAACAGGAGAAATTACAACGATGATTGGTGATGTGCAAGTAGAAGTAAAAAGGGTTGTAGAAGTTGTAAGTAAATTGAAAGACATTGCAGATGTGCAAAATAAAGTGACGACAGAGGCGGAAATGGAGTTCCGCACAATTATGTCAGTTGTAAATACGATTAGTACTTCAGTTGAAAAAATTGTAGAAGAGGTACATAACATAGGTTACGAGCAAGGAGAAATTACAGCGGTAATGCATACAATTGCTGGTACGAGTCAAGAAAGTGCAGCTGTTTCCGAAGAGGTACATGCTGCAACGGAATCACAGGTTAATCATTTAGAAAAGGTAGCTCACACGATGGAAAGTTTGACAGAGCATATGAGGGATTTAGAAAGATTAGTCGAGCAGTTTAAAGTGGAAGAGTAACATATTAGTAAAATGATGAGGATTTCGGTAAAATAGACAGTGGATATATAAGAAGCGATTATAGGAGGCAAATTACTATGGCAATTGTTGACGTATCGATTATTCCGGTAGGAACAGGTAATCCAAGTGTTAGTGAATATGTAGCAGAAGTACAAAAGGTGCTAGAGAAAAATGCAAATCGCGTGAAGTATCAACTAACACCGATGAATACAGTTATTGAAGGAGATCTTCCTGTTATTCTAGAAGTAATTCAACAAATGCATGAAGTGCCTTATACGAAAGGTGCACAGCGTGTTGCAACAACAATTCGTATTGATGATCGTCGTGATAAAGTAAGCACAATGGAGAAGAAATTAAACTCTGTTCGATCAAAATTATAAGAAAAAGCAGCGGTTTTCGCTGCTTTTTTCATATAGGAGGTAAATAAGATGAATGAAAAGTTTAACGAGCAGTTTGACGGGTTACTAGAGAAATACACTGAGCTGTTACTTGGAGAGAGTAGCGAAGAGAGAAAAGAACAGGTACAGAAGTGGGCACTGTATTCTTACATAGCGAAGACGATGCCAGCATTAGTGAAGCATTGGAATGAGACATATCCAGATGCGAAAGAAGAGATGGTGCAGTTAATTACGGATATTAAAAGGCTGAATGAAGAGAAGCGAAATGAGCAGTGAGAAAACTTGAGGCGAATGTTACCTCAAGTTTTCTTTATTAATATCCTTGTATAATTTACATGGAATATTAAGGGTTTTATAAGCATGTCGAATATTTTCGACATGCCTATTTTATGCCTAGTAAACCCGTTTTTTCTAAATGTCGAAAAATATTCCCTTCATATTTACATGCGAGAATATAGGTTTTTAAATGTTTTTATAGTATTTTATAAATTATCTAAATAATTATTTGTATCCAATAATTTTAAACAATGATATAATTTTGAAGAGGGGTAAAAAACAGATAAATTACAGTCATAGGGGTGAATTACATGGAACAATTAATGCGAAATTCGTTTCTTTTCTTGTCAAAAAATAAAGCGCTAACAAAACTGGCTAAAAAGTACGGTTTGCGCTTTGGTGCAGGTCGCTTCGTCGCAGGGGAGACGATTGAATTGGCGACAGCTGCAATTAAAGCATTAAATAAGCAAGGTCTTTGTGTAACGATCGATTATTTAGGTGAATTCGTTGATAACGAAGCGGAAGCAAATGAAATGGCTAGCGAATCGATTGAAGCGATTCGTGCAATTGGAAGAGAAGGTCTTAATTCGCAGCTTTCTTTAAAAATGACTTCTATGGGATTAGATATCTCTGATGAAATCGTAATGAACAATATGCGCCGTATTTTAGAAGCTGGAAAAGAAAATGGTGTGTTTATTACAATTGATATGGAAGACTATACGCGCTGCGGGAAAACAATTGAGATCTTTAAACAATTAAAATCTGAATACGATAATATTGGTACAGTTATTCAAGCTTACCTATATCGTACAGAAAAAGATATGGAAGAATTAAATGCTTATAGTCCGAATTTACGTCTTGTAAAAGGGGCTTATAAAGAACCTGAAGAAGTGGCGTTCCCGGACAAGAAAGATGTAGATGACAATTATAAAAAAATTATTAAAATGCACTTATTAAATGGGAATTATACTGCAATTGCTTCACATGACGAAGCGATTATTGAATATACGAAAAAACTTGCCGAAGAACACAACATTCCAAGGGATCAATTTGAATTCCAAATGTTATATGGTATTCGTAATGAGCGTCAACTTGAGCTAGTAAAAGAAGGTTACAAAATGCGTGTTTACGTACCTTATGGAAATGACTGGTATGGCTACTTTATGCGTCGTCTAGCAGAGCGTCCAGCAAACGTTGCGTTCGTGTTAAAAGGTATGGTTAAAAAATAACCAAGGAGAAAATACTCCTTGGTTATTTTAATTGCTGAAATGCGTAATGTGCCATTTTTTTCGTATCAGGGTATAGTTGCGTGCGAGAAGAAGATAATACAACATTAATGACGCGTTTACCGTCTTTTTCATCCACTGTTACGACCGTATATTTGCCGAGTGCTGATAGACCGCTTTTACTTCCAATCGCATATGGATCGTCATATAGTTCTTCTCGTCCATAGTTTGCGATGTTTGGAGAGCGTTCTGAAGTATGTAGAGTTGTACGTGTTGAATTCATATATTCTAAAACAACTGGATACTTTAATGCTTCTTTCGTAATAATAGCAATGTCATATGGTGATACTTTATTCCCAATTGCATCAGCACCACTTGCGTTCTTGAAAGTCGCATGCTTTGTACCAAGTTCCTTCGCTCTAGCATTCATCATTTTCACAAATTCATTTTTTGATCCTGCAATATGTTCTGCAATTGATTCAGCTATTGGATCTGCACTAATGATAAGCATAAGTTTTAATGCCTCATCACGCTTTAATTTTTCTCCAGCACGAAGTTTAATTTTCTTGCTTTGACTTTCTGTTTTAATTGCATTTTCTGTAACCGTAATTTCTTCATCTTCTTTTACATTCTCTAGTAAAAGAAGGGTTGTCATCATTTTGGCTATACTAGCCGGATAAGAACGTTCGTCTTCGCGTTTCCCATACAAAATTTCACCTGTGTTTGCATCGATTGTAACCCCATATTGCCCAGTAATGTTAGGTTGATCAGCTCTTACAGCTTGTTGCCTTTGTGCATAAGAGAAGAAAATCATCCCTGTAAATAGTGTAGCAATCATTACAATCATAACTATTGTTCGTTTCATCATCGTTCCCTCTTTTGTTTTCCATATGTACAAATAAATTGGGCAGAAAAAGTAGCCATTAATCATTATGCCACGTTCTCTGCCCAAAAATATAGCGTTATTTTTCGCCCATATTATGCTTCTTATATTGTTGGTTATTACCTTGGCGTCCTTTTTCAACACCGTGATTATGTGGACCTGCGTTTCCAGTTACACTAGCCGCACTAATTCCAGCCTTTGAAGGGTTCTTCTTAAGTTTTGCCATATATATTCCTCCAGTTTCGTCAGATTATAAAAAGGAAAAGTGCATTTAAACAAAGAAAATACACATGTATAGCATAGCCAAATGAAAGAAAAATATTTATTTCAGAAAATTTTATCAATAAATATATTGCGAAAATTTAAACAGTATCATATATTTATTAGTAGAGGCTCACTCATTGATTGCGACTTATGTCGAAAAATTGAATGAGCATTCATTCAAGAATAGGGGGAGAATTGGATGTTCCAAATTAAAAAGGCTGCTGTTCTAGGTTCAGGCGTAATGGGTTCGGGAATTGCGGCACACTTAGCTAATATTGGTATTCCGACATTATTGCTTGATATTGTACCACCTGCGCTTACGAAAGAAGAGGAAGCGAAGGGACTTACATTAGAACATAAAAGTGTGAGAAATCGTTTTAGTAATACGGCTGTACAGAAACTATTGAAGCAAAAACCAGCTCCTCTGACAGTGAAAGGAAATCTAGCACTGATTGAAGCAGGTAACTTAGAAGATGATCTTGAGCTTCTTGCTGATGTAGATTGGATTATTGAAGTAGTAGTTGAAAACTTAGATATTAAAAAGAAATTATTTGAAAAAGTAGACGCTGTTCGTAAACCAGGTTCTATTGTAAGCTCGAATACGTCAGGTATTTCAGTTGAAAAAATGGCAGAAGGTCGTTCAGACGACTTCCAGAAACACTTCTTAGGCACACACTTTTTTAACCCACCACGATATTTAAAACTTCTAGAAGTAATACCGACGAAAGAAACAGATCCACAAGTATTAAGCTTCATGAAACTATTTGGCGAAGACGTTCTTGGAAAAGGCGTTGTTATCGCAAAAGACACACCAAACTTTATTGGAAACCGCATCGGTACGTACGGTTTATTAGTAACTCTTCAAGAGATGATAAAACGCGGCTACAGCATTGGGGAAGTTGATTCTGTAACAGGCCCACTTATTGGTCGTCCAAAGAGCGCAACGTTCCGTACATTAGATGTTGTCGGTTTAGATACATTCGTACACGTTGCAAATAACGTATATGAAAACGTACAAGAAGAAGAGCGTGATGTATTTAAAGTACCAGCTTTCATGCATGACATGCTTGAGAAAAAATGGCTTGGAAGTAAAACGGGTCAAGGCTTCTTCTTAAAACAAGGAAAAGAAATTTTAGAATTAAATCCTGAAACGATGGAATACGAAGCGCGTAAAAAATTAAAAGCTGCATCCGTAGAGTTAAGTAAACAAGAAAAAGGATTAGCGAATAAATTGAAAGCGCTTGTATACGCGAAAGACCGTGCAGGAGAGTTGTTATGGAACATCATTACACCAACTCTTTTATACTCTGCAAAACTTCATAAAGAAATTGCTGACGATATCGTTGCAATTGACCAAGCGATGAAGTGGGGCTTCGGCTGGGAGCAAGGACCGTTTGAAGTTTGGGATGCAATCGGCGTTGAAAAATCTGCTCAAAAGATGGAAGAAAACGGCGTAGTCGTTCCTACTTGGGTGAAAGAAATGTTAGAGAAAGGTTTCACTACTTTCTATAAACATGATAACGGCGATAGCTACTATTACGATAATGGCGAATATAAGCTAATCGAGCGTAATAAAAAAGCAATTTCTCTTAAGCAATTAAAAGCGAAAAATGGTGTATTAAAGAAAAATAGCGGAGCGAGCTTAATTGATTTAGGCGACGGCATCCTTTGCTTAGAGTTCCATTCGAAGAGCAATGCAATCGGTATGGATATTACGCAAATGATTAACTACGCTGTTGATGAAGTAGAAAAGAATTATAAAGGTCTTGTTATCGGTAACCAATCGAAGAACTTCTGCGTTGGTGCGAACCTAGCGATGATCTTAATGGAAGCGCAAGATGACAACTACTTTGAAATTGAGTGGGTTGTGAAAAACTTCCAAGATGCAATGACGAAAATTAAGTACTCTTCTAAGCCAGTTGTAGCAGCACCATATGGTATGACGCTTGGCGGAGGTACAGAAGTTTGCTTACCAGCAGCTAGCATTCAAGCTTCTAGTGAAACGTATATGGGCTTAGTAGAAGTTGGTGTTGGCTTAATCCCTGGCGGAGGCGGTAATAAAGAGTTATACATTAAACACTTAAATAAAATGCCAAACGGTGTAGAGTTTGATCTGCAAAAAGTTGCGAATAAAGTGTTCGAATCTGTAGCGATGGCGAAAGTTTCTACATCAGCACAAGAAGCTGTATCGAACAACTTCTTAGGCGATAAAGACGGTATTAGTGTGAATGGTGATCACTTACTATATGATGCGAAACAGAAAGCACTTGCTTTATATGAAGCTGGCTATAAAGCACCGATTCGTAAAAAGATACCAGTTGTTGGTGAAACAGGATATGCAACTCTTGTACTTGGTGCAGAAGCAATGCATTTATCAGGTTACATTTCTGAACATGATCTTCACATTGCGAAGAAACTTGCATATGTCATTGCGGGCGGAAAAGTGCCGTACGGAACAGAAGTTGATGAGCAGTATTTATTAGATGTAGAACGTGAAGCATTTATTAGCTTAGTAAGTGAGATGAAATCACAAGCAAGAATGCAGCACATGCTTGTAAAAGGAAAGCCATTACGTAACTAATAACGAGGGGAGATATCGTTCATGAGAGAAGCTGTCATTGTTGCGGGAGCAAGAACACCAATTGGAAAAGCAAAGAGGGGTTCATTAAAAACAGTTCGTCCTGACGATCTAGGGGCGTTAGTAGTAAAGGAAACGTTAAAGCGTGCAAATTATGAAGGACCAATCGATGATTTAATTTTCGGTTGTGCGATGCCAGAAGCAGAACAAGGTTTAAATATGGCTCGTAATATCGGCGGACTAGCAGGACTTTCTTACGATGTTCCAGCTATTACAATTAACCGTTACTGTTCTTCTGGTTTACAAAGTATTGCTTACGGAGCAGAGCGCATTATGCTTGGTCACTCTGAAGCTGTATTATCAGGCGGAGCGGAATCAATGAGTTTAGTTCCAATGATGGGACACGTTGTTCGTCCGAACAGTCGCCTTGTAGAAGCGGCTCCAGAATATTATATGGGTATGGGACATACAGCAGAGCAAGTTGCTGTGAAATATGGAATTTCTCGTGAAGAGCAAGATGCATTTGCAGTAAGAAGTCATCAACGTGCTGCCAAAGCATTAGCGGCAGGAAACTTTGCTGATGAAACAGTATCTGTAGATGTGACATTACGCTCGGTTGGCTCAAACAATAAACTGCAAGAAGAAACAATCATTTTCGCACAAGACGAAGGTGTAAGAGCAGAGACGACGCTAGACATTTTAGGTAAATTACGTCCAGCATTTAACGTTCGCGGTTCTGTAACAGCTGGTAACTCTTCACAAATGAGTGACGGTGCAGCATCTGTACTATTAATGGATCGTGAAAAAGCAGTGAGCGATGGCATGAAGCCACTTGCGAAATTCCGTTCATTTGCAGTAGCTGGCGTACCACCAGAAGTAATGGGAATCGGCCCAATCGCTGCAATTCCAAAAGCGTTAAAACTAGCTGGCTTAGAGCTATCTGATATTGGCTTATTCGAACTAAATGAAGCATTCGCTTCTCAATCGATCCAAGTTATTCGTGAACTTGGTTTAGATGAAGAAAAAGTAAACGTAAACGGTGGTGCAATCGCACTTGGACATCCACTTGGCTGTACAGGAGCAAAACTAACACTATCTCTTATTCACGAAATGAAACGCCGCAACGAACAATTCGGTATCGTAACAATGTGTATTGGCGGCGGAATGGGAGCAGCGGGAGTATTTGAATTACTATAAAAAGTGGAAGCGGCTCGTTCAGAATGTGAGGGGGATGGAGCTTCAGACGTAGAGGCGCTTTTTGCCTCGCAGGAAGAAGCGAAGCCACCGAACATTCTAGCCGCTGGAACTGGATTAGATAAAAAGTGCAGGTGGCTCGCTCAGAACAGAAGGGCGTTGGAAGCCCTGACGAAGAGGCGCTTTTTGCCTCACAGGAAGGGGTGAAACGACCGACTGTTCTAGCCACTGGAACTGGATTATAAAAAAAGTGTAAGCGGCTTGCTCAGAACGAGACGACGCTAAAGCAAAGAATGGAAGCAACAAAGGTTTATAAAAAATAAACGGGAGAGCCAGCTTCTTTCAAAAAGAGAGAAGCTGCTCATGAAAATATGAAGGAGGAAATTTTCATGGAAAAAACAGTAGGAAATGCGGTTAAAGGCGGTAGCTTTTTAGTTGATGAGATTACGATTGATCAAGTGTTTACGCCAGAAGATTTTTCATCTGAGCATAAAATGATTGCAAAAACGACAGAGGACTTTATCGTAAATGAAGTTCTTCCAGAGCTTGAATATTTAGAGCAACATGAATTTGATCGTTCAGTTCGTCTTTTAAAAGAAGCTGGGGAGCTTGGTTTATTAGGCGCTGACGTGCCAGAAGAGTACGGCGGAATTGGTCTTGATAAAGTAAGTTCAGCGTTAATCGCAGAGAAATTCTCTCGCGCTGGTGGTTTTGCAATCACTCACGGTGCTCACGTAGGTATCGGATCTTTACCAATCGTATTATTCGGTAACGAAGAGCAAAAGAAAAAGTATTTACCATTACTTGCAACTGGTGAAAAATTAGCTGCATACGCATTAACTGAGCCAGGTTCAGGATCTGACGCATTAGGCGCAAAAACAACTGCACGTTTAAATGCAGAAGGTACACATTATGTATTAAACGGTGAGAAACAGTGGATTACAAACTCTGCATTCGCTGACGTATTCGTTGTATATGCAAAAATTGATGGAGAGCATTTCTCAGCATTTATCGTAGAGAAAGAATACGCTGGTGTATCTACAAGCCCAGAAGAAAAGAAAATGGGGATTAAATGTTCATCAACTCGTACGTTAATTTTAGAAGATGCGTTAGTGCCGAAAGAAAACTTACTTGGTGAAATCGGTAAAGGTCATATTATCGCGTTCAACATTTTAAATATCGGTCGTTATAAATTAGGTGTTGGTACAGTTGGATCTGCGAAACGTGCAGTAGAAATTTCAGCACAATATGCAAACCAACGTCAACAGTTCAAGCAACCAATCGCTCGCTTCCCATTAATTCAAGAGAAACTTGCGAATATGGCAGCAAAAACATATGCAGCTGAAAGTTCTGTATATCGTACAGTAGGTTTATTCGAAAGCCGCATGAGCACATTATCTGAAGAAGAAGTAAAAGACGGTAAAGCAGTAGCAGCTTCTATCGCTGAATATGCAATCGAGTGCTCTTTAAACAAAGTATTCGGTTCTGAAGTATTAGACTATACAGTAGATGAAGGTGTTCAAATTCACGGTGGTTACGGATTTATGGCAGAATACGAGATTGAAAGAATGTACCGCGATTCTCGTATTAACCGTATTTTCGAAGGAACGAACGAAATTAACCGCCTAATCGTACCAGGTACGTTCTTACGTAAAGCGATGAAAGGTGAATTACCACTTCTTCAAAAAGCACAAAAATTACAAGAAGAGTTAATGATGATGATGCCAGAAGAAGTAGGCGATGAGCCATTAGCACTTCAAAAGTATTTAGTAACTAATGCGAAGAAAATCGGCTTAATGGTAGCTGGATTAGCTGCTCAAAAATACGGTAAAGCATTAGATAAAGAGCAAGAAATTCTTGTGAATATCGCTGACATCGTAAGCAACCTATACGCAATGGAGTCAGCTGTTCTTCGTACAGAAAAAGCAATCAAAACAACTGGTCTTGAAAAGAATAAACAAAAAGTGTTATACACTGAAGTATTCTGCCAAGAAGCATTTAACGAAATCGAAGCAGATGCGAAAGAAACACTTATCGCAGTTGAAAATGGCGACATGCTGCGCATGATGTTATCATCATTACGTAAATTAACTCGCCACACACCACTTAATGTAATTCCGAAGAAACGTGAAATCGCTGCGAAAATTTTAGAAGATGAGCGTTACACAGTTTAATAGATGAGAGAGAACCAGTAGCCAGTTGGCTACTGGTTTTTTTATTGCTGAATTCTTGAATAAAGCTGTTTTACATATGTATGTGTAAACAGCTCTTTTTTATGGAGGTAAAGAAGATGAAGGTAATAAGCGTAGAAACAGTGCATCAAATTGCATTTTTACCGCGTCTATTTCCAATTAACTGTTACTTCGTTGAAGAAGAAACAGGATTAACTTTAATTGATGCGGCCTTACCGTTTTGTGCAAAGAAGATTTTACAATCAGCTCGGAAAATAGGAAAACCGATTACGAATATCGTTATTACACATGCGCATGATGACCATGTAGGAGCGCTTGATGCGATAAAGCAAGAGATGCCCGATGTTCCAGTCTATATTTCTAAAAGAGATGCTTGTTTACTTGAAGGAGATAAGGCACTACAAGAGGGAGAACGAAATACACCAATAAAAGTGGGAGTGTCAAAACAGATACATACGATCCCAGATATTTTTCTTCAAGAGGGAGATAAAGTTGGTTCTCTTGTAGCGATTGGAGCTCCAGGTCATACACCAGGATCAATGGCATTTTTAGACACAAGAAATGATGCACTCATTGTTGGAGATGCATTTCAAACGAGAGGAGGATTAGCGGTAGCAGGACAGTTGAAGTGGCTTTTCCCGTTTCCTATGTTTGGGACTTGGGATGCAGAAGTTTCATTAACGAGTGCTCAGAAATTGCTGGAGTATAAGCCGTCTTTATTGGCGACAGGGCATGGGAAAATGATTGAAAATCCGTTAATACAAATGCAACGGGCGATTGAAGAAGCGGAAAGGAATTTAAGTAGAAAGAGCCTCTAATCGTTTAGAGGCTCTTTTTAGTTAAATGATTATTTAGCAGACTTTTTAATGAATACGATTTAAAAAGAACAGAATACTAAGGAAGAATGAAAGAAGAAAGGTAGGAGTATTCCATGCAAAATTTAACAGAGCTTGAAGTAGAAAACTTACGTCATTTAATTGGTGGACACGCAACGATTATTAACAAGTTGGAGCAGTATGCACAGACGTGTACAGATCCACAACTGAAACAAATGCTACAAAAAGATGCGCAAGATGCAAGAAATACGAAACAGCAATTAATGACTTTCCTAGGATAGGAGGAAGAGAAAGATGAATGAAAAAGATATGGTAAATGATTATTTAGCAGGATTAAATGCAAGTTTAACAAGTTATGCAAATTATATTTCTCAGTCTGATAATGAACAGTTACATCAAACGTTAATCCAAATTCGTAATCAAGATGAAATGCGTCAACGTAATATGTATGAGTACGCAAAGCAAAAGAGTTATTACAAACCGGCAGCACCTGCGAATCCGATGATCGTGCAGCAATTAAAAAGTCAGTTAAGTGCAGAATAATAGGATGAAAAAACGGGCGAAAATAGATTCGCTCGTTTTATTTTTTTGTATGTCAATAAATACATAATAAATATTTTTCCAGTTGTAACAAATATGACGAAAATGTAATATAACAATTCACAAAAAGGACAAATACTTTGCTCAATATTTCACAAAGTATCCATGGTTTCTATCGTGAGAACCTCTATAATTAAGAGTGTAAAGAACAAAAGAAATAGATTATATGATCACTTAGGAGAGATTGCTATGAAAAGACATACAAGAAAAATTGCAATTATCGGTACTGGATTAGTTGGATCAAGTTGTGCGTATTCCATTGTAAATCAAGGAATTTGCGAAGAACTATTATTAATTGATATAAATCATGAACGTGCAGTTGGGGAAGCAATGGATTTATCACATTGCATTAACTTTACAAATACAAGAACAAAAGTATATGCAGGAAGCTATGAAGACTGCAAAGATATGGACATTGTCATTATTACTGCAGGACCAGCACCAAAACCTGGACAAAGTCGCTTAGATACTTTAGGAGCGAGTGCGAAGATTATGGAAAGTGTTGTTGGCGGCGTAATGGCAAGTGGATTTGATGGTATTTTCTTACTCGCATCGAACCCAGTTGATATTATCACATATGAAGTATGGAAATTATCTGGATTACCTAGAAATCGCGTAATCGGTACAGGAACATCATTAGATTCTTCTCGCCTAAGAACAATTTTATCTGAAATGTTACATGTAGATCCTCGTAGTATTCATGGGTATTCATTAGGAGAACATGGTGATTCTCAAATGGTTGCTTGGTCTCATGTAACTGTTGGTGGAAAGCCAATTCTGCAAATTTTAGAAGAACAAAAAGAACGATTTGGTGAAATAGATTTAGATGAAATCGTTGAGAAGACTGCAAAAGCCGGATGGGAAATTTATAAACGTAAAGGAACTACTTATTACGGAATCGGAAATTCTCTAGCATATATTGCAAGCTCAATCTTTAATGATGATCACCGTGTCATTGCTGTATCAGCTATTTTAGATGGTGAGTACGGTGAATATGATATTTGTACAGGAGTACCAGCTATTATTACTAGAGACGGTATAAGAGAAATTGTAGAACTCAATTTAACAGAGGATGAAGAATCTCGATTCGCAAAATCAAACGATATTTTACGTGATTATATGAAAACAATTGGTTACTAACTTATAGGAGAAGGTGAAACAAATGAAGGAATATATAATGTCTCGTGTATTTAAAGCATCTGCTGGTATCGCACAAGGTATTTTCGTATCCCTCGGAATTGGTTTACTAATCGAAAATATAGGAAGAATTGTTGATATTCCGTTGCTTATTACAATTGGAGTTGTTGCAAAATCACTAATGGCACCAGCGATTGGTGCAGGAATTGCTTTTATGCTCGGTGCAAATGGTCTTGTAATCTTCTCGGCTATGGTGGCTGGAGCAATTGGTGCCGGATCCATTTCAATTACTGAAGCTGGTCTAATTATTAAAACAGGTGAGCCAATCGGTGCTTTATTAACAGCAACTTTAGCTGTATATATTGGTAAACGTTTAAGCGGAAAAACTGCTTTAGATATGATGCTCGTTCCATTTGCGGCCATATTAGGTTCTGGTTTAGTTGGTATTTGGTTATCTCATAATATTACTCCTGTTTTAAATGCAGTTGGAGCGTTCATTAAAGATAGCTCAGCTGGTAGCCCATTCATCGCTTCTATCGTCATTGCAGTAGTTTGGGGACTATTACTTATCTCTCCAGCTTCATCAGCTGCGTTAGCGATCGCACTTAGCTTAGACGGTGTTGCAGGTGGTGCAGCTCTTGCCGGATGCGTCGCTCAGTTTATCGGATTCTCTGTCATATCAGCGAAAGAAAACAATTTAGGTGGCATATTAGCTCAAGCTCTTTGTACTCCGAAAGTACAGTTGCCAAATATCACTAAAAATCCAATGATTCTCGTCCCAACTGTCGTCGCCAGTGCTATAGTCGGTCCGGTATCCGCATTAATTTTCCAACTGGAAGCAGGAAAAGAAATTGCAGGTCTTGGATTAAGTTCTCTTATCGCACCAATTAATTTAATTTCCAGCGAAGGATGGGAAGTTGTCCCGGCGATGGTAATTACTTATATCGTCATTCCAGTAGCTGTTTCTTATATACTTTACATTGCTCTTAAAAAAGCAGGTCGTATTCATTCTGGTGATATGACTGTACCGCAATCTTAAATTGAAAATCTCCTTAATAATAGATAAAAGCAGACTGAGAAGCCACAGTCTGCTTTTTTATGTTACATTTTATGATTTTGTTTTACTGGAACACGTACTGTTTCTTTTGCTAATAAAAGTTGAACACCGAAGTAAAGTATGCTTGCAAGTGTCATTCCAGAAACGGCATCTACAAAGGCATGTTGCTTCGTAAATAGCGTTGATAAAATAATAAGTGTACCGAAGAAAGTAAGGATGTAATATTCAAAAGCATGTTGTTCTCTACGCTTAAAGGCAGCTAACATAATTACAAATGTAGTAAGAACGTGAATGCTAGGGAAACAGTTTACTGGCTGGTCGATACTATAAATATAGCGAACTAGTTCAGAAAATACATCTGTTCCAACGACAGTCGGACGCGGTACAGTTGTTTGCCAAAAATAATAAATAGAAAAACAAGCAAGCTTTCCAAAAATAACACTACTTAAAGTGACATAATATTGCTTTCGGTCAGCAAAGCAGTAATAAATAAGTGCGCCGTATAAGTATGGAAACCAAAGTAAATAAGGAATAATAAATGCTTTTACAAATGGAATCCAATCATCTACTACAGTTGTAACGTCTACTGCGTGAACAGTTGTTTTATTTAATACATCGTAAAGGGGACTTACGAGTACGAGTAGAAGTATATAACTTAACGGAAGAAAAGATGAAAGTTTAAATTTCTTCATGTTGATCTCCTATGTTTAGTAATGTAAGTAAATTCAATTGATTATAATATAGAAACGTGAATTGGGCTATCGATTTTACTTACATTTTCTTGAATTAACCTTACGTTTTTGTCACTTGACTAAAAAGAAGGGGGAGGGTGCTAAATGAAGCGTTTATCATATTTTTTAGTTTTTATATTGTTATGCCTAGTAGGTGCTGGGTGTGCAAAGAATAACGAAGGAGAAAAATTAGAATATAACGGAAGAGCACTCGTAATTGGAGTTGTTGGAGAAAAGCCGAAAGATACGTTTAGGAATGTAAAGTTTGAAAGTATAAAGTTAGAAGAAATGCAGGAGAAATCAGCAAAAGTTGATGGTTTTTTCGTTATGAAAGAATACTTTAAAGAGGCATCAAAGGAGCAGTATACGGACTTATTTTTATCGTTAAAGAAGCCGGTATTTTTTATTGGTTTGCAAGATAGACCGTATTTAATTTTTACTAACAAGGATTTAGATTATGATAATACCCCAAAGGATAAAACGATGACGTATACGCAAGGGTTTGTAAATATGGGGAACCCTGAAGGTCAATATTGGGGTATGGGATTATATAATGATACTGTTTCCGATCGAAATATTCATAATATGTATATAGTAGTATTTCAAACCATTTCGGATTACTTAAGTCGATGATGAAGGGGCCTGTAAAAAAGGCTTCTTATTTTTTTAAAATAAACGTTTGTTTAAGCTGTATGTTCGGTAGAAAGAAACTCATGTAGTTCAAAGGTTAAGAAAGAAAAATAAGAAATTAATCAAACGTTTGTTTAAGCTGTATGCTCGGTAGGAAGAAACCGATGCAGCTCAAGGGTTAACAAAGAAAAATGGAGAATTAATCAAACGTTTGTTTAAGCTGTATGTTCGGTAGAAAGAAACTCATGTAGTTCAAAGGTTAAGAAAGAAAAATAAGAAATTAATCAAACGCTTGTTTAAGATATATGTTTGGTGCAGAATTTTAAAAAATTTATATATTTATTTTTTTCTTAACAAATGGCGGAAAAATAAGAAAAATTCGCAGGATTATTAAAAATTATCACGAAATAAGTAAAAGTTTAGCGAATAATGGTTTGAAATAATAAAACGTTTTCTATATGATAAAGGTAAAGGTTAGTAAAAAAGTAGGTGAATTTATGACAGTAACATTTTATTCATATCCAAAGTGTGGCACATGTCAAAAGGCAAAGAAATGGTTTGAGGCAAACGATGTAGCATATGAGATGATTCATATTGTTGAAAATCCACCATCAAAAGAAGATTTACGTAATTTACATGAAAAAAGTGAATTACCATTAAAAAAATTCTTTAATACAAGTGGAATGCGTTACCGTGAACTTGGTCTAAAAGATAAGTTGAAAGATGCAAGCGAAGACGAAATGTATGAGCTTTTAGCATCTGATGGCATGTTGATCAAACGTCCAATTGTAACAGATGGAACGAATGTAACACTTGGTTTTAACGAAGAGCAGTTTGAAAGTGTGTGGAAAAAGTACCAATAAGGTATTTTTACATAATTAATACATTCACTGGAGGTACAGTCATGAGCATTCCAAATAATTTACGTTACTCTGAAGAACACGAATGGGTAAAAACTGAAGGTAATGAAGTTGTTATCGGTATTACTCACTTTGCACAAGGTGAGCTAGGCGATATCGTATTCGTTGAACTTCCTGAAGTAGGTGCAACAATCGAAGCTGACGAGCCATTCGGAAGCGTAGAATCTGTTAAAACAGTTTCTGAGTTATACGCACCTGTAAGCGGTAAAGTTGTAGCAGTAAACGAAGAATTAAGTGACCAACCAGAACTTGTTAACGAATCTCCATACGAGGGTGCATGGATGGTTAAAGTTGAACTTTCTGATGCAAGCCAAGTTGAGAAGTTATTAACTGCAGAAAAATATGCAGAAATGACAAACCAAGACTAATTATAGTCGACTAAAGGACAGCCTTTGTGCTGTCCTTTTTTATTTTGTGTAAAATAATGAATGTAGAATCATATACTAATTATCGTGTAGGAGAACGTTTTTTGAAAAAACTTTTTTGTTTAATCTTTATGCAGGTCTAGCCGCTTTTGTTTTTCGTTGTCTAGCTTTTCACGTCTAAGAATCTTCTGCACAAGAAGACAAAAAAGCGTTTTCTGTGCGAAAGAACTTTAGCCAAAAGGAATAAAAAGTTGGGCATTTCACTCCTTCACTTGAGGCGAAAAGAGCCTTGAGTGAAGGAGTTCGGGTACATTCTTGTTCTAAACGAGCCGCTTCCGCTTTTCATTGTCTAGCTCCACCTCCTAGCCCTTCATGTCTAAGAACCTTCCGCACGGGAAGAAAAAAAGCGTCTTCTGTACGGAAGAACCTTAGCCAACAGGGCTAAACAGTCGCTTCCGCTTTTCTTTTGCAAAAATAAACAGGAAACAACATGAAAATAACGAATATACTATATACTAAGTTCAAGGTTATATAGTATATGGTGATCGGGTGATGACATATGATTTATGTAGAAAAAGTCATTATTGTAGAAGGTACATCAGATAGAAGAAAGATTGAATCTATTATTCGTGAACCAGTGGAAATTGTTTGTACAAATGGTACAATTGGTTTGTCGAAAATGGATGAGCTCGTTGATCAGTTTTTTGATAAGGAAGTGTATGTGCTAGTGGATGCTGATGATGCTGGAGAAAAGTTAAGGAAACAATTTCGAAAAGAATTTCCGCAAGCCGAGCATATCTATATTGATCGCTCGTACCGAGAAGTGGCAACTGCGCCATCTACACACTTAGCAAATGTATTATGGGGAGCCGACATTGACGTTTATACAGAATATTTACGGTAAGGAATGATAGAAGTGATTGATTGGACAGGAGCCGAAGCTACAGCCCTAATAGAGAACGAAGAAAAAACAGTGTTATATGTATATACTCCAATGTGTGGAACATGCCAATTAGCAAAAAAGATGTTAACAGTCGTTGAGATGACAATTGAAGGCTTCAAAATTGGGATGTTAGATTTAAATTATGCTCCATATTTAGCGAAAGAGTATGGGATTGAAAGTGTACCTTGTTTACTTGTTTTTGAAAATGGGACACTGATGAAGAAGATATATGCATTTCATTCGGTTGAATATTTATATACGGAATTAAAGTAGGCGGCAAAATTTTTGCCGCCTCGACATATTTCTTGGGAAATATGTCGAGATGCAGGATGGATACAGTATTTGTCGAGCGAAAATAACAGGATTGCTCTTTAGTGAGAGGGAATGGTATGTAATAGAAAGTGATATGAAGGATGTGATTTAGGGTGAGATTATATTCTTTGCTTCAATCATTTGTAAATTACGCTAATGGTCAATATCATTTAGAACCGCTTTTAAGACGAGAGGAAAAAACTGTTAATTTCCGTTTTAGAGATGAAAGTTGTTCGTTACAAATTTCAAGAGATTATATAGAGCTGCTACATGAGGAAAGAGGAACGGAACAAATCATTTGCTTAGATGAAAAAGATATAGAGCAATTGGTGAATGGAAATGTACGATTGCAAATGTTAATGAACGATGGGCGTGTACAATATTCGGGAACGTACCGAACGATGTTATTAGTTGAATCAATGTTTCATATATGTAAACCGATGTCAGTAGGTGCTTAAAATTCTGAAGTTTCATTTTTTACGAAAATTTCTGTTGACATGGTAAGTGTATATTGATACAATTCAAGTCATAAAATATAGACAATTTCATAAATTTCAAATCAGACGAAAATTGAATCTGATTTCTCTTATCAAGAGAGGTGGAGGGACTGTGCCCTGTGAAGCCCGGCAACCGTCAACTTATGTTGAAATGGTGCCAATTCCTGCAAAGCGAATGCTTTGAGAGATGAGAGAGAGGGATAATGTTGTTATATACGCATATAAACCTTTCTGCTTCTCTAAAGCGGAAAGGTTTTTTTATTGTTTGAATGTGGAGGACATTCAAATAATAAAAGTAGTGATAGCGGTGGACTACACGCATCAAAAATAAAAAAATGCGGAGTCTATCTAAACAAAAAAGGGGTGAACATCATGATTCTATTAGAGAATGTAAGGAAAATATATAAGGCGAAAAGCGGTGATGTCACTGCTGTAGATAACGCCAATTTAAAAATAGAAAAAGGCGAAATATTTGGTGTTATCGGATATAGCGGCGCTGGGAAAAGTTCTTTAATCAGATTGTTTAATCAGTTAGAGAAACCGACTTCTGGCCAAATTACAATTGCGAATCGTGTTATATCAGCAATTACAGGAAGTGAACTTCGTAAGGCAAGGCAAGAAATCGGAATGATTTTTCAGCACTTTAACTTACTTTGGTCACGAACTGTACGTGAAAATATAGAGTTTCCACTTGAAATTGCAGGTGTTGATAAAACGAAGAGAAGAAAACGTGTTGATGAATTAATTCATCTTGTTGGATTAGAAGGAAGAGGAGACGCGTACCCATCTCAGCTGAGCGGGGGACAAAAACAACGCGTTGGGATTGCAAGAGCATTAGCTAACAACCCACAAGTACTTTTATGTGATGAAGCAACGTCGGCTCTTGATCCAGAAACGACAGATCAAATTTTGGATTTACTATTAGACATTAATAAGCGCCTTGGTTTAACAATTGTACTCATTACACATGAGATGCACGTAATTCGAAAGATTTGTAATCGAGTGGCGGTAATGGAGAGAGGAAAGATTGTAGAAACGGGTCCAGTACTTGATGTATTCCGTAATCCGAAGCAAGATATTACGAAACGATTTGTACAGCAGTTAACAGATTCTGAAGATACAAATGAAACGATTGAAAGTTTAATTGAAAAATATCCAGATGGAAAAGTGATTCGTTTGCAGTTTATCGGTGAGGCTGTAGAAAGACCGGTGCTTCAACGATTAATGCAACGTAGTGATATAGAAGTTAGCATTTTGCAAGGAAATATCGCACAAACGAATAACGGTTCTTACGGTAGTTTAGTTGTTCATTTAAATGGTGAGGAAACAGCGATCCAGCAAGCAATAGAAGGAATTCATCAAAATCAAGTAGAGCTGGAGGTGATTGCACATGGATAAGTTACTCGCAAATGTTGATTGGAATCAAATGTTAGAAGCAACTGGTGAAACGTTATATATGACGGCAATCGCAGCTCTTGCGACATTTGTTTTAGGACTAATTTTAGGATTGTTACTTTTCATGACAGCAAAAGATAATTTATGGGAAAACAAATCAATTAATACGGTGATTGGAGCATTCGTAAATATATTCCGTTCTATACCGTTCATCATTTTAATTATTTTATTAATCCCATTCACAAAGATTCTTCTTGGAACAATTCTTGGAGCAAGTGCAGCGCTGCCGGCTTTAATTATTGGAGCGGCACCATTCTACGCGAGAATGGTTGAAATCGCACTTCGCGAAATTGATAAAGGTGTAATTGAAGCTTCAAAAGCAATGGGAGCAAAAACAAGCACAATTATTTTAAAAGTATTGATTCCAGAATCGTTACCAGCATTAGTATCTGGTATTACGGTTACGACAATTGCTTTAGTAGGCTATACAGCAATGGCGGGAGTTGTTGGTGCTGGTGGCCTTGGGACACTTGCTTACTTAGAAGGATTCCAGAGAGGGAATAACGATGTAACAATTGTTGCGACAATTTGTGTATTACTAGTTGTATTTTTAATTCAGTGGATTGGTGATAGTTTAACGACTCGAATAGATAAACGATAATAAAAAACGGGAGGATGTTTCAAATGAAAAAATTATTACTTACGGCACTTATTTCAACTTCAATTTTTGGTTTAGCTGCTTGTGGCGGGAAAGATAAAGATGAAAAGAAACTTGTTGTTGGTGCTTCTAACGTACCTCACGCTGTTATTTTAGAAAAGGCAAAACCGTTACTTGAGAAAAAAGGAATCGAGTTAGAAATTAAAAAATTCCAAGACTACGTATTACCAAATAAATCGTTAGCGGATAAAGATTTAGATGCAAACTACTTCCAGCACATTCCGTATTTAGAAAAAGAAATTAAAGATAAAAAATATGATTTTGAAATAGCAGGAAAAATTCATTTAGAACCGATTGGTGTATATTCTCAAAAATATAAGAGCTTAAAAGAGCTTCCAGACGGTGCAACAATTATTATGAGTAATTCAGTTGCTGACCATGGACGTGGTTTAGCGATTTTACAAAAAGAAGGCATTTTAAAAATTAAAGACGGAGTAGATCCAGTTAAAGCAACTCCAAAAGATATTGCAGATAATCCGAAAAATCTAAAATTCAAAACGGATATCGAGCCTGGTTTATTGCCACAAGTGTATAACAATAAAGAAGGCGATGCTGTTTTAATTAACTCTAACTATGCAATTGATGCAAAGTTAAATCCGGAAAAAGATGCAATTGCAATTGAAGGAAATGATTCACCGTACGCAAACATAGTAGCTGTTCGTAAAGGCGATAAAGATAAGAAAGAGATTAAAGCTCTTGTGGAAGTATTACATTCTAAAGAGATTGAAGACTTCATTAATAAAGAATATAAAGGGGCAGTTGTTCCTGTAAAAGAATAATTGCTGAAAAGGGCTGGTCTGATGCCAGCTCTTTTTCATAACTACATAACTATTGGGGAGAAGGGGACATCATATGAAAAAGATTCTATTGTCAGTTGTTACAGCGCTGTCTGTATTTACATTAGCTGCTTGCGGAGGGAAAGAGGAGAATAAGCTTGTTGTTGGAGCTTCTAACGTGCCGCACGCTGTTATTTTAGAAAAGGCACAGCCGATATTAGAGAAAAAGGGTATTAAATTAGAAATTAAAAAATTCCAAGATTATGTGTTGCCGAATAAAGCGTTAGCGGATAAGGAAATTGATGCGAACTACTTCCAACACATTCCTTACTTAGATAAAGAAATCCAAGAAAAAGGATATAAAATTGTAAACGCAGGAAAAATCCATTTAGAGCCAATGGGCATTTATTCTAAGAAATATAAAAGCTTAAAAGACTTACCAGATGGCGGGACAGTGATTATGAGTAATAACGTAGCGGAGCGTGGCCGTATGTTAGCATTGTTACAAAAAGGCGGCGTGATTAAGCTTAAAGATGGTGTAGATGTGGTTAAGGCGACAGTAAAAGATGTAGTCGAAAATCCGAAAAACTTAAAATTTAAAACAGATGTTGAACCTGGACTTTCACCGAAGTTGTATGAAAATAATGAGGGAGATGCTTTATTCATTAATTCGAACTATGCAATTGATGCGAAGTTAAATCCAACAAAGGATGCAATTGCGATTGAAGGATCAGACTCTCCGTACGCAAATATTATTGCAGTTCGTAAAGGTGACGAGAAGAAAAAAGAAATTAAAGAATTAGTAGAAGTACTGCATTCAAAAGAAATTCAAGACTTTATTAATAAAGAATATAAAGGTGCTGTACTTCCGGTAAGTGAATAAATATGAGGAAAGGACTGGAAAATTACCAGTCCTTTTTTCTTTATATAAATAAGAAGAAAGGTGTATCATATAAGGATGCAAGGGAAATACTTATATACATTTGTGAAAAAATTGTTACTTTTTTTCGTCGTTTGCGATATCATTTTATTTGATATAAGATTAGAATGAGAATAAAATGAGAATATGAACGTTTTAGGAATTTTTAAAATGTATATATAGGATTAATGGAGGTATTGAGATGGCTGGTTCTACATTAACGGTTAAAGACTTACACGTATCAATTGATGGCAAAGAAATTTTAAAAGGTGTAAACCTTGAAGTAAAAGGTGGAGAAATCCACGCAATTATGGGACCTAACGGAACAGGTAAATCAACTTTATCTTCTGCGATTATGGGTCACCCAAAGTATGAAGTAACAGAAGGTAGCATCATCATCGACGGTGAAGATGTATTAGAAATGGAAGTAGACGAGCGCGCACAAGCAGGTCTATTCCTAGCAATGCAATATCCAAGTGAAATTAGCGGAGTAACAAACGCTGACTTCTTACGTTCTGCAATTAACGCACGTCGTGAAGAAGGCGATGAAATTTCTCTTATGAAATTTATCCGTACATTAGATAAAAACATGGAATTCCTAGAAATGGATCCAGAAATGGCACAACGTTACTTAAACGAAGGTTTCTCTGGTGGAGAGAAAAAACGTAACGAAATTCTTCAATTAATGATGATTGAGCCAAAAATCGCAATCTTAGATGAAATCGACTCAGGTCTTGATATCGATGCATTAAAAGTTGTATCTAAAGGTATTAACCAAATGCGCGGCGAAGAGTTCGGTTGCCTAATGATTACGCATTACCAACGTTTATTAAACTACATCACTCCAGACTTCGTTCACGTTATGATGAACGGTCGTATCGTTAAATCTGGTGGCCCTGAGCTTGCACAACGTCTAGAAGCTGAAGGTTACGACTGGATTAAAAAAGAATTAGGTATTGAAGACGAAACAACAGAGCAAGAAGCGTAAGAGAGGAGCATAAACATGACAATCGGTACATTACCTTTCGATCAAGAAACAATCCGTCAACGCGCAAGCGAAGTAAACGAAGCTGCTTGGTTGACTGAGTTCCGCTTACAAGCTCTTGCACAAGCAACAGAACTTCCAATGCCAACGCCTGATAAAACGAAAATTGAAAAATGGGACTTTATCGGAAAAGGCGACGCTGCTAAGCAAGAGCCTGTAAGTTCTTTAACAGAGCTTCCAGAAGCAGTGAAAAACTTAATCGATGAAAATAACAGCGTATTAGTGCAACGTACTGGTACAACTGCGTTCGTTTCTTTAGCAGACGAAGCAAAAGACAAAGGTGTTATTTTCACAGATATCGTAACAGCTGCAACAGAGCATGCTGAACTACTACAAAAGTATTTAATGAAAGACGGCGTGAAAGTAGACGAGCATCGTCTAACTGCACTTCATGCTGCATTAATCAACGGCGGTGCATTCGTATATGTTCCGAAAAACGTTGTTCTTGAAACTCCACTTCAAGCTGTATTCTTAGTAGACGGCGAAGAAGCTAACGTATATAACCACGTATTATTCGTAGCTGATGCGAACAGTACTGCAACTTATGTAGAAAACTATGTTGCAAATGAAAATGCTAAAGGTATTGCAAATATCGTAGCAGAAGTAATCGTGGAACAAGGCGCACAAGTGAAATTCGGTGCGGTTGATCTATTAGCAAAAGACGTAACAACTTACGTTAACCGCCGCGGTGTTGTTGGACGCGACGGCCGTATTGATTGGGCTCTAGGCCTTATGAATGACGGAAACACAATTTCAGAGAACGTTACGAACTTAATGGGCGACGGTTCATATGCTGATACGAAAACAGTAACAATTGGCCGTGGTAACCAAACACAAAACTTTACAACTAAAGTTGTTCACTTCGGTAAACACTCTGAAGGTTGGATTTTAAAACACGGTGTACAAAAAGATAGTGCAACATCTATCTTTAATGGAATTGGTAAGATTGAACACGGTGCATCTAAATCAAATGCACAACAATCTTCTCGCGTTCTTATGTTAGACGAGAAAGCTCGCGGTGATGCGAACCCAATTCTTTTAATTGACGAAGATGATGTAATGGCAGGTCACGCAGCTTCAGTAGGCCGCGTAGATCCGTACCAATTATACTACTTGATGAGCCGTGGTATTCCAAAACGCGAAGCAGAACGTTTAGTCATCCATGGATTCTTAGCACCTGTAGTTAATGAGCTTCCAATTGAAGGAGTAAAAGCACAGCTTGTTGAGGTAATTGAAAGGAAAGTTCGCTAATGAATATTCATGAAATACGCAAACAGTTTCCAATTCTTGATCAAAAAGTGAACGGCAAACAACTTGTTTATTTCGATAGTGCAGCAACTTCTCAAAAACCAATTCAAGTCATTGAAACGTTAGAACGTTACTATAAAGAATATAATTCTAACGTGCATCGCGGTGTTCATACGCTCGGTACGAAAGCTACCGACGCGTATGAAGGTGCACGTGAGAAAGTTCGCAAGTTTATTAACGCGAAATCAATGGAAGAGATTATTTTCACGCGCGGAACGACAACTGCATTAAATACAGTAGCGGCTAGCTATGGCCTTGAAAATGTAAAAGAAGGCGATGAAATCGTTATTTCTTACATGGAACACCATAGTAACATCATTCCGTGGCAACAAGTTGCGAAGAAAACTGGCGCAACTTTGAAATACCTTCCGCTTCAACCAGACGGTACAATTTCTTTAGAAGATGTTCGTCAAACTGTTACACCGAATACAAAAATCGTTTCTATCATGCAAGTATCAAACGTACTTGGAACGATTAACCCTGTAAAAGAAATCGGAGCAATCGCACACGAAAACGGAGCAATTATGGTCGTTGATGGTGCACAAAGTACACCTCACATGAAAGTGGATGTACAAGATTTAAACTGTGATTTCTACGCATTATCTGCTCATAAGATGTGCGGACCTACAGGTATCGGCGTATTATATGGTAAGAAAGAATTGCTAAACAATATGGAGCCAATTGAATTTGGTGGTGAAATGATTGATTTCGTAGATTTACAAGAATCTACTTGGAAAGAGCTTCCGTGGAAGTTTGAAGCGGGTACACCGATTATCGGTAATGCAATCGGACTTGGTGCGGCAATTGATTTCCTAGAAGAAATCGGTCTTGAAAATATTGAAAAGCATGAGCATGAATTAGCGCAATACGCTTTAGAAAGACTATCAGAAGTAGATGGCGTTACAATTTATGGTCCAAAGCATCGCGCTGGTCTTGTTACATTTAATATTGAAGACGTACATCCTCACGATGTAGCGACTGTATTAGATGTAGAAGGCATTGCAGTTCGCGCAGGACATCATTGTGCACAACCGCTTATGAAGTGGCTAAAAGCTTCTTCAACAGCACGTGCGAGCTTCTATTTATATAATACAAAAGAAGAAATTGATACATTTGTTGAATCGCTAATCAAGACAAAGGAGTATTTCACAAATGTCATTTAATAATTTAGATACGTTATATCGTCAAGTTATTATGGATCATTACAAAAATCCTCGTAACCATGGCGTGTTAGAAGATAGTGTTACCGTTAACTTGAACAATCCAACTTGCGGCGATCGTATTCAACTTACGATGAAAGTAGAAGAAGGTATTGTGCAAGAGGCGAAGTTTGAAGGCGAAGGATGTTCAATCTCAATGTCTTCAGCTTCAATGATGACACAAGCAGTAAAAGGTAAGAAAATTGAAGAAGCACTTCAGCTTTCGAAAATTTTCTCTGACATGATGCTAGGAAAAGAGTACGATGACAGCATCGATTTAGGAGATATTGAAGCATTACAAGGCGTATGCAAGTTCCCTGCACGTATTAAATGTGCAACATTAGCGTGGAAAGCGTTAGAAAAGGGCTTAAACGAAGATAAGTAATGTTAAAGGTTCCTAAAAATGAGGTTATCTAAGGAGGGACACACCAACATGGCGAAGCAACTGCCAGATATCGGCGATTACAAATATGGTTTCAAAGACAAAGACGTTTCGATTTTCCGTGCTGGACGCGGTTTAACAAAAGAGATCGTTGAAGAGATTTCACGTATGAAAGAAGAACCACAGTGGATGTTAGACTTCCGTTTAAAATCACTGGATAAGTTCTATGAAATGCCAATGCCACAATGGGGCGGCGACTTAAACGACTTAGATTTCGATGAAATTACGTACTACGTAAAACCATCTGAGAAATCTGAGAAGTCTTGGGATGAAGTACCTGATGAAATTAAAGCAACATTTGATAAATTAGGTATTCCAGAAGCTGAGCAAAAATATTTAGCTGGTGTATCTGCACAGTACGAATCTGAAGTTGTATACCACAACATGAAAGAAGACCTAGAAGCTCTAGGAATCGTCTTCAAAGATACAGATAGCGCATTAAAAGAGAACGAAGATATTTTCCGTGAGCATTTCGGAAAAGTAATCCCACCAACAGACAACAAATTCTCTGCATTAAACTCTGCAGTTTGGTCTGGTGGATCATTCATCTACGTTCCAAAAGGTATTAAAGTTGATACACCACTTCAAGCGTATTTCCGTATTAACTCTGAAAATATGGGACAATTCGAGCGTACGCTTATCATCGTAGACGAAGGCGCACACGTACACTACGTAGAAGGTTGTACAGCACCTGTTTACACTACTAACTCACTTCACAGTGCGGTAGTAGAAATCATCATTAAAAAAGATGCGTATTGCCGTTATACAACAATCCAAAACTGGGCGAACAACGTATACAACCTAGTTACAAAACGTGCGGTTTGTGAAGAAAACGCAACGATGGAATGGATTGACGGTAACATCGGATCTAAATTAACGATGAAATACCCAGCAGTTATCTTAAAAGGCGAAGGCGCTCGTGGTTTAACATTATCAATCGCGATTGCTGGTAAAGGCCAACACCAAGATGCTGGTGCGAAAATGATTCACTTAGCACCAAACACGTCTTCAACAATCGTTTCTAAATCGATTGCGAAGCATGGTGGTAAAGTAACTTACCGTGGTATCGTACACTTCGGACCAAAAGCGAAAAACTCTCGCTCTAACATCGAGTGTGACACGTTAATCATGGATAACCAATCTACATCTGATACAATTCCTTACAACGAAATCAAAAACGATTACGTTTCACTTGAGCACGAAGCGAAAGTATCGAAAGTATCAGAAGAACAATTATTCTACTTAATGAGCCGTGGTATTTCTGAGCAAGAAGCTACAGAAATGATCGTAATGGGCTTCATCGAGCCATTCACTCGCGAACTTCCAATGGAATACGCAGTTGAAATGAACCGTCTAATCAAGTTTGAGATGGAAGGTTCTATTGGTTAATAGATAAAGTAGAAGCGCCCTGCTGTGCAGGGCGCTTTTTTGTTTTGCGGATTTGTCTTGGCTTGGGAGAGGATACCCGGGTGGGTGTTCAGCTAAATATATCAACGATTTTTCAAATATATCGATCATAAACGGGAATATATCAACGATTATTTCAATATATCAACGTTTCGACAAGGAATATCGATTTGTCGACAAGATAAGACAAAAGAAAATCCTCACATACCCCAAACATTTTATAAGAACAGAGAACGACTAGGTTTAAGACAAAGATACTGACAAATCCACTTGAACAACCACCCACTGAATTCTCTATTAAACTTTTTGACAAATCCCCCCTCCCTCCACTATCTGGAATTATTTCCTGCATTAGCAAAATTTTCTCATATAAAAAAGGACAATCTTTTGCTTTTTCTCACAATGCGAGTACAATGTAAAATAGCAAGAAAAGACGAAAAGTATTTACAGGATTATTGTGTGCGCATAGCGTAAATGGCAGTAAGGAACTGAGAGGAGGTTTTTTCTCTGAATACAAATAAAGAAACAATCATCCACCTTTATCATACAAACGATATACATAGTCATTTTGAAAATTGGCCGCAAATTTCTCGGTTTGTTCTAGGGGAGAAAAAGCGAAGACAGGAAGCGGGAGAGACTGTTTTGACGGTTGATATCGGCGATCATGTGGATCGTTTTCATAGTATTTCGGAAGCGACAAATGGGCTTGGGAATACGAAGCTTTTAAATGAGGCGTTATATGATTATGTAACAATCGGAAATAATGAAGGCATTACGTTAGCGAAGGAGCATTTGAATCGTCTATATGATGATGCTGGATTTGAGGTGCTCGTTGCGAATTTATTTGAAAAAGAAGGGGTACGTCCAGCGTGGGCGAAGCCTTATAAATTACATACGACGACAGATGGGATTACGATTGCCTTTATCGGATTAACGGTAGCTTATCCAGAGTTTTATCATATGCTCGATTGGCATATTGAAGATCCGCTTATCCATTTAGAGTCTATTTTAGAAGAAGTGAAAGATGAGGCGCATATTACAGTTGTCCTATCTCACCTTGGGAAAAGTATGGATGAGTATATGGCGGAGCATTATGATATAGATGTTATTTTAGGTGCGCATACGCATCATTTATTTGAGCGTGGTGTTCTACTGAACAATACTTTACTTTGTTGTTGTGAAAAGTGGGGGCGCTACGTTGGTCACGTGCAGCTTAATGTGGATATAGAGACGAAGAAGCTGTTGAAAAAAGACGGTAGAGCGATTAAGACGGAACGGTTAGGTGCTTATAGCGAACCGTTATCCACAATTGAAATACTGCAGGAAGAAAGTAAGCATATAATGGCAGAGCCTGTCGTTCATTTAAAAGAGTCATTACCGGTTGATTGGTTTCATGAGACGCCGTTTTCTCATATGTTAGCAAGTGCACTGAAAACATGGTGCGGTGCAGAAATTGGAATGGTGAATGCCGGTGTACTTCTTGAAGGATTAGAAGAGGGTGTTGTAACGCGCGGAGATATTCACAGAATTTGTCCACATCCAATTAATCCGTGTGCTTTGAAAGTTCCAGGAAAGATATTAAGAGAAGTTATTTTGAAAGCACGTAAGCCGAATATGGAGAATCTTGAGGTGAAAGGATTCGGATTTCGGGGAAAAGTGATGGGGAAAATGATTTACGCTGGTGTAGAAGTCATTCCAGATACGATTCCTGGCAATAAAATTTTATTAGAAGATGTATTGATTAACGGCGAATCGCTGGAGTTAGATCGTATATATACAGTAGGAACAATTGATATGTTTACGTTTGGATACTTATACCCAGAGCTATCCACACTTTCTGGCAAACAATATTATATGCCAGAACTACTTAGAGATGTGTTAACAGATATGTTAATAACTCATACATCTTCCGTTAAACTATAGGCTAGTTAACTTGTAACACTCATTTTTCTCTTGTCATACAGATAAGAAAGAGAGGAGTGTGAACTATGGTTAATGTGGAGCCAATTATAATTGATAATTATACGTTTATTGCGGTTAGCGTCAAACTTCCAAAGACGAATTTGCTAGCTGTAATGAGCGATAAAGGATATATTATGTGTGGTGCATTAGATGTAGGTCTTTTAAATGAGAAGTTAGGTGATCGGGGAATTATTGCTGGTCGTGCGGTTGGTGTAAGAACGATTGAACAACTTCTTGAAGCGCCACTAGAATCGGTAACGACTGGAGCTGAAGCATTAGGCATTCCAGCAGGAACGATTGGAAAAGAAGCATTATTAAAAATGAGATAAGCATATATCGTCCCTCCTTCTTGCATAGAAATGATATAAGAAGGAGGTTTTTTTATGAGTATATTTCGCTCGAAAAATTCGCGGTTTCGAAGGGGACCTATTGCCTTTCGGTATATACTGCTTATGTCGTTTATTCTTTTTGTTATATTACTTACGCAAGGGTTGTGGATTGTGAATAATAGTATTCAGCCGACCTTAATTAAATATGGGGAAGTAGAGACACATAAAATGGCGACAGCAATTATGACGAAGGCGGTAAAGGATAGAATTAATGAAGGATTCGATGTCGATTCATTAATGAAAGTACAGAATGATAAAAACGGGAAAGTATCCACAATTAATTTAAATACAAAGCAAGTAAATGAAATCGTAACGTCAACGACCACGTACATAGAAAAATATTTGCAGCAAGTAGAACAAGGGAATTTGAAGGAGCTAGGTATTTCAGAAAAAAACGGGGCGACTATGGCAGTGCCTTTTGGGCGTGTAACTGATAATGCGCTTCTTGGTAATATAGGACCAGATATTCCGATTCATTTCACGCCAATTGGGCATGTGAATACAGATATTAAACAAAAAATTGAGCCGCATGGGATTAATACTACAGCGATTCAAATTGTTATGGAAATGGAAGTAACGCTGCAAGTAATTATTCCATTTCATACGAAAGAGATAACGGTGAAACAAAATGTTCCGATTGCGACGCGCATCGTTCAAGGGGAAGTGCCTACGTATTATGGAAGCGGAAGTGTTGCTGTACCTGATAAAAAGAAAACAGATAGTTAGTTGCATATAAAGTGAAACTCAGCTCAGCCTGGCTTTTACTGGATAAAAAATAACCGTAGCAATGCAGCTACGGTTATCTTTTTGTATTTGCTCGTTCTTTGCGTTCCCAAAGGCTTAAATGCATGTATGGATCGAAGGCCCATTCTGTATAGCCATTGTCTTTATATATGCCAAAATGTAAGTGGGGTGGGAATTTTCCGGCTGTACCAGGAGGGCCGTAACCGGTGCTACCAACAAATCCGATTACTTTTCCGGGCTCGACAATTTGTCCAAGCTGTATTTCTTTTGAGAACCCGCCTAAATGAGCGTAATAATGGTAATTGTTATGAAGGTCTCGAATACCGATGCGCCATCCACCAAGGCGGTTCCAGCCTTTTGTTTCAATAATGCCATAGCAAGTCGATCTTACTGGCACGCCATATCCGGCGAAAATATCGGTTCCTTCATGAACTCGTCTGCCGCCAAAACTTCTTCCAGCACCGAAAGTACTACGGTAGCTATGGTCACTACGGATCGGAAGAGGAAAAGCATTTCCTTCTAAATTAATACGTCCATAATGTTTATAAATTTGGGCGTATTCGCTAATTAAATCAACTGTTTTTGCACGTCTATAATATTCCCAGAGCATAATTTTAATACGGTCTTCTGAAGTTCCTTGTTTCCTTAAAATAGTCGCTGCGGTATGCAGAAGATCACGGTCGCTATTTGCATTTGCAAATCCATCTTTGTCACCATCTAAACCTATTCCGCCAAATAGAGAAATTGTATGGGGGAGAGTATCGTTGCTATTAATAGGTCCAGCCCATATTTCTGGTTTGAAATAAAGGGAAATGATGGCATCTGGTTTTTTTGGAATATCTTTTCTTACGCTCCGTATATTTCTTTCATATTGATCCATTGCAGCTAAGTAATACCATGGAATGCCTGAAGACTGCTCGGTTTCTTTATATAGTGCCATGCGCTTTTCATATATGCTTTGCTGATTATCTTCACCGTAAGCGATGTTTTGGTGGAGAAGAAAACAAATAGAAAGCAAAAGAGAAATTTTTCGAAGCATGAAATAGACTCCTTTCACAACATCACTCTTTTTAGTGTGGGATATACGGAGTATTTCATTATAGGGAACGATTGGAAAAAATCTTAGAATCTTCATTTGAGCAAATCGCTTTCATACGTTAGAATAGATATGTTACATTGAAAGAAGCGAACACGGTAAACTATTTCATATTGTGCGGAGTTGATAACCATGACAAAACAAACAGAATATAAGCGCAAGCCCGAATGGTTGAAAATTAAGTTAAACACGAATGAAAACTATACAGGCTTAAAGAAAATGATGCGTTCTAAAAATCTTCATACCGTTTGTGAAGAGGCAAAATGTCCGAATATTCATGAATGCTGGGCTGTAAGAAAAACAGCAACATTTATGATTTTAGGTGCGGTTTGTACACGTGCTTGTCGTTTTTGCGCGGTTAAAACAGGCTTACCAACTGAGCTTGATTTACAAGAACCAGAACGCGTAGCAGATTCAGTAGTACAAATGGGCTTAAAGCACGTTGTTATAACAGCGGTTGCACGTGATGATTTAAAGGACGGCGGAGCAGCTGTTTTTGCTGAAACAGTACGAGCAGTACGCCGTAAAAACCCATTCACGTCTATCGAAGTATTACCATCTGATATGGCTGGGGTAGAAGAAAACTTAAAAATGTTAATGGATGCAAAACCAGATATTTTAAACCATAACATTGAAACAGTACGTCGATTATCTAACCGAGTTCGCGCTAGAGCAAAATATGATCGTTCATTAGAGTTTTTACGTCGAGCAAAAGAAATGCAGCCTGATATTCCAACTAAATCGAGCATTATGGTCGGCTTAGGTGAAACAAGAGAAGATTTAATTGAAGCAATGGATGACTTACGTGCAAACAATGTGGATATTTTAACTCTTGGACAATATCTACAACCATCTAAGAAGCATTTACCAGTTATTAAATATTATCCACCAGCAGAATTTGCAGAGCTTAAAGAAATTGCACTTAGCAAAGGATTTAGCCACTGTGAAGCTGGCCCACTTGTGCGTTCTTCTTACCATGCGGACGAGCAAGTACGTTCTGCAAAAGAAAAAACAGCAGAAGCTAAATAATGAAAAAAGAGAGCTAACGATTAGCTCTCTTTTTGTTTGTACTCTAAAACGGTATTTGTACATGTTAATAAAATCTTTTTTAATTCTTCTGTGGATAATTCAATTGTAAATTCAGGTACACCAGGTGTAATTAAAATTTTATCGTACGTATAAACGGAACTGTCCACAATAATTGTTACTTCTTGTGAATAACCAAAAGGAGCTACACATCCTGGAGTACAGCCAGTTTCCATTCTTAGTTCATCAGGGGAACAGAGCGATAAGCGTTCTCCGGTTATTTCTTTCATTTCTCCTCGGTTAAGCCGAGTTCCTTCTAACGTAAAAAACACGTAAAAATTTCCAAATGCTGATTTTAAAAATAAGCTTTTACTTGGAGCACCTTGTAAGCCAAGTCTTTCACGTACAATCCGATCTGTCTCATAATCGAGTACCGGTTCGTGTTCGAATTTTTCATAAGAAACATTTGTTTTATGTAGTAGAGCAAGTACGTCTTCATACATATGAAATAATACCCCTTTCTATTGTTAGAACAGTCTCTTCTCGTGGCGTCAACTGAATGTTTTGGAAAGGGATATTACTTGGACGATGCTTCCCATAAGCGTGTTATGATACATTGTTCGTCGATTGTAATTTCGTAAATATCAGGATTCGTTAAAGTTCTCCATTCATTAAAGCCAATCGTATGATCAAAATGCTTTAAAATGAGCGTAAGTAAATTGCCGTGTGTAACAAGTAGTGTTGTCGTATGGTTTAACTGTAAAACGTCTTGAATAAGCGATATGGCACGGTCTGTTGCTTGTTTTGTTGACTCTCCGCCTGAAAAGGCAATATCTATGTTTGTAAAAGTGGATTCTAGTTTTTGCATCCAATCATCCATTGGAACGTTGCTCAATATGCGTTCAGTTAATCGTTCATCTTCTTGGATAGATAAGTTGGCTTGGAGCGCATAGGGCCGAATGGAATCGATAGCTCGGACAAATGGGCTTGAAATAATATGATCGATTTGTAGAGTATTTTCTAAGAGGAATGTAGCAAGGGTATTTGCTTGGTCTTTTCCATCGGTCGTTAATTCAGCATCACATTCTTGTCCAGTTGCTGAACAATGTCGTATTACAATAATTTTCTTCATAATTCATCCCCATCTTTCAAGTTGACGCTATATACTTCGACAAATGTGGAAATAATTCCTTTTTATTGGAAACAGCATATGGATTTAAATATGTGGAAAAGTAATGTGGATAATAAAAAATTGAGGTGCAATGATGAAAAAAATGATATGTATCGTAATCATTATTTGTTTTCTTGCGCAATTGTCCACAATATATGCAGAATCCAACCGAAAACTAAATTATCCAAGCAATCGAAATAAGTCATTTGTGAGTGAGGATGTTTTTTATAAACAGCTAGATAAGAAAATTTATAAAGAGTACAAAAATGCAGCATATAGTGTTCGTAAAAAAATTTCATTTAAAGAAGTGGCTGATGAGGAATTTTCTTTCTTACAAAAAACAGCAGTCGGTTGTCGAAGTAGAGTGGTGCTTCAAGATTTTTTTGTTCACCCTGATCGCCAAGTTTATTTTTTCGCTTCTTTTACTCAAAATGAAGTAGAAGAGTTTCATAGGTACATCGTTATAGATGCAGAAACAAAGAGGGAGTTGCGGGAGGGTAAAAGTTATCATCAGTGTGGTAATCCATATGAAAAATAAACCACCAATTGGTGGTTTATTTTTTACTCCGGTACACTCATTAATTTCTCTTTCATTTTGCGAATAAGAACGACAGCGCCAATTGTACAGAGAAGTGTAATTCCTTCGGCAACAAAGATGTTGATTGTTTTTGTTTGGTAAAGTGCCGCGAAAAAGTCTACAAATGCGTGGAATAGTATAGCGTATACTAGGAAGATGTATTTCTTCTGTTTTACTGCGTATAAAACAAGCATTGTAAAGGCGATTTGAAGCACGAGTGCCATAATTCTTTCTAAGCTACCAAGGAAGTATAAGTAGGCAGGTTGCTGAATTAGCATGTCCTGTAAAATGCTGAGCTCGGGTTTTTGTTCAATCAGTCGAGCGAAGCTACCATCGTTAATAGAATTAGCAAAGATTAATGCTTGTAATGCAGAAAAACCGCCAATTAAAATAGATTCAATTCCGCCGTGACCAATTCCATAAGCGAAGCCATCTTTATATTCTAGATATTTTTTTAGTAAGAAGAAGAAGGCAACGAAGCGTCCTAATTCTTCAAAAATACCAGCAGTCAATCCGCCATAAATTGCGAAGACAAACGGATTTTCTAAAAATGGAGCGATTGTTGGATTACCGCGCATAAATAGGTGGAATGGTGTTTCAAGAATTTGGGTAAATCCGATAAAGATAAGAACACCAACGCCGACCACTTTCCAATTAATATTATATTTTTTACGGAAATAAACGAGTACGATAATTGGGACCAGAATCGAGACAATGAGTTGAAAGATGATGCTGGCAATTACAGTATTTGAAACCATACTTTCACCGCTTTCTAATATATGTACATATCTATTATGCATGAAATATGGGAGAGATGAAACTTTTAGAAAGAAAATGAATTTACTTATTGACTCTAACGTTGCGTCATACTTTATCGTATGTACTAAGGGGGAGATACAAATGACAATGAGAGTAAAAGAAGTAGCTGATTTAGTTGGAATTAGTGTGCGCACACTGCATCATTACGATGAAATTGGGTTATTAACCCCAGACGAGACGACAGAGTCTGGATATCGTTTGTATTCCAATGAAAATTTAGAGACATTGCAGCAAATTTTGTTTTTTAAAGAGCTTGGCTTCCCTTTGAAGAAAATTAAAGAGATTATCATGAGTCCATCATTCGATCGCGAAGAGGCACTACAGCTTCATAAGAAAATGCTTCTTGAAAAGCGTTCCAGATTAGATAAGGTGATTGCGACGATTGATAAAACAATTCAGCATACAAAAGGAGAGATTGAAATGACGAATAAAGAGAAATTTGAAGGATTCGATTTCAGCCATAACCCATATGAAGAAGAAGCACGTGAAAGATGGGGAGACGCAGCTGTAGATAAAGCGAACGAATATGCAAAAGGTATGTCAAAAGAGAATCAAGAGGAGTTTAATGCTATTTATAGAAATTTAGCAACGCTTAGACACGATGCACCAGATTCTAAAGAAGCGCAGGCAGCTATCAAAGTATGGTACGATTACTTGCAAAACTTTAGTCACTATTCATTAGACGCTTTTAAGGGCCTCGGTCAAATGTACGTCGCTGATGATCGCTTTACGAAAAATATCGATAAGTTTGGCGAGGGGTTAGCGCAGTTTATGTGTGATGCGATGGAGGTTTATGCGGATCGTAATAAAAAATAAAAAGTAAAACAGGTGGAGATTTTCTCCACCTGTTTTACTTTTTAATCATGTCATTCAAAGTCTGATCCCCCGTATTGTTCAAATGAGGATTTTTACTCATTTCACGTTTTAACATATCGAGGCTTTGCGTATATTCTGTATCATTTAATGCGCCAGATTGAAGGCCTTGAATTTGGGAAATCAACTTTTGGTCTGTTGATACATATGCTTTATAATAGCGAGGGACGATGGACAAAGCGGTTTTATATACTTGATCTGCTACAAGTTTTGGATCCGTTGTGTTTGCGCGGTATACAACGAACACTTCATCATCAGTAACGAGTGTAGCAGCGTTTGTAACGTCAGGAAGTTTGACTGTCATGCTTGTAATCATTTCAGCGACCTTCTCGCGATTAATGGCCCCTACTTGCTTGTTAGATACTTCATGTTTTTGTTTAGAAGAATAACCGACTCTCGTGAGTCTTGTATTTGTATTTTCTGTATGATACATGTCGTTTTTATTGGAAACAAGAACACGGCTTCCTTCTTCGCGCTCCATTTCGGTTTTATTATTTGTTTGGCAGCCTGCAAATAAGGAAAGAGTGAGAAGGGAAAGTAAAATTTGTTTTTTCACGATGTATCACCTCCTTCTCCATAGCATGTACTAATTTGCAATTTTTTGTATTTGAAATTGTTGGTTGTTATGCTTTGTGATACGATAAAAAGAAGAATGCTTAGAGAGGAAGTTAATGATGGAGCAAAAGCAAGAGCAAGAGATTCATGCTACGGTGAGCATTAATAATGTTCAGTACGAAGTAATTAAAAACTTTCGTGACGGTTTTAGTGAAGAAGCATTTAAAGAGCGCTATGCAGAAATTTTAAATAAATATGATTATATCGTTGGAGACTGGGGATATGAGCAACTTAGATTGCGCGGATTCTTTGATGATAGTAACCAACGTGCGACATATGATACGAAAATTAGTACGTTAACGGAGTATTTATACGAGTACTGTAACTTCGGTTGTGCACACTTCGTATTACGAAAAGTGAAGAAATAAAAAAATCCTCTTACAATTGTAAGAGGATTTTTTACATATTCTCGCTTATAAACAAATCGAGATATGATCGCCTTCAGAAAGTATTGTATTTGGCTTCATTTGTTGTCCGTTCAATTGAATATCCCCATTTTTAATTTTATCCACAATGAGTGTACGGCTCCAGTCGGAAATATATGTGGATAAGGCTTTATCAATGCGGTGGGAACCGAAAACGATATCTAATACGATCGTGATTTCGGCTAAGCCACTTTCTTTATGTTGCGTAATGGAAATGGTAGTAGTTGTTTCTGGTTGATTATGCTGCGTCATATCGACTGTTTCAACGTGATCAGTAAATGATTTATAAATACGCAGTTTTTGATTCCACGTATGGTCTTTCGGACATTTATAAATGGCAAAGCGGTATATGTTTTTTCCGTTGGCGTTATGCCTACGAATATTTGTGTCGGTAAATAGGGTAGTACGTCTGCAATTTTTACAATATTTTTCGATTGTGTTTTGCTCGTTTTCATATAAACTCCAAGAAAGTTGTACTTTCTGCATTTTTCTTCACCTCTTATAGTAGTGGCAAAGAAACGTAATACAGCTATTTGGATGTTTTGTAGTATGAAGACATGAGAAATAGACAAAAATAAAAGGAGGTTCCCCAAAGAGGAACCTCCGTAAACATCATACTACAGATGCGTTACGTTCCTTTGTAATGGGAATGGGCAGACTACTCCCTTGAAAAAGCGAGGTGCTTTTTTGAGAGTAATGCTATCCGATTGCTGGTCCATTACAAAGTAAATGTTGGCATACGTAGATAACGTCCTTTCTATCCAAATAGATTTATTCTTAATTATAACATAGAAGATTGAAAATTCAAAACTCTTATAACGAAAAAACACCAGCTAAAATAGCTGGTGCATACGATAAATTATATAAGTTCAAATAAAAATGAGCGTAGTTCTTCTGCAATTTCTTCAGTCATAGAAAATGCGTGCTCTAAGTAGCCTGGTTCGTTTAAATCGTCAGCACCGATAATTGCAAATTTATTACTTTGCATATCAAGTACAATTGTTTTACCGTAATGACGATCGGAGTATAAAAGCGCTAAATCATGACGCTCATTTTCTCCCATAAAGCTAACGAAACGAGTTTTTGTAGCGACAGTGTCGTCGTACAGAAAGAAACGTTCTTCCATACACATGGCTCCTTTATTAAATATCTAAGTTTAAGTGTGGTTTATGATCTAAATGGTGATGCGTTTTAATGAATCGTACTGTTCTTGTTTTGTAACGCATTACGATAGAGTATGTTTCAGCTAAATCTCCGCCAAGGAATTTAACACCGTCTAATAACTCACCAGCAGATACACCAGTTGCTGAGAAGATTGCATCATCCCCAGATACTAAGTCATCTAACATAAGAAGTTGACGAGGGTCTTCTAATCCCATTTCACGACAACGAGCTTCTTCTTCTTCGTTCATTGGAACTAAGCGAGCTTGCATTTCACCTTCAAGGCACTTTAATGCTGCTGCAGAAATAACACCTTCTGGAGCTCCGCCAATACCTACGAATAAGTCGATACCCGTTCCAGGTAGTGCTGTTGCGATTGACGCACCAACATCACCGTCACCAAATAATTTTACGCGTGCACCTTTTGCACGAACACGGTCAATAATATCTTGATGACGTTCACGTTCTTGAACGATAACCGTTAGGTCACGAATCTTTTTATTGTTAGCTTCTGCTACAATTTCAATTGTTTTTTCAATTGGATCATCTAAGCTAATTTTACCAGCTGCTTTTGGACCAACCGCGATTTTTTCCATGTACATATCAGGAGCATGAAGAAGGTTCCCTTTGTCTGCGATTGCAATAACTGCCATTGCATTTGCAAGACCTTTTGCAACGATGTTTGTACCTTCTAATGGATCAACGGCGATATCTACTTCTGGACCGTTACCTGTTCCTAGTTCTTCACCAATATACAACATCGGTGCTTCATCAAGTTCTCCTTCACCAATTACAACTGTACCTGCCATGTTTACTGAATCGAACATATCACGCATTGCTGTAGTTGCTGCATCATCTGCTTCATTTTTCTTTCCGCGGCCCATCCACTGTGCGGATGCTAAGGCTGCTGCTTCTGTTACACGGACAATTTCTAGTGCGAGTTCACGTTCCAAGATTCCATTCCTCCAATTTCAAAAATCATACAAATATAACTATAACAAATAACGGAGAAAAGGTGAATTCGAAAAATTGTCGATTTTTTCAGAAGAAAGCGTTACAATTAAAATGTAAATGCTTTAATTTCCAGGTAGGTGACATTCATGTATTTTGTAGACAGAAAGAAAATAGAACAAATGCTAGTATGTTTAGAACGAGCAACAAGTACATTTCAAAAGAAAAAGATATATGAAACCGAGTTTGAATTTTACGCATTAGAGCGCATAGCCCATCTTATTATTGATACTGTATTAGATGTAGGAAATGCGATGATTGATGGATTTATTATGCGCGATCCAGGAAGCTATGAAGATATTATTGATATTTTAATGGACGAGCGAGTGATAAGTGAAGAAGATGGACAAGGGATGAAAGAAATTATCCTTCTTCGAAAAATGCTTACGCAAGATTATATTCAAATGAATCATGATGAATTATATAAGACGATTCAAAAACATATTGCAGTGGTAGAAAAGTACCCAGCAAATATTCGCAGTTATTTAGAAAAGGAATTAGGACCTGTATCTGCATTTGTACCAGAATAATTATGCTTATAAGATCCCCAGAGAATACCTTTTGGGGATCTTATATTGTATGTGAGAAAGAAAAGGGAGAAGGGTGAAGTATGGGGGAAGCACGTACTACGAAAGACGAGATTGTGCAATTGTTGAAAGTAAAGGGAGAGCACACAGTAGCTGAACTAGCTGACGTTTTAGAGATTACAGAAATGGCAATCAGAAGACATTTAAGTAATCTTGAGAAAGACGGACTTATTTATTCTAAGATGGTAAGGCAACATGTCGGAAGACCAACTTATTTGTATGGATTAAGTGAAAAGGGAGAAGATACATTCCCGAAAGAGTATAAGCAATTTGCGATTGATATGCTAGAAGATTTAGCTCGAATGGGCGATGAAAAAATACTTCATTACGTTTTAAAAGAGAGAACGAAGCGTATGGAAGAACAGTTGCAAAAGAGAGTAAGTAATCAAAAGAATTTAGCATATAAAGTGCAAGAGATAGCAGCTATGCAAGAGAGAAATGGTTATATGGTTCAAATAAAGAGAGACGGAGAGAATTCTTTCGTAATTGAAAAACAAAACTGTCCGTTAAAAGAAATTGCAGAAAGATTCCCGCAAGTATGTGAAGATGAAAAAGAGATGTATAAGCGTTTATTTACGAACGCAGATGTGAAAACGCTAGCAAACATGTGCGAGGGCGATTGTAGTTGTTCTTACCAAATAAAAGAGAAAAAATGAACGTTATGGGGCGCTTTAAGGTAAAGCGTTTTTTTCTTTTGGAAAAGCGGGTAATATAAAAGTGGTATGATAAGGTGAGAACGTTAGCATAGAAGGAGAGACATAATCGATGTATAAAGGTTACTTAATTGACTTAGACGGTACGATGTATCGCGGAGAAGAACAAATTGAAGAAGCAAGCGACTTCGTCAAAGCATTAGGAGAGCGCGGCATTCCATATTTATTCGTTACGAATAACTCAACTCGCAAACCAGAACAAGTGGCAGAAAAACTTGTTCGTTTCGATATTCCAGCGAAAGCGGAGCAAGTATTTACAACGAGTATGGCGACAGCGAACTTCATTTATGAACGTAAACAAGATGCAACTGTATATATGATTGGTGAAGAAGGCTTACACGATGCACTTGTGGAAAAAGGATTTGAACTTGTGGATGAAAATCCTGATTTCGTTGTTGTTGGTTTAGATCGTGACATCACATATGAAAAGTTAGCAAAAGCGTGTCTTGCTGTGCGTAACGGCGCAACGTTTATTTCCACAAATGGGGACATTGCCATCCCAACTGAGCGAGGATTATTACCAGGTAACGGTTCATTAACATCGGTTGTAGCAGTATCAACAGGTATGGATCCAATCTTTATCGGAAAACCAGAATCAATCATCATGGAACAAGCGTTAAAAGTTCTTGGTATAGGAAAAGATGAAGCATTAATGGTTGGGGATAACTACGATACAGACATTTTAGCGGGAGTAAATGCGGGCATGCATACTCTTCTTGTCCACACTGGAGTCACAACTGTGGAGAAGTTAACAGAATACGAAGTTCAACCGACGCAAGTTGTGCATAACTTGACGGAGTGGATTGAGAAGATGTAATGAAAAAAGCTGTTCCAAACTTTGGAACAGCTTTTTTATTCCTGCTATTTACAGACAGACCGATTGATATGGGCTAATAATCAGTTGTGACTAGTGTCGATTTTTGTCGGTAAGTCGATATATTTGAAAAATCGCCGATATAATCTGAGTTACGCCGATATATTTAGAAAATCGCTGATATAATTTTATTAGAATGCACGATTCACAACGTCTTTTACTTCTTCAAGATATTGTTTACGCACATCATTATCCACAGAAGGGACACTTGTATAGAATGTATGCTCAAGTGTTTCAATACCTGTAAATTCAAAAATACCAACATCCGCTGTTTTCTTCATTGCATCAAACATGCCGCCTGCTGTGTATGCTTCTTTCGTATTGCCCATTGTAGATAATAACAATCCTTTTTTACCGCTTAATAACTTTTCAATGCCGTTTTCACCGTAAGCATAAGCAAATCCGTGGCTAAATACACGGTCAACGTATCCTTTTAAAATAGCAGGAAGTCCCGCCCACCAAACTGGATAAATGAATGTAATGCTATCCGCCCAAGAGATATGCTCTTGCTCTTCTTTAATATCTTCTGGTGTGTTTCCTTGAGAAAATGAGATGAAATCGGAAGCGCCTAATACTGGATTGAAGTTTAATTCGTATAGATCGCGAACGCGTACTTCATGACCTTTTTCTTCTAATTCACTTTTTACCGTTTCTAAAATCGCATGGTTGAAGCTTTCTGTATTTGGATGTGCATAAACGATTACATGTTTCATTGTTCTTCCTCCTATTTGTGGATAAGTGAATAGTTATTTGTATATCTGTAACTATTATGGTTACTTGTATTACGGAAGTCAAGGAAGACATATGTATGTATAAAAAGACGCCCAAAATCGCCTTTCTATACCCCACTCATACAAAGAACAAAGAAAACAAATAAAATGATGACAATACCAATGCCGAAGTTAAATACGAGAGTACTATCCATATATGTAGCCTCCTTGTTTGAAAGTAAAAAGCACTCTAGTTAAGAGTGCTTTTTTATTTTGAATCTACTTCATAACTTTTAGAAAGTGATTTATTCGTGTAACGATTTACATTATTTTATGTATTTATACTTTGAAATGAGTAAGTCCTTGTGGAATATAGAAAAAAAGACACTCTTTCGAGTGTCTTTTAAGATGACAAAATGTGCCAATTGCTTGAGGTTGATAAGACGCTAATTTCCGTGTTAACGCCTTTTCTTTAATCAAGAAGTGTAGCAACAGCGATTCAAATAAATTGTACCATTTGTTTAATTGCGGTGCGTATGCAATTGTGCATATTATGACCGTGAGGTAGGTAATGAACTGTGAATAATTTGAAGTGATTTATTTACGATTTCTTCTGCGGCATATATGCCGATTGCGTCTGTTTTTAAAATATGGGATTGTAAGTTGTCATGCATTGCCCCTAATTCACCATGAAGTGGTGCGAAGGCATGGTTCGCCTTTTCAAGCATGCATAAATCAAGTAAAGAATCCCCAGCTGTAATAATCGTATCTATTTGCAAAATTTCTTTTATATATTGCACGGCGTCCCATTTGTTAATTGGTTTTGGTACAAAGTATAGCTTTCTACCTTGAAGTGAATGATTCCAGCCTTGTTTGTCTAACCAGGAAGTGAAGGATGATAATTCATCATAAGGAATGTTCTCTCGTTTAACGATGCAATAATGGAATAGATCATCAGCTGTTTTTTGTGATGTAACCCAATCTTTATGAGCTATTTGCCCAAATTCCTTTAGTATGTCGTTTCTCTCTATACATTCAAACGATAGTCTTTCTTTTACTATCCTGTTCCAAGTACCATCTTGTTTACCGTTATGAAGGATATTACCGCCGTTACTTGTAATGGCGTATTCGGGAATGATTTCGTCTTGGAATAAAGAAATACGCTGAAACTGCTCAATAGTTCTTGTTGTAACTGGGATGAAATGTGAGTGCAGTTGCAATTTTTTTAGTAGTGAAATGGTTTTATGTGATATGAAAGAAATTTCTTTCCCATCTAAAGTTTCAATGAGTTGAATTGATCCATCTTCTATAGGGGCACGAAACGATTTTCGGGAATAAATAAGCGTCTGATCAAGATCACTGGCGAAAATCATATCGTTTCCCTCTTAAGAGGCTTAATGAGCCCGCAACATGAATAAGCCATATTCTCATAGATTTCAATAGGGACATTCTTTTCTTTAGCAAGAAGTAAAATATGCTTTAAATCGGGATTGTTTTGCTTACGTATTAAAATTTTCCACGGTATTCTCCGGAGTAATACGCGAGTTGTTTCACCGACTCCTGGTTTAATTAAGTTAATATCGTCAATTTCAAAGTGATTTTGGATAGACTGTATATCTTTTAATCCTTGCCAAGAGGGATCCGTGTAAGTTGAAGCAATATAACGTAATTGATTATCTATATGAGAATGAACAGAAGGGAATAAATCTGTTACCTCATCAATGAAGAAATTTGATAAATCTTCTTGTTCTAGCTCTTTATAATATTTAACACCATGAAAATCATTTGGACCGATATAGGTGTCATTTAGTACAGTGCGGCTAATTAGTCCAGAGACGGTTGCATTTAAGCAAGCGCTAGGAATAAGGAAATCTTCACGTGTACCGTAAATTGAAGTACAGTAACCGGGATCAGCAAGCACAGCCATACAATGAGAAATGTGTGTATTATTTCGTTCGTTAAATGTGTGTACTGCATATTCTAATTCTTTTTTTATTGCACCTTTCCCAGTCCACCCATCAATGAATTGAATTGTTTCTTTAGGGTGATGTTCCAAAATATAATGGAGTGCATTTTCATCAATACCGCGTCCGCGAACAATAGAAATACAATAGTGAGGTACATCAAGGTTGTATTGATAGCGTATGTAGCGTTTTATAAGAATGCCAATAGGTGTACCAGCACGAGCTAATGAAACGAGGACAAGGTTAGTTCCTTTAGTCTGTATAATTTGTTCGGCGACAACTCCAACAGCGATGGCTAGTTTGTGTTTGTATTGTTGCAGGGAAAAAAAGAATAAATCCATATACGCTTTAGATGGTTTATATTCCATTGGTAACATTTCGGAATAATGTGTGCCAGCTTGAATTGCTTGTTCTCTAGTTTCCGTGGAGCTTTCTTTCATTAAATCACTAATATCTTTTAATAGAAAAATAGCATCATTTGGATTGTAACTACTAATATGAGAATTTACTTTTACCATAATTATCAACCTTCCTTTTCTATGCTATTTGAAAATGAGACGATATGAATAAAGGGAATAACTGTTTGTAACTGCTGTAGAAGTGGAGATAGGGCTTCTTCTCCTAAATCACGTTCAATAAAAACAAATACTTCATCGTAATCATAAGGTGAAATATTATAGAAGTAATTTGTAATAGTAGAATCTTCAGGACTTGGATATGAGAAATGATTATGAATGGCGTAGTTCACATCATTTGAAACAGGATGGATAGGGCTTCGTGTTGTAGATTGATATAAAATATTTTCGCCCATTTCAGCAGCAATTTTCATTGGGATATACATAAATTCACCCGTTCCGAGACAAAGTGTTCGTTTTCCAATTCTTTCTCTATTTAAAGTTCTTCCTGCTTCTTGAGCGAAAGAATGAATGTGCTTTTGTTCATATGCTGAAATGCCGAATCGCCCAGTATATTTTATATAATTTGATGTATAGGGTGATGTTGGGCAGGTAAGGGTATGCTTTTTGAAATCAGGTTTTGTTTCTTTAATTTGAATATCTGTTTTTGCAATATTTAATGGTTGGCCAGTTGTATGAATACTGCCTTCTAATAAAGAAATAACATGAATCTTAATTTGAAGTTCTTCTTCTAATTGTTTAAATTGTTTTCTATTAGTATGAGAACGCCAGTCTAATAAAGAAGCAATTATATATTCTTCTCTTGGGAATTTATTTTGAATAGATCTAATAATATTTAATGCTGTTTTTCCTGTTGTCATCTCATCATCTACGAGAACAATTGGATTGTTGTTTTGAAAAAAACTTTCATCTACATAACAACGGTGCGATGTTGCATGAGAATGTTCTTCCTCAAATGTAATGACAGATTCTAGGTTGGGTATCGATTCCCTAGTTGTATGCACATACTTTGCATTTTGAAAGCATTGAAACATAGAATGACCAAGTGCTGTCGCTGTTTCAGCGAATCCGATGAACAAAACTTCTTCTTGCAGAGGATATTGATAACGAGATACTTCCTCTGGGATTTCATCAATTTCTAATGAAATGAGATTTAAAATTTCTTTTTGAAATGGATGAGAAGTATTATGTAGCATTTCCATATATCTTGCAGCGAGAGCAAATCCACTTGATAGAGAGACTGCAGGTTTAATAGGAAGATGCTTTCCAAGGATTGTACTCACAAATAAAAAACTACGTTTCTTATTTATTCTCGCAGCCATTTGAAACAGATTGTCTAGCGCTAAGTTATATGGATTATCACGTACTTCTACATGAACTTGTATATTATTTAAAACGTTATACGTGTTGCTTTGCGTTTGTAATAAGGAGATCGGTAAATTGTTTGTTTTCATGTAGCACCCCGTAAATATTAGATTTTAAAATGGTCTTGCGAGCCCAGCCATAATGTGGCTTTACTTCATTCATTTTGTTAGAAAAACTACTTTTTAGCACTCCATTATACGTATCTGCATTTTGTAAAATTGATCTCGCATCTAAATAATCTTCCATTGTGACAATATGCATTGCCTGTACAACTTTAATATGAGATGGGTGAATAACTGTCTTACCGATTAAGCCATTTGCATGGTCGAGTGATACCTCTTGGATGAGCCCTTCTTCATAATCATTAGAAAAATATTCCCATACACATCCTGAAATAATATATTCATTTGTTGCCCTTGAGAAAACGTTAATAATGTCCGAAATACAATCACGAACAACAGTAATATGATAGATAGGTGTGTATTTATTACGCCGAATACTAAATATACTTGAAAAGTCAGTAGCACCAATACGTACATTTAAGATGTGATCACGATAGGAATCTAGTAAATCCTTTATTTGTAATAATGATTCTATCCGTGTTTCTTTATACATAATTTCTGGTGATTCTAAAATCGGCATTCCATAAAGTGATAATGAGTATAACTCGTTTATATATGCAAGCTGATCGATATAAGCTTTTCCATTAATCGGTGTGAATTTTGGAAAGACAAAACCACATAAACAATGAACAGCACTACCTAATTCAGTAACAATTGTCTTCATTTGACTTGGCTGTCGAACTCTAATAAAAAGAAGTGGGATGTTTGCTTGATTTAGTATGTTGGCACTGACTAAGTTGGCGATTTGCTGTATTTGAACGACGATGTTTTGCTCTGCAAGTTTTACTTCCTCATCGCTGATAGCGTCTTCTAGACAAAGAATAATTGAGGTAGCATCCACATGTTTCTTTCTAATTATATCTTCCGCAATCGTTTCTTTCGTGCCAGGAGTATATAGTGTAGCGCCTAGTGCGTAAGCTAGTTGTTCTTTCCCTATATTTTTTGAAAAACTAAGAGGTTCTTTATAGAAAAAATTTTGCCGTTCTTCTAAGGAGAGGTAAGAAAAGTAATTCACATTGTCACCACCTTATTCGTAATGATTCTGTTTAATCGTAACATAATAAGAAAAATCTTCCATTAAAATGAAGTGATAAATTAAAAAAACATATTGAGAAAGATGAATTATAAGATGAATATCGAATATTGTTAATAGAAATATAATAGGGGGAAAGAGAAAGTGGATATACATAAGTTAACAGAGGAAGAAGCAAATGAGATAAATATGTGGGCGTACGAGGAACCATATAATTTATATAGTTTTTCAGGCGAGAAAGAAGTAATAAAAGAATTATTAGATGGAACTTATTATGGCTGTTGTGACGATCAAGGAGAGTTCATCGGCTATTTTTGTTTTGGAGAAAATGCACAAGTACCAGGTGGAAGAGATGCTAATTTATATGGTGGAGAAGATGTGATTGATATCGGACTTGGTATGAAGCCGGCGTTAACTGGGAAAGGAATGGGAAAAGAATTTTTCCAAGCTGGAATAGCGTTTGCTGCTAAGGAATTTAATTCGAAAATGTTTCGATTAAGTGTAGCAACATTTAATACAAGAGCGATTACGCTATATAAAAATATCGGATTTAAGCAAGGGCCTATTTTTTTGAGTCGTGGAAGAGAATTTATGCTTATGGAATACGAAAGGCCGTCAGCATGAAACTGACGGCCTAGAAAACATTATTACTCTGAGTGCTCAGATCGGTGCGCTAAACGGCTTGATGCAGCGGCAGCGATTCCGCCAACGATATCATCAAGGAACGTGTGCACCTTTCCAGTTGATTTATCATTTAAGTATTCTAAAATACCAGGTTTTAATTTATCGATATATCCAAAGTTCGTGAAACCGATAGATCCGTATACATTCACGATAGAAAGTGCGATAACTTCATCAATTCCGTATAAGCCTTCATCACGTTTTACGATATCTTGTAACGGCGCACTTAGCATTCCCTTTTCAGCAAGGACATCAAGTTCGATACCAGTAATCAGTGCGTTTTGTACTTCACGTTTTGATAGTACACGTTCTACATTGTAACGGCATTCTGACATCTCTAAATTTGGATGATATTTTTTTTGAAGAAAATGAACAAGTTCAGCAATATCGTCAATTGTTACACCGCGTTCTTGTAATAGTTGTAATGCTCTTTCTTGTAGTTGATTTGATTCTTTCATGTTTATCACCTTTTTTTCTTTTTAGTATTTGTATACGTTTCGTTGCTTTATCATGTGCATAGGAATGAAAGGCGAGCACAAGCTCATATATATATAGAAAAACCATAGGTGGCGACTGCGATGATTCATCATATTTATGAGCATTATCACATGCATGTTAAAGAATTAATCCCCCTTGGCCCCTATAAAAGCTTTTGGATTCGCAACAAAATTTATGTACTTGTTCCAATTGGAGAAATGGAGGAAGAAGTACTTGTAGAGATGAAAAAGCTCAGTGATTATATGAACCAGCAAGGGGATATAACTGTAGCGACTTTCGTTCCGACTATACACGGCTACTATGTAAGTGAGATAGAAGAACAAAATTACTGCTTATTAAAAGGTATGCGCACGTTAGAACGACATGCTATGTCATTAGGAAGTGAGCTTTCTATCTTCCATAAACGAGGTGCATTCTTTCCAGAAGAAATTGAGCAATTAAGCCGTATTGGTGAATGGAAAGCGTTATGGGAAAAAAGGCTCGATCAATTAGAAAAGTTTTGGCAATCACAAGTGATGAACCACCCTTCAGATGTATTCGATCAATTGTTTATTGAATCCTTCCCGTATTACTTAGGAGTTGCAGAAAATGCAATTCAATATGTTGTCGATACAGAAATGGATGATACGCCGCAACTAACGGATGCAGCAACAATTTGCCAAGAACGATTCACACCTTTATTATGGCATCAAACGAAGCGGCTCAAACTTCCTTTTGATTGGGTGTATGATCACCCGAGTCGAGATATTGCAGAATGGATCCGCCATATGATGATAGAAAAAAAGAAAGACTGGGAGCAAACAATTGTTCAATTTGTTACAGATTATGAACGTAATTATTCGCTATCCTCATTTGGTTGGCGCTTATTATTTGCAAGGCTCCTGTTCCCGCTTCACTATTTTGAAACGGTCGAACGATATTACCAAACTGGAAACGAAGAACAAAAAAGCATATATAGAGATCGCTTAGAAGCCATTTTACACGATGTGAACCGCTCAGAGCAATTTATGAAGCACTTTTATGGCTCACTTCGTTTACCAGTAGATAAGCTTGGGATTAGAAAATTAGATTGGTTATCTTAAAAATATAAAAAAGAGACCGAGTGAGGTCTCTTTTTTATATACCACAATTTTATGTAATACATTATGCCCCTACCTGTTGGTCTGTACATATATTTAAAACAAATTGATGCTTTTCGAGTTTTTCATTTACTTTACCTAATAATTCTTGCTGGATTTCTTTAAATAAAAATTGATAGCTTGTATTCCATGTTGGTATAACGGATGAAAGGCCTAATAAATACTCTTTTTTCTTTTCTAGTTCTTGAATTGTTACAAAAGTGTTCCCCATTTTTGGCATCTGTCGTCCCCCTATGTTTTTTTACTGTATATGTGTGAACGATTCACTATATAGTATTAATTATCGCATTTTTTGAGAGGGATTTCCAATTTTGTTTTATGATGTTAAAGCGGAATAGTTATGTGAATAAAAAAAGAGACCGAAATTGGTCTCTTTTTAGGAAGCGGCTCTGAACGAGCCGCTTCTGCTTTTAGATTAAAATACTTGTTCTACTTCGATAACGCCTGGTACTTCTTCAAGTAACGCGCGCTCGATACCAGCTTTTAGTGTGATTGTAGAACTTGGGCAGCTTCCGCATGCACCCATAAGGCGTAGTTTTACGATACCTTCTTCAATGTCTACTAATTCAACGTCTCCGCCATCGCGAAGTAAGAATGGACGTAATTTATCTAATACTTCTAGTACTTGTTCTTGCATATGTGGGTTTTCCATTTTTATCGACTCCTTTCATCAGTTTTATTATAATCAAGATAGAGGGGAAAATCTATTTTTTCTCTTCTTGTTTTATTGTCGAAATATTTTATCGTGTTTTTTCAGTATAGGGGTATGGAATAAGTTTGTAAAATGATGTGCTTATGTAATAAGACATCTGAATATGCTGTTGAAACAAGAGGTGGGGGAGAAGAAATGGTTAATGTTCAAGTGTATGGGACGAAAGTAATTTGTGCGAGCTGCGTTGGAATGCCATCTTCAACAGAAACGTTTGAGTGGCTACAAGCGGCGATTGGTCGTAAATATGAAGGACAAGAAAATAAATTTAATTTCGAGTATATTGATTTTCAAGAAGAACAAGAAGATGAAGATAAGAAAGCATTCGCAGAGCGCGTAGTGGAAGAAGATTTATTTTATCCGGTCGTTCTTGTAAATGGAGAAATTGTTGGAGAAGGAAATCCTCGTTTGAAGGATGTTTACGAAGAAATCGAGAAATATTTATAAAACAAGAAGTCTTTGCGAATTTGCAAAGGCTTTTTTTATTGGAGGGATAGATGTGAAAAATGGAGTGAAGCATGCGTTACCAATGGAAGTACAACAGTTAATGGAGCGGTACACAGTAGAATTAAAAGAAATTTTTTTGGATGAAAAAATAGTTGGGGTATATATTTACGGATCCATCGCACTAGGTGCATTTCATAAGGAAACGAGCGATGTTGATTTTGTTACAGTGATAAATGATTCCGTGAATAGAGCTGAAAAACAGCAGCTTGTGGAACTACATAAGAAACTTAGTGATAATACGCTAGGTAAAAGAATGGACGGTATGTATATTCCGCTTGCTGACTTAGGGAAATACAATGATGAAATGAACGAGTACGTTTATTGTGCAGAAGGAAAAGCGGACATTGGTTATTGGGATATTAATGCGGTCACATGGTGGATGTTGAAAAATCAAGGCATTACAGTTACCGGAAAAGAAGCAGAAGATCTTCCGCTGCAAATACAATGGAATGATGTAGTAAATACGATGAAATACAACGTAGAACAGTACTGGAGTGAAAAAGCGAAGAAGCCATATTTATTTTTTATAGAAGAGTGGGTAGAATCAGCTGTCGTTACGATGGGACGTATTTTATATACACTAGATCATAAAACAATCGTTTCAAAAGATAGAGGATTGCAATACTTGTCAGAACGTTCAGCGGAAGAATGGGGGCTTTTATTAAAAGAAGTAGCGAGAATACGGCAGAACCCAAAAGAAAAGCGAATGCTCTCAAGGTGGAGAAGGGCAGATATGACGAAGAGGTACTTACTGCATTTAATTGAGACGTGTAGAGAGAAATAGTAGTAGTTTTTTATTTTGCATAATTTCATTTGCAAAAATGTCCTATATAGTTGAGGTAGGACTTATAATAAGTCCTATTTTTTGAAAAATTAACAATAGATTAACGAAATGTGGGATTAAAGTTATGAAATAACAAATTGTAACCCCCTGTTTTTATTTAACAAATCTAAAAATTAAATCATCCCCTAAACACCTTACTTCCTTGCGAATAATGAGTTACTATTAATATATCTATATAATACATTTAGTATTGAACAAGACAGAAGGAGACATGTTATGGGATTTTTAGAAGTTGTAGGGAGTTTGTTATTTTTTGCATCACTTGTTTTATTAGTAATTTCATTAGTAAGTAAAATTAGAAAAAAACCAGCAAAAATATGGATAAAAAGAGCTATTATTTCATTTGTATTAGCAATGGTAATATTAGGATTTAATGTCTCATTTTTAGGTGGAATAGCGGTAATATTTTTCTTTATGGGCTTATATGGTTTAGCTAAAATCATTCAACTATTGGTTAAAAAGAAAGATGGTAAAAAGAAATTTGCTATTCTTATGGTCATAGGATTTGTAGGATACTCTATTTTTGATAGTTCTTTTTTATTAAATGCAACTTACAATAAGCCTGCTGAAAAAGTTGCAAATGCAAAACAAGAAGAAAAGAAAGAAGAAAAGAAAGAAAAGGTTACATACAAGAAATATGGTATCGAAGAAATAAAATCGATGTTTACAGTCGGAATGACTAAAGAAGATTTTTCTAATAAAAAAGAAGAAGCAAGTCTTAATAATCGCTCCTTTGAAGATTACGAAGGATATTCTGTATACACTTTCAATTCCTCTGAAGGTAAAATAGCGGCTGTTGTTTTAAATAAGACTGCTGTTACAAAGATTGAAGTTTTTGATAATGAGGATTCTATTGCAAACTTTATTAAAGAGGAAGAAGTTAGAATTAAAGAAGAGCAAAGGATTATTAAAGAAAAAGAGCAGGAAGAGTTAAAGAAAAAACTTGAAGAATCATACAATAATAGTAAACAAAAACTAGAAGGATCTGGAGATTCTGTTACAAGTAAAATTAATTTGAATTCAGGTTTAGCATTCTTTGAGTTTACCAATCAAGGTTCAAGAAACTTCATCGTTCATCTAAAAGATTCTTCGGGTACAGCTACTCAATTATTAGTAAATACTATTGGGAGCTATAAAGGAACAGTCCAAACAACGGTTCCTTCATCTGGAGAGTACTATTTAGAAGTGAAATCAAGTGGAGGTTGGAGTAGCTCGGTAACCCAAAAGGCTTCTCCAAATACAGAAAAAGCACCAGGCACAGTTAGCGGTCATGGGGACGATGTGGTATTTATCGAAGTACCAAGTGGTAACCACATAATTAAACTTAAACATACGGGCTCAAGAAACTTTATTATTAAAGTGAATGATAAAAACTTGCTTGTTAACAAAATTGGAAGTTATGAGGGATCAGCTTCTCAAGTATTCCAAGACACAGGAATGTATAGCTTTGGTGTTAAAGCTGACGGAGATTGGAGCATTACAATAGAATAAAAAAAAGCGGTCATAGGGATATGACCGCTTTTTTTTATTTGAATGAGATTATAATCAATACAATTTATAGAAGTAATAAAGCATCGGAATTTTATTTGAAATTTCACCTTAAAAAAATCGTTTACTGTTATTTCATGTTGTTACATACCGTAAAAGTACTTTACAAGGAATGAGAATTCGACAGATAATATAAAAAAATATGTAGGCGGGGAAGATGATGAGTAAATATAAATTACATATAGATAAAGAACAACTATGGAAAGGCTGCGTTTTAAATGCGATTGCCCATGCAATTAATGTAGCGCATTGTCCAGATTTCTCACATGAAAGTTCATGGGATGGATTTAACTATAGTATGCAAGATAGCCAAGGCGGACAAGGGACAATTACGTTTCATCCGAATTACACGATTGTATGTCTTCAAGATGTGAATAGCGAGAGAATTGATGAGTGGATTGATGCGAAAAATTATTTTGAAGGGGCACCTTCGGAAGTAATAGATATTGCGAAAGAAGAAGCACTTCAATACGTATTAGAAGAAGTAGAAGGCGAAACAGTTCCTTTGATTACAACTGCATTTTGGATTGAGGATAGCGGTGCGTATTCAATTGATTCATTTGAAGAGATGGAAGAGCACGGCGGATTCTTATTAGAAATTCCATTACTTGATACAGAATCAGCAATAGAAAGACTGGAAGAAGAGTATGAACTGACAGAGGAACAAATAGAGCTTTTACAACTCGTGTATAAGAAAAAAATCCAAAGTCCAAATGAGGAAATTAAGTTGTCTAAAGAAGAAATAGCAATGATTGGAACGGAAGATAGCGAAGGATTGGAAGTTAGTAAGGACTCATTTGAAGAAATGAATATTACTTGGGAGTTGTAGGATAGGATATAAAATTGTGATAAAGCACTAGTAGAAAGCACAATGTGAAATCACATTGCACTTTCTACTAGCTTTTTCATATACATATCAACTTCATGAAAGAATAGGGGCTCTTTTTCCTCGGTATTCAGATGCACGGCGCAATGTAAATATTGCTGTAAGTAGCGAGTAGCTTGTTCGTACTGTTTTAATTTGTAGAAAGAAAAACAAGTAAGAAGTAGAAACGCTTTTTCTCGTAATATTGGAACGACAGCTAGTACAGGAGTAATGGAATGTATATTTGTTTCCACTAAATTTTCATAAGATGCCCACGTTTGAAACCAGTCGAAAATAGTAGAAAGGTAATTCGGAATTTCGATAGTTTCATGTGAAACATTATGCAATAACTAGTTCTGTTTGATATGTATAGGCTCTATTCTCGTTTGTAGAATGCAATCGAATATTGAAATGTTTTCTTTTAATTGTAATTGGTTTGTAATAAGCTGCGGTAGACCGATAGGGTGGACTCCTATATTTATATAAAAGTCATCTCCAAACTGGCTTTTTTGTATGTTAATGAGCTTATAAAATCCATTTTCAGCTATGAAAAATGTATGTCTTTTTTTCTTAAAGCCGAGTGGTTTTAAAGTGGCGTGTAAATTTGTAATGAAATCTCGATCCTTTTTAGAGCGAGACTTATTCTTCGTCATATTCATACGTAGTTAAGTTTTGTAAGAAACTTTCAAAGTTAGGTGCTAATTCAATAATTTCCTCAAACTCATTATCGATAAATATAACTGGGGGATTTTCAGCTACATTTCGATAGTCTAATGCAATCCATGTATGTCCATCACCAGACAAGAGTACGAGATTCTCAGGCATTTCCCATTCCTGAATTAAATAACGGCTCTCTAAAATACTAGATTCATTTTCATCAAAAGAAATGCCATATAAGCCAGAAACATTAACGTGATCGTCTGCCCAAGAATTCGGCTCTGAAGTAGGGTGAGTATCAAGACGAAGAGTTCCCCCATTTTGTTCTTTTAGAAGGTTTATGTATGATTCTGGAAGCTTTACGTTCAGTACTTCTTCTGCTTTTTTGATTAGTTCATCGTTAATGGGTGCTAGTTTTAAATAGTCATCGTCTGCCCAAATTGTACTCTTCATATTCGGTCACCTCAAATAATAGTTTTAAGAATCTTATGTCATATATTATAGTTAGTTTAGATAACACGCAATAGAGGGAGGGACGGAGTATGGATGTGTATGAATACCTCGATCACGTAAATTCTAAAGAAGATTTATTAAAATTTCTTGTATACCTCCAAAAGGATTTTAAAGTGAATAAAGATGAATGGGAAAATGTAGAGGTAGAGACTTATTTAGAGGCATTAAATAGTTGGTTAGGTTCTTGTGAATCGGTTTATATAAATCAAGGAGAGAAGTTTCCAGAAAATATTCCATGGAAGTTTATTGCTCAAATGTTACTTGCGGCAGCTCATTATGAATAAAATTAGATTTTAAAAAGATAGAATGGAGAAGATAACATGATTAACCATAATAAAATTAAACAACTTTTAGCACATGTAGATCGTGCTGAGGATAATGAAATTGAGCTAGAGTATGAATCTGAACCTATGACGATAGAATTGTTTAATAGTGAAGAAATAGAAGAAGGGCAACTTGGTTATAGTTTTGATGAAGAAGGACAAAGCTTAGTCGGGAATGAAGAAGGAGATTGGAAAGAAGGATGGATTGTAATAGGGATAGATTCATATCTTGGAGACCCGATTTTTGTAGATAGTAATGATGAGGATTGTCCGGTTTATACAGCTATGCACGGTGAGGGAGACTGGGAGCTGGAATGTATAGCGGAACGTATAGAAGATATTATTGAGAAAGTGAAGGGGAATGTGCGAGAAATAAAATAGTATTTCAATGTGATTAAAAGGGAGGAAATAATGAAAAAGTTTCAAATCGAACTAAATAAACTGCCGACAGAAAATGCTGGAGAAATAGTACTTAGTATAGATGAGAGAATTGTGTTTGAAGAAAAAACAGACATAATAGGACCGATTTGTCAGTTGTTTGATGCTTGTATCGAGGTTTTTAAATATGATGACGCTACAATTTTCTTAAATGAATATGAAAAAAAGATGGAATTTAAGAAGAAAGATGGGGAGTTTCTCATTATTAATCAGAGAGGCAAGAAGTTAGCTAGTGTTGATAGCGAGCAATTTTTACGAGTACTCTTTTCGTTTCTTAAAAAGGAGATAGGGCAGATTTACATGAGTGGAGTTGATTCTTTTCGAATCAAAGATGCTTACCATAGAATGTTAGAAATTGATCCATTTGTTCCTAAACTTGTAAATGGAAATGACGAAATTATGTATCGAACTTATCATTCTACAAGTGACAAGTATGAATTAAAATGGAAGTATTTAAAAGGGAGAGAGGTTGAACCGATATTTACTCCGGTACTATCTCATGATAAGAAGAGTATCTTTTATGTAGAGGAAAATAACCACAGAATTCGTAAACTCGATAGTGAAACGAAAGAAGAGATTTGGCAGTGCCGTATTCCAATAGTAGAAGATTGTAATTGCATTACTGTGAATGGTGTCGTAATTATTTGGCATGCAAATAGATTTGGAGAAAGTATTGCGAAATTGTATGCTATTTCATCAAGTTGTGGAGAGCTTCTATGGGATTTAGAAATAGAAGGGCATATTATACAAGATGTAAAAACTACGGGAGAAGAGTTACCACGTTTACTAGTTATTACACAAGAAGGCTACAATGTTTTATTAGAGCTTGAAAGTGGAGTAAAAGTATGGGAAAAGAATGTTCGAGTCGGAGGAGAAAAATTGCAGTGCCATCTTGGCCCAGATTACTATGTATTAGCAGGGAATCCTTTTGATGAAGATGGCGAAGTTGATGCATATAGTAATGTTGCAATTGCCATTCAATTATTAAACGCTTCTACACTATGGAAACAAATGATTGAAGATTGTAATCCAAATGAACCAGTTACTTTAACTAATGAACATTTTATATGTGTAGCAATAGAGGTATTACAAAAGTGGGAATATGGAAAAGAAGGTTGTAACTTAATTTTCGAAAAAGCTTTTGATGAGGTATGGTACGCTTGCATTGGATCAACGGAAGCGACAATACTATTAACAAGAACTGAGTATGGATATGAAGGGGTAAGTAGACAAATACAATGTTATGATCATAAGAGCGGTCAAAAGTTATATGAAGTAAATATGTCTTTTGAAATTGAATTGCCTCCATTTCTTATCGGAGAGATGATGGTATTGTCCTTAGGAGAAGGCAGAATTTGTGGTATTAATATTCAAACAGGTAAAGTGCTTTGGAACAATACTATTCTACATGATATTACAGAGGTTCTGTTATATAAAGATGGAGAAATTTACATTGCAACTTCAAATTTAGAATTGATAATACTTGATGCTGAATGTGGCGAAGTAAAAGATATAATTAAACTTCCTAAAAATGTTGTTGTAATAGATTTTATTGTATCAATTGAGGAAGTTAATAATGGACTATTCATTAGTTGTGTAAGTGGAAATATGTTTGAAATAATAGAAGGTTAATTTGTGAGCTCTCTTAAGTCGAGATGTTTGTTTTAAAATAGTAGTATATATTCACTAAAAAAGATGTATAAAAATGATTTTGATGCATCCTTTTTAGTGAATATATAAAATAATTAACTTAGTGTATTAAATATATGATACATGATTATTTTAATATATTTAAAAGTAAAATGAAATAAGAAACGGATAATTGTCGGAATATATTCGATTTCCGTTCAATTTTATGAAATATGTGTACTTTTTGTTAGATTCCTTCATTTTGTCCATATACAATAAATGTATATAGAAATAAGAAAAGGATGATGTACGTGAAGGACACTGTTTTACAAGAAACAATTTCTCAACAAGAATTACATAAAGTTGTTCAAAAGAATACAGCTTATTATGATTTTAAGTGGGGTAAAGTAGAAAACCCTGCGCAAGGGAATACATGGAATTGGGTAGCCTTTTTCTTCCCAACCTTTTGGTTAGCTTATCGCAAAATGTATAAGTTATTTATTATATTTGCGTTATTGGCTATACCTAGTATAGTTATAACCCCTTTTATAGATATTCCAGAGGGGATTTATGTAACATTTAGTTTAGCTCTTCAATTAGGAATGATGATATTTACTGGATGGCAAGGAAACCGTTTATATTATAAGCATGCTGTTCGTGTTTTTCGTAAGGGAGAAGATGCGCCTGATCATAAGAAGGCGTATTTCTTACAATCTAAGGGTGGCGCTAGTGTAGCTGGTATGATTGGTTTACAAGTTATAGTCGGGATTGTGTTTGGCGGAGCTATGCTCGGACTTTCTCTTTTACCAACTGAGCCGAATATTAAAAACGTTGTTCGTTCAACTGGTGAAGGGGTTACTTTAGAGATTATGACTGATAATCCAACCTGGAAGTTTGTGAAGAAAGAAAAAGATTATGATGTAGTAGAGTTTACTGGCTATGATTATACAGAGAAGAAAAACGTGAAAATTAAATTTGCTGTTTATTTCGATGAAGATTATTTCGAGTGGCAAGAGGTATATGAAAATAATAAGAAGTTAAGTGAAGAAGAAGTAGAAGAATATCAAATTTATATTGAAGAAAATAATTGGGGTTTCTAGAGGGAACTCGTTCATTTTGAAAAGAAGAATCTTGTGAAGGTTCTTCTTTTATTTATTAGGGGGAGAGAAATGATTTCAGCATTAATAGAAGCTCTAATAGGATCTATTAGTTTAAGTACGGGTTTACACACGAAAAAGATTGATGCTAACATACTTTACTTGCAGCAGTATGAATGGTTTCGAATGATGTATGAAGACGAGAAGTATCGAAAATTATTTATTACGAACTACAAAGTTCGTTCATATTTACAAAGTAAGTTAAGAGTTCGATTGCTCGTAAAAAATAAAAATGCACAACGAAGATTTTTAAAATTAGTAGAAGAACAAATAGAAAAAAGGCATACGAATTGAAAATTTGTAAAATACAATAAAAAATGAGAATTTGAGGTAGGCTTGTCAATAACGTGAGACTATGGCACTATAAAGAAATGCTATACAAATTTTATTTATCGAGATGTAAACATCAATTTTGATTTTTACGTATAAATAATGAACGGAGGAAATGAATTTATGGCTACTTTACCAAATTGTCCAAAATGTAATTCAGAATATACGTATGAGGATGGCGTTCTTTTCGTATGTCCAGAATGTGCTCATGAGTGGGGCCAAGACGCAGAAGCTGAAAATAATGATGGTGCAAAAGTTGTAAAAGATGCGAACGGAAACGTTCTTCAAGATGGCGATGCTGTTACTGTTATTAAAGATTTAAAAGTAAAAGGAACTTCTTCAGTTGTGAAGATCGGTACGAAAGTAAAGAGTATCCGTCTAGTTGATGGCGATCACGATATCGATTGCAAAATCGACGGTTTCGGAGCTATGAAGTTAAAATCACAGTTCGTTAAGAAGGCGTAGTACAAATAAAAAGAGGAGGCGAATAGCCTCCTCTTTTTATTATGTCACTTTTTGTCGGTAAATCGATATTTCGTACAAAATCGTTGATATATTCTGAGTTATGATAGATATATTTGAAAAATCGTTGATATATTGCAAGTTATGATAGATATATTGAAAAAATCGTTAATATAATTTCATTCATCGTGAACTACGCACGATTCACCGTGCACCATAGTCAATTTCTTTCAACTGACATCGCTTAGTAAAGAATGTTTTATATCCGAGCTGTAAGAAGATGATGACAGCGAAAGCGGTACTTCCTGAAATACCGAGTATGATGGCGATTTGATATTGAATGGCTGTGAATGGTGATACACCGGATAATATTTGACCAGTCATCATGCCTGGTAAGCTTATAATCCCCATTCCGACCATAGAATTGATCGTCGGTAAAATAGCAGAATCAAAAGCGTCTCGAATGAGCGGAGCAGCAGCTTCTTTCGGTGTTGCGCCGAGCATAAGTGCACCTTCAATTTGACCTCTTTTTGATTTCATATTGTTTAAGAACGTATTTGCACCGAGAGAAACGCCAGTCATGGCATTCCCAACTAACATTCCTGTAATAGGGACGATATATTGCGGAGCATACCAAGGGTCATGACCGATAATAACAAAAATAAATAGTAGAAGTGGTCCAATTGATCCAGCGACCATGGAAAGGGCAGCTACTCGTTTTAATTCTTTAGACATTGGGATGTTAACTCGTTTATAAATATTAAAAATTGCAAAGGTAGTAATAGAAGTAATAAGAGCAATTGTATAAAATGGATTACTGTTTTCAAATACGTATGTAAGGACATATGCAACAAGTACGAGCTGAATGGTCATACGGAATGTTGCAATCGTAATTTGTTTCTCACGAGGTATTCCTTTTAATTTTACGAGTCCAATTAAAATAAGAATGAAAATATAGGCAGCGGCAAGTTGCCAAATTTGGAGTTCAATAACGCCCTTCAACTGAGAGCACTTCCTTTCTAGTTGCACCGTTTGTTTTACTAATTTCAATAATATCGTCTGCAATTTCTTCTGGAAGTTGTTGCGAGTGCGTGATGAAAATAACTGTTTTTTTCTTTTTTCGTGCTAGTTCAGTAAATTGTTTCATAACGCGGCGTTCTGTATCACTGTCTAGTGCTGAAGTGGGTTCATCTAATAAATAAACAGGCGGATCCATAAGTACAATACGAGCAAAGGCAAGTCTTTGTTTTTCACCGCCGGATAATGAGGAGGCGCTATCTTCTAATTGCTTGTCTAAGCTAACGGTTTGTAACGCACTCCGTAGGGCATCATCATTTGGAAATGATTTTTCAGAAAGACGAAGTCCCATTAATAGGTTGTCTTTAATGGTTCCATCAAAAATAGGTGGAGTTTGCCCAAGCATAACTACTTCACGACGTAATTGAATAGGCGGATAATCAGAAATTAATTTTCCGTTATATTCAATTGTGCCGGATGTTGGAGATTGTAAATCGTTTAACATGCGAAGCAACGTGCTTTTTCCGCTTCCGCTTTCACCGATAATGCAAGTGATCTTTTCTTTTTGAATCTGTAAATAAGGAATGTGTAGTATATCTTTATATATAACGTCTTTTAATATAAACATAAATCGCTCCTTTCTGATTCTAGTTATATCGTATCAAAAAAAGAGGGAGAAATGGTTATAACGAACAACGTTTTTTCTTCGTTTTAAGTTTTATTAGTAAGTTAAGTAAACGATCTAATTCTTGGCTGAAAGAAATCACTTTATCATGAGTGAATCCGTATCGTTCAACGAGATAGATTAACTCTTTCTTTTTCGCTTCTATTCGATTGTTTAGTTTCGATAAGTTCATAAGTGGAATGTAATGCCTCCTATAAAAGTATTTATCACATAAAAAATAAGACCGAATGAATTCGGTCTTAAAGGAAATAATAAAACAACTTACAAATAGCATACACTATTCATCGATAGTTTTTAATATTAAAATGAAAAATAAATCATTATACATATTGAGAAAGATGTGTCTGATAATTTTTAAAAACTGATGCAAAGAAGCTGCCTACATAGTAGACAGCCTGTAAAGTATTAACCCTTATGATATTTGTACATCCAAAGAAGACCGGATTTTAATAATCTTGGTACACGTCCCATTAATGGTTGATTTGCGAGTAAACCGAATCCATGCTTTTTACCAAGAGATCCTAGAACACCCTTTAATTTAATAACAGGTAGTTCATCAGGGAGTGGTTCATTATTCCAACGTTTTAATAATATTTGGACAATTTGTTCTCCTTGACCTTCAGCAAGTTGGGCAGATGGTGCATGTGGAAGTGCTGCGCAATCTCCTACAACGTAAACGTGCTCGTTGTTTGGAATATTATGATATTTAGTTAAGACAACCCGTCCGCTACCATCTTGTTCAACTGGAAGGTTTCGAACAACTTCATTTGCTTGAATACCAGCTGTCCAGACGATTGCATCACATTCAAGTGGTTCATCGTGGTTATACACAATATTTGGTTCCACTTTTGTAATGTTAGAGTTTCTTATAATATTAACTTTATGTTTTACGAACCATTCTTCTACGTATCTACTTAATTTCTCTGGATACGGGAATAAAATTCTATCTTTTCGATCAAATAAATAGATTTTTAAATCAGAACGACTTTCGCGAAGTTCACTTGCTACTTCAACGCCGCTTAAGCCGGCGCCAACAACTGCTACAGTTGCGTTTGGTTCTAGACTATTTAATTGTTCATATGTTTTACGTGTTTGTTCAATCGATTGTAGGCTATGTGTATATTCCTTCGCCCCAGGAACGTTATGATATTTATCTTCACAGCCAAGCCCGATAATTAAATCATCATATTGGATCGCTTCGCCGCCATCGAGATGAACCGCTTTTTCTTCGAGATCAATATTTGTTATTGTGCCGTATTGAATATTGAGGCGTGGGTGCTCAGGAAACGGTATACGAATATGCGTTTCTGAAATAGTACCCGCAACTAATGCATAATATTCAGTTTTGAAACAATGATATGGTACTTTGTCGATTAATGTCACTTGTACATCATCCGGAAGTTGGTTGCTTGGAAGTAGCCGTTGCAGAATTCTCATTCCACCGTAGCCGCCACCTAGTATTACGAGGTGTTTCATGATGGATTACCCCTTTTCTGTTGAAATATCCCCTAATCATAAAATTTTATATTAATAAAATATTTTGACTTTACTCAATCAAATTATATCGAATTTGTGAACAAATAACAATGCATGAATGAATACTCTGTTGTACAATAAGAAGAAAAGTAAAGTAAACTGTTTTGCCTTTTTAGTTACTATTTCATTGCAAGTAGCATGTTATATAAAATAAAATCATCTACTTTGAAGTGAAATAGTGAAGTAACTAAATAGTTTAGGATGTATAACGAAAACAACAAGAGACAGCTTAGTTTTCTTCTTATAGATGAAGTCAGAAGGTAATTTGTTTTGTAGTACAGGGGGGAGAATTTTGATTAAACCATTAATTGAATTTTGTGTAGGTAACCTTGCAAGTGGTTCACAAGCAGCGTTAGAGAAATTAGAAAAAGATCCGAATTTAGATGTAATGGAATATGGTTGTTTAGGATATTGTGGTATTTGTTTTGAAGGACCATTTGCACTTGTGAATGGTGAAGTTGTACAAGGTGCGACAGTAGAAGAGCTTGTAAATAATGTATATGATTATTTGGATGAAAATCCAATGTTTTAAGGTGTTGCGAATGAGCAACGCCTTTTTCATTTTAATTTAGATAAAACGTTATTTTGGAGGGTAGGTTAATACTGGAGATAAATAAAAAAAGGCCCTTTTAGAAGGGCTTTTTTCTTACACAATGTGTGTAAGAGTGGCTCATCGCCAAACGTTGTCAAATATGAGAAACGGGGGACATTCATATTGTGTTCTAAAAGCATGCATTCTATACTTAAAATAACAAATTATTTTTGGAGTGAATACAAATGAGCCAATTTTCTTTTACAAAAATGCATGGTCTTGGCAATAGTTATATATATGTAAATATGTTTGAAGAGCAAATTCCTGAAGAAGATTTAGCTCTTGTGGCGGAAAAGGTTTCAAATATTAATACTGGTATTGGAGCAGACGGAATGATTTTAATTTGTCCGTCTGATGTAGCTCCGGTGAAAATGCGTATGTTTAATAATGACGGATCAGAAGGAAAGAGCTGTGGTAATGGTTTGCGCTGCGTAGCGAAATATGCGTATGAGCATAAACTAGTAGAAGAAACAGTTTTCACAATTGAAACGTTAGCTGGTATTGTAACGGCTGAAGTAACAGTAGAAGATGGTGTCGTGAAATTAGCGAAAATCGATATGGGAGCACCGCGTCTAACACGTGCAGAAATACCGATGCTCGGTGAAGGTGAAACACCATTTATTCGTGAAAACTTCTTATACAATAATCATCGTTATGCATTTACGGCTGTTTCAATGGGGAACCCGCACGCGGTTATTTTTGTTGAGGATGTAGAGAAAGCACCTCTTACAACACTTGGTCCAGTTCTTGAGACACATGAAATGTTCCCAGAGCGAGTGAATGTTGAATTTATCGAGATTTTAAACGATGAAGAAATGAATTTCCGTGTTTGGGAACGTGGTTCTGGTGTAACGCAAGCTTGCGGAACAGGGGCATGCGCTGCAGTTGTAGCTGCTATTTTGAATGGGAAGATGGAACGTGGTAAAGAAATTACCGTTCATTTAGCTGGCGGCGATTTAATGATTGCTTGGACAGAAGAAGGAAACGTGTTAATGAAAGGACCTGCGGAAGTAATTTGCCGCGGAGTGTATGAGTACAAGATAGAAGCGTAAAGATGTATAATAGAATGAGAACAGAAAGGATGGTGTATTTCATGATTGAAGTAACAGAACAAGCAGCTTTTCAAATTAAAGATATGTTAAAAGATGCTGAAGATGGAGAGAAGTACGTGCGCCTTGCTGTACATGGCGGCGGATGTACTGGCCTTTCTTACGGCTTAGGATTTGAAGTAGAACCAAAAGAAGACGACATAGTTCTTGAGTTTTTCGGTGTTGAATTTGTTATCGATACAGAAAGTGCTCCAATTGTTAAAGGAGTAAAAATTGATTATAAACAATCTATGCTTGGTGGCGGATTCACAATCGACAATCCAAACGCAATCGCATCATGCGGATGCGGATCATCTTTCCGTACAGCTACGAATGCTGGTAAGCCAGAAGAGTGCTAAGGTTTTAGCCGAAATAGAAAAAGGCCTTTTTAACGATGGATGAAATCGTTAAAAAGGTCTTTTTTTTGTCGTAAAAGTGCGATTAGTACGGGCTAATTAAAGTTTCACTTTATCTTTGCATAGATGCAAGTATCAGTTAGTTGTTTGCCGTCAGCTGAAAAATCTTCATTACGTAATATCCCTTCAAGTTCAAAGTCTAGTTTTTCAGGAATCGCACGACTTTTCGTGTTATTACGTTCACATCGTATTTCAATCCTTCTAAATTTGAATAACTGAAATCCAAGGTTTATTAACGCATTTACTACTTCTGTCATATATCCATTGCCACTAAATTGCGTGCTAATCCAGTATCCAATTTCACATTTAGAAACCTTCCAATCAATTCCGTGAAGGCTAGCGGTTCCAATAAAATCCTTCGTCTCCTTATGGTAGATAAGATAGCGAAAGCTTTCTCTTTTCAAAAAATCTATATGCGCATTTCTCAGGAGAATTTCCGTTTCTTCAACAGTAGGAATGGACTGGAATAAAGACAACCACTGCTTTAATTCACTAATTGAATCTTTAATAGCTTCGTGTACTACATTCCCTTCACCTGCTTGAAGTGGTGCTCGAAGAATGAGTCTATCTGTTTCTATTTGTAACGGAACATCTAATAAAATAGGGTTCATATCATTTCTCCTCTCGAAACCTTTAAATTAGGACAGAATGAAACTTATATAATAAAAAAACTTTCACCCAAAAGAAATAATTCTTGAGGACGAGAGTTGCAATTTATAATAAATGAATTGAAAAATACTTTATCTCACTAATAGAAAATCTTGTCATAGCATCACTATTAGTTATTATAGAACTGTGCGAAGTACAGGAATATAGTAAAGCTTATCTCCCATAAAGGAACCTCTTAAAAACGAGTAAACAATAAATATATATTCAATTCATCATTTAGAAATCCCTTTTCACATATTAAAAACTAAACTATCAGTTGGTACAGCAGCATTAGGTTGTTAAACTAATGCATATGTTAATTGAATAAGGAGTTATTATTTTTTAACCTGCTTTAAATTGAACGCATAATTCACGATTGATTATCTAAACGCAATCGCATCATGCAGATTTGGATCATCTTTCCGTACAGCGACGAATGCTGGTAAGCCAGAAGAGTGCAAAGTTACTTTAGAATTTTATTTGAATGTTATTATATATAGAATATATGATAAATGTTGTAAATTCGACTTTCATATTGTTCGTTTAAGACAAGATTATGCAACAGAAATGTAAATGAATAGCAGAATTATACTATTTATTAGTTATATTTAATGTTAATATTTGTAACGAAGATGATTGGGGATTATGTTCGGACTAGCTGTAGTTGCATCGGTTATTACTGCTAGGTAGATTTATCCCGCATTAACGGGCAGTAAGAGCCCTACTGATTAAAGTTTCATTTTATATAAAAAAGGTGCATGAGGGAGAAGGCTATAGCAAATTGTATAGAACTGAATAGTTCCGTATTAATTAAAATACGTTGATTACTAGATATTAAAAAATACCGGGGGGATTAGAGTGAAGTCATTTAAGAGAGTACTTATAGTAGGGATGGCGTTGACTACAGTATCGATTTTGGGAGCTTGTTCTAGCGATACAGACGTATTAACAAAAGTAGGAGCAAAGCAACCAGCGAAGGCGGAAGGTGACGTACTAAAAGATCAGAAGAAAACACCTATGACTACGAGCAAACGTGAAAGTATTAAAGACGAGGACGCTCCATCATCACAGAAGCGTTATATTTCTCATGATGAATCTCAAAAGATTGAGGAAGGTATGACGTATACGGATATTCTTAATACGATTGACTACGGTGGTGAGAACGTAAAACATTATAATAACAATGAAAAACGCGTATTTTATACTGAAAAAGATACGGATGGTACATATGAAATTATAGTTGAATTAAATACATATGGTTACGTTGTGAATATTGAACGTACTGCTATAAAGGATACAGATAAAGATAAAGAGAAAGAGAATCGGGTATCTACGAAACGTATTGAAGAGCCTGTAAAGGAATATGAAGAAAAAAACGATCGTGTACCGTGGTATAAAGATGTAAATAACAATTCGGCAGCAGTAAGTTACAATCACTATTTGAAAATAAAAAAAGGTATGCCCGCGAATCAGGTAAAAGCTGCAATTGGACAGCCACATGTGATTGAGAAATATAAATCTTATTCAGTATATGATTATACTGGTTATGGTGGAGAAGGATCATTACGTGTAATCTTTGAACCGAATGGAACTGTTACGGATGTAGTGGAAGATGGTTTACCACGATAATAAACTAGTTATGGGAAGAGTTGTAGTAAAGTTGTCGTTGATTTTATAAAGTTTTTGGGAGCATACCCGAATATAGATGGAAAAATAATTTTATTAGCCATGTTAACTATAGTATTTACCGAAGTCTCTTCCAAATTCAATAGCGTTATTGTGGATGTTGTTGTCGCATTATTCTTGTTGGCATATACCGCAGTAGGGCAGCAGTTGTAACTGGACGTAAAAGGACGCGGAGTAGTAGCAGCTTTCTTTTGAAAGAAGGAGGAAAATATGATGGAGGATATTTTTGAATTCATAGGGAGATACGTAATTAAACCTATTATTAGTTTAGTAAGATATCTTGTAATAGAGATTATAATTGAGGGCATAATAGAAGGCGTAATAAACGGTATAAGGAAATTACGTGATAAGTGGCGAAATTGGGGTGAAAGACGTTATTGGCGGTAGTGTAGCTGATGAGCGTGCGAAACAAAAACGTTATACAGAAGTTATGAAGAAGTTTAATGAAATGATAGCAAACCACCCGCATTTAGAATCTGTACTCGTTCCAATTGGTGATGGAATGACAATTTCTAAAGTGAAGAAATAATTATTATCTTACAAAAGTGTAATGTTCATGTCATGTTTTTGAATTTCTTCTTTAAGCTCTGGGCTTTAAGATAAGAATATAAGAAAAAACATATGAGGTGAAGGAAATGAAAAGGTACATTGCACTGTTTAGTATTTTAGTTGTATTCGCAAGCTTGTTAGTTGGTTGTGATTTAAACCGTATGGGTAAAGATGAGTATTACGTTCAAATTACAGTAGATGGAAAAGAGTATAATGGTAAGTCTAGTAATGGTGAACCATATAAAGATTATCAATATAAACTAACTGGATTTGATAAAGACGGTAAAGAGAAAGAATTAGAATTTAATGCACAAAAAAATCTTCGTAAAGAAGCATTTCTACGTGTATATCATTCAGATAAAAAAGGTGTATCAGCTTGGGAAGAAGTGAAGAAAGACGAGCTTCCAGCGAAAGTGAAAGAAAAATTAAGTGTGAAATAAGACAGGTAAAAAGGAATTGACGAACAGGGTCAATTCCTTTTTTTGTTTTCAAATTCTTCTTCTGAAATGACTTTAAATCCGTGTCTTTTAAATAAAGCAGTAGTTACTCCGTAACCAACTTGCTTATTGCCGTTAAATTCTCCAGTGTAAATCGTAGAACTGCCACAAGATGGGCTGCGTTCCTTTAAAATAATATATTCTGGGTGTAAATTTTTAATTTGTTCTAATGCTTTATAAGCACCATTTACGAAAGCTTCTGTGACATCTTCACCATCTTTTGTTATCACTTTCGCTTTTCCGTCCAAAACGTCGTCGCCATTCCCGCCAATAATTTCAGCAGAAGGACGAGGTGTTGGCAGTCCTCCTAATACTTCAGGACAAATGAGGACTGTATCTTCTTGTTGTAGTAGCTCCTCTATTTTTGAAACGAGATTGTCATTTCCGTCATATCGACAAGCGATACCACCTAAACAAGCGCTAATTACGATCATATTTTCATCTCCATTAAAAAATATTAAATTCCACGCCAAATTCTCTTCCTGCCTCTTACTTATAAATGAGGTGATATAAATGGGAAGCTTATATAATTTAATGAAACCATACAGTGAATTTCGAAGTAAAGAAGAGTTTAATACATATCAAAAACAAGTTTTGAAGTGCTATCGATTTCAATTGAATAAAACTGATGCTATCATTATTCATTTTTTAGGAAAGTATGCGGTGAATGAGAAACAAAAAACAGTAGGAGTCGCCTGTCCGTTAATGGAGACGATTGCGAAGAATGTTGGAAAGAGTATTCGTACAGTACGCCGTTCAATTGCAAAGTTAGAGGAACTAGGAATTATAAAGCGTGTTGCAACAAAAGAAAGACATAAGCGCGGTGGGTATAGTGCGAACTTATATGTATTTCTTGCGTCTGCAATTGACCGCATGGATGACCGTATGAAAATGTCCGCATGTGAAAGTGAGGATTATGCAGCTGGTTGTAGCGGAAAGGAGCAAAAAAGCGAGGGGGAAACAATTCTTTCTAAAAACATTCCACAAATAAAAGAGAAAAGAAAAGGAACGTACGAGCTTGATGAAACGTATTGTCGTCACGATATACCAAAGCCTTTTATATACGCACTTGTGCCAATGACAAGTAACCCGAAGAAGATTAACTTACTGTGGAGTAAGGTGGAGCTTGCTTATAAAAAGAGCGGGTTACTAGAGCAAGGTGTTTTGCTAGAGCAAATATTAGCTGATGAAGAAGTGTATGGAAATTTCATTTGGCGAGTAAAGAGTGTTGTGAGAGCGTATAAATATGGGGAAATCCGTAAAAATGTTAAGGCGCTTTTATATAGTACAGTGCGGGATCTATTTTTAGAGGTTGGACTAGAATGGGGAGCAGCTGTGAGACGAAGTAAGGGGATACCGTTATTTGATCCGTTTAAAAAGGAGCCATGCGTATAACACATGACTCCAAGTAGCTAATCGAACTTTCTTACAACTGGGACACGAATCGCTACAAATAGTACGAAGACGATAACAGCAATTGCACCGCTTTTCATAACGGTTACGATTGGAATTCCCATTGCAAGTGCGATTGATGTGAATGCATAAGAGAGCGGGATAAAGCCCATTGATGATAGCATAAGTAAGCTCATTACGCGTCCCATCATTTCCTCTTTTACTGTCGATTGAATCATCGCCATAAGCGGAACGATAGCCATTGCAATTGTAATACCATAAAACATGCCGGCTAATAATGCTTGCCAAAGTACGGTGCTAAAGTTGATGGATAAGAAGAATACACCAGACAGTAGCATCATGATAATGCAAAATAGTCCGCGTCTACGATTAATATTTTTTAAACCGACAATGACAGCGCCTATTGCCATTCCGCCGCCTACAGATGCTTCTAAGTAACTGAAATGGAGCGAGTCACCGTGCAGAACATTTTTAACGAAAAGCGGGAAACCGACCTGCATCGGACCAATTAAAAATAAATTTAAAAAGGCGCTACAAAGAAGGAAAGTTGAAAGGAATGGCGATTCCTTTACATATAAGATTCCTTCTTTAATAGAAGTGAACATACCTTTATCTGTATCTTTTAGTTCTGGCATCGTAAATTGTATTTTTTGAACGAGTATGGCTGCGACAATCAGTAATAAAATTGTAATGGAAAATATTGTCTCGTAGTTTGTAAATTTGATCAGAATTCCACCAAGTACAGGGCCTAAGATGACCGATGCTTGGTTCGTCATTTGTGTAAGTGAGTTTGCTTGTGTTAAACGGCTTTTTTCTACAAGTTCAGGTAAGATTGATCCGTCAGCTGACCAGAAAAAAGCATCAGCAAGTCCAAAGAATAAAGCGAATAAAGCAAATGTATATAGTGTTACATCACCAACGATAAACCATGTGAGAATGGTTGCGACAAGAATCGCTCGAATAATATTGGAGTAAAACATAATGTTTTTTTTCGGGAATTTATCAGCTACAGCGCCGCCGATAATCATAAAAATAAGCCTTGGAACACTAAGAGCTACGAAAACAACACCGAGTGAAGCTTCAAGGTTTAATGTTTTTGCTATGTACCACGTTTGTGAAAAAGTAAAAAAGGCTAAAGCAAAGCTTGAAAAAAGAGTAGCTGCCCAAAGAAAAAGGAAATTCGTATTTTTTAATAACGGTTTTCCGCTTCCTTCTAAAGCAGTTTTATTTTGTTGTAGTTCCTCCATATTGCTTCCTTTCTATGTGACAAATTTAAACTGAAAAACCAGTAAACGCCCGATTGGTGAGGGCTAATACTCAATGGGAGATGCCCTCCGCTGAGTATAGTTTCACTTTATACAGTTTCTAATATTTCTATACTGCACTTTCTCATTGTAGACAATAATAATGGATTTGCCCAGTAGCTATTTAACGACAAAAAAAGATGCCGAATGGGCATCTTTTTTTAGGCTAACGCAATATAAATATCCAATTGTGCATGATTTGGGTCTAATGCTCTTTCGGCGTAAAGCTCAAAGTCTGTTGTGAAGGCACGTTTATTTTCTTTCGACCATTGCCAAATATATTCCCAAGCTTCGCAAACGACTTCAGCAACTGGACCTTTTCTCGTTGTAAATACCGCATATGTAGCGGCAGGTATTGTTAAAGTTGTCATATTTTCAGGAACATCTTCTAATGAAGAAACGGGCATACCGATTGTAAATGTATATGTACCAGTTTCATCTGATTCATAGTTTGAGTAGAAAGCGAATATTTCTTTCGTTTGTTGATTTGGGATGTGATATATCATTTGTTCTTGAAAGTATTTGTTCCAAAGCCCGGGGATTTTTCCTTCAGTAGATGCCTCTATTTCATTAGTCGTCGTAACCGAAACGCCGATTGTTTGGAAAGCTTCTTTTTTTACGATAATGGGTTCATTTATCATGGAAATGCCTCCTTTTAAATAAGAACATTAGTTCCCTTTTAATGTAACATATTTTTACATGTAACGGTTATTGTTTTTTGAAAATTTTAATCATAAACAACAAACTGAAATGACTAAAAATGGTAGATTTTCTATTGTATGTATGAATAGATTAAGGGATATGTTAAGCTTTTTATGTATCCTTAAACTGTTATATCGGCCTATATCATAAGGTGTTTTATAGGTTTATATAAGTGTCCGATATATATGCTATTTTTGATAAATTAAAATAATAATATTCTATGAGATTTATATTGTTGACATTTGGATTTCAACGATACATTTTCGTAGGTCGGATTGTTGCGAGTGGATATATATTGCTATGTATACGGCTACTAAATGAAAGGGTTACTGAAATTAAGTAGACGGTTAGCAAGTATATAGAAAGGAGAAAGATAGAAAATATGAAGCAAGTATTGAAGTGTTTTAATGTCGTAACGATGATTACACTTCTCCTATCCATCATATTGCCTGCACCCAGTGCTTTTGCTACAGAGATAAATAAAAAAAGCTGGGATGAGTTACAAGGAAATGATGTGAAAATTAAGGCAGAGCAAGTAAATGCTGAAATATATAAGGGAGAAGTAGCGGAGAGGGAGCACGTATTTCAATATACGGTTGAAAATACGGGAGCTACACCAATTCAAGAATTGGTAATTAAACAAAATAATGATAATGAAATTGCGTTCCTTCCGCAATCTGCGAAAGTAAACGGAGAAAAGTTACCTGAAAATAAGGTAGCGGATTTCTATGTAGAGGAAAAAGATAAGGGAGGAAAGATTCTTTCTTCTAATCTTAAAATTCAAGATTTAAAATCACATGAAAAAATGACTGTGTTAATAAAAGCTCGTCGTGCACAACATTTTAATAAAGAGTATAAGCAAAAAATTAGTGTGCAAAAGGATCAACTACAAATAGGGAACATGTCTGTAGATGTTGAAGGGCTTCCTTCTGAAGATAATTTAGAAGCTAATACCGATGATGAGGCTGACAGTAGTAAGAAAGCTATCGGATCAACAACTGATTCAAAAACTAAAGAAGTGGATGGAAAATTAAAAGTATCTGTAGAAGATAAAAATAGATCTACACAAAAAACAGAAATAGATAAGGTACAACAACCTGAGGCTGAGAAGCAACTAAAAGAAGAGAAAAAGCAATCACCTTTAGCAGTAAAGCAGAGTGATGCAAAAGTACAAGCTGCATCAGAAAATGCTTCAAAGGTTCAAATTCAAACAGGAGATAAACAAGGATTTGGAGACCCACTGTATTCTATTATTACTGCCGGTAATTTAGTACAAACTGGTAATGTGACGCTTGGTTTGACTACGGATCATTATGGAAGACAAAGTATGGGTTATAAAACGAATAAAATGACTGTGGACGTTGATAACGATGATAGTACTTTTAATTCGTCAACAGGTGCATTTCCTAACATCCCTGCTGGAAGTAAAGTGAAAAAGGCGTATTTGTTTTGGACAGCTGCAATGGGAACTGTAACTAGTACAAATGTTAATCAAAGAGTTAGTGATAATGATGTACGACAACCAGTCAAAATGAAAATGGGAAATAAAGAATATGCAGAGGTAACTGCTGATAGCATACGAAAAGCGGATTACCTACCTTATATTTCTAATTACTCAGGTAGTGGCGCAGGATATGTTGCGTATGCAGATGTAACAAATGTAATTGCACAGCAAGGCATTTCTCAAACGTTGACAGTTGCGAATGTGCCACAAATTAAAGATGTAGCAGGTGGCGGCTATTACTGGGGTAACTGGAATCTTATATTAGTTTATGAAAACTATAAAGAAACAGTAAAAGACATGAAGATTTGGGAAGGGCTAGTCTCTCAAAAAAGCACAGCTTGGACAGATATTAGTGTTAATAAAATAAACACACCAAAAGAAGGTGCTTTTAAGGCGAAATTTAGTTATTTTTCATCGCAAGGTGATCCAGCTGAGAAAGATGGATATGCATATGATTATGGAGAATATGATTTTGGTGCTGGATATATAAAGATAAAAAATATTAACGGTAAAGATAATGATGCGAATGATTCGTCTATGACAGAAGTACAAGTAGACGGTACTAACGAGTTTGTTACAAAAAAATATCCAGGATATAACCCGGATTGGACAAATTCATTCAGTACTGACATTCATACGTATCATCTTGAAGGACCTACTCAAGTAAAAAATGATTTAAAAGAAGCAAAAATGCGTTTTAGAGCAAATGGTGGTACTGGTGATATTTACGTATTAAATAACGCTACATTCGTTACAGAACATAATGCTCCAAACTTACAAGTTGATAAAAAGGCATTAGATAGTGTTGGTAAAGAAGTTAAGGAAATTAAAGCCGGTGAAGAGTTTACGTATCAAATTGAAGTGAAAAATGATACGAAAAATAACCAATCGCCTGTATCTAATGTAAAAGGTTTTGATAAATTAGATGATCGTTTAGAGTATGTTCCGGGGTCTATTCAATATGTTTCTGGAAGTAATAAAGGAAATAAAACAGATAATGCAAGCGACGATGAAGCAGAGTTTGTAAATAATCAAATTGATTTCCGTATTGGTGAAGGGGCAGATGCTAAAGACGGCGGTGTTTTAAAGCCTGGTGAAAGTGCCATTATTACATTTAAAGTAAAAGTGAAAGCTTCTGTACAATCAGATACAACAATAAAAAATATCGTTGCTGTAAAGGGAAAAGATAGTACCGAGGTAAATTATGAAACTGCAGATGATGCAAATGTTACGGTTACGCTGCCAAAAGAAGTTCCGGGAGAAATAGAGGCGAGAAAAATAGCTTCTAATAAAACACCGAAGCTAGGTGACGAGGTAGAGTATCGTATTACATTTAAAAATAAGACAAAAGATGGACGTCTAGATGTATTGACAATTGAAGACGAATTACCAAGTAGTCTTGAATACGTGAAAGATAGCTTGAAAGCCGAAGGTATAAAACCAGAGCCAGTAGAGCTAAAGTTTGAAAATGGCAAAGTAATTGCAAAGTATCCAGAAATTATGGATATGGAAGAAAGAAGTATCGTCTTTAAAACAAAAGTAAAAGAAACTGCAAAAATTGGTGAAGAAATTGTTAACAAAGCAACCGTTAGTGATAAAACAAATCCACCAAAGGATCTAGAAGAGAAGATTACACCACAGCATAAGGCCGGTAAAATTGCTGCAAAGAAAAAAGCAACAAATAAGAAGCCGAAGCTAGGAGAAGAAGTTGAATATCAAATTAGCTTCAAAAATACGGTGGAAAACGGAAAACTAGATGCAGTTACAATAGAAGATGAAATTCCAGCTAACTTAGAATTTGTTCAAGGTAGTGAGCGAGCTGAAGGTGCTGAACCAAATCCAGTAGAGTTAAAAGTAGAAAATGGTAAGGTAATAGCAAAATATCCAGAGATTACGGATACAAAAGAGCGAAGCATTGCCTTTAAAGTGAAAGTAAAAGAAGAGGCAAAAGCGGGAGAAACGATTGTTAATAAAGCGGTTGTGAGTGAGCCAAATGGACAATCTGAGCATCCAGAAGAAAAGATTACGCCGGATTATAAATACGGTAAAGTGGATGTAGAAAAAAGCGTAACGAATCAAACACCAAAACTAGGAGAAGAAGTGGAATACCGAATTACATTTTATAATACGGTAGAAAATGGAAAACTAGAAAAGGTGCTAGTAGAAGATACATTACCTAAAGGTGTTGAATACGTGAAAGATAGTTTGAAAGCTGAAGGCATAAAACCAGAGCCAGTAGAACTAAAAGTGGAAGACGGAAAAGTAATGGCAAAGTATCCAGAAATTATGGATACAGAAAAAAGAAGTATTGTTTTTAAAGTGAAAGTAAAAGATTCGGCAAAAGTAGGGGAGGCAATTGTAAATAAAGCAATTGCAAAAGATCCGAAAAATGAGCCTGTTGAATCAAAGGTTGTTATTACACCGCAAAGTAAAAAAGGTGAAATTGCTGCTACAAAGGTAGTTAATAATAAGAAACCAAAGCTAGGTGAAGAAATCGAGTACCGCATTAGTTTTCATAATACGGTTGAGAACGGAAAACTAGAAGAGGTGCGAGTGGAAGATACAATTCCAAAAGGTCTTGAATATGTAGAAAATAGCATCAAGGCTGAAGGAGAAGCACCTGGACCAGTAGAATTAGCTGTTGAAAATGGGATAGTCAAAGCTAAGTATATCGATATTATGGATATGAAAGAAAGAAGTATCGTCTTTAAAGTAAAGGTGAAGGAAGAAGCAAAAGTAGATAAAGAGATTGTCAATAAAGCAATTGTTGATGATACGAAAAATCCACCGATTGAGCCGGAGGAAAGAATTACTCCGCAACATAAGGATGGAATAATTGATTCGACGAAGACAGTAGATAATCCATCACCAAAACTAGGCGAAGAAGTAGAATACCGAATTAGCTTTAAGAATACGGTAGAAAACGGAAAACTAGAAAAGGTAAAAATAGAGGATACAATTCCTAACGGTTTAGAGTATGTAAAAGGCAGTGAAAAGGCTGAAGGTGATAAACCAGCTCCATTAAAGTTAAGTGTGAAAGATGGAAAAGTTATTGCTGAATACGAAAATATTACGGATATGAAAGAAAGAAGTATCGTCTTTAAGGTAAAGGTGAAGGAAGAAGCGGAAGTGGGTAAGGAAATCATCAATAAGGCAATTGTTGATGATATGAAACATCCGAAAGAACCAGAAGCGAAAATTACACCATTACATAAAGATGGAAAAATTAAAGCGAAGAAAATCGTAAATAATGAAACACCGAAGTTAGGAGAAGAAGTTGAATACCGAATTAGTATGAAAAATACGGTAAAGAACGGAAAGCTAACAGACGTGACAATAGAGGATACTTTACCAGAAGGTTTAGAGTATGTAGAAAATAGTTTGAAAGCAGAAGGTACCGGAACAGATTCAGTAGAGCTGAAATTTGAAAACGGTAAGGTAATGGCAAAATATCCAGAAATTATGGATACAGAAGAAAGAAGTATCGTTTTTAAAGTGAAAGTAAAAGAAGAAGTAAAAGTCGGTAAAAAAATTATTAATAAAGCAACTATTGATGATTCGCAAAATAAGCCAGTTAATCCGACAGCGGAAATTATTCCTCAGTATAAAGCTGGAAAACTTGAAGCGAAAAAGATGGTAAATAATGAAACGCCGAAGTTAGGAGAAGAAGTGGAATACCGAATCAGCTTTAAAAATACGGTAGAACATGGAAAGCTAACAGAGGTAATAATAGAAGATGATTTACCAAATGGATTAGAGTATGTGAAAGATAGTGTAAAAGCAGAAGGATCTAAGCCAGATCCAGTGGAATTGAAATTTGAAAACGGTAAGGTAATGGCAAAGTATCCTGAGATTACAGATACGAAAGAGAGAAGTATTACCTTTAAAGTGAAAGTAAAAGGTAAAGTGAGCGATTCGATTGTTAATGAAGCGATTGTGAGCGATACGAAACATCCGCCAGAAACACCGATAGCAGAAATTATTCCGCAACATAAAGACGGAAAAGTGAAAGCGAAGAAAACGGTAAATAATGAAACGCCGAAGTTAGGAGAAGAAGTAGAATACCGAATTAGTTTTAAAAACACGGTAGAAGACGGAAAACTAGCAGAGGTGAAAATAGAAGATACTTTACCAGAAGGTTTAGAGTATGTAGAAAACAGTGTGAAAGCAGAAGGATCTAAGCCGGATCCAGTAGAATTGAAAGTGGAAAATGGTAAGGTAATGGCGAAGTATCCAGAGATTACGGATACAGAAGAAAGAAGTATCACTTTTAAAGTGAAAGTAAAAGATGAAGTGAAAGTCGGTAAAAAAATCGTCAATAAAGCAATTATTGATGATACGAAAAATGAACCAGAAACACCGACGGCAGAAATTACTCCGCAGCATAAAGATGGAAAAGTAGAAGCGAAGAAAACGGTAAATAATGAAACGCCGAAGTTAGGAGAAGAAGTAGAATACCGAATTAGTTTTAAAAACACGGTAGAAAACGGAAAGCTAGCAGAGGTAAAAATAGAAGACGATTTACCAAATGGATTAGAGTATGTGAAAGATAGTTTACGAGCGGAAGGTTCTAAGCCGAATCCGGTAGAACTGAAAGTGAAAGATGGAAAAGTAATCGTCAAATATCCAGAAATTATGGATACAGAAGAAAGAAGTATCGTCTTTAAAGCGAAAGTAAAAGAAGAAGTAAAAGTTGGTGAAGGCATTGTCAATAAAGTAGTTGTTGATGATACAAAAGATCCAACAACTTCAGAAGTAACAATTACGCCAGAATATAAAGACGGTAAGCTTAAAGCAGAGAAATTTGTAAACAATAAAAAACCGAAATTAGGAGAAGAAGTAGAATACCGAATTAGTTTTAAAAACACGGTAGAAAACGGAAAACTAGTAGAGGTTAAAGTAGAAGATGAAATTCCAGCTGGATTAGAGTATGTAGAGAACAGTTTACAAGCAGAAGGATTTAAGCCTAGTCCGGTAGAATTGAAATTTGAAAACGGCAAGGTAATGGCAAAGTATCTAGAAATTGCGGATACAAAAGAAAGAAGTATTATCTTTAAAGTGAAAGTAAAAGAAGAAGCAGAAATAGGCAAGGAGATTGTTAATAAAGCAATCGTAGTAGCTACAAAAAATGAGCCAGAAGAGCCTCACGTGGAAATTACTCCGCAATATAAAGATGGTAAAATTGCTGCGCAGAAAGTGGCCAATAATCATAAACCGAAACTAGGAGAAGAAGTAGAATATCGAATTAGTTTTAAAAACACGATAGAAAACGGAAAACTAGCAGAGGTAAATATACAGGATGCATTACCAAATGGTTTAGAGTATGTAGAAGGCAGCATCACAGCAGAAGGTTCTAAACCGAAACCAGTAGAGCTACAGGTGAAAAATAATAAGGTAATGGCAAAGTATCTAGAAATTACAGATGCAGAGGAAAGAAGCATTGTCTTTAAAGCGAAGGTAAAAGAAATCGTAAAAGTGGGCGAAGAAATCGTAAATAAGGCAATTGTAGATGATACAAAGAATTTGCCAGAAGAGCCTTATGTACCGATTACACCACAATATAAAGATGGAAAAATTGAGGCGAGAAAAGAAGTAAGTAATCATGAACCGAAGTTAGGTGAGGAAATCGAATATCGAATTATTTTTAATAATACGGTGAAAGATGGAAAACTAGCAGAGGTAAAAATAGAAGATGAAATTCCAGCTGGATTAGAGTTTGTAGAAGGAAGCGAAAAGGCTGAAGGTGAAGAGCCAAAACCAGTGGAGTTGAAAGTAGAAAATGGTAAGGTAATGGCAAAGTATTCAGAGATTATGGATACGAAAGAAAGAAGTATCGTTTTTAAAGTGAAGGTGAAAGATTCAGTTGCAATAGGGAAGGACATTACAAATAAGGCAATTATCCATGTTGATGATCCGAACCACCCTATAACTGAACCGACAGCGAAAATTACACCGCAATATAAAGACGGTAAAATTGCTGCTCATAAAAAGGTGAATAATCATAAACCGAAGCTAGGGGAAGAAATCGAATACCGAATTTCATTTAATAATACGGTGAAAGATGGAGAGCTGGCAGAGGTGAAAATTGAGGATGAAATTCCGTCTGGTTTAGAGTATGTGAAAGATAGTCTAAAAGCAGAAGGTGATAAGCCAGCCCCAGTAGAGTTGAAAGAAGAAGTTGGTAAGGTTAGTGCGAAGTATGAAAATATCACTGACATGAAAGAAAGAAGTATTATCTTTAAAGTGAAGGTGAAAGATTCTGTTGAAGTGGACAAAGCAATTGTAAATAAAGCAATTGTTGATGATACAAAAAATCCACCAGAGCGACCGGAAGTAGATATTACACCGCAGCATAAAGCTGGTAAATTTAAAGCTAATAAAAAGGTAAGCAAAAAAGATCCAAAGCTAGGAGAAGAAGTAGAGTACCGAATTAGTTTTAAAAATACGGTAGAAAACGGAAAGTTAGCCGAGATGAAAATCGAGGATCAACTACCAAATGGATTAGAGTATGTAAAGGACAGTTTAAAAGCAGAAGGTAATGAACCGAATCCAGTAGAGCTAAAAGAAGAGGCTGGAAAAATCACAGCGAAGTATGAAAATATTACTGATACAACTGAGCGTAGTATTCGCTTTAAGGTAAAAGTAACGGAAGCAGTAAAAGTCGGTAAGAAAATCGTGAATACGGCAATTGTGGATGATGATAATCCAAAGAATCCTCCGCAAAAACCAGAAGCGATTATTACACCGGAGTATAAGAATGGAAAAATAAAAGCGGAGAAAACAGTAAATAACCCAGCTCCAAAATTAGGAGAAGAAGTAGAGTATCGAATTACGTTCCGTAACGTAGTAGAGCATGGAAAAGTAGCGAAGGTGAAAATTAAGGATGAATTACCAAACAGTTTAGAGTTTGTAGAAGGTAGCGAAAGAGCTGAGGGGGATAATCCAAAACCGTTGCATGTAAAAGTGAAAAACGGCACAGTACTCGCAGAATATCCAGAAATTACGGATATGAAAGAAAGAAGCATCGTCTTTAAAGTAAAAGTGAAAGAAAAAGCTAAAATTGGCGAAGCGATTGTGAATACGGCGGTTGTGGAAGATACTATAAATCCACCAGAGAAACCGAATGTCGCTATACAGCCTCAATATAAAGCTGGTGCATTACAAGCAGAAAAAACAGTAAGCAACCATGAACCGAAGTTAGGAGAAGAAGTAGAATATCGAATTAGTTTTGAAAATACGGTAGAAAACGGAAAATTAGCTGAGGTAAAGGTAGAAGATGAAATTCCAGCCGGTTTAGAATACGTACAGGATAGTATAAAGTCTGATGGGCCGGAACCAAATCCAGTAGAACTTAAAGTTGAGAATGGAAAAGTAACAGCAAAGTATCCAGAAATTACGGATACGAAAAAAAGAAGTATCATCTTTAAAGCGAAAGTACAAGAAACGGTACAAGTAGGAAAAGAAATTATAAACAAGGCGGTTGTGGATGATAATAATCCGACAAATCCACCAGTTGAGTCACTTATACCAATTACACCGCAATATAAAGATGGGAAACTAGAGGCAAGGAAAGAAGTAAGTAATCATGAACCAAAGCTAGGGGAAGAAATCGAATATCGAATTACTTTTAACGGCACAGTAGATGGCGGAAAGTTAGTTGATGTAAAGATTGAAGATGAAATTCCGTCTGGTTTAGAGTATGTGAAAGATAGTCTGAAGGCCGTAGGTGATAAGCCTGTACCAACAGAACTTAAAGTTGAGAATGGAAAAGTAACAGTGAAGTATCCAGAAATTACGGATACGAAAGAAAGAAGTATCATCTTTAAAGTAAGGGTAAAAGAATCAGTAAAAGTTGGAGAGGAAATAACAAATAAAGCGATTATTCACGTAGATGACCCAAATCATCCAGTTATGGAACCGACAGCGACAATAAAGCCAGAATATAAAGCTGGTAAGTTAAAAGCAACGAAGACAGTAAGTAATAAAGAACCGAAGCTAGGAGAAGAAATCGAATACCGAATTAGCTTTGAAAATACGGTAGAAAACGGAAAATTAGCTGAGGTAAAGGTAGAAGATGAAATTCCAGCCGGTTTAGAGTACGTGCAAGATAGCATTAGATTTGAAGGGGCTGAGCCAAATCCAGTAGAGTTAAAAATGGAGTTTGGAAAAGTAATAGCGAAGTATCTAGAAATTACAGATACGAAAGAACGTAGTATTATTTTTAAAGCGAAGGTAAAAGCAGCACCAAGTAAAGGGATAACAAATAAAGCAGTAGTGGACGATAGAATAAATCCACCACTTGAGCCTACAGTTACAATTTTACCGAAAACAAAAGAAGATTTTAAGATACCGAAAGACCCGAAGGAACCAGAAGTGAAACCAGAGGATCCGAAAGACCCGAAGGAACCAGAAGTGAAACCGGAAGATCCGAAAGAACCAGAAGTGAAACCGGAAGACCCGAAAGAACCGAAAGAACCGAAAGACCCGAAAGACCCGAAGGAACCAGAAGTGAAACCAGAGGATCCGAAAGACCCGAAGGAACCAGAAGTGAAACCGGAAGACCCGAAAGACCCGAAGGAACCAGAAGTGAAACCGGAAGACCCGAAAGAGCCGAAGGAGCCAGAAGTGAAACCGGAGGATCTGAAAGAGCCGAAGGAACCAGAAGTGAAACCGGAGGATCCGAAAGACCCGAAGGAACCAGAAGTGAAACCGGAAGACCCGAAAGAGCCGAAGGAACCAGAAGTGAAACCGGAAGACCCGAAAGAGCCGAAGGAGCCAGAAGTGAAACCGGAGGATCTGAAAGACCCGAAGGAACCAGAAGTGAAACCGGAGGATCCGAAAGAGCCGAAGGAACCAGAAGTGAAACCGGAAGACCCGAAAGAGCCGAAGGAGCCAGAAGTGAAACCGGAAGACCCGAAAGAGCCGAAGGAGCCAGAAGTGAAACCGGAGGATCTGAAAGACCCGAAGGAACCAGAAGTGAAACCGGAGGATCTAAAAGAGCCGAAGGAGCCAGAAGTGAAACCGGAAGAACCGGAAGTAAAACTTGAAAAGTTAATTAAAGAACCGCAAGTAAAAGTAGAAAAAGAATTACCGAAAACAGGGGCAGCACATTCATGGATGATGTCAGTTGGTGCGGGAATTTCATTCTTAGTTGGCGGAGTATTATTCGTATTAGGTAGAAGAAGAAAACAATAATTTTTTTAGACGAAAAGCACAATGAGTTCGATAGTTTATCGAACTCATTGTGCTTTTATTTTTTTCATATTAAAACATACTTGAGCTATGCATCGGTTGAAGTTTTGCATTTGGATCGAAGTAAGCTTTTGCATTGTTTACTGCTGTCGGTGCTTCGCCAAAGCCGCAAGCAATGAGTTTTACTTTTCCTTCATATGTACAAATGTCACCAGCAGCGTAAATGCCAGGAATATTTGTTTCCATTTTTGAATTTACAAGGATGCTATTTTTTTGTATATCTAAGCCCCAGTTTTTAATTGGACCAAGAGAGGAAACGAAGCCGTAGTTTACAATTACGTCGTCAACATCGATGATAACCTTTTCTTCAGTTTTTACGTGCTGAAGAACAACTTGTTCAATTTTGTCATCACCAATGAGTTCAACTGGAACATACGGTGTACTTACTTCTGCACGAGAATTCATTAAGTTTTCGACGCTATGTTCATGTGCGCGGAATTTATCACGGCGATGAACGATTGTAACTTTGTCAGCAATCGGGTCTAACATCATCGTCCAGTCTACTGCTGAGTCGCCACCGCCAAATACTACGACGCGCTTGCCAGCAAATTTATTCATATCATCAACGAAATAATGTAAGTTTTTCTTTTCGTATTTTGCTGTACCTTCTAATTCTAAGCGGCGTGGTTGGAAAGCACCATTGCCGGCAGTAATAATGACTGATTTAGAATAGTGAGTTTGTTTATTCGTAACCAGTTTAAATACACCATCAGCTTGTTTTTCAAGCGTATCAACAGCTTCTTCTAAGCAAATGGTTGGATCAAATTTCTTCATTTGCTCTTTTAAGTTATCAACTAATTCTTGTGCGCGCACTTTTGGAAATCCAGCTACATCATAAATGTATTTTTCAGGGTAGAGTGCGGATAATTGTCCTCCAAGTTGAGGTAAGCTTTCAATGATTTTTACACTTGCTTGTCTCATCCCGCCATAAAATGCTGTGAATAGTCCTGTTGGACCACCACCAATAATTGTTATGTCGTAAACTTTTTGATTTTCTGCCACTTTCATTCCCCCTATAGATGGAATTTTGATATTGATTTCATATATTGTTCATATGTACACGAAAATCCTGCAAATGATGACACTTTCAAATAAATGATAGCATATTTGAGTTCATAATACTCCTGAAAACGACTGAATTGTGTGTAAGTTTTCGCGTAGGTTCTTTTTTATTGTATAAAATATACAGAAAGGAAAATACATGAAAAAAAGGCTGAAAAACCCTTGAAAACGCTATGTTATTTTAAAATATTGATAATTCTCCAGACGCTTGAATTCTGGAATAAAACCGACTAATATAGGGAAGTATTATGTTAAATTTCTATGACAAAATTCGTACGATTTTTTGACTGCGTTTTGTTATGATATAGAATGTGATAAATTCCACATTCTTGACAAATAGAGTTTTTAGTACTTGGTATTATTTCTCATTACTATTATATAAAGAAAAGGGTTGTGATTTGGTGAAGACTCCAAAAATCGTAGTTTTAGGTGCAGGTTATGGCGGGATGATTACGACTGTTCGTCTGCAAAAAGCATTATCTGTAAATGAAGCTGAAATTACGTTAGTAAACAACAACAGCTATCACTATCAAGCGACTTGGTTACACGAGAGCGCAGCTGGTACATTACAAGATGAAAAAATCTGTCTAGATATTCAAGACGTTATTGATACAAATAAAGTGAACTTTGTACAAGACACAGTAGTAGAAATTAAAGCTGCTGAAAAACGCATTATCTTAAAAGACGGCGAGTTAGAGTATGACTACTTAGTAATCGGTCTTGGTTTCGAATCAGAAACATTCGGAATTACAGGATTAAAAGAGCATGCATTCTCAATCGCTAACATTAATGCAACTCGTGAAATTCGTGAGCATATGGAAGCTAGTTTCGCTAAATATGCAGATGAGAAGCGCGATGAGTTAGTAACAATCGTTGTTGGTGGTGCTGGATTCACTGGTATCGAGTACGTAGGTGAGCTTGCAAACCGTGTTCCTGAACTTTGCAAACAGTACAATGTACCACGTGAAAAAGCACGTATCATCTGTGTAGAAGCTGCTCCAACAGCACTTCCAGGTTTCGATCCAGCATTAGTAGAATATGCTGTAAAACAACTTGAGAAAAAAGGTGTAGAATTCCGCATCGGTACAGCAATTAAAGAAGCAACTGAAGAAGGTATTATCGTTGCAAATGGCGATGATACTGAATTAATTAAGTCTGAAACAGTAGTTTGGGCTGCAGGTGTTCGTGGTAATGGTATTGTGGAAGAGTCTGGTTTTGAAGCAATGCGCGGACGTGTAAAAGTTGATGAGTACATGCACGCTCCAGGATACGAAGAGGTATTCATGGTTGGTGATGCGGCGTTAATCATTAACGAAGAAATTAACCGTCCTTATCCACCAACAGCACAAATTGCAATTCAACAAGGTTACAACATTGCACACAACTTAACTGTATTAGTTCGTGGCAAGGGCGAAATGAAAAAATTCGCATTCGATAATAAAGGATCTGTATGTTCTTTAGGTCATGACGATGCAATGGGCGTTGTTATGGGTAAAAAGTTAACAGGTTGGAAAGCTTCTTTCATGAAGAAAGTAATCGATAACCGCTACCTATTCTTATTAGGTGGACCTTTATTAGTTCTTAAAAAAGGTAAATTAAAGTTCTTTTAATATATAGTAGAAAAAGCAGAAACGGCTAAGCGCTGTTTCTGCTTTTTTTATATAATATATGTTTTCGATATAGCGATACGAAGATGGAGAAATGTTTTTTTTGAACATTACCGTATCATGAAATGAATGAATCCAATGTTTTATTTTCTTCATAATTACATTCCTGCATCTTGATATTTTTTTGTTAACAGTATATCGACAAAATGGGTTTTTTTACTTTTTGAAAAAAGGAAATTTCACAGCGAATTAAAAAGTATAGTATAATATATAGAAAAGAAAGAATATTCTGTCCGTTCGGATGGAGGAGGATGCATCATGGGGAAGCGCGGGAAAGTATGGTTAGCTGTTAGTGGCCTAGTAGCTACAAAAGATGGCAGGTGGCTATTCGTTAAGAAGAAATACAGTGGATTAAAAGGGAAATGGTCTTTACCGGCTGGTTTTGTAAATGAAGGTGAGACAGTTGATGAAGCTGTGAAACGCGAAGTGTTAGAAGAGACAGGCATTTTCGCTCATGTGAAGGGGATCATTGGTGTTCGATCGGGTGTTATTCGTGATGAAATTAGTGATAATATGATTATTTTCCTTTTGGAGCCTGAAGGAGAAAATATTATTGTACAGGAGAAAGAATTGTCTGAAGTGGCGTTCTTACATCCAGATAAGATTGCGGACGATCCGAATACGTCTGTACTTATTAAATATTTGTTAGAAGGAAGATCAGAACTACATCTTGAAGTGGACAAAACATTAAATCCAGGAGAACCATTTGGTTATACAGCCTATCACGTATTTACGGCACGTGCGAAGGAGAGGGAAAAAGAGTGAGTATACCGGTACTACTTATTTCAATGATGTTATTCTTTATTTTGTTCTTTGGAATTGGATTTTTACTCAACATGATTTTACGGGCTACATGGGTAATGGTTATTGTGTATCCGATTGTTTGTATGCTTATTATTAATAAAGCGAGTATGTGGGATTATTTTTCAAAGCCGAAAGAAACATTTTCTTCATTTGGGACAAGTGTATCGCACTTAGGACAAGCAGACATGTTTATTCTATCTACTGGATTAGTAGGGGCTGCTTTAGCAGGAGTTGTGATCAAGAAACTTCGGAAAAGCGGATATCAAATGTTTTAATCTCCAACTAAGTTGGAGATTATTTTTTTGCATATTCCTTCATCGTATAGGGAATGATTAACGATGAAGGAGTGTGGAATATAAAAATGTTAAAACGATATTGTATTCGCATTATGATGACTTGTTTACTTGCATTTGCATTATGCGTAACATGGAAGGCTTTCACAGGAGTTTCTTTATTAGAGATTGTAAAGACATATGAAGGAATGAGTGCAAAAGAAGTACATGCAGCAGAAGTTAAGAGAGATGTTGCTCCGAGTAAAGAAGTGATAAATGCTTTAGAGCAGGCAAACGACTGGTCTAAATATCGTTCAATTGAAATGACTGCAACAGGTTATACATCGGGGATTGAGTCAACAGGTAAGAGGCCAGGGCATCCAGAGTATGGTATTACATATTCAGGTGTTAAAGTGAAAAGGGATTTATATTCCACAATTGCTGCGGACTTACGCGTATTCCCGATTGGAACGATTCTCTTCGTGCCAGGTTATGGGTATGGTGTAGTAGCTGATAAAGGCGGAGCAATAAAAGGAAACCGTCTTGATTTATATTATGATACGGTGAAAGATGTTTATAGCCAATGGGGTAAGAAAAAAGTAAATGTGTATGTAGTAAAAGTAGGAAATGGTAAGTTTACAGAAGAAGAGCTAACGATGTTAAATCAAGACGAAACGATGCAAGTGTTTCGTGGTCAATATTTAAAACAAAGATAGTCTAGTCGTAATTACGCTAGACTTTTTTTCTTGGCTTATTTCATAATAGAGGAGATTTTACACGTCATATAACTGTAGTTAGAATTGTCGCATTTTATCGAAAATAAAGTTATAATGGTGGTAGAGAAATTTAGGGGGTCTGAACATGTTTCAAGTACAAAAAGAATTAGCAAGTCATGAAGCAGTAATTGTCGCTTTATTTGAAGAAGAGAAAATGAGTAGTTTTGTACAAGAACTGGACAAAGCGTTTGAAGGACAATTACAAGTTTTACTAGAAGAGAAAGAATTATCTACGAAGAAAAAGGCCATTTCGAAAGTACATAGCTTAGGAAAAACAAATGTGAAACGTTATTACTTTGTTGGTTTAGGCAAGAAAGAGTCTTATACGACAGAAACGTTACGTGTGGCTCTTGGAAAAGCGTTTAAAACATTACAAGCAGCAAAAGTACAAGATGCAGCAATCTTACTTGATTCTTTCGTAACAGAGAAATTAGACGCGATTGATGTCGCTCATATTGCAGCAGAGGTACAAGGTCTTGGTACATATGAGTTACAAACGTATAAATCAGATAAAAAGGATCGTGTAGAGTTAGAGAAGTTCACGGCTATTACAGCGGAAGATGCACAAGAAATTGAAGCCGCATTAACAGTTGGCTACGTACATGGACGTGCAACAAATTCAGCTCGTACACTTGTAAATATGCCACCAAACGTATTAACAGCGACGAAGCTTGCTGAGTATGCTGTTGAGTTAGCGGAGAAGTATGATATGGACTATAAAGTTCTTGAGAAAGAAGAGATGGAAGATCTTGGTATGGGTGCGTTACTTGCAGTAAACCAAGGTAGTGTAGAGCCACCAAAAATGATTGCTCTTATTTATAAAGGAAAAGAAGAGTGGACAGATGTCATTGGATTCGTTGGAAAAGGTATTACATACGATACAGGTGGTTATTCTTTAAAACCACGTGAAGGCATGGTTGGTATGAAAGGTGATATGGGCGGTGCAGCTGCTGTATTAGGTGCGATGGAAATTATCGGAGAACTGCGCCCAGAACAAAATGTGATCGCTGTTATTCCTTCAACTGATAACGTTGTAAGTGGTACGGCATTTAAGCCAGACGATGTAATCACATCTATGAGTGGAAAAACAATTGAAGTGTTAAATACGGATGCAGAAGGTCGTCTAGCTTTAGCTGATGGTATTACGTATGCGAAAAAACTTGGTGCGAACTACCTTGTTGATGTTGCAACATTAACAGGCGGTGTAATTGTTGCACTTGGAAACAATACGACAGGCGCAATGACAAATAATGAAGAGTTATTTGAGCAAGTGCTAGAGGCTTCTATGGAAACAGATGAACCAATTTGGCAACTACCGATTTTTGATCGCGATAAAGAACGTGTGAGAAACAGTAAGTTTGCTGATTTAAATAACTCACCAGGCCGTGAAGGACATGCGGTTATGGCAGGTACATTCCTAGGCGAATTCGCTGAAGATACACCGTGGGTACACTTAGATATCGCTGGAACATCAGAAACAAAAGGCGCGCACGACTTAGGTCCAGCTGGAGCAACTGGTGCAATGGTACGTACACTTGCAACACTTGTGGAGCGTTTCGGAGAAGAATAAGAGTATAAGTGAAGACTGTTCCAATATTTTGGAACAGTCTTCTTTTTTATAGGTTTGTTTATCCTGCTATTTGTCGGGCAGTAAGACCCACACCTCAAAATTCAGTGGAAGCAAAGAAGTGAGGTGGGGTTGCCCGTAAACGCTCGATTGGTGAGGGCTGATTAAAGTTTCACTTTATAAAGAAATCGTATACAAAACCCCATTTAAAGCAAAAGAAGTACGGCCCGTTTCTTCAGAGACAACTAATATAAGTGCATCACTCTTTTCTGATAAGCCTATTGCAGCTCTGTGACGTGTTCCTAGCTCAGGATCAACTTCTGTACTTTTCGTTAAAGGAAGAATATTAGCAGCTGAGACTATATGATTATTTTTTACGAGAACGGCACCGTCATGAAGAGGGTTACCTGGGTAAAATATTGATTCGAGTAATGGCGCAGTTAAATGAGCGTTTAATGTCGTTCCAGTTTGAATGAAAGCTTCAAGCGTCTCATTTCGTTCCACAACGATAAGAGCACCATGTTTTCTAGCGCTTAAATGTTGGATAGCTGTCGTAATAAAAGATGAACTTTCCGTATAAGGTGATAAATATGCCTGAATATAGTATGTAGCTGCCAATGTTTGCACATTTGCTAACATATGATGAATATCTTCCATTTTGCATAAAATACATTCGTCTTCTTTATCGATTGCGTTCCTCATAATCGATAGTTCTTTTTCAGCAATTTCAATCATTTGCTTTGTTTGTATTTTGAGCTCTTCTGACAAGCCCCATTCGTGCATAATCCTCATTCCCTTTAGTGGAGTATTTAACCATAGTGTATACAAATATTCCTAGTAAAATCCTGCTAGATTTTATAAAATATTGAGATACAGCATGTTTTTTTCATATAATAAAGGTATGACGAGCGAGAGGAGAGAGAAGAATGAATTGGAAACAAGAATTTGATCGCTGGCTTTCTTACGCGCAATTAGATGCAGAATTAAAAGAACAGCTAGAAAACATGAAGCAAGATGAGAAGAAAATCGAGGATAGCTTTTATAAAAATCTAGAGTTCGGCACAGGTGGTATGCGTGGTGAACTTGGTGCTGGTACGAACCGCTTAAACGTATATACAGTTCGTAAAGCAACAAAAGGATTAGCAAGCTTTATTGAAAAGTTAGGTGAGGAAGCGAAAAAACGAGGTGTTGTTGTAGCCTATGATTCTCGACATAAATCACCTGAGTTCGCAATGGAAGTCGCTGCTACACTTGGTGCACGTGGTATCACAACATATGTGTTTGAAAGCTTACGTCCAACGCCAGTGCTTTCTTTCGCAGTTCGTCATTTACATACAGTAAGTGGAATCGTTCTTACGGCAAGCCATAATCCGCCTGAATATAACGGATATAAAGTATACGGTGAAGATGGTGGACAGTTGCCTCCAAAAGAGGCAGATGAGTTAATTAGCTACGTAAACGCAGTAGAAGATGAATTAACAGTTGAAGTCGCTGATGTAGAGCAATTAAAAGTTGACGGTTTATTACATATTATTGGACAAGAAGTAGATGATGCATATGCTGCAGAATTGAACAATGTCATCATTAATAAAGAAATGGTACAAAAGGTTGGTAAAGACTTAAAAATCGTCTTTACACCATTACACGGAACATCAAATATTTCTGTACGCCGTGGTTTAAAAGAAGTTGGATTTACAGATGTAACAGTTGTAAAAGAGCAAGAGTTACCAGATCCAAACTTCTCTACAGTAAAATCACCGAACCCAGAAGAGCACGCAGCGTTTGAGTATGCAATTCGTGACGGTGAAAAGGTAGGCGCAGATGTATTAATCGCAACTGATCCTGACGCAGATCGCCTTGGTGTAGCAGTTCGTAATCATAATGGTGAGTTCCAAGTATTAACAGGTAACCAAACAGGTGCTTTAATGCTTGATTACTTACTATCTCAAAAGAAAGAAAACGGAACGCTTCCAGAGAACGGTGTCGTATTAAAAACAATCGTAACGTCTGAAATTGGCCGTACAATTGCAAAAGCATACGGTTTAGATACAGTTGATACGTTAACTGGATTTAAATTTATCGGTGAGAAAATTAGACAGTATGAAGAAAGCGGACAATACGAATTCCAATTCGGTTATGAGGAAAGCTATGGTTATTTAATCCGTCCATTCTGCCGTGATAAAGATGCAGTACAATCTGTCCTATTTGCATGTGAAGTAGCTGCATACTACAAATCACAAGGGAAAACGTTATATGATGGTCTATTAGAAGTATTTGAGAAGTATGGTTTCTTCCGTGAAGACCTTGTATCGTTAACGTTAAAAGGAAAAGATGGAGCGGAACAAATCCAAGAGATGATGGCGACGTTCCGTGAGAATCCTCCGAAAGAAGTAGCGGGCTTAACAGTCGTAGCAGTGGAGGACTATAAAGCAAGTATCGTTACATCTTTACAAGATGGACATAAAGAAGAGATTCACTTACCGAAATCAAATGTGTTAAAATATCAATTAGAAGATGGTTCATGGTTCTGCCTACGTCCATCTGGAACTGAACCGAAGATTAAGTTCTACTTCGGTGTACAAGATAGTTCTTTACAAAATAGTGAACAAAAGTTACTTACTATTAAAGAAGACATTATGAATCGTTTATAATACAAAGTAATTTTAAGTAGTAAGGAACAAAAGGGAGCGAAATCTCCCTTTTGTTTTATGTAGGAAATAATTGCTATTAATTCCGACAGGAGAGAGGGTATTTTGTGATGAAAAAAGTAAGAAAAGCGATAATCCCAGCAGCTGGATTAGGAACACGTTTTTTACCAGCAACGAAAGCAATGCCGAAAGAAATGTTACCAATAGTAGATAAACCAACGATCCAGTACATTGTAGAAGAAGCAGTGAAATCGGGCATCGAAGATATTATTATCGTTACTGGTAAAACGAAGCGTTCTATCGAAGATCATTTCGATAACGCATTTGAACTAGAGCAAAACTTATTAGAGAAGAAAAAATATGAGTTGCTTGAAAAAGTACAAGCTTCTTCAAAAATGGTAGATATTCATTATATCCGTCAAAAAGAGCCGAAGGGGCTAGGGCATGCTGTTTGGTGCGCACGTAAATTCATTGGTGATGAGCCGTTTGCAGTGTTACTAGGTGATGATATTGTCCAAGCTGAGAAACCATGTTTACGTCAATTAATGGATGAGTATGAAAAAACACTTTCTTCTGTTATTGGTGTACAAACTGTTCCAGAAACAGAAACACACCGTTACGGAATTATCGATCCATTAGAACAAGAAGGTCGTCGTTACCAAGTTCGCAATTTCGTTGAGAAACCAGCACAAGGTACAGCACCTTCAAACTTAGCGATTATGGGCCGTTACATTTTAACGCCTGAAATCTTTATGTTCTTAGAACAGCAACATGTCGGTGCTGGCGGTGAAATTCAGTTAACAGATGCAATCCAAAGCTTAAATGAAATTCAACGTGTATTTGCTTACGATTTCGAAGGAAAGCGCTACGACGTAGGTGAAAAGCTAGGATTTGTTCAAACGACAATTGAAATGGCCCTGCAACACCCAGAATTACGTGATGACATGGTTGCAATGATGAAGAAAATTTTAGAAGAACAATCGAATCAAGAGTCTTAATATAAAAAAAAGAGTTATTGCAGCAAGCTGCAATAACTCTTTTTTTATTATGAAATCGTCGAATGAGAATGCTGATAAGCAGAACGACGCACAGCATAGTATATGCGAGGTGCGATAATAGCACCGATAATTGTAAATGCAATATCTTTTACTGCGAACCACATCATAATCATCCAAGCAGCTTTATAACTCATATTACCGCCCATAAAGAGATTGACTGCCCCGTACATGTAAGTAGTACCGATTATATAAGTTAAAATAATTCCTGTGAAAGAGGCAATTGCAAATGTAATGAATGTTGGTCTTTCTTTTTGTTCTACTAATTTTCCTGATACGTAAGCAACGATAATAAATGCGATAATAAAACCACCAGTAGGATCTAAAAGTGCTCCAAATCCAGCTTTGAAGTTAGCGAAGATTGGTGCGCCTGCTACGCCAACGAGCATATAAACAGCCATGGATAAAGCACCAAGTCTACTTCCAAGAAGAAGACCTGCTAAAATTGCGAAAAATGGTTGCATAGATAATGGGATGCCCGCTACTTGAAGGAATGGTGCCCAAGATACAATATTTGCACCGATGGCCATAAGAGCAACGAACATGGCAGCTAATGCTAAATCTAAAACATGTAATCTCCTCATAATGTTAACCTCCTGTTGTTTTTAGGTTAACATTATCGTAGCGAAAATATTTACTTGTTGTCAATCAAAATATTTTGATAAGAAGGCTTTAAATAGTCCCTTAGTAATGTATATGGAATACGGAATTGCGGAATTCCACTTGAATACGGAGCAATCTCATATAAAGGGAAATAAATGACGAGATTGTCTGGCTCTAAAAAGAAGTGAAACTTTTTCATACTCATTACCTTTTCAGTCGCATCAGGAAAATAAATACTTTCATTTTGTTTAATTTGTCTTACAATCTCTGCACGGATTACATCTTTATATTTATCTTTTTGTTGAAATAAATCGTCTAAGTGCAGTAGCTTTTTTTCGTTTAAATCAAATGTATTTGCCTTCCACGCATAAAGACCGTGTGCTCCGCCAGTATATTGATAGTAATTCACATATAGGCTAAGAAAAGGTGGTTTGTTTAAAGAGATTTTATAATCAACATTAGCTACGTACGGATGAAATGGTGTACTAGATCCTTCTGTTTCTTTATAATATTTTTTTGCTTCTTTTTCTAATTTGTTTTTAAATTTGTCAGTGGATTTTTTGTAGTATAAATTGAGCTTATTTAGAAATGTAGAGTCAGAAAAGTTGTGAAAAGAAGGCCTATTTATTTGATATTCTATATAAGGTTTCTTACCTTTTTGCGTTACAGTCTTAACATCGATTGTCAGGTTAGATGCTTTGGCTGTTATTGCACAATTTGGTACAATAGTCAGCAAGGAGAACATAAGCAGTAATATACAAAATTTCTGTTTCATTTAGGTGAAGCCTCCTTATATAAGTGTTATAAGTAGTTTGAAAATAAATAGGTAAAATTATACATTTAATTAAAACAAGAGAAGGAGGAAGCGATATGGCAAAAACTTTAATGGATTCACTTGGAATTGAGTTGTTAGAGATGACAGAAGATAAGGTGGTTGCTACGATGCCTGTTGATGAGCGTACGCATCAGCCATTTGGATTTTTACATGGCGGTGCATCGGTTGCATTAGCGGAAACAGTGGCAAGTGTTGGTTCATACAATTTAATTGATCAAGAAAAATGTATTTGTTTCGGATTAGAAATTAATGCAAACCACATTCGATCAAAGAAAGATGGAATTGTAACAGCGATTGGAACACCAATACATAGAGGACAATCGACAATGGTTTGGGATATTCGCATTATTGATGAAAATGATGATTTACTATGTATATCAAGATGTACAGTAGCAATTAAAGAAAAACGTGAAAAGTAAAAAAGAGGCGCTCTTATGAGCAGCCTCTTTTTTTATAATTAGAACTGGATTTTCTTCTCTAAGAAACCTTTTAGTTCGCTAATTGGCATACGAACTTGTTCCATTGTGTCACGGTCACGTACTGTAACAGCTTTGTCTTCAACTGAGTCGAAGTCGTATGTGATACAGAATGGTGTACCGATTTCGTCTTGACGACGGTAACGTTTACCGATAGAACCAGTTTCATCAAAGTCTACCATGAAGTCTTTAGCTAATTCTGCGAATACTTCAGTAGCACCTTCAGATAGCTTTTTAGATAATGGTAAGATAGCTGCTTTGTATGGTGCTAAAGCAGGGTGGAAACGAAGAACTGTACGAGAATCGTTTTCTAATTGCTCTTCTTCATATGCATCACATAAGAATGCTAATGTTACGCGGTCTGCGCCTAAAGATGGCTCGATGCAGTATGGTACGTAACGCTCATTCGTTTGTGGATCGATATAGTTAAAGTCTTCGTTTGAGTGTTCCATGTGACGTTTTAAGTCGAAGTCTGTACGAGATGCAACGCCCCAAAGTTCGCCCCAACCGAATGGGAATTTGAATTCGATGTCAGTTGTTGCATTACTGTAGTGAGATAACTCTTCTTCACCGTGGTCACGAAGACGCATGCTCTCTTCAGTCATACCAAGTGAAAGTAACCAGTTTTTACAAGTTTCACGCCAGAATGCGAACCACTCTAAATCTTCACCAGGCTTACAGAAGAATTCAAGTTCCATTTGTTCGAATTCACGTGTACGGAATGTGAAGTTACCAGGCGTGATTTCGTTACGGAAACTCTTACCGATTTGGCCAATACCAAATGGAAGCTTTTTACGCATAGAGCGTTGAACGTTTTTGAAGTTTACGAAAATACCTTGTGCTGTTTCAGGACGAAGGAAGATTTCGTTTGTGCTAGACTCTGTAACACCTTGGAATGTTTTGAACATTAAGTTGAACTGACGAATTTCAGTGAATTCTTCACTACCGCAATCAGGACATTTTACTTCATGTTCTTTCATTAAGTCAGCCATTTGGTCGAAAGTAAGACCGTCAACAACCATTTCGATGCCTTTTGCATCTAAAGCATCCTCAATTAATTTGTCAGCACGGTGACGAGCTTTACATTTTTTACAGTCGATCATTGGATCGTTGAAGTTACCAACGTGACCAGAAGCGATCCAAGTTTTAGGGTTCATTAAAATAGCTGCGTCTAAACCAACGTTGTATGGAGATTCTTGAATGAATTTTTTCCACCAAGCTTTTTTAACGTTATTTTTTAATTCGATTCCAAGTGGACCGTAATCCCAAGTGTTTGCAAGACCACCGTAAATTTCAGAACCAGGGAAAACAAAACCGCGATGTTTCGCTAAGTTTACAACTTGTTCCATTGAATACATAAGAAAATCCTCCTTTTGAAAGTTAACGTATTGGCGATGACATACTCTGGTACTTTGGAAACGAGCAGTATATGCTAAAAAGAACATAAAAAAACGCTCATCCCAAGGCTTATTTGCCTAGGGACGAGCGTTTGCCCGCGGTTCCACCCTAGTTGATACACAAAAGGTGCATCCACTTTATCATGTATTGCTCGGGACTGCCGTTTCCTTGCGGCTTCAGGCTTTCACTATCCCTGAATCGCTTTTTATGCAAGTACTTATAAGTCCGTCATCGCTACTTATATTAGTAATAATGAACATATTCTAACACGTTCTTTTTTAAATCTCAATAGAGGAACGCGTCTATCTATGATAGAGTCTCGCCTATTTTTTCATTATTTATTCCGTAATTTTCTTTAATATGCTTAATTGCTTCACGCTTACTTAATGGAGCGAGCTCGTTGTTTTGCACGTATTCCCAAACTACATCCGGATTTGTTTTTGCATATTCACGAAGGATCCAGCCAATCGCTTTTTGAATGAAAAATTCTTTTGAAGAATGTAGTTGTCCAATAATCCAGAAAAGAAGTTCTTCATCCATCTTTTGTTTATATTTCAGTTGGAATAAAATAGCGGCGCGTTGTAACCATATGTTATCTGATGCAATCCATTTTGGAATATACGCAGAAATCAATTCTGGGTGTTTTAAAAAGATAGTACCTAAGAATGTAGGGACGATGCTATCGACAGAGTCCCACCAAGATTTTGTGACAATAAGTTCTTCTAAGAAGGGGATATGAGTTTCGTTTATATGCTTTTTATATTTTTGCATAATATCAAGTGCGGCCGCTTGGAATTCACGTTCTGGTAAGTCCCAAAGCTCACGTACGATAATTTGGAAGTCTTTTTTATCTGGGAGAGTATGTATTTGAATGACGTCTTTTAATAATTGGCGTCTTTCCGGTGTTTGAATACCTAGAAATGGGAAGTGATTTTTCATATAACGAGCCATAGGTTCTGCTTTTTCAGGATTTTGATGAGCTGTAAAATGCTCTTGTAATGCTTTTACAAATGGATGCATAAGTGTTTCTCCTCTCTTATTTTCTTTCTTCTCTTATTATACAAAGAGTTTGGATAAATTTTAAAACATAACTTGCAATGTAATGAAATATGTTGAAAGTAGAGAGGAGAGGATAAGATGGAGGATCAAGGCGTACTAGCAGGTTTCTTTGCTCTTAGTTTTGCGTTTATTCTTGTTATATTGATTTGGGCAATTATTTCATATTTGTTAACGGCTTTTGCACTTTATTCGATGGCGAAAAATGATGGTGCAACGGACGGGGTGCTTGCGTTTATTCCGTTTTTGAATAGTAAGACGTGGGGTGACTTAGCGAAAGATAAATTACCAGATTTTTTGAAAGAAGAAGCAGGGTGGAAAGTATTCGGTATATATGTTGCATGTTTCATTTTTAATTTCGTACCAATTATAAGTTTACTAGCAACAGCTGTATCGATTGTATTGTCCATTTATCTTATCTACGCTATTTTAGACAGATATGGAACGAACTCTATATTATTTACGATTATTCATGTAATCACATTTTCGGTTTTTTTACCGATTCATTTATTTATTATTCGAAATGAACCGGTGAGATATAAAGAGTAGATTTTTCGTTTTTGTTGATAAGTCGATATATTTTAGATATAAGTAAAAAAAGCGCCCTGATTATCAGAGCGCTTTTTCTATTACATAAGGTAGCGTAAGTAAATATAAATGTGAGAAATGATTAATGAAACGATCATAATTGGGAAACCGACTTTTAGGAATTCCATGTAACTAAATTTATGTCCTTCGCGGCTCGCGATACCTGCAACGATTACGTTAGCAGAAGCTCCGATTAATGTTCCGTTTCCGCCGAGACAAGCACCTAGTGCTAATGCCCACCATAATACATCGATTTGTGCATCAGATGGTGATAAGCCTAGCCCAACTGCCATATCGTTAATAAGTGGAATCATTGTTGCGACGAATGGGATGTTATCAATTGTTGCAGAGGCGATACCAGATACCCATAAAATAAGGATGGATGCGTAAGAAATATCTCCGCCTGTTATACCAATTACTTTTTGAGCTAACATTTTGATAAGACCAATATCGATAAGTCCTCCAACAAGTACGAATAGCCCTGCGAAGAAGAAAATTGTTACCCACTCTACGCTTGCAAATACTTCTTCAATTTCATGCTCTTTCACACCAATTAACATAAGTACAGTAGCACCAGTTAAGGCAATGATAGCCGCATCAATATGGAAAATAGAATGAGTCATGAAACCTACAATCGTAAGTCCAAGCACTGTTAAAGATTTTTTCATTAATACTGGATCTTTAATGTATTGTTTTTCATCTAAGCTCATTAATTTTTTAACTTGTACAGGATCGGCAATTAATTGTTTACGGTACATGAAGTAAAGTATTGTTGCTGTAACTCCAATAATAATAATTACGATTGGTGCTAGATTCAATAAGAAAGCATTGAAGTCTAAATGCTTATTGGCAGAACCAATCATAATGTTAGGTGGATCACCAATTAATGTTGCTGTTCCCCCAATGTTTGAAAAAATAATTTCAGAAAGTAAATATGGAACAGGATTTACTTGCAGTATGCGCGTAATAGATAAAGTAACTGGAACAACAAGAAGTACAGTTGTAACGTTATCTAAAAATGCGGAGCCAAGCGCGGTAAGTAGGGAAAGGGAAATTAAAATTTTAATTGGATTTCCTTGTGCCCCTTTTGCTGCTTTAATGGCAACGTATTGGAAAACACCTGATTTACTCGTAATGTTCACCAAAATCATCATACCGATGAGTAGCGTAATCGTTCCCCATTCAATATGTTTCGTAAAGGCGTTATGTAAATCGACGACCCCCACAATTACCATGAATGCTGCACCAAGAAGTGCGATGACAGCGCGATTAATTTTTTCAGAAATAATAATGGCATATGTAATTAAAAAGACTGCGATAGCAAAATAATACTGCCAGTTAGCGAGTTCTTGCGTTGTTTCGTGCAAAAATCTCATCTCCTTTCATTCGTTTTTCTTAGTGTGTCAAATATTAACTAGATGAAACACACATAACGTCATTATAAAGTAGAAAAACTGCGGATGTAAATGAAAGGAGGGATTTTGTCATATTTTCTGCATAGGTCATTTTTTCTTATTTTTTAAAATATTTGTGGGCATTTGACATATATATAAGATACATCCAATCTGAATATTTAAAATGGAATTAGCATTCGAGCTTGTTCGTGTAGGAGTGTCAAATAGAAAGGAATGACAAAAATGATAAGGAAGGGATCGTATGGATGAACAACGATTTTTATTTTTAGACTTTGAGTTTACGATGCCCCAGCATAGAAAGAAACCGAAAGGATTTTTTCCGGAAATTATTGAGGTAGGACTCGTTTCAGTTGCTGGCTGTAAGGTGGAAGATACGTATTCATCACATGTCAGGCCGAAAACATTTCCCTCTTTAACGGATCGATGTAAGAAGTTTTTAGGAATAAAACAAGAAGTCGTGGATAAAGGGATTTCATTTCCTGAACTCGTTAAGAAGCTTGCAGAATACGAAACGAAATGTAAACCGACAATTGTAACGTGGGGAAATATGGATATGAAAGTGCTGAAGCATAATTGTGAAATGGCAGGGATAGCTTTTCCATTCTTCGGACAGTGTCGTGATTTATCGCTTGAGTATAAAAAGTTTTTTGGAGAAAGAAATCAAACAGGATTATGGAAAGCAATTGAGGCGTACGGAAAAGTAGGGACAGGGAAGCATCATTGTGCGCTTGATGATGCGATGACGACGTACAATATTTTTAAACTAGTAGAAAAAGATAAAGAGTATTTAGTAAAACCAGCACCTCCAACATTAGGAGAACTCGTTGATTTTTCAAAAGTGTTAAAGAAAGTGAGCACACAGTAACGACCAAATTGCACATTATGTAATTTGGTCGTTTTGTTTTTTACAGTTTGTAGTCTTTCTTTAACCGTTCTAATGTTTTTAGACTACGCTCTGCAAAAGGTGAATCATCTTCAGAAAATGAATTCATTTGAGTTTCTAATGCTAATTTTAGTGACTCGGTATAATCCGGAATTTCTCCTTCATATTTCTTTACCATTTGCTCTGGAATGTTCGTTTGCTCACGAAAAGCTAAAGCACGTCTTTCATGGAAAAATGGTACGTCAGCTTGTTTTACGTTATGTAAGTCACCTTGCACCGGATGTTTTAAAACAGCTAATACTTTTACGACATAACTACCAGGACGGCGATTTGTAATTTCGCCGATGTATTTTCCTGTTTTATAAATACCAGTAACGATTTCACCAATTTCAAATGTTTCTCTCATATTTTTCACCTCAAGTTTATAGTAAGGAAAGTAGGAGAAGGAGTCAAAGAAATCATTCGCTTTCGGAACGCCCCCTTGAGAATATGGATAGGTTCCACTATAATTTAAAGTGATATAACAGAAAATTCTGATGTTTTATAAATCCTATAATAAGGAGTGTTCTATATGATGCCTTTATATTTTCCGGAAGATAAAACAGAATATATTATTCCAGGGATTGTTTGCGTGCTATTTATCATTGGTGCCGTTGCTACGTGGCGTATGTTCATTCGTGTATCAAAACGCGAAGCGGAGCGATTACAGAAAGTTGAAGAAAAACTTTTAGCGGAAAAGAAACAGTAACTCATTTTTGTATGTTTCCCTCTATGCTCGGACAATCTAAGGGCAGAATATATTTTGGAGGGAATGGAATGAAGAAACGGCTTTTTTTCAGTTGTTGTTTATTATTTCTGATGGCAGGTTGTGACCAAGGAAAGCCGAAAGAAATTGAAGTGAAATTACATAATGCTTCAGGAGATGAAGTAGGGACTGCGAAAGTAGTGCAGCAAACAAGTGGCGTGAAAATTACGATTAAAGGAGAAGGTTTCACGCCAGGACCACACGGACTACATGTACATGAAATCGGAGAGTGTAAGGCACCTCGTTTTGAATCATCCGGGAATCATTTTAATCCTGATGATAAAAAACATGGTCTTCTTAATCCGAAGGGTGCAGAAAACGGTGATTTACCGAACGTAGTTGCAGATGGTTCTGGAAAGATTAAAGCGGAAATCGATGCACCTCACATCACACTTGAAGAAGGAAAAACGACGATTCATAGAAAAGATGGAGCGTCTATTATTATTACAGAAAACCCTGATGATGGTATGACACAACCGACAGGTAAATCAGGCGATCGAATTGCTTGTGGTGTAGTTGTAAAAAAAGCAGCGGATATGAAGAAAAAGTAAAAGCTACCGTGCTGGTAGCTTTTTTTGTGTAGTATAAGTGAAAATATATCAGCGATTATTGGAATATATCGACTGTAACTCAAATTATATCGGCGATTATTAGAATATATCGACCGTAACTTGAAATATATCAGCGATTATTGAAATATATCGACTTACCGACAAAATATGACAGACTCCTCTATTATTATGAAAACGTATGACGCAGTCTGTTCAAAATTTCTTCTAAAATAGATCGTGGACAGCCGATGTTAATTCGAATATGTTCTTCGCCACCTAACCCGTATTTCTCACCAGGTTCAACGATGATTTTTCCTTTTTCCTCAAGTAGTGCGGTACGCTCGCTTTGAGAAAGATTTAGACGAGAACAATCAATCCATAATAAAAAGCTACCTTCTGGCTTCGTTACGGAAAGAGCAGGTATGTGAGTTTTAATATATTCACAAGCAAATTGAGCATTATCTTCTATATATAATCGAATTTCTTTTAGCCAACCATTACATTCTGTATAGGCACTTTGCATCGCTGTGTAGGCGAAGATATTTAACCCGTGGAAGCCTTGTCTATATTGGATAGCTGTAAAGGCGTGACGGAGTTTTTCGTTTGGAATGATAATAATCGACGCTTGTAATCCAGCGATATTAAATGTTTTACTTGGAGCCATACAAGTGATAGTGCGCTCTGCTAATTCTTCAGATAAGGAAGCGAACGGCGTATGTGTATGGTCTGCATAAATGATATCGGAATGAATTTCATCCGCGACAACGATAACGTCATATTTAGTACATAACGATCCGAGCTGCGCAAGTTCCTCTTTCGTCCAAACGCGTCCGATTGGATTATGAGGGCTACAAAGAAGCATGAGTTTGACGCCTTGCTGAAACTGCTTTTCTAAATGCTCGAAGTCTATCACATATGTATCATTTTGTTTCTGTAATGGACTCACGCATAACTGCCTGTTGTTTGTTGTGACCATTTCGAAAAATGGAGGATAAATAGGTGGTTGTACGAGAACGGATTCGTTTTCTTTTGTGAAAGCCTGTATGCTCGTACTAAGAGCTGGAACGATCCCCGCACTAAAAACGATCCATTCTTTTTGAATGTCCCAGTTATATTGTTTTTTTGTCCAGTTACAAATAATATCTCCAATATTTTCGGGAGGAAGTGTATAGCCGAAAATAGGATGCTCAATACGTTTCTTTAAAGCAGTTTGAATTTGTGTTGGTACTTCAAAATCCATATCAGCAATCCAAGCGTGGAGAAGTTCTTCGTTTTTATAAGTATCCCATTTTGTGCTATGTGTTCCACGCCGATTTACTGTTTTATGAAATAGTTGCATACGTTTGCCCCCTTATTCTGTAAAACCGTTAAGTTATGAAAGTTCTCTCTCTTCTTATAGAATAGCTGATGTGATAGGATAAAGAAAAGTATTAAAAAGTGAAAAGGCGGGAAGCGAATGGGTACATATGAAAAGATGATAGAGGTTGTGAAGAATTGGGATCCGTTTCAAATGGGACCGGAGTTTTATGAAACAGAAGCGAGCGATGTTGTGAACGTCATAAGTGTGTTTGACGATTCAAAATACATCGCAAAGAAGATTCAACATATATACTTTATGTCTTTTGAGGAAGTACCTGCGCTTGAAAAATGTGAGAAATTAGCTGTGGAATTACTTGTAATAAAAGAAGGCGGAAGCTGTTCATTATAGGCTGTCGGAATTTCCGACAGCCTTTTTTATATTATCCCGCTATTTGCTGGGCAGTAAGACCCCCCACCTCAAAATTCAGCGGAAGCAAAGAAGTTAGGTGGGGGCTGATTAAAGTTTCACTTTATTGCGCGGAAAAAGCGATAATTTCTTCATAAACATGTTCAGGCTTTTCTTCAGGTAGTAAATGTCCTGTATTTTCGTAAGAAATAAATTTTGAATTCGGTAAATCTTTGTGTAGACGATGACCTACATGTACAGGGACGACGCGGTCTTTTTCACCCCAAATGAGTAGTGTAGGTGTTTCAATTTTTTGTAATTCAGTTGAAGATAAGTCACCTTCACGGTCTCGTATCATGCGAGTTAAAGCGGGAAATATACGGTCGTCATAAAAAGGAGCGGAGTAACCTTTTTTCATTTCATCGTCAATTAATGAGTGATCATGAACGACATTCATTAAGTTATGAACAATGCCGCGTCTAATAATCCAGTTCTTTACGTATAAATGAAAGAACGGTAAATAAGAAGAGTATAGTAAAGGTAAGGTTGCGCGTGCTAAATAGCTAGAGCTGCATAGTAAAATCGTTTTTGAAATGAGTTCAGGACGTATACGGTTTACATAGAGGGAAATTTGCCCACCCATAGAGTGCCCAACTAATACAATGTTTGAGAGAGATAAATGTTCAATTAAATCAATAATAATCGTTGCTAAATTGTGATAAGAATACTTAAAGAGATGAGACTTATCACTTTTTCCGAACGGTGGTAAATCAAGAGCAATCACTGTTCCTGCTTTCGATAGTAAGGGAATGAGACGACGGTAACTGAATGAGGAAGATAAAAAGCCGTGAACGAGTACGAAAGTAGGACGTTCTGTTTTGTTATCGTGTTCATACAATTCGTAATGAATAGTAGTGCCGCGAGTGGAAAAAGTGAAATAAGGACAAGTATATTCGTGATTCATTTTTTGTCACTCCATTGATTTTTGTTCATATCATCTCCAAGGAAGAAGAAAATATGTTAACAAAAAAAGGCAAGATGACGATGTCATCTTGCCTTTCGTTTATTCAGTATTACCTGCGAACAATATTAGGCGGTGTTTTCCCTTGTAATCCTGCAACTAAATTTTCAGCGGCGGTCATAGCCATTTGCTGCCTAGTTTTTAATGTTGCAGATCCGATGTGTGGTAAAGTCACAACATTTTGTAATGATAAGAGTGAATTATCTTTTTGAATTGGCTCTTGTGTAAATGTATCGATACCTGCTGCAAAGATTTTCTTTTCTGTTAAAGCATGGATTAACGCTTCTTCATCTACTGTTTTGCCGCGAGAAGCATTAATGAAGATTGCTGTTTCTTTCATTAATGAAAATTCCTTTTCTCCGATAAGGTGATATGTTTCATCTGTTAATGGAGTAAGAAGAACAATAAAGTCAGACTGCTTCAGTAGCGTCTGTAAATCACAATATGTAGCATCGAATTTTTGTTCAGCTTCTTCTTTACGACGGCGGTTATAGTAAAGAACATTCATATCAAATCCGAATTTTGCTCGTTTTGCAACGGCTTCTCCAATTCGGCCCATACCAATAATACCAATTGTGCTATGGTGTACATCTAGTCCGAAGTGTTCTTTTCCGATTTCAGCGTTCCATTCACCATTTTTCACGTAAGAATCAAGTTCGCAAACGCGGCGCCCAGCTGATAACATAAGGGCGAAAACGAGATCAGCTACTGTATCATCTAATACGTATGGTGTATTCGTCCCGATAACATTTCGCTTTTTCATCGCTTGTAAATCAAAATTATCGTAACCGACAGAAATGTTGCTTACTACTTTTAAGTTAGGAGCCACTGTCAGTAATTCTTCATTAATAGCAGATCCGAAATTTAATAACCCATCTTTATCTTGTATTTTCTCTAATAGAACATCACGAGGTACTTTCTCATTTTGATCCCATTTTTCATAATCACAGTGTTCTGATAAATAGTTTTCTACAAATGTTGGAACTGGTTCAGCAATATAAACTTTTGGTTTCACGGTTCCATCCCCTTTCGCTTTATCACGCATTTTTCCGCTGATTAAAGTTTCACTTTACCCCGCATTAACGGACAGTAAGTCTCCCACCTCAAAAAGCAGCTCAAGCAAAGAGGTTAGGTGGGAGAGCAACTGTCCGTAAAAGCCCGATTGGTTCAACTAATAATCAGCGGGGTGAAGCATTTCGCTGATTAAAGTTTCACTTTATTTTGACATAATTCAATAGAAAAATCTTCTTTTCAAACTGGAAAGGGTATTTGTATAATTTAGACACAAACGAAAAGGAAGGATGATTTATATGGTGACAGAAAAAGAATTAGAATTATTAGCTTGTCTTGAAAAGAGTAGTCGATTATCTGTAGATACATTAGCGAAGCTGTTAAATATAGAGGTAGAAGAAGTAAAGAAGATGGTTGCGAGGTTAGAAAATGAAAAGATTATTGTGGATTATGTAACACATATTGATTGGACGAAGGTGAAAGAACATACAGGTTTAACGGCGATGATCGATGTGAAAGTTACGCCAAAGCATGGCGTTGGGTTTGATGCGGTTGCTGAACAAATTTATCGTTATTCAGAAGTGAAATCCGTTTATTTAATGTCAGGGACATATGATCTTTCTATTACATTAGAAGGGAAAACGATGGGGGAAGTAGCGATGTTTGTTTCTGAGAAATTAGCAACAATTGAATCTGTCGTTTCTACAACTACTCATTTCATTTTGAAGAAGTATAAACATGAGGGCGTTATTTATGAAAAAGACGATGATGATAAGCGAATTGTGGTGACACCATGAAGCAATTTGAACTATCTAGATCAGCAGAATCTTTAAAACCATCTGGTATTCGAAAATTTTTCGATTTAGCAGCAAATATGAAAGGTGTTATCTCCCTCGGGGTAGGAGAGCCAGATTTTGTTACACCTTGGAATGTAAGGCAAGCATGTATTCGTTCTTTGGAACAAGGGTATACGTCATATACAGCAAATGCAGGATTATTGGAGCTCCGTCAAGAAATAGCAAAGTATCTAAAAAAACAATTTGCAGTATCTTATGATCCAAGTGATGAAATCATTGTTACAGTTGGAGCGAGCCAGGCGTTAGATGTAGCGATGCGCGCCATTATAAATCCTGATGATGAAGTGCTCATTATTGAACCGAGCTTCGTTTCTTATGCACCACTTGTGACATTAGCTGGAGGAGTTCCGGTTCCTGTGGCGACTACGTTAGAAAACGAGTTTAAAGTACAACCAGAACAAATTGAAGCAGCTATTACAGCGAAAACAAAGGCAATTTTGCTTTGTTCACCAAATAACCCGACAGGTGCAATGCTAAATAAATCCGAGCTTGAAGAAATAGCAGTGATTGTTGAGAAGTACAATTTAATCGTATTATCTGATGAAATTTATGCAGAACTTGTATACGACGAAGTATATACAAGTTTTGCGAGTATTAAAAATATGCGTGAGCATACGATTTTAATTTCAGGATTTTCAAAGGGATTTGCGATGACAGGATGGCGCCTCGGTATGATTGCAGCTCCTGTTCAATTTTCAGAATTAATGCTCAAAATCCATCAGTATTCAATGATGTGTGCACCGACGATGTCTCAGTTTGCAGCACTTGAGGCGTTACGCGCAGGGAACGATGAAGTAATTCGAATGAGAGATAGCTATAAGAAGCGTCGTAACTTCATAACGACATCTTTCAATGAAATGGGCTTAACGTGTCATGTGCCGGGCGGAGCATTTTATGTGTTTCCTTCTATATCCTCAACCGGATTATCTTCAGCGGAATTTGCAGAACAGTTATTGCTGGAAGAAAAAGTGGCCGTTGTTCCTGGTAGCGTATTTGGCGAAAGTGGTGAAGGATTTATTCGTTGTTCATATGCGACGTCGCTTGAACAACTTATGGAAGCAATGAAGAGAATGGAACGGTTTGTAGAAAATAAAAAAAGGACAAAACGTAATACGTTTTGTCCATAAAAGGGGGGGAATACTAGAAAGCCATGTGTTAGTAGTCTATCCCAATATTGGAGAATTATACTTCTTTAAGGGAAATTTTTCATGAATTTTGAATGAGTTCTGTCATAGTGGTATAATTTACTAATATAAGGTATACGCATTCTAGATATCATTATCTAGAATGCGTACTAACCAATCGGATATTTAAAATAAATATATCTGCTTTGCTCTCTATAATTGTAGAGAGAATGGTAAACGTATGGGAGTGTTTCATATGTCAGAACAATATACAACAGGAGTGGTTGTAACAGGGAAAGTGACTGGAATTCAAGATTACGGTGCATTTGTAGCGTTAGATGCAGAAACACAAGGACTTGTGCATATATCTGAAATTACAAATGGATATGTAAAGGATATTCATGACTTTTTAAAAGTCGGCGATACAGTAGAAGTAAAGGTACTTTCAATTGATGAAGAGCACAGAAAAATGAGTTTATCGTTAAAAGCGGCGAAAAGAAAACAAGGAAGGATTCTTATACCGAACCCATCTGAAAACGGATTTAATACGCTGCGAGAAAAGTTGGCAGAATGGATTGAAGAGTCCGAGTTAACAAAGTAAAAGAGGAACGCATATGAGCGTTCCTCTTTTACTTTATCTTATGATATATATTTGCAAATATGATTGCATGCAATCATATTCGTATGTCGGAGGTGAAAGGACATACTGATTATCGAATTTCGTTTGTTTCTGGGTGCGTACCAAGATTTTCAGATGGTTTAAACAGTAAACCAAGGTTGATAAGCCCAGATATACCAACGATGCCGTAAATAATACGTGCAAGAGCTGAATTTTGTCCGCCGAAAATGGCTGCTACTAAGTCAAACTGGAAAAATCCGATTAGTCCCCAGTTCACAGCGCCAATTACAGTAAAGACTAATGCGATACGTTGCAGAGTACTCATGAAAAAGCCCCCCTTAATTGTGAAGCATGAGCAAGCGATGAGTTAATTAACTCTTTTATAGAATGGGGTAGTTATGTTGTTTTTATACATAAAAAATGTTCGAAAAAGGATGTATATACATCTATACCGAAAAATGCGAATTTTTATGCAAAAAATGAACTTTTTCTAAAAATTATATATTGGTTACGTTTACAATGTTTGAATCGCTTGATTTACAACTTCAGTTTCGCTAAAGTGAATACAGAAATACATATCCATAATTGGAGGGAAAAAGATGAGTACACATGTAACGTTCGACTATTCTAAAGCGTTATCCTTCATCGGTGAACATGAAATCACTTATTTACGTGATGCAGTGAAAGTAACACATCACGCAATCCACGAAAAAACTGGAGCTGGGAACGATTTCCTTGGGTGGGTAGACCTTCCGCTTCAATATGACAAAGAAGAATTCGCTCGCATTCAAAAATGCGCAGAAAAAATTAAAAATGACTCTGACATTTTACTTGTTGTAGGTATTGGTGGTTCTTACCTAGGAGCACGCGCAGCAATCGAAATGTTAAGCCATTCTTTCTACAACACGCTATCTAAAGAACAACGTAAAACTCCACAAGTGCTATTTGTTGGACAAAACATTAGCTCCACTTACATGAAAGATTTAATGGACGTATTAGAAGGTAAAGACTTCTCTATTAACGTTATTTCCAAATCAGGTACAACAACAGAGCCAGCACTAGCATTCCGTATTTTCCGTAAGTTATTAGAAGAGAAGTATGGAAAAGAAGAAGCTCGCAAACGTATTTATGCAACTACAGATAAAGCGCGTGGTGCATTAAAAACATTAGCTGATAACGAAGGTTACGAAACATTCGTTATTCCAGATGATGTTGGAGGACGTTTCTCTGTATTAACGCCAGTTGGTTTATTACCAATCGCAGTAAGTGGCTTGAATATTGAAGAGATGATGAAAGGTGCAGCTGCTGGTCATGATGACTTCGGAACATCAGAACTAGAAGAAAACCCAGCTTACCAATATGCAGTAGTTCGTAACGCTTTATACAATAAAGGAAAAACAATTGAAATGCTTGTTAACTATGAGCCAGCACTTCAATACTTCGCTGAGTGGTGGAAACAGTTATTTGGTGAAAGTGAAGGAAAAGATCAAAAAGGTATTTTCCCATCTTCAGCAAACTTCTCAACTGACTTACACTCATTAGGTCAATACGTTCAAGAAGGTCGTCGTGACTTATTTGAAACAGTTCTTAAAGTAGGTAAATCTACACATGAACTAACAATCGAATTAGAAGACAACGATTTAGACGGATTAAACTACCTTGCTGGTGAAACTGTAGACTTCGTAAACACAAAAGCATATGAAGGTACATTACTTGCACATAGCGATGGCGGAGTACCAAACTTAATCGTAAATATTCCTGAATTAAATGAGTATACATTCGGTTACCTTGTATACTTCTTCGAAAAAGCATGTGCGATGAGCGGCTACTTATTAGGCGTAAATCCATTTGATCAACCTGGCGTAGAAGCATACAAGAAAAACATGTTTGCTTTACTTGGTAAACCAGGATTTGAAGAATTAAAAGCAGAATTAGAAGAGCGTTTAAAATAATAAAAAGCGACCGGAATCCGGTCGCTTTTTATTATTTTATCGAAAAGTCCATCAGTATATTCAAACTAGAGTGGGTATGCTAAAGGAAAAGTCTTGGAGGGATGGGCTTGATTCCGATTCAATCAAATTTAGAAGGACGTACATATGCGTTATATAAATTAGAAGAGGTTATGAAACCACTTGGATATAGTATTGGTGGTAATTGGGATTATGATAAAGGATGCTTCGATTACAAAATCGATGAAGAAGATGGGTATCAATTTTTACGAGTGCCGTTTACAGCAGTAGATGGTGAACTAGATGTTCCTGGTGTAGTAGTCCGTCTTGAAACGCCGTATATTCTTTCGCACGTATATCAAGACGAACTAGATGATAATGTGAATACTTTAACTGCGGGAACGAGTGGGATGGATCAATTTGCTGAACCGAAAGATCCAGATGCAGATGTGAAAAGAAAATATATCAATATTGGAAAAGTGCTCATGAGGGAACTAGAAAAACATTTTCTTAATGGTGAATAACAATTAGTATGTCGCTTTCGATAAGAATGAAGGTATGGACTGGGTTAATCATATATTGATCGTCACGCTTTATACCTAGTAAGAGAATGTTTCGTTTTAAAAGGGTATAGCTACAATTTGCAAAGGTTTGTCCGGTGCAGGATGGAGAAAGCTCCATCAGTTGTAATTTATTATCAGAGATTTCATCGTAAAGTGAGAATAGTACACCTGAAATAGAAGGGAATAAAAGAGAAGCGGTAAATACATAACTCGTTAATTTATTTCCTTCTATAATTTCTGACGCGCCAGCTCTCGTTGCATTTTGAATTTGTTCAGTAGTAAGTAGTTCGGCGATGCAGTGAATGCTTGGATTGAGTCCTTTTGCAGTTAAAATATTTAAAATGGACTGTGTATCTGCTAAGCTTTCGTTCTTTTCTTTATCCGCTGTTATTAATATGGTGTGTGCCGTTTCAATATTAGCCTTTAATAAAGTTTGATCGTGATGCGGACAACCTTTTATAAATTCTAAATGATGAAAGGGTTTTGGAAGTAAAGAAAGTGTTTCATCAATTAAAACGATATCAAGGTTTGGTTGTAGTACATGCATTTGCTTTACAACATGTTTTGCACGCTCATTCCAGCCAACGATAATCATATGACCGTTAGAGGTAGCGGCTTCTTCACCTTTAATTTTCATATATTGTTTACTGATCATCTCAGTAGCGAATAGAACCATATAATAAGAACAAAAGCCAGTTCCTAATAAAATAATACTTATACCTATTAGTTTTCCTATCGTTGTATGGGGAGCAAAGTCGCCATATCCAACTGTAAAAATGGTAACGATTGACCACCAAATTCCGTCAAACCATGTAGTGAAATGAGAGGGTTCTAATCTATGTATAAGAAAACCAGAAAAAGCAGTGAATACAATAATAAAACAAATTAAACGAAAAATAATGGAATCACGAAATGTATCTACTAAATTCGGACGGGATTTCAATAGTAAATTCCTCCTTGTTTTGCAGGATTACATTCATTGTTACCATTATAGAAAAAAGAAAAACTCTCTAATTAAAGAGAGTTTGTTTTATGCTACATACTTTCCACTTCAGTTTGTTGGACACTTTCAAGATGTTGGAGAGCATAGTAAACATCAGCGGTATGTCTTTTTTGATCAATGGACAGTTTAAGATGTAAATAGTGAGAACCGTTTTCTAATGTTTTAAGCTTCATATTTTTAACTTTTATATCCATTTCTTTTATCTCTTCGATTACAACCGGGATATTGTCCATATTTCGCACAACAAGTTTCACTGCAATATCACGTTGGCGAAATGACCTAGGACCTACAAACTTCATTGTCAATGGTATCAGTTCGACACTAATCATAAGAAAACACATTCCGAAAATTGCCTCGATATAGAAACCAGCTCCAACGGCAATACCAATACCAGAAGCACCCCAGATCATAGCGGCAGTCGTGAGCCCTGCAATGCTATCGTTGCCTCTTCTTAAAATTACGCCAGCACCTAAAAAACCAATTCCTGATACAATTTGAGCGGCAAGTCGAAGTGGATCCATATTCATATGATCGGTATGTGGTAAGTTATAAGCTGCTTTAATAGAAACAATCGTTAGGAGGCAACTAATAATAGAAATAACTAAACACGTTTTTAAACCAAGTGGTTTCCGTTTTAATTCGCGTTCTAAACCAATGGCAAATCCTAAAATAGCCGAGAGACCTAGTTTGATTAATAAATCGGTATAGTCCATATGTATTCCTCCTTGTATGATATGGTATATGAATAAAACGTTTATTATAGAAAGAAACGTTTTTTGATAGAGTAACTTTATATAAAATATATGTAGGAATTACTCATACATGAAAGAGATATTTCGTTTAAGTATATGATATTAAAAAAGAAATGTGGGCAGTTTTAAAAAAAGTTTATAAAAGGTGTTGCATTTCATTTTTTACCATGATATATTAATAACCGTCGCTGATGCGGAAACGCAGAAAACGACAAAAAAGAAATTAAAAAACTTAGTTGACATCGAAAAACGAAGATGTTAACATAAGGAAGTCGCAAATGAGCGACCAAGTAGTTCTTTGAAAACTGAACGAAACAAACAACGTGAAACGTCAATTTTTATTTTTAGATGCTAGACAAACTAACTTTATTGGAGAGTTTGATCCTGGCTCAGGATGAACGCTGGCGGCGTGCCTAATACATGCAAGTCGAGCGAATGGATTAAGAGCTTGCTCTTATGAAGTTAGCGGCGGACGGGTGAGTAACACGTGGGTAACCTGCCCATAAGACTGGGATAACTCCGGGAAACCGGGGCTAATACCGGATAATATTTTGAACTGCATGGTTCGAAATTGAAAGGCGGCTTCGGCTGTCACTTATGGATGGACCCGCGTCGCATTAGCTAGTTGGTGAGGTAACGGCTCACCAAGGCAACGATGCGTAGCCGACCTGAGAGGGTGATCGGCCACACTGGGACTGAGACACGGCCCAGACTCCTACGGGAGGCAGCAGTAGGGAATCTTCCGCAATGGACGAAAGTCTGACGGAGCAACGCCGCGTGAGTGATGAAGGCTTTCGGGTCGTAAAACTCTGTTGTTAGGGAAGAACAAGTGCTAGTTGAATAAGCTGGCACCTTGACGGTACCTAACCAGAAAGCCACGGCTAACTACGTGCCAGCAGCCGCGGTAATACGTAGGTGGCAAGCGTTATCCGGAATTATTGGGCGTAAAGCGCGCGCAGGTGGTTTCTTAAGTCTGATGTGAAAGCCCACGGCTCAACCGTGGAGGGTCATTGGAAACTGGGAGACTTGAGTGCAGAAGAGGAAAGTGGAATTCCATGTGTAGCGGTGAAATGCGTAGAGATATGGAGGAACACCAGTGGCGAAGGCGACTTTCTGGTCTGTAACTGACACTGAGGCGCGAAAGCGTGGGGAGCAAACAGGATTAGATACCCTGGTAGTCCACGCCGTAAACGATGAGTGCTAAGTGTTAGAGGGTTTCCGCCCTTTAGTGCTGAAGTTAACGCATTAAGCACTCCGCCTGGGGAGTACGGCCGCAAGGCTGAAACTCAAAGGAATTGACGGGGGCCCGCACAAGCGGTGGAGCATGTGGTTTAATTCGAAGCAACGCGAAGAACCTTACCAGGTCTTGACATCCTCTGAAAATCCTAGAGATAGGGCTTCTCCTTCGGGAGCAGAGTGACAGGTGGTGCATGGTTGTCGTCAGCTCGTGTCGTGAGATGTTGGGTTAAGTCCCGCAACGAGCGCAACCCTTGATCTTAGTTGCCATCATTAAGTTGGGCACTCTAAGGTGACTGCCGGTGACAAACCGGAGGAAGGTGGGGATGACGTCAAATCATCATGCCCCTTATGACCTGGGCTACACACGTGCTACAATGGACGGTACAAAGAGCTGCAAGACCGCGAGGTGGAGCTAATCTCATAAAACCGTTCTCAGTTCGGATTGTAGGCTGCAACTCGCCTACATGAAGCTGGAATCGCTAGTAATCGCGGATCAGCATGCCGCGGTGAATAAGTTCCCGGGCCTTGTACACACCGCCCGTCACACCACGAGAGTTTGTAACACCCGAAGTCGGTGGGGTAACCTTTATGGAGCCAGCCGCCTAAGGTGGGACAGATGATTGGGGTGAAGTCGTAACAAGGTAGCCGTATCGGAAGGTGCGGCTGGATCACCTCCTTTCTATGGAGAATTGATGAACGCTGTTCATCAATATAAGTTTCCGTGTTTCGTTTTGTTCAGTTTTGAGAGAACTATCTCTCATATATAAATGTATGTTCTTTGAAAACTAGATAACAGTGTAGCTCATATTTTTTTAATTTTTAGTTTGGTTAAGTTAGAAAGGGCGCACGGTGGATGCCTTGACACTAGGAGTCGATGAAGGACGGGACTAACGCCGATATGCTTCGGGGAGCTGTAAGTAAGCTTTGATCCGAAGATTTCCGAATGGGGAAACCCACTATACGTAATGGTATGGTATCCTTACCTGAATACATAGGGTATGGAAGACAGACCCAGGGAACTGAAACATCTAAGTACCTGGAGGAAGAGAAAGCAAATGCGATTTCCTGAGTAGCGGCGAGCGAAACGGAACATAGCCCAAACCAAGAGGCTTGCCTCTTGGGGTTGTAGGACATTCTATACGGAGTTACAAAGGAACGAGGTAGACGAAGCGACCTGGAAAGGTCCGTCGTAGAGGGTAACAACCCCGTAGTCGAAACTTCGTTCTCTCTTGAATGTATCCTGAGTACGGCGGAACACGTGAAATTCCGTCGGAATCTGGGAGGACCATCTCCCAAGGCTAAATACTCCCTAGTGATCGATAGTGAACCAGTACCGTGAGGGAAAGGTGAAAAGCACCCCGGAAGGGGAGTGAAAGAGATCCTGAAACCGTGTGCCTACAAATAGTCAGAGCCCGTTAATGGGTGATGGCGTGCCTTTTGTAGAATGAACCGGCGAGTTACGATCCCGTGCGAGGTTAAGCTGAAGAGGCGGAGCCGCAGCGAAAGCGAGTCTGAATAGGGCGTTTAGTACGTGGTCGTAGACCCGAAACCAGGTGATCTACCCATGTCCAGGGTGAAGTTCAGGTAACACTGAATGGAGGCCCGAACCCACGCACGTTGAAAAGTGCGGGGATGAGGTGTGGGTAGCGGAGAAATTCCAATCGAACCTGGAGATAGCTGGTTCTCCCCGAAATAGCTTTAGGGCTAGCCTTAAGTGTAAGAGTCTTGGAGGTAGAGCACTGATTGAACTAGGGGTCCTCATCGGATTACCGAATTCAGTCAAACTCCGAATGCCAATGACTTATCCTTAGGAGTCAGACTGCGAGTGATAAGATCCGTAGTCAAGAGGGAAACAGCCCAGATCGCCAGCTAAGGTCCCAAAGTGTGTATTAAGTGGAAAAGGATGTGGAGTTGCTTAGACAACTAGGATGTTGGCTTAGAAGCAGCCACCATTTAAAGAGTGCGTAATAGCTCACTAGTCGAGTGACTCTGCGCCGAAAATGTACCGGGGCTAAATACACCACCGAAGCTGCGAATTGATACCAATGGTATCAGTGGTAGGGGAGCGTTCTAAGTGCAGTGAAGTCAGACCGGAAGGACTGGTGGAGCGCTTAGAAGTGAGAATGCCGGTATGAGTAGCGAAAGACGGGTGAGAATCCCGTCCACCGAATGCCTAAGGTTTCCTGAGGAAGGCTCGTCCGCTCAGGGTTAGTCAGGACCTAAGCCGAGGCCGACAGGCGTAGGCGATGGACAACAGGTTGATATTCCTGTACCACCTCTTTATCGTTTGAGCAATGGAGGGACGCAGAAGGATAGAAGAAGCGTGCGATTGGTTGTGCACGTCCAAGCAGTTAGGCTGATAAGTAGGCAAATCCGCTTATCGTGAAGGCTGAGCTGTGATGGGGAAGCTCCTTATGGAGCGAAGTCTTTGATTCCCCGCTGCCAAGAAAAGCTTCTAGCGAGATAAAAGGTGCCTGTACCGCAAACCGACACAGGTAGGCGAGGAGAGAATCCTAAGGTGTGCGAGAGAACTCTGGTTAAGGAACTCGGCAAAATGACCCCGTAACTTCGGGAGAAGGGGTGCTTTCTTAACGGAAAGCCGCAGTGAATAGGCCCAAGCGACTGTTTAGCAAAAACACAGCTCTCTGCGAAGCCGTAAGGCGAAGTATAGGGGGTGACACCTGCCCGGTGCTGGAAGGTTAAGGAGAGGGGTTAGCGTAAGCGAAGCTCTGAACTGAAGCCCCAGTAAACGGCGGCCGTAACTATAACGGTCCTAAGGTAGCGAAATTCCTTGTCGGGTAAGTTCCGACCCGCACGAAAGGTGTAACGATTTGGGCACTGTCTCAACCAGAGACTCGGTGAAATTATAGTACCTGTGAAGATGCAGGTTACCCGCGACAGGACGGAAAGACCCCGTGGAGCTTTACTGTAGCCTGATATTGAATTTTGGTACAGTTTGTACAGGATAGGCGGGAGCCATTGAAACCGGAGCGCTAGCTTCGGTGGAGGCGCTGGTGGGATACCGCCCTGACTGTATTGAAATTCTAACCTACGGGTCTTATCGACCCGGGAGACAGTGTCAGGTGGGCAGTTTGACTGGGGCGGTCGCCTCCTAAAGTGTAACGGAGGCGCCCAAAGGTTCCCTCAGAATGGTTGGAAATCATTCGTAGAGTGCAAAGGCATAAGGGAGCTTGACTGCGAGACCTACAAGTCGAGCAGGGACGAAAGTCGGGCTTAGTGATCCGGTGGTTCCGCATGGAAGGGCCATCGCTCAACGGATAAAAGCTACCCCGGGGATAACAGGCTTATCTCCCCCAAGAGTCCACATCGACGGGGAGGTTTGGCACCTCGATGTCGGCTCATCGCATCCTGGGGCTGTAGTCGGTCCCAAGGGTTGGGCTGTTCGCCCATTAAAGCGGTACGCGAGCTGGGTTCAGAACGTCGTGAGACAGTTCGGTCCCTATCCGTCGTGGGCGTAGGAAATTTGAGAGGAGCTGTCCTTAGTACGAGAGGACCGGGATGGACGCACCGCTGGTGTACCAGTTGTTCTGCCAAGGGCATAGCTGGGTAGCTATGTGCGGAAGGGATAAGTGCTGAAAGCATCTAAGCATGAAGCCCCCCTCAAGATGAGATTTCCCATAGCGTAAGCTAGTAAGATCCCTGAAAGATGATCAGGTTGATAGGTTCGAGGTGGAAGCATGGTGACATGTGGAGCTGACGAATACTAATAGATCGAGGACTTAACCATATAATATGAAGCAATGTTATCTAGTTTTGAAAGAATATAAAAAAACTTGTTGACTTTAGAAGTTAAACGAGTTACAATAATTCTTGTCTTAAATGAATACAGTCTGGTAATGATGGCAGAGAGGTCACACCCGTTCCCATACCGAACACGGAAGTTAAGCTCTCTAGCGCCGATGGTAGTTGGGACCTTGTCCCTGTGAGAGTAGGACGTTGCCAGGCAAATGGAGGATTAGCTCAGCTGGGAGAGCACCTGCCTTACAAGCAGGGGGTCGGCGGTTCGATCCCGTCATCCTCCACCATTTAGCCGACTTAGCTCAATTGGTAGAGCAACTGACTTGTAATCAGTAGGTTGGGGGTTCAAGTCCTCTAGTCGGCACCAGAAAATCATGGCGGTTGTGGCGAAGTGGTTAACGCACCGGATTGTGGCTCCGGCATTCGTGGGTTCGATTCCCATCAGTCGCCCCATTTTTTCTTAAAATATTAATATGCGGGTGTGGCGGAATTGGCAGACGCACTAGACTTAGGATCTAGCGCCTTTGGCGTGGGGGTTCGACTCCCTTCACCCGCACTTTTAATAAAATATCTCAAACATGTCTTGCGGAAGTAGTTCAGTGGTAGAATACAACCTTGCCAAGGTTGGGGTCGCGGGTTCGAATCCCGTCTTCCGCTCCAATTTTCAATATGACATGCCGGGGTGGCGGAACAGGCAGACGCACAGGACTTAAAATCCTGCGGTGGGTGACCACCGTGCGGGTTCGACCCCCGCCCTCGGCACCATATGCGCCCGTAGCTCAATTGGATAGAGCGTTTGACTACGGATCAAGAGGTTAGGGGTTCGACTCCTCTCGGGCGCGCTTTTATTAACGGGAAGTGGCTCAGCTTGGTAGAGCACCTGGTTTGGGACCAGGGGGTCGCAGGTTCAAATCCTGTCTTCCCGATATTCCCAAAAACATGGGGCCTTAGCTCAGCTGGGAGAGCGCCTGCCTTGCACGCAGGAGGTCAGCGGTTCGATCCCGCTAGGCTCCACTTATTTTAATATCATTTATGGCGGTGTAGCTCAGCTGGCTAGAGCGTACGGTTCATACCCGTGAGGTCGGGGGTTCGATCCCCTCCGCCGCTACCATAAAGGACCTTTAGCTCAGCTGGTTAGAGCAGACGGCTCATAACCGTCCGGTCGTAGGTTCGAGTCCTACAAGGTCCACCACTAAAGGTTTATATCTCGGAGGTATACCCAAGTTCGGCTGAAGGGATCGGTCTTGAAAACCGACAGGCGGCGAGAGTCGCGCGGGGGTTCGAATCCCTCTACCTCCTCCATTTTTTCTTAAATTACATATTATATCATCGCGGGGTGGAGCAGTACGGTAGCTCGTCGGGCTCATAACCCGAAGGTCGCAGGTTCAAATCCTGTCCCCGCAACCAAATGGTCCCGTGGTGTAGTGGTTAACATGCCTGCCTGTCACGCAGGAGATCGCCGGTTCGACCCCGGTCGGGACCGCCATTTTAATAAGGCTCGGTAGCTCAGTCGGTAGAGCAGAGGACTGAAAATCCTCGTGTCGGCGGTTCGATTCCGTCCCGAGCCACCATTTTGAAGTCGCAAGCCGGCTTAGCTCAATTGGTAGAGCAACTGACTTGTAATCAGTAGGTTGGGGGTTCAAGTCCTCTAGCCGGCACCACTTTCAAAATGAGCCATTAGCTCAGTTGGTAGAGCATCTGACTTTTAATCAGAGGGTCGAAGGTTCGAATCCTTCATGGCTCACCATTTTCAATTTAATGCGGGTGTAGTTTAGTGGTAAAACAAGAGCCTTCCAAGCTCTGGTCGAGAGTTCGATTCTCTTCACCCGCTTTTCAATTATGGGCCTATAGCTCAGCTGGTTAGAGCGCACGCCTGATAAGCGTGAGGTCGATGGTTCGAGTCCATTTAGGCCCACCATAATTGTTCCGCAGTAGCTCAGTGGTAGAGCTATCGGCTGTTAACCGATCGGTCGTAGGTTCGAGTCCTACCTGCGGAGCCATATTATAGAGAAGTACCCAAGTGGCTCAAGGGGCTCCCCTGCTAAGGGAGTAGATCGCGAACGCGGTGCGAGGGTTCGAATCCCTTCTTCTCTGCCAGAACTGGCCCGTTGGTCAAGTGGTTAAGACACCGCCCTTTCACGGCGGTAACACGGGTTCGAATCCCGTACGGGTCATACTAAAAGAGATAGCATAATCTGCTATCTCTTTTTTGTTGTGTATAGATATAGAAGAAGCTATAACAGATTATAAATAATAAATTTTAAAAAGTTATATCAATTTAAATAGGATTACCTCTTCTTATACATAAGAAGAGGTAATCCTATTTTTTGAATATGTTTTAACCCTCTGCTGAATGCCCATCCGGTTTCATAACAGCATGACTATATGCGGAGTGAAGAGTTTTGTATCCTAAAAGTGCAATAGTTAAGGCAAGGCCTCCGGCTATAATGGCCACACTAAATCCTGCCCGAGCTCCAAAGTTATCAATAACTAAACCAGCTATCGCTGATCCTAGGGAGACTCCAATTCCAAGTCCTGTAATTGCCCAAGTCATTCCTTCGGTTATTTTTGATTCAGGTACGATTTTTTCCACAAGTCCCATGGTAATAATCATAGTAGGAGCGACAGATAACCCTGCAAAGAAAACAATAACTACTAGCCAAGTAATAGTGTTTACGAAAACTAGTGGCAGCATTGTTATCATGGATAGTGTGACTGCTATTAAAAATTGATTATAGGGTGGAGTACTGAGTTTAAGGGTACCGAAAATTAGACCTGCAAGGCATGAACCGATTGCATAGACAGAAAGTACAAAGCTAGCAGCTACGGTGTTTCCTTGATGTTCAGCAAAAGCTACACTAACGACATCTATTGTGCCAAATATAGTACCTATGGCGATGAGTGTGAATACTAGTACTCGCAAAGAACCGATTTTAAACACTGTTCCTTTGTTTGTAATGTCATGAGGGTGTACAGGCGGTTCTGTGCTTTTTTGCATGGTGAATAGGCATACCCCAATTGTAAGAAAAACAGATGATAAAAGTGGGCCCGCTTCTGGGAAGAACATAACACTTAAACTGACAGATAATACAGGACCAATGATGAAGCAAATTTCGTCGACGACCGATTCGAAGGAAAATGCTGTATGCAATTTATGGGATCCACGGTATAGTTTAGTCCAACGTGCACGCACCATGGCTGACATGTTGGGCATACAACCTGCACATAAGGCGGATAGAAATAGCGTCCAATAAGGAGCTTCATATTTCGTACATAGGAGTAAGAGGATCGTAAAGAAAACACTGATACCTGTAGTCGGAAGAAGTATGCGAGATTGCCCTAATTGATCGGCCATCCGAGAAATATGAGGAGCTAGTAAAGCTGATGATAATGTAAAGGTGGCTGCAACAGCTCCAGCAAGCCAATAGTCACCACGTAACTGAGATAACATTGTAACAATACCTATGCCCATCATTGATATAGGCATCCGAGCTATAAATCCTGCTAATGAGAATCCTTTTGTACCAGGAGCACTGAAAATTTCGCGGTAGGAATTAAACATGATAATCACCAAAGTATTTGACGTTTACATATACATTCTTCATTCTTTTAACTCCTCCTCTGTTTCATTAATACCTTCTATAAAAAGGGACAGTGAGTCAATGTAGGATATAGGTAAGAAGTTATATTATCTTGTAAGCTAGAAACAATTGACATACGCACCGTATGCCAATATCATATTAACATACGGTGCGTATGTCAATTAGAAAGTTTTATCGTTGGGTAGAGAGCTAACGATAAAAGGAGTTATTCTTTTACATAGAGAACGATACTATAATAGGATTCATTTTGAATAAAGAGAATGAATAGAAGTAGGAGGAAAAGATGGGTAGAAAAACAAGAGAAGAAATGATCATTGAAACACGTGCAAAATTGCTAAGTGCAGCAAGAGAGGCTTTTGGTACAGTTGGATATGTAAACACGTCTATGGATGATTTTACAGCATCTGTCGGTTTAACACGTGGTGCAATTTATCATCATTTTGGTGATAAAAAAGGATTGTTAGAAGCGGTTGTAAAAGAAATTGATATGGAAATGGATAATAAATTAGGAAAAGTATCAGATGAGGCGGAAGGAAAATGGGAAGGGTTTGTTGGGCGTTGTCGTGCGTATTTATCAATGGCACTTAATCCAGAGATCCAGCGAATTGTACTTCGTGATGCACCAGCAGTATTAGGAACTAGTTATTATCAATCATCACAGTCACAATGTTTAGTGACGATGGCGGAGATGCTTCAGCAACTAATGAAGGACTCTATTATTGAAAACACGGATTGTGAAGCATTAGCAAGATTCATAAATGGCGGACTAGTGGACCTTGCTTGTTGGATTGCGAATTCTGAAGATGCAGAGATGCATTTGTCTAAAGCTTTGCGTAGCCTATCACTTATATTGGATGGTTTATTACTAGAAAAGAATGCATGATTTTAACTGATATTTTTTTATTAATATAGGGTAATGGTTAAAAGGGAGGTGTTAAAGAATATGCTAATTGATTTATTTCACTGTATTCTATATAGGCCAACTAACGTCCATTTTGTAAGGCGATAATGTGTTAGTTTAATCTTATAATACGATTTCTTTTTCGACTATTAGGATTTGGATTATAAAAAATGAATTTGGTTACAGGGAATAATCGAATCACACTATTTTTATTCACAATCTAAAGAAAACGCCTCCATTGAAATGGATTCCACACCTATTCTAATAACTTTACACTCTATGTGAAAAAGTTCACAAATAGGTCATAATTTGTGAAGTAATTCACAATAATACGTGCTACAATATGAATGTAAAGAAGTTAAACAACATTAAATTAGTATTTTAATTAATTACTTAAATAATCATAAAAAATATATGTGAACAATAGAGAGGGGAAATTAACATGAAAAAAGGTATCAATCGTGTAGTATTAGTAGGAACAGGAGCTGTAGGTTGTAGTTACGCTTACTCAATGATCAACCAAGGTGTAGCTGAAGAATTCGTATTAGTAGATGTTAATGAAGCAAAAGCAGAAGGGGAAGCAATGGACTTAAGCCATGCGGTACCATTCTCACCATCACCGACAAAAGTTTGGAGCGGTAGCTATGCAGATTGTAAAGATGCAGATTTAGTAGTTATCACTGCTGGATTACCACAAAAGCCAGGTGAAACTCGTTTAGACTTAGTTGAGAAAAATACAAAGATCTTTAAACAAATCGTTCGCGGCATTATGGATAGCGGATTCGATGGAATCTTCTTAATCGCAACTAACCCAGTTGATATTTTAACTTACGTAACTTGGAAAGAATCTGGTTTACCGAAAGAGCGCGTAATCGGTTCTGGTACTACTTTAGACTCTGCTCGTTTCCGTTACATGTTAGGTGACTACTTAGATGTAGATCCACGTAACGTTCATGCTTACATCGTTGGTGAACACGGTGACACTGAACTTCCAGTATGGAGCCACGCTACTATCGGTGTACAAAAACTAGAAACAATCTTAGCTAACAACGAACAGTACAATCAAGAAGACTTAGATAAAATCTTCGAAAATGTACGTGATGCAGCTTACCATATCATCGAGCGTAAAGGTGCAACTTACTACGGAATCGGTATGTCACTACTTCGTGTAACTAAAGCAATCTTAAACAATGAGAACAGCGTATTAACTGTATCTGCATACCTTGAAGGTCAATACGGTGAAAAAGATGCTTACGTAGGTGTTCCAGCTGTAATTAACCGCGAAGGTGTACGTGAAATCGTAGAACTTGAGCTAAATGAAGATGAAAAAGCGAAATTCGCTCATTCTGTAAAAGTATTAAAAGAAACAATGGCACCAGTACTATAATAATTGCTAAATAATTCAGAGGTGGGAAACTGCTTCTTACCTCTGAACTTATATAATTTAATATAAATTCCTTTTCCGGTTTCCCTTGTATATCCCCAATATACCCCTTTTGCTGGATAAGGGTCGTTTATAGAAAAGAGCACTCTACTTTAAGTAGAGTGCTCTTTATTATCCCGCATTAACGGGCAGTAAGATCCCACCTCAAAATGCAGCGAAAGCAAAGAAGTTAGTTTGGTGATCAACTGCCCGTAAAAGCCCGATTGGTGAGGGCTGATAATCAGTGGGGGATGAACACCCCCCACTGATTAAAGTTTCACTTTATCATTTTTTAGGTGTTAATCCTAATTTCTTTAAAATATCTACCAGTGTACCGCTTTTTGATTTTTCTACAGGTGTTTGTGATTTAGATGCATCTGGCCCTTTTTTCAAGAAGTTCTTTTCAACGAAGCGAATATCTTTTTCGTCGACAATACCATCTTTATTAAGATCTCCGTCTTTTACAGTTAGTCCTTTTTTACCGTAGTTGCTAGCGATAATTTCACCATCTTTAATATCGATTACTTTATCACCATTTACATCGCCGGCAAGGTTTTCGTCAGGTCTTGCATAATAATATTGGCCAAGCAGCTTACCGTCTTTTTCAGTACCAAGTTTCGTTGTTAGGCGGCTTGTTAAATGTCCTGGCACTTCTACATATAAGTTGTAGTCGCGTTTATTAACTGGAAGTCCATTGAGTTTGAAGTATCCGTATTTATCTAGTGAGCCTTCAAACTTATGACGGTAAGAATCAGTTGCATATACTTTTACGCCAAGCTTTGTATAATCAAACTTTTCATCTAAATATCCACGTTCATTTAAGAATGCACCAGGTTTAATATTTCCTTCTACTAGTGAATTTAAGGACATAACTGAGAATGTTTGATCTTGAAGTACACGCATTCTATTTGGTTCTGATTCACCTTGTTTCCAGTAAACAAAAATTGGTGACTCTAATTGAGCATTTGCTTCATAAAATTCATCATTTTCTACTTTGAAAGTTACATCAATGAACGGGAAATCACCATCTAATCCAGCAAAGTTTTTGTCATCGATAGCGCCGCCAACTGTAACCGAACCTGCCTCTAGTTTCGGTTCATTTACTTTTGCGGTTACTCCTTTTTCGGAAAGTAGCTTTTCAAAAGCAGGATTAAATTTCGCATTTGCAAATTTGAAGTTCTTCTCTAGGAAGTTTACATTAAATTGCCCAGCAACAAATTGTTTTACGTGTTTTGCGTTTAGTGTTACTGTGAACTCGTCATTTTTATATAATTCTTTTTTATCGTAACTAGCTTTCGCATATTGAGCACCTTGCGGGATAAACCAGTAGTTATTTACACCGCTTGGATAGTCAGCTCCTGCAGTTGCATAATCGAAAATATATACGCCTGTGTTCATTGGACCTTCCGTTCTGAAGGAGTCAGGTGTAATGCCAACTTTAAAATCGCCATTTGCATTAATCGGTAAAAACTTATGCAAGTATGGAGAATAGTCATAGTACATAACGCCATTCGCTTCTTGCGTAATGTTTAATCCTTTTCCTTTTAAGTAGTCAACATTTGAATCGTATACATTTCCTTTAATCCATAGTGCTTTTTTGCCATCTTCTACTGTATAATTTTCTTCATTTAACTCGTAAATACCAGGTTTTAATCCAATTAGTTTCACTTCTGGTGGGGTATTATCAATTACAACATAATCACCTTTTACACGTGCTTTCCCAGCCTTATCATAACCGACAAACTCAATTGTGTAGTCTCCTTCTGGTAAGCTGATTTTCTCATCACCAATTGGTTTTGCAGGATCATTTGTAAAAGGATACACTTTTCCATTAAAGAACGAGTCTAAGTAGTAATACACATCAGTTTTTAGTCCACTTGTGTTTAATGTTCCAATGAAGCCGAGAGCTTTATCTGTTTTGGAATCTTTTACGATAAGATCTAACGTTTCAAGTTCGCTGTTTAATTGGAATGCCCCGTGAACATACGATTCACCGTATGGATTAAATTTAGATGTATCAGTTGAAATTGCTTTTCTTGATAGTATTGCATTTTCAATACCGGGCTCTGATACACGAATAGAGAATGGGATTTGATATGTTTCTTCTTTATTTTTCGTGTTCGTAATATGAATATATCCTTCATATCGGCCTTGTTTTACACCGGCTGGAACATTAATTTTTGCTTCAATTTCATCTGTTTTGCCAGCATCAAGAGTAATTGTTTCTGGAGCAGAGACTTTTACACCGTTTGCGACAGCATCGTTAATAGTAGGCGAAGCTGGTGTATAAGAAATTTCTGTTTTAAATTCTTTTTTCTCTTGTTTATTATGATTAGTTACTTTTATATTTCGTTTTTGTTCAAGAGCTTCACCGTCTTTTTGATAAAACTTACCGAATGCAATAGATCCAGTTTCTTCGGGCACTTCAATTACTTCATCATTTACAACAGTTTGTGTCGTATCTAATACTTTAAAGCTTGTTTCTGTACGAACGGCGTTGTAAGCATCTACTCGCCCAGCTCCAACTTCATAGACCGAATATTTTTCTTTTAAATCATCAGCTGTGTTCATAAGAGACGCTTTTACATCGAACGGAGAGTAGTCTGGGTGTTCTTGTAAAATTAGAGCGGCAACACCAGCGATATGAGGGGAAGCCATAGATGTTCCTTGCATACGCTCATAGGAAACAGCATAGTTTTCACCCTCTTGCGGGTCGTTAATATATTCAGGAACTGTTGAAAGGACAGCAACACCAGGCGCTGTAATATCAGGCTTAATATCATCATTTGCTGTAACAGGACCGCGTGAGCTAAAGTCTGCAAGATGATCGCCTTCTGTTTGAATGTAATTAATTTCATCGAAAGTTAAGGATGTGCTACCTTGTTCAATTTGAGCTTTTAGTTTTTCACCGTCTTCTTTCGTTAGGCGGAATGCTGGAATGTATTTTGTGCTTTCACCAACGTAGAAAGGAATTTCTCCATCCACGTTGTTATAAATAATAACAGCCTTTGCACCTGCTTGTTTTGCGTTAGCAATTTTTTCATCAAATGAGGTTGTACCACGTGCAACGAGAGCGATTTTTCCTTTTACATCTTTTTTACTAAACTCGTCAGGCGTACCGATTCCTACAGATTCAATAGGTAAAGTTTGTCCCTTAAAATCTTCTATTTTATCAGTGAAGTTTTTGCCGAACAAAATTAAGTTAGGGAATTGTAATTGTCCAGCATGACCTGATAGTTTCGGTAAGGAAATAGAGCTATCACTGGCTCCAACCGTAATAGCAAATGGCGAAGCACCTGGTGATCCGAGTGTTGATGGATTCGGTCCAGAGTTACCAGCAGCAACGACTGTAACAACGCCTGAAAGCATCGCGTTATTAACAGCAATAGATGTTGGATCAAGTGGATTGTTGCTATCATCACCTAACGATAAGTTAATAACGTTCATACCGTCAGAAATAGATTTATCAATTGCAGCTATAATACCTGAACTATCTCCACTTCCGTATGGACCGAGTACACGATAGTTATACAGTTCAATGTCAGGTGCAACACCTTTTACTGCTGAATCAGATTGGTTCTTCTTTTGAGCAGAAACGATACCTGCTACGTGAGTGCCGTGGGCTGTGTAGAAGGAAGAACCACGGTTATCAAATTCAGGAGCACCAGATTGTTGCCATTCTGAATAAGTAGTTTCCATTGGATCTGCATCATTATTAATAAAGTCCCAACCCTTTACTGAATTTGGATCTACTTTGCTAGAGTCCTCACCAGATTTTGCGCGATAGCCTTTATATACGTCCTTTAAGTCAGGGTGATTGTAATCAATACCTGTATCTAATACACCAACTTTAATTCCTTTTCCAGTAATGCCCTCGCTATGTAACTTATCCACTCCAATTTGCGGAATGCTATCTGTTAGTTTTTGAGGTGCTTTCTGCTCTGCTTGTTTTGGTAAATTTAATTTCACTTCGTAATCTTTCCAAATACGTTTTACAACACCAATTCGTAACAACTCTTCAACTGTATTTGCTGGTAATGTCATTGCAACACCATTTATCGCATGCTTATAAGAACGTTTAATTTGTACAGACTGGAAGTTTCCTGATTTTACTGATGGGCTGAATTGATAAAGACGTTTTAATCCTTTTTCGAATTCTTCATGTTCTTGATCAATACGTGCTTTTATATTTTCAGGAGCAGATTGTAATCCTTTTTCTTTTTGTTTTAATTCATTAATCTTTACTGGAGCAGTTTGAAATTCTACAATGATATTTACAGGCTCAGAACTACTCGTATTAATATCTGGTGAAATTGTAAAACCAGGGTTGGCATCTACCGTTTGTAATGCCAGGCGTTGTTCTTTAGAAAGCTTCGATAATATAGAATGAGCATTTGAAGATTCAATTTGGTTAATAGGACTTTCAGCAAGTACATTGAACGGAATGGCAGTTGAAAACAGAACGCCAGCTGTTACAATTCCAGTAACAAAACGATTTTTCTTTTTCATTTATAGGCCTCCGGTAATTTATATTTTTAAAAATTATTTCTCCACACCTGCTGTTTGCTCAGCATGGAAAGTCCAGTTTAGCTGCAGGGAATCACCTTGAAATTTATTTTGATCTTGGTCGTTATCTTCAAATGAGAAGAGAACGTGTAAGTAATCTGTTTCACCAGATTTAATACCATCTATTAAGTTATGACGTTCTAGAGACGTAGCGACATCTTCAGGTTTCATAGTTTTTAATTTTGATAGTTTTGTTTCCCACAAAATCTCATGATCATCGTTTGGATTAGATGGCTGTCCATCATTCACTAGAAACTTGACGATAATGTGATCACCTAAATCTTCACCGTCATTATTTTGCTTTGCATCTGTAACTTCATATGATGTTTCAAGTGCTACTTTTGCGATATCTAATGTACCTTTATTTTCAAGCTTGAAGTTCCTTTCAATAAAATCACCTGGTTTTAAATCTTTCACATTAACGATTACACTTGGATTAAGAGAAAGATCTAGTGTTCCAGCTTGAAATGAGTTACTCGATGTTTCTGAATCACTGAAATAGGCGAATACACCTCCGAATGTAAGGGATAAACCAAGTGAAGCGGTGACAACTCCCATTCCTACTTTTTGTTTTAATGACATAAGAAAGCCCCCTAGTTAAATTTTTATAGCAATCGTTCGCAACAAGGATAAATAAGTAAACATAGTAGTCCGCTATGAATTATAGTTACGAAAGATCGTAGTTCTTTATTGAGAACAAGTATATGCTTATGAATTTCGCATTTCAATAAAATTGTGACAAAAAATGTTGAGAAACATTTTTTTATGACAGATTATTTTGTTTTGATTTTGATTGGAAAATAGCATGAAAAATAGGGTAAACCTAATAAAATAAAGGTTGAGAAAAAATAATAGACAGAAATATAGAAGAATAATAAAGCGTTTTCAATGAATATTCGTCAAAATTCGATATTTTACACGGAAATGTGAAGAAAAACTAACATTTTTAAGAAAAAAACGAATATTTTTTATAAATTAACAAGGATATTGCAGTTTTTCGCAGAAATAGTTAAAGTATAAAAAATTCTGTCATCTAAGTGAGGTGAGCATATTGAGTGTAATAAATTGTGAAGAAGTGAAACGAGATGAGTTTCATACAGAAAAGTACTATGAAAGTTATAACATCTTTGGTGCACATGTTGTGACGGAAGGTGAGATTCAAGGGGTACGGTTTACAGTGTGGGCTCCTCATGCGAAAGCAATGAGTGTTGTTGGAGATTTTAATGAGTGGGATTATGAGCAACATAAGATGCTACAAGTGACAGAAGAAGGCATTTGGTCCTTATTTATACCGCATATTGAAGAAGGAGAAATATATAAATATGCGATTGAAACGTTGGCTGGTGACGTCATTTTAAAGGCAGATCCGTATGCTGTATATGCAGAAGTAAGACCGAATACGGCATCTGTAGTTTTTGATATAAAAGGATATGAATGGAATGATAAAAACTGGAATCGTAAGAAAAAGAAAAAATCGATTTATAAAGAAGCGATGACAGTTTATGAATTACATTTTGGTTCTTGGAAAAAGAAAGAAGATGGAACGCTGTACTCTTACAGGGAAATGGTTGAAGAGCTCATCCCGTATGTGGTGGAACATCAATTTACACATATTGAAATTATGCCGCTTGTTGAGCATCCATATGATCGTTCTTGGGGATACCAAGGAACGGGATATTATGCCGCGACGAGTAGATTTGGTACGCCGCATGATTTAATGCATTTTGTCGACGAATGTCATAAATATGGAATCGGTGTCATTTTAGATTGGGTGCCGGGGCATTTTTGTAAAGATGCTCACGGTTTATATTTGTTTGATAGCACACCGACCTATGAATATAAAGATAAAGATGTACAAGAAAATCCAGTATGGGGAACTGTCAATTTTGATTTAGGGAAGAGAGAGGTACGTAATTTCTTAATTTCAAATGCGTTATTTTGGATGAGATATTTCCATATTGATGGTTTCAGAGTAGATGCAGTTGCGAACATGTTGTACTGGAATAAAGAAGGACAAGAGCAAAGTAATGAGCATGCTGTTTCATTTTTAAGAGAGTTAAATGAAGCAGTGTTTGCAGAGGATGAAGATTTTCTTATGACGGCAGAAGATTCAACAGCTTGGCCACTTGTAACAACTCCAACGTATGAAGGTGGGCTTGGATTCAATTACAAATGGAACATGGGCTGGATGAATGACGTGCTGAAATATATGGAGTGTGCGCCTGAATATAGGAAACACATTCATGAGAAAATGACGTTTTCTTTACTATATGCGTACTCTGAAAACTTCATATTACCACTTTCTCATGATGAAGTCGTTCATGGGAAAAAGTCGTTATTAAATAAAATGCCAGGTGATTACTGGGATAAGTTTGCTCAGCTTCGTTTATTATATGGATATTTCTTTACTCACCCAGGAAAGAAGTTACTTTTCATGGGAGGAGAATTCGGACAGTTTGATGAGTGGAAAGACCTTGAAGATTTAGATTGGAATTTACATGATTTTGAAATGCATCGTTATATGCATGATTACTTTAATGAGCTCATAGCATTGTATAAGCGCTCAAAACCACTTTGGCAGCTTGACCATTCACCTGAAGGTTTTCAGTGGATTGATGCTAATAATAATGAGCAAAGTATTTTCTCTTTTATCCGCCAAGGGGATAAACAAGAAGATGCGTTAGTTGTCGTATGTAATTTTACGAAATCTACATATGAAAACTATAAAGTAGGTGTACCAGATTTCGAGTATTATAACGAGATTTTAAACAGTGATGCTGAGCAATATGGCGGTTCGGGGCAAGTGAATAAGAAACGTCTTAAGACGATTCTAGAACCGTACCATAATCAAGCAGCACATGTAGAGATTACAATTCCACCATTTGGCGTATCCATATTACGACCAGTGAAGACGAGAAAGGGGAGCAAAAAACAAGATGGCTCAAAAACAAAAGTGCGTAGCAATGTTACTAGCAGGGGGAAAAGGTAGTCGTTTAAGTGCATTAACAAAAAATTTAGCCAAGCCAGCTGTTCCATTTGGTGGTAAATATCGCATTATTGATTTTACGCTAAGTAACTGTGCGAATTCTGGTATTGAAACGGTTGGGATTTTAACACAATATCAACCACTTGAACTTCATAATTATATCGGAATCGGAAATGCGTGGGATTTAGACCGAGTAAACGGTGGGGTCACAGTATTACCTCCTTATGCGGAGTCTTCAGGGGTTAAGTGGTATACAGGTACGGCAAGTGCCATTTATCAAAATTTAAACTATTTAAGTCAGTATGAACCGGAGTATGTTCTTATTTTATCAGGCGACCATATTTATAAAATGGATTACAGTAAGATGCTAGATTACCATATTGAGAAAGAATCGGACGTATCCATCTCTGTTATTGAAGTACCTTGGGATGAAGCGAGTCGCTTTGGCATTATGAATACAAATGAAGAGATGGAGATTGTTGAGTTTGAAGAGAAACCACAATTTCCAAGAAGTAATCTTGCATCAATGGGAATCTATATTTTTAATTGGTCAATTTTGAAAGAGTATTTAGAGATGGATGCAAGAAATCCTGAATCTAGTAACGATTTTGGAAAAGACGTTCTTCCGCTTTTATTAGATGAAGGTAAGAAGTTGATGGCGTATCCGTTTGAAGGATATTGGAAAGATGTTGGAACGGTGAAGAGCTTATGGGAAGCGAATATGGATTTGCTTCGCGATGAAACATCACTGAATTTAAACGATCGTAATTGGCGTATTTACTCTGTCAATCCAAACGAACCGCCTCAATATATTGCTGAAAAGGCAAAAGTAGAAGAATCGCTTATTAACGAAGGGTGCGTCATTGAAGGGGACGTGAAGCATTCTGTGTTATTCCAAGGAGTGACGGTGGAAGAAGGAAGTATGGTGATTGATTCTGTCGTTATGCCAGGGGCTAAGATTGGTAAAAATGTTGTGATTGAAAGAGCGATCGTTGGATCAGAAATGGTTATCGAAGATGGAACAATCATTCGTCCAGAAAAGAATGTTGACGATGTAGTATTAATTGCTGAAGGGAAATAGAAAAGGGGGATGAAATGAATGGGAGAAAAAATGTTAGGAATTATTAATGCAACGGGAAGTTTTCCTTCCTTAAAGAAAGTAACAGGGCATCGTTCACTAGCGGCGTTACCGTTTGGGGGCCGTTATCGACTCATTGATTTCATGCTTTCAAATATGGTGAATTCTAGTATTCATAGTGTGGCAGTTTTTACAAGCCATAAAAACCGTTCGTTAATGGACCATGTCGGTTCAGGGAAACAGTGGGATTTAGATAGAAAACGAGACGGACTATTTTTATTCCCGCCAAACTGCCAATGTGACCAAGATGAGTTTGGGTCTTTTGCACACTTTAGAAGACATATTGATTATTTTCTAAGAAGCAGAGAAGAGTACGTTGTTATTACGAATAGCCATCTTGTAACAGCATTAAATTTTCAAGCGGTGTTAGAGCGACATATACATACGGCAGCTGATATTACGGAAGTTTGCCATGAAGGGGTTTCGCTTCAAACATACGTGTTAAAGAAACAATTATTATTAGATTTATTTGAGACATATAAAGATGTGGAGCAATACAGTTTATTTGATGTAGTGAGAGAAAAACGCGGGAAATCATTACACATTGCTACATATGAACATACTGGATATGTAGCAATTATTGATTCGATCGAAAGTTACTATAAACATAGCTTAGAAATTTTGCAACCTGCTATTTGGAAGCAATTATTTAAGAAAGAAGCACCGATCTTTACGAAAGTAAAAGATGAGCCACCAACTCGTTATCTAAAGGGTGCAGTCGTGAAAAATACAATGATTGCAAATGGCAGTATTATTGAAGGGGAAGTAGAAAACAGTGTTATTTCCCGTTCAGTTAAAATCGGAAAAGGTTCAATTATTCGTAACAGTATTATTATGCAAAAGAGCCAAATTGGAGATAACTGTATAATAGACGGTGTTATTATTGATAAAGACGTGAAAATTGGCGACGGTGTCGTATTAAAAGGAAACATCGATGAGCCGTATGTTGTAGAAAAAGGAAGCGTACAAAACAGTACGATTAATAGTTATTCCTAAAGAATCAGTGGGGGCTTTTTCCCTCACTGATTAAAGTTTTAATTTAAATGAAAACTCGAAGGGAGGAAGCTGCAAGAGGAGTAATAAAAACTTTTCGCGCAGTGGGACAACAAGTGAATATTTTATTTGCAGTATCAGAATGTGTACCGTTTGTGAAATCGGGAGGATTAGCTGATGTAGCGGGTGCGCTCCCAAAAGAGCTGAAAAAATTAGGAGTGGACGTTCGTATTATACTTCCGAATTATAGCCTCATTCCGCAAAAGTTAAGAGATGGATGTACGTTACATAAAGTAATTAACGTCCCGCTTGGGTGGAGAAATCAATATTGTGGAATTTTAAAAGGTGAGCAAGACGGAATTACGTATTACTTAATAGATAATGAATATTATTTTAAGAGAGATTCTCTGTATGGTCATTATGATGACGGGGAGCGTTTTTCTTATTTCTCAAAAGCAGTGTTAGAGTGTATTCCACATCTTGATTTTGAAGTGGATGTTCTTCATAGCCACGATTGGCATACGGCTATGGTTAATTTCTTACTTCGTGAAAAGTATCAAGATAACCCGTTATATGAGCGTATTAAAACGGTATATACGATTCACAACTTGCAGTTCCAAGGCGTATTTCCTCCTGAAGTGATGTACGACTTGTTAGAGCTTGGTGATGAATATTTTCATAGTGAGCAGCTAGAGTTTTATGGAAACATAAACTTTATGAAAGGCGGTATTATCGCTTCGGATCAAATTACAGCGGTGAGCCCGACGTATAAAGAAGAAATTCAATATGAATTTTTCGGTGAGAAGTTAGATGGATTACTGCGAAAATATAATGATAAGCTTAGCGGCATTGTAAATGGTATTGATACGAGCGTATATAATCCAGAAACGGATTCGTATATTAAGGCTCAGTATGATGCAGAGTCATTATATGAAAAGAGTGAAAATAAACGCGCTTTGCAGCGTTATTTTGGTTTGCCAGAAAAAGAGGATACACCAATTATTTCAATGGTAACGAGATTAACGAAGCAAAAAGGTCTTGATTTAGTACGCACTGTATTCCGCGAAATAATGGAAGAAGATGTACAATGTATTATTTTAGGCTCAGGTGATTCGGAATATGAGCAATTCTTTGAGTGGATGGCATATGAGTATCCAGAGAAGGTAAAAGTTTATATCGGATTTAATGAAGAATTAGCGCACCAAGTGTATGCGGGAAGCGATTTGTTTTTAATGCCATCGCTGTTTGAACCGTGTGGACTTGGACAACTTATCGCATTAGCGTACGGTACGATTCCAATTGTAAGAGAAACAGGTGGATTAAACGATACGGTACATTCTTATGATGAAGAAACAGGCGAAGGAAATGGTTTCAGTTTCACGAACTTTAATGCACATGACATGCTGCATACGGTTCACCGTGCAATTGAATTTTATCACGATAAACCAGTGTGGGAGCAACTTGTAAAACAAGCGATGACTGAAGATTATAGCTGGGAGCAATCGGCTCTTGCTTATAAGGAATTGTATAAAAGTCTCATGGAATAACATGTAGGTGGTGAAAAAATGTTTACTCATGTTGAAAGTTTTAAATCAACTTTTCTAGAAAAGTTAGAGACGATGTATGGGAAAAGTTTCAAAGATTCTACAACTCGTGATCAATATAATACGCTCGGCCATATGGTACGTGAGTATATGAATAGTCAATGGATTGCAACGAATGAGAGTTATCGATCCGGAGAGCAAAAGCAAATGTATTACTTGTCTATTGAGTTTTTGCTTGGACGTTTGCTTGGAAGTAACATCTTGAATTTAGGTATTAGAGATGTTTGCGAGCAGGGTTTATCTGAACTAGGGATTTCGTTGCAAGAGTTAGAAGAAGTGGAAGCAGATGCAGGCCTTGGTAATGGTGGCCTTGGACGCTTAGCGGCCTGTTTTCTTGATTCACTTGCATCTTTAAACTTACCAGGACACGGCTGTGGAATTCGTTATAAACATGGGTTGTTTGATCAGAAAATTGTTGATGGTTATCAAGTTGAATTTCCAGAACAGTGGCTTCTTCATGAAAACGTATGGGAAGTAAGAAGGCATGATCAAGCTGTGGAAGTAAGTTATTTCGGCAGTGTTGAACCGCTAGAAATTGACGGGCGTTTAGAGTTTAGGCATACAAACGCAGAAGTCATTATGGCAGTGCCATATGATGTGCCGGTAGTAGGCTATGAGACGAGTACTGTAAATACACTTAGACTTTGGAATGCTGAACCAGTTCCTTTCCCGCAAAACTGCAAAGATATTTTGAAATATAAGCGCGAAACAGAGGCTGTGTCGGAGTTTTTATATCCAGATGATACGCATGATGAGGGGAAAATACTTCGTTTAAAACAACAGTATTTCCTCGTATCAGCAAGTTTACAAAATATCGTCCGAATGCATAGAGAAAGATATGGTGACCTTCGTCAACTACATGAAAAAATTGCGATTCATATTAACGATACACATCCGGTTTTAGCAATTCCAGAACTGATGCGTATTTTACTAGACGAAGAAAAGTTAACATGGGAAGAAGCTTGGCACATAACGACGCAGACGATTTCTTATACGAATCATACGACGTTATCAGAAGCGCTCGAAAAGTGGCCAATTCACATTTTTAAACCGTTATTACCGAGAATTTATATGATTATTGAAGAGATTAATGAACGTTTCTGTCATGAACTTTGGGAACGTTATCCTTATGAATGGCATCGCATTGAAGACATGGCAATTATTGCGCATGATCTTGTGAAAATGGCTCATTTAGCAATTGTCGGTAGCCATAGCGTAAACGGTGTAGCAAAAATTCATACGGAAATATTAAAACAGCGGGAAATGCGATTGTTTTATGAATTTTATCCAGATAAGTTTAATAATAAGACGAATGGAATTGCTCATAGGCGCTGGCTTATGAAAGCAAATCCACAGCTAACAAATCTCATTTCAGAGGCGATTGGAACAGAGTGGAAGAAAGAACCAATTAAGCTTCAATCGTTGCAAACAGTTCAATATGATGCTAGTTTCCAAGAGAAATTTGCAGAGGTAAAACAAGAGCGTAAAGAGATTTTAGCGGAGCGCATTCATAATACAATGGGGATTACGATTGATCCAAATTCTATTTTTGATGTGCAAGTGAAAAGATTACATGCTTACAAACGACAATTATTAAATGTTCTTCATATTTTATATTTGTATAACCGTTTGAAAGAGGATGCTAGTTTTACATTTTATCCGCGTACTTTTATTTTTGGAGCGAAAGCATCACCTGGCTATTATTACGCGAAAAAAATTATTAAATTAATAAATGAACTCGCAAGAAAAGTAAATAATGACCCGTACGTCAGTCAATATATGAAAGTTATCTTTCTAGAAAACTACCGAGTTTCTTTAGCGGAAGATATATTCCCGGCAGCGGATGTAAGTGAACAAATTTCAACGGCGAGTAAAGAAGCATCGGGAACAGGTAATATGAAATTTATGATGAATGGTGCAATTACACTCGGAACGCTAGACGGAGCTAACATTGAAATAAAAGACCGGGTCGGTGATGATAACTGTTTCATTTTCGGCTTAACAGCGGAAGAGGTTCTTCATTACTATCAAAATGGTGGATATCGTGCAAGTGATTATTATCACCACAATAGGCACATTAAAAAAGTAGTTGATCAATTAACAAATGGTTTCTTTGCACAATCGGGAGCTGAATTTGAAGCGATTTACGATTCTCTTGTTATTCAAAATGATGAATATTTCGTTCTGCGAGATTTTGGCCCATATGCTGAAAGACAAGAAGCTGTCGGTAGAGCTTATGAGAACCGAACAAAGTGGCTAGAAATGTCGATTTTAAATATTGCACAGTCTGGTCATTTTGCGAGTGATCGAACGATTTTGCAGTACAGCAATGAAATTTGGGGTATTGGTAATGCAGTTAAACAGTTTTAAAGAAGTTGCTATATTGGGAGATATATTATCGATTTACCAACAAAAATGGATATTAATAAATAAAACGGGCTTAATAAAATTAAGCTCGTTTTATTTATTTTGCTTAAGAAAGAAATGGAACAGTGGTATATATGATACCTGCCCCATCATACTCTCCTGTCGCAAAGTATGAAAATGTAAAGAAACCTGTGACCGTAAAAATTACAATAAGAAAAAGTGTGAAGATAAATTTTAACATGTAAGGTCCCCTCATCCAAAAATAACTTCATAGAGTATTATAGTATACGAATATTTTATTTCCAATTGTTTACTGGTTAAAAATGAGAAGTCAGACATGTTTTGTATGTTGTAATGGAATGATTATTTGTAATGGATTTTGTGTTTTTTGTAAATGTCATATTGTGATGAACGTGTGCATACTCCCAATCATGATCATTGAAATTTATGTTTCGGGGAGGGAGAAGTGGAACGACATCGAACAAGTTGACGAAACGAAAACTACTAGCTACTTGTAGTTTATAATAATTTCGAAAAGCGATATCTCCTACTTTTGGAGAAGCAAATGTATAAAGTCCATATTGCGCGAAGGCAGTATTTATACGCGCATCTAATATGTGTAATGTGGCAAGCGCGCCACCTAGACTATGCCCAGTAGCTAGCAGTTTTTTATGTGCTGGCAATGATACGAGCATATCCATAATAGAATCACGGCAAGACTCATAAATAGAGAGAAATCCGTGATGGACATTTCCGCCATTTAAAGCATAAGGATAAGGTTTTTGATTGACGAGAGAGTCAATAATCCAATCTGGGTCTGTTTGAGTGCCCCTAAAGGCAACGATAATTGTATCCTCAGATTCTAATATAAACCCGAACCATTCTGTTGTTTGAATGGCCTTTCCTTGAAAACCTTGTACATATTGAAAACCATCTGGTATTTCGAAAATACCATTTTGTTTATATTGTTCATACGTTAACTCACAACAAGAAGCTAACAGTATGGCAGTGTCTTTATCAAAGGATAAAGGAGTACGCATTAAGGAAGCCCTCCTTAAGAAAAGGTATAGTTTAATATATGCAGTGAGGAACTTGATTCATGCTTTTGGAGGAGGGAAGTAGCTTGTATTGCTTATCTAAATCAGTGGAGGAAATTATATAGACTTATCGACGAATAATGTCAAAATAAAACAGTGCCTGATAAGGGCACTGTTTACTCTTTTCCATCTTAAGGAATCGACTTTTTTAGTTATTCTTAATGAACTAACGCATGCGTTAGTTACATAAGTAAGAGGTTTGAAAAAATAGCCTGTATATATTTGAACGATGAATTACCTATTTTCTTTTGTTTGTTCGCATTATATACCGAAAATTTCGGGAAACGAAACGTATTATTTATCTGTTTGTTTTTGCTTTTTTTTCAAATACTCCGCACGCAATTGTTCAAGTTGCTGCTTTTTATCAAATTTGGCAGGCTTCTGTTTTTCATGAAACTTTGCCACAGCTACCTGACTTTTGGAATCCAATTGATATTTTCCCACTTTGTTCACCTACTTTTCTTGTCTTTAAAGAGAATCTATTCAACAAATATAATATACCTTATTTTACTGAAGTAAACCTTATTACTTTATTTCATCTGCTTTTTCTCGTTTGTAGACGTAAATTAAAACACCCTTTCACTTCATTACTGCAAGCAAGGGTGTTTTAATTGTAGTATTTTATTAGTCGATGGCTATGCCCGCATAAGGGCCCTTTTTACTCTTTCCCATCCAATAAACGACCAAGTCCACCTAATACACTACCTTCACCAGTACTTTGCGCTGCTGGGCTTGTAAGGCGTGCTGCTAATCGGCTAAGTGTTAAGGACTGAATCCAAACTGTTCCAGGACCTTCTAATGTTGCGAAGAATAAACCCTCACCGCCAAATAGAGCTGTTTTTACTTTTCCAACGAACTCGATATCATAGTTAATATCTTTTGTCATGGCAACGAGACAACCTGTATCAATGCGAAGTTTCTCACCAGGTTTTAATTCACGTTTATATACAGTTCCGCCTGCGTGCATGAAAGCAAGGCCGTCACCTTCAAGTTTCTGCATGATAAAACCTTCACCGCCGAAGAAACCAGTTCCTATTTTTTTCGTAAATTCAATTCCGATAGAAACCCCTTTTGCGGCACAAAGAAAGGCATCTTTTTGACAAACTATTTTTCCTTGATATTCTGTTAAATCTACAGGAATAATTTTACCAGGATAAGGAGCAGCAAATGAGACGTGGCGTTTGCCGTGACCTGTATTTGTAAATACAGTCATAAACATACTTTCGCCTGTAACGAGACGTTTACCAGCGCCCATTAATTTGCCGAATAAACCGTTAGATGGGCCAGAACCGTCACCAAAGATTGTTTCCATTTCAATGTAATCTTCCATCATCATCATTGCGCCAGCTTCTGCGACAACGCTTTCTTTTGGATCTAATTCAATTTCAACAAACTGCATATCATCGCCATATAACTTATACTCGATTTCATGTGCTTGCATTTTTTCACCTCATAAATATGTAGTAATTATATTGTACAGAAGTTAAAAGAATTAGAGTACTGTATTTTTGTTAATTTTTGAATAAAAATAGAATGAAAATTTAAGGTTATACTAGGATTATAAAAAATGATGTAATGAAAGTGTTCTCATTTGACGTTTTCGATATAGCATGATATAGTGAAAGCACTATTGAGCTACATAATGTGGTACGGAAATAAAGCACGTTGTATTAAAGGCTGTAAGCTTGTTATACATTCATGTCCTTTATATCCACCTTTTCATGTGGATTCATAGTTTCATTTTTATTTAGGAGGTACATGACATGCAAACAGGTAAAGTTAAATGGTTTAACGGCGAAAAAGGTTTTGGCTTCATCGAAGTTGAAGGCGGAGAAGACGTATTCGTACATTTCTCAGCTATCCAAGGCGACGGCTTCAAAACTTTAGAAGAAGGTCAAGAAGTTTCTTTCGAAATCGTTGAAGGAAACCGCGGACCACAAGCAGCTAACGTTACAAAAAACTAATTAGCTAGCGATAAAAAGCATTCCGATTTTCGGAATGCTTTTTTTTATTCTTTGGAACTAGATTCATTTGAAGATAATTCGCCCTTAAAGGTACGCTCTTCAAAGTCATCAAGCATTTGTTCATATTCTTCATGTTCCTCTGTGGCGAAAACTTGTGGATTTTTCCCGTACATATCCGTGCCGATGAAGTTTTCGAAATCCTCTACGTATCCCACATTTTCCTCGCTATTTATATACATGCCATTATAGTTTTTTGAATCTTGTCTTTCTAAATCAGACGGTGTTTCAGACGTTCCGTAATTTGCGACGTCTTGCCATGCATCTTCCGCGTCATACTCGACAGAATAGTCTTCATCGTGCTTATGGAAAGAAGGGGACAATACTTCTTCTTCAACTGGACGCGTATCCATATTTAATTTATTTGTCGCGTGCTGAACGCATGTTGTAGCAGTAGGCATTGCTTCTAATCTTTCGAATGGAATCTCCACGCCAGATACTTCACAAATGCCGTACGTACCAGCTTCAATTTTTTGCAGAGCATGTTTTGTATCATCTAGTTGTTTATGCCAAAATTCGATGAGTCCGAAATCCTTTTCTCGTTCGTATAATTCTGTAGCCATATCACCTGGATGGTTGTCATAGCTAGACAGTTCTCCTACTGAATCACGTTCAGAAGCACGATCTGTATTTTCATGAGTCTGTATCGTTTGTTCCAGTTCTTGTTTTTGTTTTTCTAAAATGGATTTAAATTGACCTATTTGTTGTGGAGTTAACATAGTCGTCCACCTTCCTACAATTCAGTTTCTTTACATAGTATGAGCGTTGAGAGTAGGAATTATGAGATGAATTTCAGATATGAAAAAGGAGCCGCATAAGCAGCTCCTTTTATAGAAAGTATCCAAGTAATAATCCGATTCCCATTAGGAAACCGAAGATTGTATTTGTTTTTGCTGTTGCAATCATCGCAGGTACCATTTCCATTGGAATGCTTTTGCCGATAAAGCCTTTTGTCGCTTTAAATGCTTTCGGTGCACTTAAAAATACGATAAGCATCCATGGTGATACGATGCCCACGATAATTAAAGCAATTGTCCAAATGTAGGAAACGATGAACATCGAAGCAAGTACACCAACAGCTCTTTCCCGTCCAACGAGAATTGCTAACGTTTTACGACCGTTTTCTTTATCGCCATCCAAGTCACGAATATTATTAGCTAGTAAAATGGCACCAATTAAAATGGAGCTTGGAATAGATAGTAAAATGACCTCTGATGTTACAGTGCCAGTTTGAATAAAGAATGAAATCCCAATAATAATGACACCCATAAATAATCCGGCTGTCAATTCTCCAAATGGTGTATATGCAATTGGAAGTGGGCCACCTGTATAAAGGTAAGCAACGGCCATACAAACAAGACCGATTGCAGCAAGCCACCAGCTAGAATTTATACAAATATAAACACCTAATAGTATTGCGATGCCGAAAAATCCAAATGCTAAGTTAAGCACTGTTTTTGGCTGAATGCCATCGCGAACGATAGCGCCGCCAATACCAACTGAACCTTCGTGATCGAGTCCTCTTTTATAATCAAAGTATTCATTAAACATGTTTGTTGCTGCTTGAATGAGAAGACAAGCAAGAAGCATCATAAGGAAAAGAGGAAGATGTATTTGATTTATACCTCCGACCTGCATCGAATATGCTGTTCCGATGAAAACAGGAACGAAAGCGGCTGTTAATGTATGGGGACGTAGTAAACTCCACCAGATGCGCCAGCCTGTTTGCTTACTTGGCTTTGGCGCCGTAGGAGAGGAATTCGTTTTGACGTTCATTTCCATGTTGAATCCTCCTTTGGTCACATATTGTACAAAACTAAGTGTAGAAAAAGCATCATTTAGTGTCAACGTTTATTTTCTAGGAAGAGAAGGTGAATTTCTCAGAAATGCTAAACGTTGACAGGCCTTTCGTTTGAGGTGTATCTTAAAATCAAGCGTAATTATGACTATTTTTCGCCCATAGGGGGGAGACAATTGTGATTCAAACGAAACAAAAAGGCTTGCAAGAAGTTCTTATTGCAGCCATAAAGCGTGCAACTAACGAAAAAACATTGGTTAGTTTTGTAAAACAAATAGACTGGGTGGATCCGCTTCTGTTCTATGCAGCAGGAAAGAGGATTTCATTCGAAAATAGATGTTATTTTGCAGACCCGGCTCAGCATGTAATATTGGCAGGAATTGGCTCTGTTTTCACTATAGCAAATTCTTCTCATAAGCGCTTTCAAACTGCTCGTGACGAGTGGGAGAAAGTAAAAGAGAATGCATTTCTCCAAAGAGATGAATATGAATTTGGAACGGGTCCGCTTTTATTTGGTGGTTTTTCATTTGATCCAGAAAAAGAGAAAACGGACCTATGGAAAGAATTTAAGGATACGACATTTTCACTACCAGCATTTTTATTAACTGTAAAAAATGAAAAAGCATGGTTAACGATGAATACATTTGTTTCAGCAACAGATTGTGCAGAAACTCTTTATAACGAAATGATTTCTTTAGAAGAGAAAATTTTGGGAGAGAGTAAATGTGCGCTAAACGGATCGAAATTAACTGTTATTTCTAAAGTAGAAGTGGATCCGAAAGGCTGGATGAAAGCAATTGAAAAAGTACAAGATGAGATGAAGCAGGGTAACGTACAGAAGGTTGTATTAGCGAGGGAGCTAAAAGTAGAAATGGAGCATCATATTGATTCTGCACTCGTTTTAGAAGCACTTCGCATAGGGCAACCCGATTGTTACGTATTTTCTTTTGATTATAAAGGAGCATGCTTCTTAGGAGCGACGCCAGAGAGGTTAATTCGCAAAGAAGATGAGAAGTTTACTTCGATGTGTCTTGCTGGTTCAACTGGTCATGGTCATTCTATAGAAGACAGTGAACGAAATAGTAATGAGCTTCTTCATGATGAAAAGAATTTAGCTGAACATGGTTATGTTGTTAACATGATTCGCTCCGTACTAAATGAACATTGCGAATACGTTAATATTCCGGAAAGCCCAGGCTTATTAACAACGAAAAACTTAATTCACTTATATACGCCTGTAGAAGCAAAAGGCGATGCGAGTCTTTTAACAATGGTAGAAGAATTACATCCAACACCAGCTCTTGGCGGGACACCTCGTTTGGCAGCGATGAAACTGATTCGTGATGTTGAATTGTTAGACAGAGGATTGTATGGTGCACCGATTGGCTGGATAGATGATGAAGGAAATGGTGAATTTGCGGTTGCACTGCGCTGCGGATTATTAAACGGCGAGAAAGCATCCTTATTTGCCGGTTGTGGTATTGTAATTGATTCAATCCCGCAGCTTGAATATGAAGAAACAAGTTTGAAGTTTAGACCGATGCTTGGTGCTTTGGAGGAATTAATGAAATGAACAATCATATAGAAGCATTATCATATTATTTAGGCGCGTTCGTGGATGAACTGACGCGTCTAGATGTATGTGATGTTGTCATTAGTCCAGGCTCACGGTCAACGCCGATTGCTTTACTAATGGAACAACATGAAGGAATGAACACATATTTACATGTAGATGAAAGATCAGCAGGATTTTTCGCGCTCGGTATTGCGAAAGCGAAGAAACGCCCAGTAGCATTATTGTGTACGTCAGGAACAGCAGCAGCTAATTACTATCCAGCTGTATGTGAAGCTTTTCATTCAAGGGTCCCGCTTATCGTCTTAACAGCGGATAGACCGCATGAATTAAGAGATGTAGGTGCACCACAAGCAATGAATCAATTTAATTTATACGGTACTTTTGTGAAGCAATTTACAGAGATGGCACTGCCAGAAGCGAGTGAAACGATGTATCATTACGCTCGTATGACGACGCAGCGCATAGTAGCAAGTGCTTGTTTAGCGCCGCAGGGTCCTGTTCACCTTAATTTTCCAGTTCGCGAACCACTTATCCCTGATTTCTCACTAGAAAGCTTATGGGATAAAGGACGTAGTGAATATACAGGAGTAGTTCAGCAAGGAAACGTGACGATGCCGAGTGAATATGTAGATTCTCTTGTAGGGCGCCTTTCACATATGGAAAAGGGGCTTATTATTTGTGGTGATGATAGTCATTCGGAAATTGCAATGTTTGCCACAGAATTAGCTGGAAAAACTGGCTATCCTATATTAGCAGACCCACTTTCTAATATTCGTAGCGGACACCACGATAAAACGATGGTAATTGACTGTTACGATACATTTTTACGAAATGAACAGTTAAAAGAAACGTGGAAACCGGACGTTTTAATTCGCTTTGGTGGTATGCCTGTTTCTAAATCATTAACGCAGTTCATAAAAAAACAAACGAAAGCAGTTCATATCGTTGTCGATGAATCAGGACAATGGAGAGATCCAGCTCTTGTTGCGACAGAAGTTGTGCAAGCAAGTGACATTGAATTCTGCAAGGCAGTAATAGAAAAAATGCCAGTTATGAAGAAGAATGATTGGTTCGTAATGTGGCAACATATAAACGAAAAAACGAAGGAAACGCTTCGTGAAATAGAAACATATGATACTGCATTTGAAGGAAAGGTTATTACGGATATTGTACGCGTATTACCAGAAGGAGCAACATTATTTGCGAGCAATAGTATGCCAATTCGTGATACAGATTCATTCTTCTTCAAATCGGATAAAAACATTCAAGTGATGGCAAATCGTGGTGTAAATGGTATTGATGGAATTATTTCGACAGCTTTAGGAGCGAGTATTATTTGTAATCCGCTCGTATTAGTTATCGGTGATTTATCGTTTTATCATGATTTAAATGGACTGTTAGCAGCGAAATTACATGAATTAAACATAACAATTGTCGTTGTAAATAATGACGGCGGGGGGATTTTCTCATTCTTACCGCAATATGAGAAAAAGGAACATTTCGAATCATTATTTGGAACACCAATTGGCCTTGATTATGAGCATGTTGTCAAAATGTACGGTGGTTCATTTAGCCGTGTAAATGGTTGGGAAAACTTCCGAGAAGAGGTACAAAAAGGAACGACTGCAAAAGGTTTACACGTTGTGGAAATTTGTACAAACCGTGATGGAAACTTAACGTTGCACCGTACATTATGGGCAAAAACGATGGACGTAATTACTACATCTTTGCAAGGTGAATCAAAATGAAAGTAACGCTGCAAGGTGTATCGTATGAATATGAAGTAGTCGGGAGCGGGGAACCACTTCTACTTCTTCATGGTTTTACGGGAAGCATGGAAACGTGGCGTTCTTTTATCCCTTCATGGAGCGAGCAGTTTCAAGTTATTGTAGTAGATCTTGTTGGACACGGAAAGACCGAGAGTCCTGAAGATGTTGCGCATTATGATATCCGAAATGTGGCATTGCAAATGAAAGAGCTACTAGACTATCTTCATATTGAAAAAGCGCACATACTCGGCTATTCGATGGGCGGTAGACTGGCGATTACGATGGCATGTTTATATCCGGAGTATGTACATTCTCTTTTATTAGAAAATTGTACAGCTGGGCTCGAAAATGAAGAGGATAGAAAAGAACGTCGTGAAAAAGATGAGCGACTTGCTAATAAAATTGAGCGAGAAGGCGTTCAAAGTTTTGTTTCTATGTGGGAAAATATTCCGCTTTTTGAAACGCAAAAACGTTTAGCAGAAAACGTACAAGAAGCGGTGCGAAAAGAACGGCTTGCTAACAATCCAAAAGGACTTGCAAATAGCTTGCGCGGCATGGGAACAGGGGCTCAGCCTTCATGGTGGGATGAGCTACACAACTTGAAAATGCCTGTTCTTTTAATGAACGGAGAATATGATGAAAAGTTCTTTCGCATATTAAAAAACATCGAAAAATGCGTGTCTGATGCGAAAATTGTCAAAATTCATGGTGCTGGCCATGCAATTCATGTGGAACAACCGGAAAAGTTTGATACAATAGTAAAGGGATTTCTAAAAACTATGCAGTGATGCTTTTTTCAGCAAGAAGGAAGTCACACTTATAGATGAGATCAGAAATATACAAGGAGGTAGTTGTAATGGCTATTGAATGGGTAAAAGAAGGCAATTACGAAGATATTATTTATTCAACATACAATGGTATCGCAAAGATTTCGATTAACCGTCCTGAAGTACATAACGCATTTCGTCCAAAAACGGTAATGGAGTTAATCAACGCTTTTGCACACGCTCGTGATGATGCAAATGTTGGCGTTATCATTTTAACAGGTGAAGGTGGACGTGCATTCTGTTCTGGCGGCGACCAAAAGGTTCGCGGTCATGGTGGATATGTAGGTGACGACCAAATCCCACGTCTAAACGTATTAGACTTACAACGTCTAATTCGCGCAATTCCTAAACCAGTTATCGCAATGGTAGCAGGTTATGCAATCGGTGGAGGACACGTACTTCATATCGTATGTGACTTAACAATCGCTGCAGACAACGCTGTATTCGGACAAACAGGTCCTAAAGTAGGAAGCTTTGACGGTGGATACGGAGCTGGTTACCTAGCTCGTATGGTAGGCCACAAGAAAGCTCGTGAAATTTGGTACCTATGCCGTCAATACAATGCACAAGAAGCGCTTGATATGGGCTTAGTAAACACAGTAGTACCATTAGAAGAGCTTGAAGCAGAAACAGTACAATGGGCACAAGAAATTTTAGCAAACAGCCCAATGGCACTTCGTTTCCTAAAAGCTGCATTCAACGCAGACACAGACGGTCTAGCTGGTATTCAACAACTAGCTGGAGATGCAACGTTATTGTACTATACAACTGACGAAGCAAAAGAAGGTCGTGACGCGTTCAAAGAAAAACGCAGTCCGGACTTCGGTCAATTCCCTCGTTTCCCTTGATGAAAGCGAAGCCGACTGTTCTAGCCGCTGTAGCTGGATAAGGTCAAACTGGAAACAAAACAACTAAGAGACTTGATGTCATATCAAGTCTCTTTCTTTCATGAAAGGAGAATGAGTGATGGAGACGATGCCAAATTGGTTAATGCAGCGTGCATTTTTAACACCAGACCGCACTGCAATTGAAATAGAGGAAGAGAAAGTTACTTTTATGGAGCTACATGAAAAAGTAGTATCTGTTTGTGAACACCTTACGTATGTTGGAGTGAAGCGAGGGCAAAAGGTGGCTGTTCTGATGAAAAATGGTATGGAGATGATTACAGTTATTCACGCCCTATCTTATGTAGGTGCAGTAGCTGTGCTTTTAAATACGCGTCTTTCAAGAGAAGAGCTACTTTGGCAAATGGATGATGCTAAAGTTATTTGTTTAGTGACGGATCAAGATTTTGATGCTAAAGATGTTCCTGTCTATTCATTCGCTGAAGTGATGAATGGACCGAAGGCGGAAGCATCTATACAAGAGGAATTTTCTTTAGAAGAAGCGATGACAATTATTTATACGTCTGGGACAACAGGGAAACCGAAAGGCGTTATTTTAACGTACGGTAATCATTGGGCAAGCGCAGTCGGTTCTTCGCTTAACTTAGGGCTTCGTGATGATGATTGTTGGTTAGCTTGTATGCCGATGTTCCACGTTGGCGGGCTATCTCTTTTAATGAAAAATATTATGTACGGCATGCGCATTTTACTCGTTCCGAAATATGATGCGGACTTTATTCATAAAGCACTTCAAACGAGAGGTGTAACGATTATTTCTGTCGTATCAAAAATATTAACTGATTTATTAGAGAGACTTGGAGAAGGAACATATCCATCTTCTTTACGATGCATGTTACTTGGCGGAGGACCAGCGCCGAAACCATTATTAGAAACGTGTGTGGAAAAAGGAATTCCAGTGTATCAAACGTACGGTATGACAGAAACGTCGTCTCAAATTTGTACGTTATCAGCTGATTACATGTTAACGAAAGTAGGATCAGCTGGAAAGCCACTATTCCAGTGCCAACTTCGCATCGAAAAGGACGGCGTAGTAGTGCCGCCACATGCGGAAGGTGAAATTGTAGTAAAAGGGCCGAACGTAACAGGCGGTTATTTTAACCGTGAAGATGCGACGAGTGAGACAATTCAAAACGGATGGCTTCATACTGGTGACCTCGGTTATTTAGATGAAGAAGGATTTTTATACGTATTAGACCGCCGCAGCGATTTAATTATTTCTGGCGGAGAGAATATATACCCGGCTCAAATTGAAGAAGTGTTGCTTTCTCATCCGATGATAGTGGAAGCAGGTGTTGTCGGTATGTCTGACGATAAATGGGGACAAGTACCAGCTGCTTTTATTGTAAAAAGCGGGGCGGTAACAGAAGAAGAAATTCTTCAATTTTGTGAGGAGAAATTAGCGAAATATAAAGTGCCGAAGAAAGCATGTTTCTTAGAGGAATTACCACGTAACGCTTCGAAAAAATTGTTAAGACGAGAGCTAAGACAATTAGTGGAGGAGATGTAGGTGGAGCTAAAAAAAGCGACACTTCATATAACGGAAATGCCACTCGTAATCCCGTTCGCTGCAAGCTACGGGACTTACGAAAAGCGCGAGAGTATCGTTATTGAATTGGAGGATACGGACGGGTACATCGGATTTGGGGAAGTCGTTGCATTTTCTGAACCGTGGTATACGGAAGAAACGGTGAAGACAGCGCTGCATGTACTGCAAGATTTTTTATTACCTGATTTATTAAAGGCTGAAATTTCACATCCGAATGAGGTACCGGGTCTATTTCAACATATAAAAAGAAACCGAATGGCAAAAGCCGGAATAGAGGGGGCTGTTTGGGATTTATATGCGAAGCGTCAAAAGAAATCGCTAGCGACAGTACTTGGCGGAACTAGTCCTGAAATTGAAGTCGGCGTTGTAATTGGGATCGATACAACGCCGGTTATGTTAAAACAAATCGAGAAGTACGCGGAAGAAGGATACGAGCGTTTTAAAGTGAAAATAAAGCCAGAACATGATTACGAATTATTGAAAGAGATTCGTAAAGAGTTTCCGCATATCCCGCTAATGGCAGATGCGAATTCAGCGTATACATTAGCGGATACAGAGAGGCTGAAACGACTAGATGAATTCCAATTAATGATGATTGAACAACCGTTAGCGGATTACGATTTTCTTGATCATGCACAGTTGCAAAAGAAAATTGAAACGCCGATTTGTTTAGATGAAAGTATTCATAGCTTTGAAGACGCGCGCGTTGCGATTACGCTTGGCAGCTGCCAAATTGTGAACATTAAGCCAGGGCGAGTGGGTGGACTAACAGAATCTATTCAAATCCATAATTATTGCATGGAGCATAATATCCCTGTTTGGTGCGGCGGTATGGTAGAGATGGGGATTTCACGAGCGCAAAATGTTGCTCTTGCCTCATTGCCTAACTTTACGATTCCTGGTGATATATCTGCTTCTAATAGACATTGGAAGAGGGATATTATTTCACCGGAAGTGATGCTTGAGGGCGGGAAAGTAATGGTGCCGCAAAGTATTGATGCTGAGTATGAGGTGGACCGCGGGAGACTAGAAGAAATCACGAAGCAGCGGATTGTTTTTGAGCGGTAAATGGAAGTTTCATTAGGATGCCCGCAAATAGCGAGATGATTTTGTCGTTCATTGTCGGTAAGTCGATATAATTCAATAATCGCTGATATAATTCGAGTTACGGTCGATATAATTGAAAAATCGCTGATATAATTTTATTTACCAAGGTTACTCTAACGAGTAGCCTTTTTGTATTGTACAAATTGGATAGACTAGTTTACAATCGAGCGTATAAAAATGGAATGAAAAGGGGGAGTAAAATGAAGCGCATTTCAATTTTAATAGCTGATGATGAGGCGGAAATTGCTGACTTAATTGAGATACATTTAGAAAAAGAAGGGTACCATGTTGTGAAAGCAGCGGATGGGGAAGAGGCAGTTCATATTATTGAAACGAAGCCAATCGACTTGGTAGTTTTAGATATTATGATGCCGAAAATGGATGGTTATGAGGTGACGCGTCAAATTCGCGCGAAACATCATATGCCGATTATTTTTTTAAGCGCGAAAACTTCGGACTTTGATAAGGTGACAGGTCTTGTACTAGGTGCGGATGATTATATGACGAAGCCTTTCACACCAATAGAATTAGTTGCACGTGTAAATGCACAACTGCGTAGGTTTTTTACGTTAAATCACCCGAAAGTAGCGGAGAGTAAATCTGCTTTAGAAATAGGCGGAGTCGTAATTAATCCTGAGCGCAGGACGGTTGATGTGTATGGTGAGCAAATTGAATTAACGCCGAAAGAGTTCGATATTCTATATTTATTAGCAAGTCATCCGAAGAAAGTATACAATGTGGAAAATATTTTTCAGCACGTATGGGCAGATGATTATTATGAAGGTGGAAATACAGTAATGGTACATATTCGTACTTTGCGGAAGAAACTTGGAGAAGATAAAAGAAAGGATAAATTAATAAAAACAGTGTGGGGAGTAGGTTATACTTTCAATGGCTAATATGATGAAAAGCTTTCGATTTAAAATGATTGCCTTATTTGCGTTAAGTATGGTGCTTGCAGCAACTGTAACTTATATAATTTATAAAGGATTGCAGCTGTATTATAAAAAGATGGTTCGCTACGAAGAGCCTTTAGCACAATTTAGGTCAATGGTAAGGGAATTTGGAGACATTAACTTCTTTTTAATTTTCTTTATTCCGTTATCTATTATCTTTTTCTTCTTTTTGACAAAACCGTATTTAAAATACTTTGATGAAATTTCTAATGGGATTCATCATCTTGCGAACGGTAACTTTACGAATAAAGTTCAAGTTTCATCAAATGATGAGTTTGGAAATATCGCGCGTGAAATAAATGTTGCAAGTGAAAAGTTAAAAGAAGCTGTTGAAAGAGGAGATTTTGCAGAAAGTAGTAAAGATCAGCTTGTTGTGAATTTAGCTCATGATTTAAGAACACCGTTAACATCCGTGTTAGGATATTTAGATTTAATTCTTAAAGATGAAAATTTAACAAAAGAACAAATTAAACATTTCTCCACAATTGCATATACAAAATCGCAAAGACTGGAAAGTTTAATTGATGAGCTATTTGAAATTACACGTATGAATTATGGCATGCTAAAGCTGGATAAAAAGCCGATTGATATAAGTGAGTTGCTTATACAGTTAGAGGAGGAATTGTATCCGTTATTAGAAAAACATCATTTAGAAGCTAGATTAAACGTGGCTCCTCATTTACCGATGCACGGTGATGGAAAATTGTTAGCTAGAGTATTTGAAAACTTATTAACAAATGCCGTTCGTTACGGGTACGATGGGCAATTTGTTGATATGAATGGATATGTTGATAATGGAGAAGTTGTCGTACAAATTATGAATTACGGAGATAGCATTCCGGAAGAAGATTTACCGTATCTTTTTGATATGTTCTATACAGGTGATAAAGCAAGAACTGAGAACCGTGGCGGGACTGGCCTAGGACTATTTATTGCGAAAAATATTGTCGAGCAACATAACGGTACGATTTCTGCTGAGAGTAATGTAGTTAGAACAATGTTTGAAGTGCGATTGCCAAAAGACGAGAACGTAATAATTTAATAAAAATTTAAACTTTACCCCACTTTTTATTTTAATAGTTTTTTCTATTCTATACGTAAGTTACGTTAAGGAGGAACTAGAAATGAAAAAGTGGGTATTTATTTCTTTTTTTATTGCATGCACAATCTGTGTAGGCGTTTATATATCACCGTTATTTCAAAAAGAAATTGATGTGAAAATCGATGGAGAAAATAGTGCAGTAAAGAATGCAAATATGGAGCAGGTAGAGGTTGCAAAAGAACAAATTTACAAAGGGGATCTATTATTAGTTAACAAAGATTACCCAGTAAAAAAAGATAGTATTAGGTCTGATATTATAAATGTAAATCATAATAGTGAATTAGTGAGAGGCTATGTAATATTTGATAGAAATCTTCGTTTATCAAAGGATGTTGTGAAAAAGTTTTTGAACGTTGTCGATGCGGCTGGCAAAGAAAGTGTTAACCATTTTTTGATTAGTAGTGGTTATAGAGATTTCCAAGAGCAAAAACAGCTATATGAAAAAATGGGATCTGATTATGCACTTCCAGCAGGATACAGTGAACATAATTTAGGATTATCACTGGACATTGGGTCTACTCAAAAGAAAATGGAGAAAGCGCCTGAAGGAAAATGGATTGAAGAGAACGTATGGAAGCATGGCTTTGTATTACGTTATCCGAAAAATAAAAGTAACATTACTGGAATTCAATATGAGCCATGGCATATCCGTTATGTCGGCCTACCTCATAGCGCAATTATGCAAAAAAAGAATTTTACACTAGAGGAATATTTAGAGTTTTTAAAAGAGGAAAAAGAGGTTTCAACTGAAGTAGAAGGTAAGAAATATACTATTTCTTATTATAAAGTTTCTGAGAATACGAAAGTGAACGTTCCAGCAAACAAGCAGTATGAAATTTCCGGGAACAATATGGATGGGGTTATTGTGACGGTTCAGGAATAGAGAAAAAGGCTGTGCCATTTGGGACAGCCTTTTCTTATATAAGAAAGGAAGTGACGTTTTTTGTCGGTAAATCGATATTCTTTGTCGAATCGTTAATATATTATAAGTTATGATAGATATAATTGAAAAATCGTTGATATATTGTAAGTTATGATAGATATATTCAAAAAATCGTTGATATAATTTCCTATACTATTAGCATTTTGGAGGAGCATCTTTTTATTTACTTTTAAACATTATAACGTTATATTTACTTCTCCCTTTTTTTGTGTTACGCTAAACGTGTGAAAGAGATATAAAATGAAACTTTAATGTAAGCGTATTCTTATGGCTTCTTATAGAAAAGGGTGGAAGTACAATGACAGAACGATTCGTACTACGTAATGTGAAACGTGTGAACGGGGAAGAGATTGACATTGTAATTGAAAATAATAAAATCGCACAGGTGACGAAAGCTGGTGCTGGCGAGGGTGGAACAGTTCTTGATTACTCAGGTACTTACGTATCGAGTGGCTGGATTGATTTGCACGTTCATGCTTTTCCAGAGTTTGATCCGTATGGTGATGAGGTAGATGAAATTGGCGTTAAGCAAGGGGTAACGACAATTGTTGATGCGGGTAGTTGCGGTGCTGATCGCATTGCAGATTTAGTAAAAAATAGAGAGCAGGCAAAAACGAATTTATTTGCCTTTTTAAATATTTCTCGCATCGGTTTGAAACGAATTGATGAATTATCCAATATGGAATGGATAGATAAGGAGAAAGTAATAGAAGCAGTAGAAAAGTATAAAGATGTAATCGTTGGGTTAAAGGCGAGAATGAGTAAGAGTGTCGTTTGTGATAGTGGAATTGAACCACTTCATGTTGCACGTGATTTATCTCGCGAAACATCATTACCGATTATGGTACATATCGGTTCAGCGCCTCCTCGCATTGAGGAAGTTGTACCTCTTTTAGAAAAAGATGATGTGATTACACATTATTTAAACGGGAAAGAAAATAATTTATTTGATGAAGAAGGCAAACCACTACCTGTGTTACTAGATGCAGTGAATCGCGGCGTACATTTAGATGTTGGTCATGGTAATGCTAGTTTTTCTTTTAAAGTAGCAGAAGCGGCGAAGCGTCACGATATTGCCTTTAATACAATTAGTACGGATATTTACCGGAAGAATCGTATATATGGTCCAGTGTATAGTATGGCTCACGTTCTTTCGAAATTCCTTTACTTAGGTTATCCGCTAGAAGAAGTGATTGATGCGGTTACGAAAAATGCGGCAGAGTGGCTTAAGAAACCAGAGCTTGGCCGTATTCAAGAAGGAGATATTGCAAACTTAACTTTATTTACGGTTAAAGATGAGAAGGTTACGTTAATTGATTCAGAAGGGGATCAGCGCATTGCTGAAAGAAGGATTGATACGAAAGGGGTTGTAATCAATGGGTCATTCATTGAATGCTAAGTACGGATTAAAAAGAGTAATTAATGCGAGCGGTAGAATGAGTATTTTAGGTGTATCTGCTCCTACAGATACGGTAATGGATGCGATGAAACATGGTGGACAAAATTATGTGGAAATTGCTGATTTAGTAGATAAAGCAGGAGACCATATTGCGAGAATTCTAGATTCAGAGGCAGCGGTCGTTGTGAATTCAGCATCGAGCGGAATTGCGCTTTCTATCGCTGGTATCGTTACAGAAGGAAATCGCCGTAAAAGTGAAAGACTTCATCAAGAGGTCATCGCGAAAAACGAAGTGATTATGTTAAAAGGTCATAACGTTCAATACGGAGCTCCTGTTGAAACGATGATTTACTTAGGTGGAGGAAAACTCGTTGAAGTTGGCTACGCAAATGAAGGGAAAGCAGAACATATTGAAGATGCGATTGGCGAAAATACAGCAGCAATTCTTTATGTGAAATCACATCATGCAGTGCAAAAAAATATGATTTCTGTTGAAGAAGCATGGGAAGTAGCGCAGCGAAATAACGTACCACTTATCGTTGATGCGGCAGCTGAAGAAGACATTCAAAAATATGTGAAGTATTCAGACCTTGCCATTTATAGTGGTTCAAAGGCAATTGAAGGACCTACTTCTGGTATTGTTGGCGGTAAACGAAAATATATCGAATGGCTGAAAGTGCAATTACATTGCATCGGAAGAAGTATGAAAGTCGGGAAAGAGACAACTTTTGGCTTACTTCAAGCGCTTGATGAGTACGGAGTAAAAGAAGATAAGAGCGAGCAAGAAAAAGAATTGCTACAAGTACTTATGCCGCTAAAAGAATTAAATAGTGTAAATGTAACGATCGTTCAAGATGAAGCTGGAAGAGCAATCTTTAGAGCTCGTATTCATATTAACGAGAAAGAGTTAAACAAATCAGCAAGAGATGTTGTGACTGCATTACGCGAAGGGGAAATCGCTATTTATACACGTGATTACGGAGTAAGACAAGGATTCTTTGATATTGATCCACGTCCACTTCAAGGTGATGACATACATGTGATTGAAGAAAAATTGAGAGAAATCGTAGGGGGAAACTAAAATGACAAACATTCAAAAACGTTTTTATAAAGGCCGCGTAGCATTAAATGTATTGGCAAACAATATAGAAAATGCGAAAGATATTTTTGAAGCAGCAGAAGGTTATGTAGTAGTAGGAGTGTTATCAAAAGACTATCCAACAGTAGAAGAAGCTGTTACAGCTATGAAAGCATACGGAAAAGAAATTGATGACGCTGTATCAATCGGACTAGGCGCAGGAGATAATCGCCAAGCGGCAGTTGTAGCTGAAATTGCGAAGCGTTATCCTGGTAGCCATATTAACCAAGTGTTCCCCTCAGTTGGAGCGACACGTGCAAATCTTGGCGAAAAAGATAGCTGGATTAATAGTTTAGTATCGCCAACAGGAAAAGTAGGTTACGTAAATATTTCTACTGGCCCAATTAGTGCGGCTGGAGAAGAAAAAGCAATCGTTCCAATTAAAACAGCGATCGCACTTGTACGTGATATGGGCGGAAATTCATTGAAGTACTTCCCGATGAAAGGGCTAGCTCATGAAGAAGAGTATCGCGCAGTTGCGAAAGCTTGTGCGGAAGAAGGCTTCGCATTAGAGCCAACAGGCGGAATTGATAAAGAAAACTTCGAAACAATTGTACGTATTGCGCTTGAGGCAAATGTAGAGCAAGTTATCCCGCACGTATACTCTTCTATTATTGATAAAGAAACTGGTAATACGAAAGTAGAAGATGTTCGTGAATTATTAGCAGTCGTGAAAAAGCTAGTTGATCAATATGCGTAAGAAAATTGCAGCATTCGGCGAAGTAATGATGCGCCTGCAAGTACCTGGATATGAATTGTTGTCGCAAGCTAACACGTTAAATTACTCATTTTCAGGTACAGGTGTGAACGTTGTAGCGGCACTTTCTCACTTAGGGCATGAAGGGCTTCTTATTTCAACTTTACCGGAAAATTCGGTTGGAGATGCAGCTGTATCTTACATTCAAAAGTTAGGGATTCAAACTTCTCTTGTTTCAAGAGGCGGTAAATATGTAGGTATGTATTTTTTAGAAAATGGATTCGGTGCACGTGCAAGCCGCGTTACATATTCGAATCGATTAGAAAGTAGCTTCAATACGGCATGTGAAGAAATGTATCAATTTGAAGAAATCGCAAAGGAAATTGATATCGTTCATTTTTGCGGTATTACACTTGCGATGAATGATACTGTGCGTCATCATATGAAATCTTTAGCGAGAGCAGTTAAAGAAAACGGAGGAACCGTCGTTTTTGATTGTAATTATCGTCCCTCACTTTGGGGAGAAGACGGATATGAACAGGCAAAACCACATTATGAAGAAATGCTAGGACTCGCTAATATCGTTATGATGAATGAAAAAGATGCGATGTTCGTTCTTGGGATGAAAACAGAAGAGACGGAGCGTGAGGCGCAGCTGCTGGATCTCATTCCAAAGGTAGCTGAAACGTATCATATCGCTACAATCGCTGGTACTCATCGCTCTATTAACAGTGATAATACACATTCGCTTCGCGGGTTTATATGTAAAGATGGTTCGTTCACTTTTGCAAAAACACTTACGTTTTCTGTATATGATAGAATAGGTGCTGGAGATGCTTATACGAGCGGAATTATTCATGGCGAGATAAAAGAGTTTGCACCAGAGAAAGCTGTTTCATTTGCGTCAGCAGCTGGAATGCTAGCACATACAATCGTCGGTGATACGCCAATGTCATCAGAGAAAGATATACTTCGGGCGATGACGGCATCAGTAGGTGATGTAGAAAGGTAGTGGGTGTAACAGTGAACGTAACGAGGAAAAAAGGACCATTATATTTACAAATAAAAAATATTATTCGTGATCGAATATTGCATGGCGTATATGCGATTCATACGAATATTCCTTCAGAACCGCAATTAGAAGAAGAGTTCAAAGTTAGTAAGATTACAGTGCGTAATGCGATTAAAGAACTCGCTCAAGAAGGATATTTGGAAAAGAAGAGCGGCAAAGGAACGAAAGTGATTCGTAATACTTCTGCGACAAAACTGTCAAAGGGTAAGAAATTTACAGAAGTGTTAGTGGAAGAAGGATATAAAGTACAAAAGAAATTATTAAAAGCAGAAATCGTTCATAATGAGGAAGGAACAGTGCCGTTTCGATTATTCGGTAAAGAGAGTTTTCGTATCGAGCGCCTATATATGTTAAATGATACGCCGTACATTCATTATACGCACTATTTCTCAGCTCAAATGGCAAGTACAGATTTATCGGACTTTGATTTACAATCGCTTTACGATTTAGTTGAGGACCGAGGTATACATTTAGAAAACTTCAGAGATGAATTCGCAGTTGGACTTGCGCCTAATTTCGTTGCAGAAGCGCTAGGTGAAAAAGAGGGAACAGCGTTATTAAAACGCATGCGCTATTCTTACGATGAAGTTGGCGAAGTAATTGAATATAGCGAAGGCTACTACAATACAGAAATGCAGCATTATGTAGTTAATTATGACGTATAAAAAAGAGGGGATGTTCCCTCTTTTTTTATAAAGTGAAACGTGGAGGAGGGCATCACCCACTGATCACCAATAGGGGTAAAAGTAAGGGGAATGAGAGATGGATATATACTTATTAATCGTCACGTTACTTGCTATCACAATTGTTATTTTAGGGGTATCATGGTGGAAATGGCATGCATTTATTAGTTTAACAGTTGCGAGTTTGTTTTTAGCTATTATGTCTGGACTGAACTTAACGAAAATAGTCACTGCCTATGAAACTGGTGTTGGTAGTGTACTAGGGCATTTAGTTGGTATTTTGGCACTTGGGACTATACTCGGGAAAATGATGTCTGATTCAGGAGCAGGCATGCAAGTTGCAGATTTCTTTATTCGATTTTTCGGCGTAAAAAAATTACCTTGGGCTATGTTATTTGCAGGGTTTGTTATAGGGATTCCCGTCTTTTTTGAAGTAGGGATTGTCATTTTATTACCACTTGTTATTTCAATTCGAAAAACGACGAAGCAAAACATATTATTAATTGCATTACCTGTTATTGCGGGATTATCTATCGTACATGGACTAGTACCTCCGCATCCAGGTGCTATGACAGCAATCGGTATTTATAACGCGAACTTAGGAAAGGTACTTTTATATTCATTAATTATCGCGTTACCGACGGCTATTATAGCAGGCCCAATATTTGCAAAGTGGGTACATAAGAGGGTTATACCTGAAAATGAACCGGAGCTTGTTCGAGTTACGACAGTATCAACTGATTTGCCAAGTCGTAAAGTTTCATTCTTTATTATTTTATTACCAGTTGTATTGATGATTTTATCAGTAGTTGCACCATATATTTCATTACCGAAAAAATTGACTGAATTTTTCGTGTTTATAGGAAGTCCAGTAATCGCCTTACTTATTTCATGTTTCGCAGCATTTTATTTACTTGGAATAAGACAAGGAATTAATAAAAAGATGATTAAAAAATTAACAGATGAAAGTTTATTGCCTGTCGGTTCCATTATTTTAATAATTGGTGCAGGCGGTGGATTTAAGCAAATATTAATTGAAAGCGGCGTTGGAACGGCCATTGCACAAATGGCAGAACATATTTCGTTATCACCAATTGTATTAGCTTTCATGGTAGCTGGATTAATTCGAATTGCAACAGGTTCAGCTACAGTAGCATTAACGACAGCGGCAGGGATTGTTTCACCGGTTATTCAGCACATGTCTGGTGTGAATTTAGAGCTTCTCGTTATTGCAACCGGTGCAGGTTCATTAATGTTTTCTCACGTAAATGATGCAGGGTTCTGGCTTGTAAAAGAGTATTTAGGTTTGACGGTGAAGGAAACGTTTAAAACGTGGACGGTGCTGGAGACATTGTTAGCATTTATTGCATTCGGTTTTGCCCTTTTGTTGAATATGTTTCTTTAAAAGATACCTGAATAGGTATCTTTTTTTTGATTAAGCCTAATTTCTAAAACAAGCCCGTTTTTAGGTAAGCCAAGCTTCCTATTCGCCCTGAAAACATAATATAAATGGAATCCCCTCATTTAGAACAAGAGGAACTTGTTATGAATGATACTAAAGGAGGAATAGGGTAATGAGCGAAAAGTGTGAACACAGACATGATGATTGCGATCGTAGACGTGGATGCGGAGGCGGTTTTGCGCTTCTAATCGTATTGTTTATTTTATTAATTATCATCGGTGCTAGCTGCTTCGGCGGAGGCGGCGGTTGTGGCTATGGTGGTTACGGCGGTTACGCAGGCGGCTATGGTGGATATTGCTGCTAATTATTAAAAACTATTGAAAATGGCCTTGTGCGTATTGCACAAGGCCATTTTATTCATATTTTTATATGCTGTGATAATTTATTAATGTACAGAGAACGGATTAAGAAGAAGAAAATAATCTCGATAATCCCGAAAAAGGTGAGTACGATACATGTCTCTTTTAGTAAGGAGAAAGAAAACATACTTTGTAAAAACTTAACCGCAAATAATGTGTGAACACCAGCAACGATGTAAGGAACGAAAAATAAAATTCCTAATTGAATCGTTGCAGAGCGAAACATTTCTGATTCAGTTAAGCCAAGCTTTGTAATCGTAATATACTTTTGTCTTTCAGTTGTTAAGTCATTATACATACGGAAATATAAAACACTAGCTGCTCCGATAAAGAAAATAAAGCCGAGAAATGCCCAAATAAAGAATTGAGCGACTGCATTTCCTTTACTATGAACGAGTTCATCCGTAGCTGTATAAATATAAAATGGTTTAATGAAATCTTCTTCATTTTTATGTGCTTCATACAAGGTTTCTGCATCGTGATCTAAGCTTTTTAATATATTTTTTGTTGGGACAATTGCATTTTCCCAATTTGCCACGAAGTAGTTATAGACTGTAATTGTTTCAATATGAGGAATCATATTTTCAATTACTTCATCTTGCATCACAATTAAGTGAGGTAATGCAAAGGGAGGCTCAATTCCTCTATTAATAAAACCTTTAATTTGAAATTCCTTTTTATTAGAGCCAAGTGTAATTGTGTTCTGCTTCGCAAATGGGTTAGACACGAGATTTAATAACGCTGGTGAATAGCGAGAAATATTATAAACTTGTGAAGAATCGAGAGTGATTTTTGGTCTGTTTAATTGCTGTGCTATTGCGTTATAATCACTCATTTTCATAATGGCAATTGATTCTTTTAAAGCTGTATCTTTTAAAACGGTAAACTTATATTTGTCATATTGAAAATTAGCATTTGTAAGTTCAGTTTCAATCGTAGTAATATGCTTTTGTTCAAATGCATTAACACCTTCTGATGTATAGGTGAATGGTATTGGATATCGTTCTAGTATGGGTGCTTTCGTATTATTGTTTGCAGCAAATAACCCGATAATAATTGTAAATGCAAGTGCAGATAGCATAGAAACAATAAAGAGTACATTAATATTACTGCGTGTACGAGAAACTAAATCTGAAATCCATAACATATTTATTTGTTTTAAGTAAAACTTTCTTCGTTTCTTTAAAATATAGATAAAGAGAAGAAATGTTTGTGAAAAAAATAAATACGTCCCAATCACTACAAGCGGTAAAATAGATAGCATAATTAAGAATACAGATCCATTTTGTGCATTTTTTTCCGTTATGTAGCCTTGCGGATAACCGGCAATATAATAACATAGTCCTAAACAAGTTAAAGCAAATAGTGAAATGAGTATAGATGGTTTTTTTTCGCTCTTCTCTTTGTTAACGCCCTTAATAAGCTTCGTTGTTTTTCGAGTACGAATAAACATTGGTGTAAATGTAGAAACGATTAAAAATAAAATGATAAACGTTACGGTTGTAACGATAATCGCTTCTGTTGGCCAATATAAATAGAGACCTTTCGCACTTGTTAATTTCGAAGTGACTAATAAGAAAAAGTTAGAAAATACAAGTCCACCTTGAATGCCGATAAAGATAGATAATATCCCAATTATCATGTTTTCGGTAAATAACAATCTTTTTAATTGTCTCTGTGAGATACCAAGAATAGTGAGTATCCCGAATTGCTGCTTCCGAACATTTAAAAATGTTCCAATTGAATATAAGAGAAAGAAGAACGAGAACATAACGATCACAAGCTGTGCTGTACTAGCTAAGTTCATTAGAGGATCACGTTCTTGAAAGCTTTGTACACTCTGTAAGCGTGGATGATACGCGTATACAGTAAATGAAAAGAAAACCATGATAGAAAACGCACTACTTACAAAGTAGGCGAAATATGCTTTTGAATTACGTGAGACATTTTTAAATGCGAATTGCCAAAACGTCATCCACGTCTGCCTCCTAATAAGGCTAGAACATCTAATATTTCTTGATAAAACTTCTCGCGATATAATCCGCGGTGCAGTTCATTGTAAAGCTCTCCATCTTTAATGAAAATAACACGGTTACAATAACTTGCCGCAAACGGATCGTGCGTAACCATTAAAATCGTTGCATCTTCTTCTTTGTTTAATTTCGTAAATAACTCCATTACATCAATAGCGGCTTTTGAATCCAGGTTCCCTGTCGGTTCATCGGCTAGTAAGAGAGAAGGGTGATGAATAACAGCGCGTGCTACTGCAGTACGCTGTGCTTGTCCTCCAGAAACTTCAAAAATACGTTTGTCCAAAATATGATCAATTCCAAGCTTTTTTGAAATGTTATCAAGCTTTTCATCCATTTCTTTTAATGGAACATTATCTAATGTTAAAGGTAGTACGATATTTTCACCGATTGTTAGTGTATCTAGTAGGTTAAAGTTTTGGAAAACAAATCCTAACTCTTGGCGGCGGAAAATAGCTAACTTCTCTCGACGAAATGTGTGCGGTTTTTTTCCGTTAATAACGACGTCACCAGAAGTAGGAGAATCAATTGTAGAAATAACGTTTAAAAATGTAGATTTCCCGCTACCAGATGGTCCCATAATGGCAACGAATTCACCTTTATCCACGTGTAAATTTATATTTTTTAAAGCAGTATGAGGGACTTTCCCCTCATACACTTTTGAGACGTTTTTTATGTGTAATACTTCTTCCATAGTAATCACCTTTCTACTTTTAAAACTTAATATGTTGTGATAATTTTTGCATATAAAAGGAACGAATTAAAAGGAAAAATAAAATTTCAACTGTTCCAAAAATCAACAGTACGACTGTAATCTCAGCGAAGAACGAGAGATGTAAAACTTCTTGTAGCATCTTTGTCGCAAACATCGTATGGATTGATGCCATAATGTAAGGCACGAAGAAAAGAATCGCAAGCTGAATTGTCGCTGAACGTTTCATTTCAGTTTCAGTTAAGCCAATTTTCGTAATCGTTATATATTTTTCTTGCTCATTTGTTAAATCTGTATACATTCGGAAGTAAAGAACACTACCAGCACCGATAAAGAAAATAACACCTAAGAAAGTACCAATTAAGAAGAATGAAGCGACATTTAGTTTTGTTGTGTATAGAGAATCGCTTGCTTCACTTGCATGGAAAGGTGGGTGTTCTGCTTGAATTGCTGCATTGTCGTTATTGATTTTTGTGATAAACGATGAACCGATATTATGTGCTTTTTCCCAATCTGTAACTTTGAAGTTATATACACTCATTTGTTTGGAAACGGTGGATAAGGCTTCTACATTTTCATCAGATAGTATGAGTAATTGGTATATTAAGCTGTTTGGGAATGGGCTATAACTTTTATATTCTTTCACTTGTAGTTGTAAATTGTTTTGAGTAAGTGTAAGAGTATTTTTCTTGTCTTCATTGTGAAGTGTTCCAATAACTTGATCATCTAAGTCTTTCATAAGAATATAAGATTCATTCTTATTCACCGTGAGTTTTTCCCAATTTAACGCCCTAGCAAGTACATTATAGTCACTTTGTTTAATTGCGTAATAGAGCTGCGTGTTATCTTCAGCCGAAGATACTTCATATATATCCGTTTTAAATTTCGTATAAGTAAAATGCTCTTCATTAAATTTCTGCTCTAACCAGTTTAAATGTTCATCAGCTAATGTATTTTCAGTATGTGATAAATACGTAAACGGGAAAGGGTTTTGTCTAATTGCATCAAACTTTGTAAATTTTCCAAAACCATATAAGAATGTAATCATTGTAAAAGCGAGTGTCGATAGCATCGCTACAATAAAAAGCATGTTAATGTTTGTCCGAATGCGCGCTGCTAAATCCGAAATCCAAAGCATATTAATTCGTTTCATATAAAACGTTCTTCGCATTTTTAAAATACGAATAAGTAAAAAACTAATTTGTGAAAAGAAAAAGTATGTTCCAGCTGCAATAAGCGATGGAATGACAAGTATACTAGAGAAGGCATATAAAAGCCCAATGATATCGCCTAACGACATAAAATATAATGGATTGGATTCTAATACATATCCAGTTATTAAACATGCCGCACCAAATAGAGAGATGAGTACGGATGCTTTTCTTTCTTTTTGTTGTGTTCCTTCTTTTAAAAGACGTACGGCTTTTCTCGTACGAATGAGCATCGGTGTAAAAGATGATACGAGAATGAAGAGCCCGAGAAAGATGATGATAGTTAAAACGATAGCACTTGTAGGCGGATATAAATATAAACCAGGTACGTGTGTAATTTTGGCGGTAACTAATAAAAAGAACTGTGAAAAGACAACTCCAAGTTGAATGCCAAAAAATATAGAAAGAGCACCAATTAACATATTTTCTATAAATATGAGTCGCTTTAATTGTTTTTGAGATATGCCAAGTACTGTTAAAATCCCGAACTGTTTTTTTCGTACTTTTAAAAACGTCCCGATTGAATACAGTAAAAAGAAAAATGAAAAGAACACAATGACAACTTCTGAAATTGTCATTAATATGTTCAGAGAATAATTCACGTCTGTCATATGCAATTTAGGATGAAATAAATAAACTGCAAATGAGAAAAAGATTGCGATGGAGAACGCACTGCTTACAAAATAGGCGAAATAAGCTCTGGCGTTCCGCGTCACGTTTTTAAATGCAAACTGCCAAAATGTCATTCACCTGAACCTCCTGATAGGGTGAAGATGAGAAGAGCATAGGAAATACTCTTTTCATCAAGTTTATTTTAAATATTTTGTCCACTCGTGTATTGTGATAATTTTTGCATATAAAGTGAACGAATGAATACGAAAAATACGATTTCAACGAATCCAAAAATAATAAGAACGGCTGAAACCTCTTTGAACAGAGATAAACCAATTACATCTTGTAGCATTTTTGTTGCGAACATTGTATGAATGGATGCCATAATGTACGGAATGAAAAATAAAATACTAAGTTGAATGGTTGCAGATCGTTTCATCTCTGTATCTGTTACACCGATTTTAGAAATCGTTATATATTTCTCTTGTTCGTTCGTCAAATCCGTATACATTCTAAAGTAAAGAACGCTACCAGCTCCAATGAAGAAGATAACTCCTAAAAATGTCCCGATTAGGAAGAATGCAGCACTGCCAGATGTTATTTTGTATAACGAACCTGCTGATTCAAAGGGGCGAATAAGAGGTCCTTCATACTGGGATGTATCTCGATCTTTTTGTACTTTTTCCATAAAATTATCAGCAATTTTATATGTCTGTTCCCAGTTCTGAATTTTGTAATTGTATGCTGATATATGCTTTACGGTGCTAGGTAAGTTATTTACGATAACATCAGGCAAAACTATCGTTTGATATGAAAAGCCAGCTGGAATTGCATTCACATGCTCATAGCCTTTCACTCGTAATTTCGTATTTGTACTAGAGAGTGTAATGTAATCTCTTTTGTAGCTTTGCTCAAATTCGTTGAATATGGTGATATAAGATGTCCCTGTTAGCACATATGCTTCGTTATCATCCATAAATAGTTGTTTCATTCGTAAAGAATTCGCAAGTTTGTTATAGTCACTTTGCTTAATTGCGTATACATCATTAAAAATGGCTACATCTTTATCTTCTTTTAGTGGTGTTTCATATATATCAGCTTTTATTTTTTGATAAGAGAAATGCTCTTTTTGTAATTGTTGCTCAAGCCAATTTAAATGCTCTGTAACAAAAGGGTTCGCATCATAAGAAAAATAAGAAATTGGGAAAGGAGAAGTTCTATTAACTTCTAGCTTAATAAATTTCCCGAATCCATATAGAAACGTAATCATTGTGAAAGCGATAGTAGATAGCATCGCTACAATAAAAAGCATATTAATATTCGTTCGAATACGGCTTGCTAAATCCGAAACCCAAAGCATATTAATCCGTTTCATATAAAACTTCCTTCTCTTCTTTAAAATATAAATAAGTAAGAAGCTAATTTGTGAAAAGAAGAAATATGTTCCGATTGTAACAAGCGTTGGGATAACGAAAATACTTGAGACCATATATATAACACCGATTTGCGGGCTTACTGATACGAAATATTTAGGATTTCCAGCTAATGCATAACCACCAAATAAACAGATCGCACCAAATAATGAAACAAGTATGGATGGTTTTCTTTCCTTTTGTTTTCCACCATTTGTTTTTAAAAGGTGTACCGCTTTTTTTGTACGAATAAGCATTGGTGTGAATGCAGATACAATGATAAAAAGACTAAGGAAAACAATGGTTGTTAAAATAAACGCGTTAGTAGGACCGTATAAATATATTCCTGGAACATGCGTAAGTTTGGCTGTTACTAATAAGAAAAATTGCGAAAAAACAACTCCAAACTGCATACCGAAAAAGATAGATGAAATCCCGATTAACATATTTTCCATGAAGACGAGACGGTGTAATTGTTTTCTCGATATTCCTAAAATGGTCAAAACCCCAAATTGTTTTTTTCTAACTTTTAAAAAAGTACCAATGGAATATAGTAAAAAGAAGAAAGAGAAAAATACAATTACTACTTCTGAAAATACCATTAATCCTGAAATTTCAGAAGTCATGTCAAAGTTTTGTAATTTCGGATGGAATAAGTAAACAGCAAACGAAAAGAACACAGCAATGGAAAAGGAGCTACTTACAAAGTAAGCAAAATAAGCTCTTGAGTTGCGCGTGACGTTTTTAAATGCAAATTGCCAAAATGTCATAGATTATACCTCCGGCTAGAAGATATAGAAGTAGTTGAATTGCAAAAAATGTATGAGAGTGAGTTCTCATACATTTTGCTTGCATATGTTACGATCATGCTTCGGTCACCTTCTCCGTATGTTCTGCCTGATTATTTGCAGCGTTGTGGAAGATGATTTTAATCGTCGTTCCTTTACCAACTTCCGAATCTAATTTGACCGAGTGACCTAAATAATCACAAATCTTACTTACAATATAAAGTCCCATACCAGTAGATTCTCCAAATGCGCGACCGTTTTTCCCAGTGTAAAACGGTTCAAATACTCTTCGAATATCTTCTTGCGGAATACCAACACCTTCATCACGAACTTCTAAAATAATATCTTTTCCGTTTCGGTAAGCAGATAAGAAAACTTTCTTTCCGCGCTCACCAGAGTAACGAACAGCATTTGTCATTAACTGATAGATGATAAATTTTAGCCATTTCGCATCAGAAGTAACTTTTAAATCAGAATGGACTTCTAAAACAGGGAAGACACCATTACGAATGAATAGTTCTTTTAATCCGTTAATATTTTTTGTTACCGTATCTTTTAATGAAATCGTCTCGACATGGAAATCTTCATGGAAGTTATTTAACCTAGCCATGTATAAAGCCATATCAAGCCCTTGGTTTAGACGCTCTAATTCTTTTTTAAACTTTGGAATTAAATGCTCGTCTTCCATTTCTAGCACCATAAGCTGCATAACAGAAACAGGTGTCTTCATTTGATGTACCCAATGATTAATGAATAATTGATGTTCTTGTTGTTTTACTTCATACGATTGTAGTTCTTTTTGGAAGAGGCGGTACTGCGTACGCACGAGTTCATTGACACCGTGAGGCATCGGAGCAGTCGCTCTTTCAATAAACGCATCTTCCATTTTTTCAGGTTGCTCACTTAATCTATGGTACATTCTACGATTGCGAACGTAACGGTAAGCGAGGAAACAAATGAATAAATATAAACTTAAAACGACGAAGTAAAATTTATTATTTTGAAATCCATCTACTGCATCATAAAGAACGAAAATGATACCGAAGTTTAATATGTACAGTAGGAAAAATGCAAAATGATCACGTAAAAATAGCTTCATGCTTATTCACTCCAAGTTGCGTTAAAACGATATCCAAGTCCACGTACTGTTTCAATAGAGTTCTCAATACCAAGCTCATTAAACTTTTTACGAAGACGCGTAATGTTTACGTTTAATGTATTTTCTTCAACGAAGCTTTCGTCATCCCAAAGCGCAGCTAATAAATCTTCACGGCTTGCTGTACGAGGGAATTTAGATAATAACATTTCAGCTAAAATAGCCTCTTTCTTCGTTAAAAGAACTTGTTCAGATCCGAAGTGAATTTCAGGACGTTCTGGGAATAGTTTTAAACCTTCTACTTCAACGATACGTTCAGAAATATTTGGTGCATAATCACCGTAAATACGACGTAATTGTCCTTTAATTTTCGCCATTACAACGTCGTAGTGGAATGGTTTTGTAATGTAATCATCCGCACCGCTTTCAATTGCCATAATTTGTTCCATCTCACCAGCACGCGCTGAAATGAAAATAATTGGACAAGTAGATTCATGACGAATTTGACGGCACCAGTAGAAACCATCGAATTTCGGTAAGTTTACATCAAGTAAAACAAGATGTGGTTTCACAGCGTTAAACGATTCCATAATATCATCGAAATTCTCCGCTACCACAGCCTCATAACCGTACTTCTGAATGTGAGATTGCAGTAATGATGAAATATTTGGATCGTCTTCAACGATTAAAATTTTATACATATGTATATTCCTCCTAAAAAAACAATTGTAGCTATAGTGTATCATGTGTTTCAAGTCTTTTCATTATGTTGAAAGATAAGCTAGTAAACAGTATAGGTCAAAAGTGTGAAAAGTAAAAAGTATTATATTTTTTTATGAAATTTGGAACTTTATTTTGCTTACTGTCCAATATATAGTGAGAACATCGTTAAGGAGGGGGCACTACTTGGTAAGTAATGAAGATATACATATTTGGATAGAGCGTTTACTAAAAGGTGACGAGGAGGCTTTTGAATTTATATTTGATTTAACGAGTCAGCGAATCTATGAAACAGTCTTTGCTATAGTTAAAAATCGACATGATACAAACGAAATCGTAAATGAAATCTACTTCCAACTTTGGAAATCTATTTCAACATATGATCAATCTAGACCGTTTCTATTTTGGTTGAATGGAATTGTTTACAAGCAGATTAGTCAGTGGAGAAAACACATATGGAAGAGGATGCGCTTATTTGAAAAACAACAACTAAGTGATGATCCTGTTGTAGAAGTTCCAGAAAAAGTATTATTAAGAAAAGAAACAGAAGAGCAGTTATTAACAGTGATACAAGAACTACCATTTAAGTTTAGAGTAGTGATCGTTTATCGCTTTTATCACGATTACACATATGAAGAAATTGCAGAACTATTACAAATTCCTATAGGTACAGTAAGATCTAGAATTCACAGAGCGTTAGAAAAAATTCGGAATCAATCTAGTATAGAAATAGATGAGGAGGAATCTAATTCAAATGTCGTTTTCAAATGAATGTAAAAAAGCAATGAAACAAGAGATCCCAAAAGAGGTTAAAGAGCGAGCTTATCAATCCTTTAGTCAAATGTATAAAAAAGAAAACAAAAAGAAAACGAAAAAGAAATTATTAATAGCAGGTTTAATAGCGGCTGTCATTATACCGACGAGTACAATGGCATTAAACAATTCTTATTTTGCAAAGCCAGAGGTAAAGTTAAATGAAATGATTGGTGAAGAAGTGAAAAAGGATGCTGCGAATGGGAAGTCCATACAGTTAAACGAAAAAGTAGTAGATAACGGTATTACTCTTCATGTAAAAGAAATATTAATTCAAGATGCTAAAATACTTGTTTATTATCGATTTGAACAGCAAGATGGATCGCTTGTTCCTTATAAATTTAATACAACTGGGCTCGATATTACAAAAGATGGTAAAGAAGACGGGAAACAAGTGGAGAGCCCGTATTATAAAAATAAGAAATTTAATGCTGTCCAATACTTACATTTTCTTAGTAACACTCATATGGATAATTTTCAAAAAGATCGTATTGGTAATCCGGATGCAATAGAGAATAGTACATTTTATTTAACGAATCAAGCGGGGGAAAGTTTTGACACGGTGTTAGCTGATCATGATAAACCAGAGGGAGTAATAGTTTTTGAACCGTTAGAAGGTAACAAATTCCCAGAGCTTTTATCTATAAATATTAATATTAACAGAGTTGGAGGAACAGAAGGAACTTGGACAATGAAAATTCCAGTGGATATGGCGAATAAAACTGTCCAAAAGGACTCTACAAAGAACGAATGATTTCTTACTTATATGTAATAGAATCCATACTAGGTGTGTGAAAGCATGATTAGTTATTGGTTAAATGAATTCGGAACGATAGTAGGTATGTCCTTTATTATAAGCTTGATTATCTTTTGGATTTCTTCTTTTGTTAATAAAATAATAAAGTTTAAATAAAAACAGCTCTTCCTGTATATTTGAAGAGCTGTTTTCTTTTTTTACTCTCCGTAATCTTTAGATTTTACTCCATATAGTAATTGACGTAGGTCAGAAGTGGAAAAAATAAAAAGGGCTGTATATATAATTGACAATTAACTGAAATCATTTTAACATTTAGATAAATATCTAAATGTCTAATTATCGAAAGGAAGAAAGACATTGAATCAAGCATTCAAAGCATTAGCAGATCCAACAAGGCGAAAAATTTTAGACTTATTAAAAGAAGGCAATCTAACCGCTGGTGAAATTGCTGAACATTTCAATATGACAAAACCAAGTATTTCACACCACTTAAGCGCACTTAAAAATGCTGAACTTATTCAAGATGAAAAGAAAGGGCAATTCGTTGTGTACTCTTTAAACACAACGGTCTTTCAAGATTTGTTGACTTGGGTGTTTACATTTACGAATAAGGGGGAAGAGGGGAAATGAAAAAGCATATATTTCCGTTACTATTAATTGCTTTAACGATTATTGCATGGTGCGCTGCATGGCCTTATTTACCGGGAGAGGTTCCGAGTCATTGGAACATTGATGGTGAAGTAAATGGGCATATGTCAAAAATGGGAATGTTGATTTTTGATGTAGCAATTATGATTTTTATATATGCACTAGTGACTGTATTGCCTAAGATAGATCCAAGGTACGAGAACTATAAAAAATTTCCTAAAGCACTTGGAAGGATTAATGGAGCAATTTTATTTTTCTTATTTACTATTAATATGATGACACTAGCAAATGCTTTAGGATATAACATTCCAATTGGAATTGTTGTGAACATAATGGTCGGTATCCTTTTTGTAGTGCTCGGCAATTATATGCAGCAATGTAAACCAAATTTCTTTATAGGTATTAAAACACCATGGACTTTAAGTAGTGAAGAAGTGTGGAGAAAAACGCATAGGATAGGATCAAAGATTATGATGATTGGCGGTATTGTAATCATATTTTCCTCGTTCCTTCCGGGAATGTGGAAAATGATTAGTTTGTTAAGTGTTGTAGTCGTACTGGTTGTTGGTACGATGGTATATTCTTATATTGCTTATAAAAAAGAAATAGGGGCCTAATAAAAAATTATGGGGGAGAGAGGATGAAAAGACACATATTACCATGGAGTTTAATTATTGGCATTGCAATTGGATGGTATATTGTATGGCCATATTTACCAGAACAAATTCCAAGTCATTATAATGCGGCAGGAGTAGTAAATGGATATTTTTCTAAAGTAGAAGCAAGTTCATTCTCGATAGGTAGTATGGTAGTGCTCTATATGATGTGGATAGTTTTTGGATTCATAAAAGATAAGTCTACACAGCAATCCAAAGTTCTTTCAGCGATTAATTATGCCATTCTCTTTATCGGGTTTGGATGTAACATATTTGCACTATTAGCAGCGTCTAATTATATTGCATCGGGCTCAATTGCATTTAATTTTGGACTTGGAACATTGTTTCTTGTACTAGGTAATTACATGCAACAAACGAAGCCGAACGGGTTAGTAGGCATTCGAATGGACTGGACATTAGAAAATCCTGTAGTTTGGAGAAAAACACACCGATTTGCTTCGAGGGTATTTGTAATAGGTTCACTTTGTATATATGCTGGGGCTTTGCTTCCAGATCCATTTAATATTTTTATGGGGATTGGAATCATATTAATATGCATTATCGTATCAACAATAAAGTCATATAGTATTTATAAAGAAGAGTTGAAAATGTAAATAAAGCTGCTTTTCCTTTTAGGGAAGAGCAGCTTTGTTTTTTTATCACTTCTTCAAAACCGGTATCCAAATTTCACTTTTAAAGTTTGGAGAAGATATGTCTTTCTGTTCATTCCACAATATTTCCGGTCCTTCCGCTAGTTCATAGTTCGAAGAAGGAAACCATTCAGAATAAATACGCCCCCATACATTTTGTAATGCATCAGGAAATGGACCGACAGCTTCGAATATAGCCCATGTTGAAGCTGCAACTTCAAGCTGCGCGAATTGCTCTGGACAATCCTTTGTTGTGGCTACTCCAATATAGTGATCAAGTTCTCCCTTTTCCGCCATTCTTCCTTCAGAAAAATTAGTAGAAGCACTAATAATTCCAGTAGGTTCAATGTTTGAAAGGGACTTTAATGTTTGAATAGACTCTGGGTTTAAACTTTTCCACATAGAAGCAATTTCTTCATTTACACCGTTAAAAACGATTGGGACTCGTTTTGTAATACCTATAATTCGAAATGGCTCTTTTTCTTCAATTCGATAGTTCATTTCATTTCCTCCTTGAATAGATAATTGGAAGGTCATTGGTGAATAAGCCTTCAAAGAATGGCTACTATTTCGGGCCTCTGAAGGTGTTATACCGTGCAAGTTTTGAAATGCACGAGCGAATGAATCTGGTGAGTTGTAGCCATATTTTATAGCGATATCAATGACTTTTACATTGTTGTTTTTTAGTTCAAAGGCAGCGAGAGTAAGACGTCTACAGCGAATATATTCTGATAGTGATATGCCAGCTAAAAAAGAAAACATTCTCTTGAAATGATATTCGGAGCAGTAAGCTATTTTTGCGACTTCCTTAAAATCAATTTCATGTGTAAGGTTGTCTTCGATATACTGCATTGCAGCATTCATATTTTTAAGTGAATCCATATTATGACCTCCTCTGTACATAGAATAGCAGGAATGAAATAGCTCCATCCGACATTTCGTGCACAACTTTGTAGGGTACATTTTTCACCTTACAAAATTGTAATGTTCCTGTAAGGAGAATGAATGGATGGTATGATATCCCAATGTTATAGTAACAAAGTACTTTAATTCATTACGTTAACTTTTTGATTTCTTTACTTATGTGCCTTACATAACTGTCATGTTTGTGTAAGAAACATCGATAGTGGCAAGAGTAGAGAGTGTATATAGTTGAAAATAGAGAATAGAAGAAATGAGGGATGTCGAGATGAAAACAGTGTTAGAAGCAAAAAATATTGAAAAAGTATATGACACGGGTGGTAACAAATTTGCAGCGTTAAAAGGTATTAACTTACAAGTAAAAGAAGGTGAGTTCGTTGGAATTATGGGACCTTCTGGTTCTGGTAAGACGACTTTACTAAATGTTCTTTCTACAATTGATAATGCGACGAACGGTGAAATTTTAATTGATGGCAAAGATATCGTGAAAATGAATGACGATAAGTTAGCGTTATTCCGCCGCGATCATTTAGGTTTCATTTTCCAAGATTATAACTTATTAGATACGTTAACAGTGAAAGAGAATATCGCTTTACCACTTGCGTTATCAAAGGTGAAAGCGAGTGAGATTGATCGCCGCGTTCTTGAAATCTCAAAGAAATTTGGCATTGATCATATTTTAAGTCAGTTCCCATATCAAGTATCTGGTGGACAGAAGCAGCGCTGCGCAGCATCGCGTGCAATCGTTACGAATCCAAGTATGATTTTCGGGGACGAGCCAACTGGAGCGCTTGATTCTAAATCTGCAACAGATTTACTTGAAAGTATGAAGTCATTAAATGAATATGATAACTCAACAATTTTAATGGTAACGCATGATGCATTTGCAGCAAGTTATTGTAAACGAGTTATTTTCATTAAAGATGGTGAACTATATAAAGAATTGCACCGTGGTGAATCAACGCGTAAACAGTTCTTCCAAAAAGTCGTTGACGTAATGTCTTCTATTTCTGGAGGTATGGCTGATGACCTTATCTAGCATTGCCCTCCGCAACATACAGCGGAACTTTAAAGACTACTTTGTATATTTCGCATCTATGATTTTTAGTATCGTTATTTATTTTACATTTAAAGCACTGCAATATAATTCACAAATGGAAAAAGCGGCAGAAGCTTCTAAAAAGATTAGCGGAGCGTTCCAAGTTTCCAGTGTGATGCTTATCATTTTCGTAGCAGTGTTCATTATATACTCGAACGGATTCTTTACACGTAAACGTAAAAAAGAAGTTGGCTTATATTCGTTATTAGGTATTCGTAAAAGACAAATTGGTAAAATGCTCTTTTATGAAAATATGTTAATGGGATTAATGTCATTAGTAATCGGGATTGCGATCGGTAGTGTCCTTTCGAAATTATTCCTTGAGTTATTAGTAAATATGATGGGATTAAATTTAAACGTTCATTTTGAAGTACCGATGGCTGCCATTATTGATACAGCAATTATTTTCTTTGTGATTATTTTATATACATCACTTCAAGGATATCGTTTAATTTATCGCTTTAAGTTAATTGAACTTTTCCGTGCAGAACGTGAAGGAGAAGCAATGCCAAAAGGATCTGTCATCATGGCATTAATTTCAGTTTTCTTAATCGGTTCAGGTTATTTTTTAGCGCTAATGTACATGAAAGCAGTTATGTATGCAGACTTTATGGTCGTTGCATTATATATTTTATTAGCGACAGTAGCAGGGACTTATTTACTGTTCATGTTCTTCACAGTATTTGTATTGAAACGTGCAAGAAATAATAAGTCAGCATTTTATAATGGTATGAATATGGTAACGACATCGCAGTTACTATATCGTATTAAAGGAAATGCGAAATCATTGGCGACAATCGCTATTTTAAGTGCAGTTACATTAACAGCGGTTGGTACGTCAGTTACGATGTATTACAACACATTTACGCAATCAAAAGTTGCTGCGCCGTATAGTTATTCCTATGAGAAAAAAGATGCAGCATTAGATAAAAAAGTAAATGAGATACTTGCTGGAGAGAAGAATAATCACCCAGTCACATATGAATCAGAAGTTGAAATGATTCCTGTGAAAGGAACATTTAAAGGTGAAAGAGCTGATCAAGTTCTGAACACACACTATAATGTTACGAATCAGTACCAGCTTATTTCACAATCAAGCTTTAATAAACATGTGAAACATTTAGATGTAGAACCTGTAAATTTAAGTGCGAATGAAGCTTTCGTATATGATAGCTTATATATTGAGAAACTTGATTTTGGTCCTCTTTATACAGGAAATACAGCTGTATTCCCTGTTGGAAATGAGTCAAAAGAATTAAAAATTAAAGGTGTAAATAATAGAAGCCTTACAAATTTAAATGAACTATTTGTAATCGTTCCTGATAAAACATATGAGCAAATGAAACAAGTAAACGAAACGCGTACTGTAAAAAATATTGATGTAAAAGGTGAGCGAAATAGTAAAGAGTTAACAGCAAAATTAGCAAGCATTATGCCAGCTGGAGAATCAGAAGTTTTAAAACCATTTAACGATTTCTATACAGGATTCCAAATGGGGCTTGAAACGACAGGCTTAATGATGTTTATTGGGTTATTCTTAGGATTAGTATTCCTATTAGCGACAGGCTCAATCATTTACTTTAAACAATTAACAGAAGCAAGTGCTGACCGTGATCGTTACATTGTCCTTCATAAAGTTGGTGTAACGAAGCAAGAAATGAAGAAAGCTATCGCAAAACAAGTAAGCTTTATCTTCGCTATTCCGTTAGTAATCGGTATTTTACACAGCTTATTTGCACTAAAAGGTTTATCAAATATATTACCATTTGAAATTATGATTCCGCTTCTCATTAGTATTGGAGTATACGGTGTCATCTATATTGGATATTACTTCTTAACGGTTCGTTCTTATTATAAGATCGTGAGTGCGAAGTAATAAGGGGCAGCTATCGCTACACGCGATAGCTGTTTTTTTTATTCTTCATAAAATCTTAAGAAACTTCCTCAATTTTTATTAAGAAACGATAGTTATACTTAGACACAAGTTAAAAACTATCGAACGAATGAGGAGAGGTTTACATGCAGCTCATTACATTTTTACATGAATTTATAAAGCATCCAAAACATACTGGTGCAATCGCGCCAAGTTCAAAAATATTAGCAAAGAAAATGGTCGATGTAATTGATTTTAATAAAGCGAAATGTATTGTAGAGTTAGGGCCTGGCACAGGGGTTTTCACGAGAGAAATTATGAAGAGAAAAAAGAAGGAAACAATATTTCTTCTTATTGAAATTAATGAAGTATTTTTCAAAGAATTAAAAAGAAAGTTTAAAGATGAGCAGAATGTCATTGTTGTACACGGTTCAGCTGAAAATATAAAGAAGTATATGGAGGAGCTCAATATAGAATGCATTGATTACATTTTATCAGGGTTGCCTTTTACTTCTTTACCAGAAAAAGTTTCAAAGCGCATTTTAAACAATGCGATGGAAGCGATACATGAGAATGGTGAGTTCATTACATTTCAATATTCACTTGTGAAAAAAGGATTTATACAGCATTTCTTCCCTAAAATTACACTAGAAAAAGTATGGCTCAATTTCCCGCCAGCATACGTCTTTAGTTGTAAAAAAGAACTAAGGAGAGCGTATGCATAATGGAATTACATGAATTATTATCCTATATCGAGCAATACGGTTATTGGGCATTATTTTTCTGTTTATGGTTAGGTATTATCGGTATGCCAATTCCAGATGAAATGATTGTTATGAGTGGTGGTTTCGTATCTTCAGTAGGTATATTAAGTGTTGTTCCTTCATTTGTATTAACATATTTAGGTGTTGTATCAGGGCTTTCTTTAGGATATATATTAGGGAAGGTATTTGGCACGAAGGTACTCCATAAATTGATGAAAAAGAAAAAAGCGAAGTATTTGATAAAATCACAAGAAATGGTTGATAAATACGGACAGTACGCGTTAGTTACAAGCTATTTCATACCAGGTGTAAGACATATCGTGCCGTATTTAGTTGGAATGAATAATATGTCATTTAAGACGTATGCTTTGTATTCTTATACGACAGGATTTGTTTGGACACTCGTTTATTTCGTACTAGGTTCTTTATTTGGACAACATATTGAAAGAATTGTAGCAGTTGCGATAGAGTATGGTATGTATTTTGGCGGAAGTATTGCATTGATTGTGAGTGTGTTTTATTTATACAGACAAAAAAGAAATACAGTGATGAGTAAATAAAGGAGGCGAAAGCCTCCTTTTATTATTAATATGGATTCATTTATTGAAGTGCGGATGCAAAGCCCTGTTACATTAAGAAAAAGTTAAGAAACCGTACGAGTTTTTATTAAGAAATGCTCTCTATACTTAGAAAGGTCTTATAGAAAAACATAATGAAAGGCGGAATATAGATGAAAAGATTTATTTTTGGATCATTACTGGTTATCGTCGCAGGAGCGGCATATTTATTAAAGGGGAATGCTGCAGTGGATTCCATGAATCCGTTTCTTAAATTAGAATATCGTTATGCGGTAATTGATAACGATGGAGAAGATTTAGGTGAAAATAAAGGCCGTGCATACACAGTGAACACATATGATAAGGATGGAAATAAAAAAGAGATAACAATTGATGGAGTGGATACACTGCAAAAAGGTTCCTACTGGCATGTAATTACGAGAGGAAAGTCTGTGCACGATAAAGTGCAAATAGAAGAAGAAATAATTCCTGATGGCGCGAAGGTGAAGTTAGGATTATAAGTATAGAACCGATTCTCAATAGGGGAATCGGTTTTGTTATTTTATGGTAACATGTAGAAGGGGGAGTGAGAGTTATGCTACTCATTGTTAGTCTTATATTGATTGGGATTATGTGCAGTATGAGAATAGTATCCTTACATATGATAGAACGAGAAAAGATAGAAGAGAGATATGTATATTGCCCAAAATGTGATGCGAGAATTAGAAAAGGGAATGCTGCGCCTTTTTGTTCAAAATGTAATTTAATATTTTAGAGGAGGTAAAAAGGCAACAACGAACATATTTCATTTCGTTGTTGCCTTTTTTTATGAAGAATAATAACAACTTTCTATGTTCCACTGATAATTTCTATAGTTACCTCCACAAGAATAGTGGTTTTTTTTAAATAAAATCATTTTTAATAATTTTATTTTGGAGCTACAGACGTTGAAACATAAAATTGTTACTTATTAGTATCTATAACACTTTAAAGTGCGTACTTTTTATTGTGTTGTAGATAAGACATAATTACATACGTGAGAGGGAAATGAGTAGTGTAGAACTAAAAAGCATATACGTTATTTTTCATAACTATCGTGTTTTGATCGGTCATCCCTTTTCACATTATTTACATCCATTAATCATTTTTATATAAATTTTAGGAGGAGATTTTAAATGAAAGATTTATTAAAAGGTACACTTGGTTTTGGTACGGCACCACTAGGTAATATGTACCGTAATATTCCGGAAGAAGAAGCAATCGCAACAGTGGATGCCGCTTGGGATAATGGTGTTCGTTACTTTGATACAGCTCCACTTTATGGATCTGGTTTAGCAGAGATTCGTCTTGGTGAAGCACTATCGAAAAGAAATCGTGATGAGTACTTCTTAAGTACAAAAGTAGGTCGAATTATTTCAGATGAATTGGAAGATCCATCTACACGTGATTTAGGTGAAAAAGGCGGACTGTTCGAATTTGGTCGTAAAAATAAAATTATCAATGACTACAGTGCGGACGCAACTCTTCGTTCTATTGAAGACAGTTTAAAACGTTTAAAAACAGATCGTCTAGATTTTGTTTATATTCATGACGTAGCACAAGATTTTTATGGAGATGAGTGGATTTCACAATTTGAAATTGCTCGAACAGGAGCATTCCGTGCACTTACGCAATTACGTGATGAAGGTGTAATTAAAGGCTGGGGACTTGGAGTGAATAAAGTAGAATCAATTGAACTTATGCTGGACTTAGAAGAAGCAAAACCAAATGTATCTTTACTAGCTGGTCGCTATTCATTATTAGACCATGAGCGTGCATTAGAACGTGTAATGCCTGCAGCTGTAAAAAATAATATGGACATTGTTGTTGGTGGACCATATAGCTCAGGTGTTCTTGCTGGAGGAGCTCACTTCGAATACCAAAAAGCGTCACCAGAAATCATTGCAAAAGTTAATAAAATGAAAAACCTTGCAGATCGTCATGGAATCAGTATTAAAGCTGCTGCTTTACAATTTGCATTGGCTAATCCAGCAGTTGCTGCTGTTATTCCTGGTGCAAGTAAACCGGAACGAATTGCAGAAGACCAAGCTGCATTGAAAACAGTGATTCCGGCAGCATTCTGGGAAGAAATGCGCGAACAAAAATTGGTTGCAGCTAATGCACCACTACCAATCAACGTTAAATAAAAAGGAGAGTAATTAACATGGCAAACACTATTACATCTATTGAAATTCCAGCTTCACCTGAACAAGTATGGAAATTAATTGGAGGTTTTGATGCACTTCCAGATTGGTTACCGTATATTCCTAGCAGTAAAGTAACTGAAGGCGGACGTGTACGTCATTTAGCTAATCCTGATGGCGATGCGATTGTAGAACGTTTAGAAGCATTTAATGAGAAAGAGCGCTACTACACATATTCAATTATGCAAGCACCATTCCCTGTAACTAATTATTTATCTACAATCCGTGTTAAAGAAGGTAAAGATGCTAACACATCATTAGTTGAATGGTCTGGTAGCTTCACTCCTGTAGAGGTTACTGATGAAGAGGCAATTAATCTATTCCATGGAATTTATAAAGATGGTTTAGAGGCATTACAACAAGCATATTTAGCTTAACCAATTTATTAAACATTTGAAAGTCTGCAGTGTAACAACTGCAGGCTTTTTTATGATTAGTGCATTTCTTTTTAAGAAAATATCTCTATACTCAATGCTGTTACTTAAAGAGGACAGAAGCACATGCAGATCGTGAGCGTTACATCGTTCTTCGAAAACTAGGTGTCACGAAAAAAGAAATGAAAAAAGCAATCGCAAAACAAATGAGATTTATCTTCTTCATTCCTTTAGTAGTTGGTATATTACACACTTTATTTGCGCTAAAAGGATTAGCGACAGTGATTCCGTATGAAATTGCAGTTCCGTTACTAATTAGCATCGGTGTGTATAGTGTTATTTATATTGGTTATTATTACTTAACAGTTCGTTCTTATTTCAGGATTGTTAGTAAATGAAAATAAGGTATACAGTTTTTGAAAAAGCGAAAGAGAGCATAGTGAAAATTATGTTCTCTTTCGCTTTTTTTAGTTAAAATGAGGTGTAAATGAAGATGGTATTTAAATGGAGTGTTACATTTGGAAATTCTTATCATAGCAGGATGTCTATTAATTGGTATCACTTTAATCAGTTTCAGTATTTATCGATTTATAAAAGAATTAAAAGAAAAAAATTCAAAGAGAGAGAAATGGAAAGTAGTAGCTGGAAATTTGATAGAGTTATTTAGTGATCCATTGTACGGAGCGCCATTCTATTTTTTAACTGGGGGTCTCTTTTTGGTAATCGGACTGTTATTTCTTTCTATGGGAATGGGCTGGCTTGAAATTGATTAAGGCGTATTAACAAAGATATTTCATAGTTGTATTGCGAAGAGGAGAGAGCAAATGCCGGTTATAAGAGATATACAATTGAGTTTTCTAAAAGTAAAAGAGCATACCAGAAACATAGAGGCATTACAGTTAACATCTACAAGCAACTACGATGAAGACATCTCTTTTGGTAAAGAGACGAGCAGTATTACTTCTTTATATTGTCGACATATGCCAAAGTTAAGAATGGATTATGAGAAAGGGATTTTGATTCATTGTGTGGATGATATTTCATTACTCGATGAGTGGGAGAAGAAATATAGAATTTTCCCTGAATATATGAATGTTTTTGTGGAGTATGAGAGTGTGAAGGCTTTTCCATATTTATCAGATAGAGAGAAAAAAGAATTAGCCCTTCAAATCGTTCATGTTGAAATGAAACGTTTAGCTGTGAAATATGATTGGGATATAGAAGAGTTAGAAAAAGTGAAGAATAAGATACTAGAATTGAATTATAGAAACGAGTTCGTATATATAAAAAAGAGTAGTCCGAATAAAAAATACGTATGCAGTATAACATGTCAGCATGAAGTGGCTTATGCTGACGTGTACTTAGAAATAAGAGAGTATAGAACGAGGCGGTTAATCAAAAAGGAAAAGCTTATCAAAGAAGATATGTATAAGATGTTTCATCATGTTAGTGAAGTGGCTTGGAAGTTAAACCATAAAGTACTGCTGATGAACGATAAAGGAAAAACTGTATGGATGTTAACCTTTTTAGAGAAAGATATCCCAGCTAATTTAGTTTGGAAGATTGAAAGAATAGATTGAAAATAGATGAGAAGTGGAGTGCATATGATGGAGACACAAATCGTTATTGGAGTACCTGGTTTATGGAAAGATAGAACAGAATTAATACAAGAAGTTGTGAGTAAAAGTAACTATATATTAGCGGGAAATGTTATGCACCATAAGGAGAAAGAGATTGGCTTTGAAATTGATATATATGAACAAGACCCTTCTTTGAGAGAGGCTTTCTTCTATGCAGGTGGTGAGCGTTTTGATGAAGAATTGCTTCAGGAGTTGGAGAAGCATACTTATACAGTGTATGTTATTGCAAAAGTTGACGATACAGAGAGATTACAAGAAGTAATTGATGTAGGAATGGAACTTTTAAATGCAGGTGGACTTGCTTTAAAAGTTGAAACAGCAGGTGTGGCTTATTCGAAAGAAGAATGGCAAGAGCTTGCAGAGAATAAGGAAATATTCCCGATGTATTCGCACCTTGTAACTTTAGTCGGAGATGAAGAGGACGGTTACTATTCATGTGGAATGCAAGCATTTAATCTACCAGACGTTGTTTTAGACGGAGGGATAGATCCGGAAGTAGCTGTAGATTTATTAAATGATTTTAACCTACATAATATATTGGAAAAACCTAATTTGAAAGATGGAGATACAATTAGTTTCACAGAAGATGCTCCAGTGTATCTTTTATCTCATTATATAGATGAACGTTATGAACAAGAGGATCCATTTTATAATCCATGTGGGGCATGGAAGTTAGAGAGTGCTTCGTCAAAGAAATCTATATTTCAAAAATTGAAGAGTATGCTAAGAGGATGAAGAAATACATAAAAGAGCAACTACGCATATGTGAAAAATATGGGGCGGAGTATGTAGAATCACCAGATAACTTTAAGTTAGGGATAGCGCAAAATGTGAAAAGTAGTACCGTTCCAATTAATGGGTTACGAATGCCTATAGAAAACGGAACGACAGGTTGGTACATTTGGGCTGGTGAAGAAATGGGGACAGAAGAAGATTTCTTTCTTCCTTTACACGTTCAACATATTGATGAATGGGCACCTGAAATAAAGAAGTATTTAGGGTTACCACCTGGTTGGAGATTTTTAATTGCTGGAGATTACGAGGACGTGTGGTATGATCCGAATTTGTTTGATGAAGATTTAGAAGAGGATGCAGATGAATGGGAAGAAAATATGCTACAAGAGTATGGATGGTACATGCATAGCATATTAGCAGAAGATATTGATGGCATCCATGCTAATTATCATACGCATGGTCTAAGAGATAACTTTAATCATCAAGATTTACAAATAGCATTAAATATGGATCCTGAAGTCGCGCATAGTGTTTTTTGTACCATAATAGAAGAAATAAAGAGAGGAAAAAAGTTTGAACAAGGGATTGAGTATACGAATATTATTGAAGGATATTCCATTATTATGAAGTCTTTTGTAGAGATGGATCGAGAAGTTTTGAGGGTTTTATTACCTGATGAAAGAGGGATTCTTCCTACTAGGCCAGAGTGTGATGAATGTTATAAGACTCAATTGGATGATATTGAGGAGAGTTGATAAAAAAGAGCTTGAAACTATTGAAGTGACCCCTAAAAGTTAGACACGGTTATTTCATTAGGCAGCTTGATAAAAGTGAGTCCGGTATTGTACCGGGCTCATTTTTAATTTTGCCTTAATCCGTTTCGTATTATAATAATCTATATATTTTTCTAATTCTATTTTAAAGTGCTCTACATTTTCAAATTCTTTTATGTAGAGGAACTCCGACTTCATAATCCCAAAGAAATTTTCTATTACTGCGTTGTCGTAACAGTTTCCTTTTCGAGACATACTCTGGACGATAGCTCTTGATTCAAGTGTCCGGACGTACTGTCTCATTTGATAATGCCATCCTTGATCCGAATGCATCAGTAGCTGGTGGGTTTCGGGTAAACGTTCCAATGCTTTCTCTAACATGTCTGAAACAAGCGAATACGTCGGTCTAGAACCAATTGTATAGGTAATAATTTCACCATTATACAAATCTAATACAGGTGATACATACAGTTTTTCTCCAAACAATTTAAACTCTGTGATGTCTGTTACCCACTTTTGATTCGGTGCATCTGTATGAAAATTACGCTCTAAAATATTAGGTGCAATTCTACCGACTTTTCCTTTATAGGATTTATATTTCTTCATACGCACAACACACTTTAACCCAAGCTCTTTCATAATGCGCTGAACCTTCTTGTGGTTCACTTTCTGGCCACGATTCGTTAATTCATCACGAATGCGACGGTAACCATAACGACCTTCATTTTCCTCATAAATCGCTTTAATCTCAGCTTTCAAATCGGCATCTACATCTGGACGATTCATTTTCTTTACTAAATCATAATACGTGCTTCGAGGAATAGTAGCTAGCTCCACGAGTGCTTTGACCGAATATTTATGCCTTAATTCATAGACTACTTGCGCTTTGTCTTGTTTTGTGATTTTTCCTTGTTTTGAACTAAGGCATTTAACTTTTTTAAGTACTCATTTTCCATCTCAAGCTGTTTAATGCGTGCTTCAAGTGCTTCGACTGACCCTTCAGCTAAAGGTTGTTTTAATTGTTTATTTGAATCTTTTTTCATGGATGGACGCCCCTTTTTCTTAGATTGAAGGGCATCAATTCCTTGTGTTTCGAGCTGTTTTTTCCAAACAGAAATCGTTGAAGGGGCAGGAATATTAAAGATAGCTGCCGTCTCAAATAAGGACATACCGTTTTCAATCATAAAGTTTAGTACGTCTAGTTTAAATTGTTGTGTGTAATTTGTACATCGTTTTAGAAAAGCTTCCAGACCATTCTGTTTATATTGGTTTACCCAATTCAAAATGATTGTGTCACTTATACCGAGCGATCTACCCAGTTCTCGATAACTTTCATTTCCGTTCAAATAACGTAGAACGATTTGTATTTTTTCATCAGCTGTAAATTTAGCCATAGAAAAACTGCACCTCCAATTGTTAGACTGTGTCTAACAATTGGGGTGCAGTTCACTATTCAAGCTCTTTTTTTATGACTATTTATGTCCTAAAATATGCTCAATCTCATGCAAACTTAATTTACTTGCCTTAGCAATCGTTTCAAGTGGTATACCAAGATCATACATATTTTTAATCATTTGAATTTTCCCCTGTTGAACTCCTTCTTTTCGACCTTGTTCAATGCCTTGTTCAATGCCTTGTTCAATGCCTTGTTCAATGCCTTGTTCAATGCCTTGTTCAATGCCTTGTTCAATGCCTTGTTCAATGCCTTGTTCAATGCCTTGTTCAATGCCTTGTTCAATGCCTTGTTCAATGCCTTGTTCAATGCCTTGTTCAATGCCCTGTTCAATGCCCTGTTCAATGCCTTTTTCAAGCCCTTTTTTAATTCCTTGTTCCATTCCTCTTTTTATTCCTTCTGTCTCTGCATGGGCGAATTTTGCTGCTTCATCCATTAAAACTTTCTCCCTTGCGTCATAGGCTTGCCGGAAAGAAGAATCTTGACTCATACGTTCCCATTTATTGATCGCTTTTTGTAAAATAGGATCTTGGTTCATAGCAATATCCTCCAATAGTTTAGTTAAGTGCTCATCCTCATTTGCTGAAAGCAATAAAAGCCAACGAACAAATGGATCTTTCCACGGATTTACTTTTTCTTCATGCCATTGTTCAGTTAACTTTGGAATTTCTATAATGTGGATTTCTATGTCTTCACTTAGGAGTTTTTGTTGTTGTGTATTCCATAATATGCTCGTTGTATGGAAGGCTGGGTGTTCCGAAAACATTACGAAGTTTAGTAAGTTTATGGTGATGGTTTTGTGAAGTGCACTGTAGGGCATCCCTTTTTGTAGTTGAGATGTGTATAGTCTTCCCCAATAATATAAACTGCGTTTAACCATATCGTGATTATTATTGAGTTGTATTTCTACATTAACTTTTGTTCCTGTGTCTAATGTCGCTGAAATGTCTAAAATAGATAACTTATCCTCTTCATATTCCCTGTGTAAATGTGGATCTTCTAGTTGTAGAGAAGCAATGGGCGACTCTAAAGACTCTTGTAACATAGCATTTAAAAATGCAATTAGAATATCTTCACTACCATTCGTACCAAACAATTGTTTAAATGCAAAATCAATGCGTAAATTAACTAACTGTTGGTTGAACAAAGTTTGTCCTCTCCCTTATATGAAGGTGCTTCTTTTCTTCATTGTACATAAAAAGAACTAGAGTATGCAAACAAGCCATTCTTCTATTTTTTAGTAGTGTTATTAGAATGTCACAGGTAAGTATGGTTATGTTATACTCTAGTGAAATTTAAAAAATATTTTTGTTTATATCGAGGTGAAGATGATACATATGCAAAAAGATATTTTAAAACTATTAGATAAAAAGCAAAGTAACTATGAATTTCCTGCATTTGATAATGAATATATGGATATTTCGCAAGTGAAATTCTCTCTTTTCTTTAAAGATACTAAGGATTGGTTAATGGTGTTTCAACTTGTTGGTGTAAGTTCATTAGGTGTATGTAATGATATTCAAGTATATGGAGATAGAATTACTCATTCAATGGGTGATGATTGCATTTTACAATTAAATGATGGCGATTATGAGTTGTTTGATGATGAAGGTGAATTTATACCGAATATTTATAACGGCAGTTTAAAAGTACGTGAGCATCATTTTGAATATGAATTTACAGAAGAAGAGTATGTGGATAATGGAATAGAAGTACAAACGGCAGAGCATTATCCAACATACTTCATGCGTATGCTTGCTACTAATGAAGAAGTTAGAACATTATTATGGTGGAGTAAAGAAGAGATTTTAGAAGAGTTCGGTTTAGAAGGTAATTGGGAAGTAGCGTATGAAACGGAAGAATGGAAACATGTTGAAGACGAAAAAGTAAGTGAAAATGAATTCTTCCAATCAGTAGCCGCTGCAATAGAGAAGAAAGATCCAAGTGTTATTGTGAAGAAGGATTCTAATACGCATTGGAGAAATTGGGTAGAGTTTGATTGTGACTGAAAAGGATAGGAGAAAGAATAATAAATGAAAAGAAGAAGAAAATCCGGGGGAAAAGTAAAAATGAATCGTTTTGCACTACCTCTATGCTACGGAAGTGAAGCACCATATTATTATTACGAGGTAGCGCCTCATGAAAGAGAGGGACGCTTCCATTTAACATCAGAAATTTGCGTAATGGACGATGAACATTACTTTATTAGAGGTTGTTTAGAGATTCCTATCATTGATTACCACGAAAATTTCATATGGACTGTGTGGGTATCGCTTAGTAAAGAAAGTTATGATGAAGTATTAGAAAAGTGGGATGAGAGAGGCCGAGAAAATAGTGATCCTTATTTTGGTTGGTTATCTGTAGAAATACCAGTTTATCCAGAAACATTAAATTTAAAAACAAATGTACATATAAGAGAAGTTGGAACGGCACCGTATGTTGAATTAGAGCCAACCGAGCATTCTTTAGCGATCGAACAAAGAAATGGAATTACTTTAGAGAGAGTTAAAGAAATACAAGAAATGATTCAACGACATAACTAGATTAGAAGAGAAAAAAACGAGTGCTAGCACTCGTTTTTTTATTACACAATCGCAGGATTATAAATCATCGTAAAGTGTCCTGGTAATAATTCAATGTGACAAGGTGTATGAAGCGAGCTTTCTCCATCTGTATCTACTTCTTTTTCTTCTTTCGTTTCAATATGAATGGATTTCGCTTTTACGTGGAAGATGTCATTTTCATTTGAGTCTTCAAACAGTTTCTTTCCGATGTAATCTTTAAATGCTTGAATACCTGTTGATTTGACTACGAAAATATCAAGTGTTCCGTCATCACATTTTACGTTCGGAATAAAGGATGGAATACCACCAAGATATTCACCATTTCCAACCATGACAAGGACAGCTTCGTCTTCATATACTTGTCCGTCATAAGTAATTTTTACCGGGAATGTTTCAGCATTTTTTACAGTTCGAATTGTACTTAAATAGTAACCGATTTTACCAAGCTTTGCTTTTTCTTCTGCATCGATATTGTTTGATACTTCAGATACGAGACCAATCCCCCAGAAGTTTAAGAAATGTTGTCCATTTGCTTTTGCAACGTCAACTGGTTTTATATGTTCTTTTGTAATAAGTTTTGCCGCTTCTGCAATGTTTTGCGGAACACCAAGTGTGCGAGAGAAGTCATTGCAAGTTCCACCTGGAATAATTGCAAGTGTAGGTCTAGTTTCGAGAGGTGCTAAGCCATTTGTGCATTCAAATACTGTTCCATCACCACCAAAGACGATAATTAAATCTACTTTACTAGCAAACTCTTGGCAATATTTTGTTGCATCACCTTGTTTTTTCGTATGAAGGATATGTAGATCAGGAAAAGCTGCGGCAAGAGGTGGTACGATTTTTGTTAAATTTGTATGTAAGTCACCTTGACCAGCTTTCGGATTTACGATGAGGAGTACTTTTTCAAATTTTGTCTTTGTCATTTTTATTCTCTCCCTTTGTCTTTTACGAATCGTGATAGAAAATAAACTTCCATCAGTAATTGATGGAAGCTTATTTTATTATATTACTCCGTTACAACTGAAGCGATAAATGGTAAGTTACGATATTTCTCAGCACAGTCGATACCGTAGCCAACGATAAATTCGTCTGGAATTTGGAAGCCAACATATTCAGCTTTTAAGTCCACTTTACGGCGTTCTGGTTTATCAAGTAATGTACAGAACTTGAGTGCCTTTGGTTTATGCATAAAGAAGTGGTCTTTTAAGAAATGAAGTGTTAAACCAGAATCGATAATATCTTCTACAACAATTACGTTTTTTCCAGTAATGTTTACGTCGATATCTTTTAGGAGTTTCACTTTTCCTGTCGTTTCTGTTTGATTTCCGTAACTAGATGCAGAAATGAAGTCAATTGTTACATCGTTTTTAATGTGACGAATTAAATCAGCAGCAAATACGAATGAACCTTTTAATACTGCGATAACTACGATTTCTTCTCCCTCAAAGTCACGTTCGATTTGAAGTGCTAATTCTTTCACTTTTGCTTGTAATTGTTCTTCAGAAATTAAAGTGTCTTTTATTTCAATATTCATTGTAATCCTCCTACAGTGTAAAACTTGCGAACATTTCGACTGTAAAGGATAGAATAGAAAAAGTCAAAGAAGATAGTAATTTTTTACAAAGACAACGACAAAATCATCTGATGATATGATATACTAAGCATATTGAGAAAACGCTTCCATAAAGGGTGAATATGATGAAGAAGAAACAGTACACAAGTGTAACATTTATAAAAGCATTACTTTTAACAATTGTTCTTGGCCTGTTGGCTTACGTAATTGATGTACCTGCGATTCGTATTTCATTAATTGGAATGACTTTAGTGTTAGGAGCAATTTCGCACGGTATGATGTCGCAGCTAAAAGAAGCTGGACTTGATGATATGAGAGATCATATAGATAACAAGTAAGAAACCTTCATTATATAGAGTGAAGGTTTTTTTGTTTCTTACAAAAATGTAAGGTAGTTGTAAGGCAAATCGATAGTTGCATAATAGCATTTTGGATAAACTATGGGTGTAAGGTAAAAGGCAAGCATATTTTAGGTAAATTAAGTTTTAGGCACTCTATATGTGAAAAAGGAGTAGGAGGGCATGGAGAAACGTTGGACGACCTTTTCTTTTTTAGCGACTAGTAACACCGTAATGCTAGATGGAAAAATGGATTTTTTGCACTTGTTTGATCGTGAAGATGATCATTCTTCTTCTAAATTTACAATGAAATGGAATAAATGGAGCGAAAGTTGTAGGTTTGAAGAAGAGGCCCCTAACGAAGAGCAAAAGATTATTTTAACAAACCCTATTAAAGCGTGGGTTGTTCAACGTCGTAAGTGTAACGTCAAAAATCACTTCAAGAAAACTGAGCCGAGACAATTAGTTATCGCTCCGGCCCATTCTACTTCCAAATCACGCGAAAGTAACATGTAAATATTGAGACACACACCCGAAAAAACATCGTACATATTGCGATGTTTTTTTCTTTTTCTACAATGAAATCTTTAAATGAAATATATTTCATCTGCATCTTATATTTATATCTCTTGCTTATTCTAGTAATACATCCGATGCGAGTTGATGTGAATAAAATATAAGGAGAGAATGAAGATGAAAAAGAGACTATTACCAATTTGTGCAATGGCACTTTTAACAGTAGGATATTCTTCAGTAGCGAGTGCGGATACTGGAACAGTAACAAAGGAAGAAGAAGCGCAAGTACAACAAGATAAAGCTAAAAAAGAAGAAGCAATTAAGGAACAGCAAAAAAATGAAGTAGAGAAAAAACAAGCGGCACAAGTACAAGAAAAAAATGATATGGCTAAAAAAGAGGAAGCAATAAAAGCTGAGAAAAAGAGTGAAGAAGAGAAAAAGAGAATAGCGCAAGAACAGTTAAAAAATGATATGGCAAAAAAAGAAGCAGCGATAAAAGTCGAGCAAAAGAATGAAATAGCTAAAAAAGAAGTAGCAAAGCCAGTTGTACAAGGTGAAAAATTACCAAATACAGCATCAAATAATGTAGCAATGATGGGATTAAGTGCATGTCTTGTAGCGATAGGTACATTATTTGGTTTGAATCGTCGCAATAAGGTTAAAGTGTAAATAAAATATTTTCCTATAAAGAATGGGATAATTTCATATATTAAAAATGGTAGGTTACTCCTACCATTTTTTGCATGGAGGGATGAAGAATGAAGTTACTCAATTATATCGGTATCATATTGATGGCTATTGGGCTATTCATGGGATCCTATTACGCTGTGGAATGGTATAAAGGAAAAAGCTCTGCTCAAGAATTAACGAAAGAAGAAATAAAGAGCCTTAAAAATATACAAGATACTCAACTTTCTCATGAAACACCTGTAACTTCTCAAATACCTTCTTCTCAAACAGAACATAAAGAAGGTGAAAAGGTAGCGATGTTAAACATACCGAAAATAAAGAAGAAGTTTTCTATATATTGGGGAGCGGATGATGCGACTTTGAAAAAAGGAGTTGGTATGTTTGTTAGTGATTTAACGACAACCCCATCTGGAGGAGGACATACTGTACTGAGTGGACATCGAGATACTGTATTTACAGATTTAGGAGAGTTGAAAGAAAAGGATACTCTTGTTTTAGAGTATGATAATAAAACGTACACATATGAAATTCAAAAGACATGGATTACTCATGCGGATGATCGTACTGTTATTATAAAAAAAGAAGAACCGATATTAACACTGACAACTTGTTACCCATTTGATTATATAGGGGATGCACCAGATAGATATATTATCGAGGCGACGTTAACTGGCAGTTATTCAAAGTGAAATTATAGTTTCTGAAAACGGGAGGGGGATATATCAGTTATGTCAAAAAACATTTTAATTGTTGAAGATGAAGACATATTACGTGAAATATTAAAAGATTATTTTTTAAGTGAGCAATATGTAGTGTTTGAAGCGAGGGACGGGAAAGAGGCTTTAGTTGTATTTGAAGAAGAAGAGGTTGATTTAGTTATTTTAGATATTATGTTGCCAGAACTCGATGGATGGTCTGTTTGCCGAAGGATTCGAAAGACGTCCGAGGTGCCTATTATTATGCTAACGGCGCGCGTAGATGAAGACGATACGTTACTTGGTTTTGAACTTGGGGCAAATGACTATGTGACGAAGCCGTATAGTCCGCCAATTTTATTAGCAAGAGCGAAAAGGTTGTTAGAAAGCAGAAAAGTGACAAAGCAACTTTTAGAGAATGAAGATGATACATTATCGATCCACGATATTCACGTTCATTTTCCGTCGCGCACTGTTACGGTAAATCGAACTGATATTAATTTAACGCATACAGAATTTGAAATATTAGCGTATTTCATGAAAAATCAAGGAATCGTTTTAACGCGAGAACAACTCATTTCAAGAATTTGGGGATATGAATTTGCTGGTGATGATCGAACGGTTAATAGTCATATTCGTAATTTAAGAAATAAATTAGGAGAGAAAGCAAAGTACATTACAACTGTAGTACGCACAGGTTATAAATTTGAGGGCAATGTATGAGGAAAGGAATTGTACTAAAATTATTTACTCTTACAACAGCATTGTGCATGTTGATTTTAGCGACGATATTTATTGGACAAACGATATTTTTTAAACAATATTATGCGAATCGAAAAGTGGAAGATATTAAAGTGAATTTAAATTCCTTTGGGAAGAACTATTTAAATCATGCAGGAAATGCAGAAGAAATTCAGAAACTAGAGCAAGACTTTTTAAGAGAAAATAATACGTGGATTACGACATTAGATAAGAACGGGAATTTAAAACATGCAGATGATTTTTATTTTGAAGTAACGATAGATCGTAGGCAACAAAAGAGCTTTGGACAACAAATATTCAAAATTCCCTTAGGTAATCTCGTCAATATAGAGGAGATTGATAATAAATTATCAGAGCATTTTTTAGGGCAAGAAATTTATTTTTCTGGAGTGAGAAAAGAAGATAGTTTTATTCCATTCTCTTTTTCTTTATCTAAACAGAATTTAAGCGGATCTAATAAACCGCTAGAAAAAGCATTTAATGAGAAAATGAGAAAATTATATGAGGAGAAAAAGAAAGCAACCGGGGAACAAGTTGTTAAGGAGAAGAGGCCAGCCGTTCAGGAGCAAGCTGCCCAAGAACCAGATGTTTACATAGGAGGGCGTGTTACGAAAGTACAGTTTCCAGATGTAAAAGGCCCCGTAAATCCAATTTATAAAAACTCTTTATTTTTGGATAGTATAAAAGAATTTCAAACGGATGTATTACTAAAAGAGAGTAATCAAATAGAGTATTCAACAAAGACAATGGACCATGAAAAGAATGATATAAAATATAAATTATTAATGAAACCAATAAAAGAAAAAGATGGATCAGTAACATATATTTATGCGATGGCTTCTTTACAGCCCGTAGATGAAGCTGTACAAATGGTGCAAGATTATTACATCTATATCATTGCATTTGTAGTCGTTCTTATTTTTTTAGCTTCGTTTTATTATTCAAAACAAATTGCAAAACCGTTATTAAAAATAAATGATACGACGAAGAAAATAGCACAATTAGATTTTACAGAAAAAATACCGATTACTTCAAAAGATGAAATTGGAGATTTATCGAAAAATATTAATGTGCTATCAAATAAACTCCATTCGCATATTGGGCAGTTAGAAGAAGATATTGAAAAGGAAAGAAAGTTAGAAAAGACGCGAAAAGAATTCATTTCTGGTGTTTCACATGAATTAAAAACACCGCTAAGTATTATGAAAAGCTGTATTTCTATTTTAAAAGACGGGGTAGCTGAGCATAAAAAGGATTATTATTTTCAGGCGATGGAGAGAGAAGTAGACAAAATGGATACGTTAATTTTGGATATGCTTGAGTTAGCTAAATTTGAATCTGGTACATATAAAATGAAAAAGGCTTCGTTTTATATTGATACAGTAATTGAAGACATATGTGAACATCTATCTGTGGAAATAGAGAAAAAAGAGCTTCGTGTTCATAAAAATATATGTTCATTTGAAGTGATTGCAAATCAAGGCCGGATTGAACAAGTCATCGTGAATTTCATTACGAATGCCATACGTTATACACCAAATAAAGAAGATATTATTATTTCTACAATAGATGAGAAGGATCGTATAAAAGTGTGCATTGAAAATAAAGGTACTCACATTGAAGAAGAACAATTAGATAAAATTTGGGATCGTTTTTATCGAGTGGATACAGCTCGTCAGCGTTCACAAGGTGGGACGGGGCTTGGGCTTGCCATTTCAAAGAATATTTTAGAACTACATGATGCTGAATATGGGGCAGGAAATACAGAAGATGGTGTGTTATTTTATTTCTATTTACCGAAAAAAGCGTAGAAAATATGATCTACGTTTTTTTAAATTATTTTCATATTATCTTTACCTAATCTTTATTTTTAATCAGTATAATTTGTTTAGAATATGAGGTTATGTAAGGAGTCGATGAACCGTGCATAGCAATTGGCTAAGTATAATGGTATTTATTTTCTTTTGCGCATTTATTGTATTTTTAATTAATATTACGATATGAAAAAAGAGCGCTCATTAAGCGCCCTTTTTTTGTGTATTCATTTGATAAGCACTGATGCTTTTGAATAAGCGTGGTGAAGTGATAAATAAAAATATAAGTAAAACGGTACATAGAATATAGGAACCAATCATTGTACTGCCGTTAAATATTAAAGAATATAGGAAAGCCGACTGGCCTTTTGGTGCATATTGTCCCCAGAAAATGATACCAGCGATAAAGTGACAGAAGTAACGAGCTAGACTACCGATAAAAGTAGCGACGATAATGTATCCAATTACTTTCTTTCCTTGGTTTTGTTTTGATGAAGGTTTGTCTTTACGGCTACCTAAATTTGATTGCTCTTCGCTATTATTATTGGAAGTTAAAAGTGCTTTTTGAATTGGACGATAGAATAACCCAGCAAATCCAATGAATGCGAAAGCAACGAAGTATTCAATTAGTACTTGAATTGGTGTGACGATAATGGCATCGCCTACGACAATTTGTAATAATCCCCAAATTAAGCCTCCTAAGAAAGCCATTTTGAAGCCCCAGCGGTATGCGATAATAAAAATAGGAATCATAGCAAATGAAATGGAACCGCCTGTTGCTGATATTTTGATTGAAAGTGGTAAAATATCGATGACCAAGGCGAAGGCTGCAAGAATAGCAGATTCGATCATCGCTTGTAAATTGGTGTTACGCATGTTGTCTCCCCCTAAATCCAAGTTGTACAAAAAAGAATAGATATCATAGGAGGATACGAAATACGTAAATAAAAATGAGGTATGTATTTCGGACGTTTGCACAATCCCTGCGTTAGCATTAACTAACAGGTTCGAAGGGTCGGAACGAAGTGTTCCCTCTCAGCGGCATGGCTCCCCCAGTGATAACGAGATTCTTTATTTGCTATTGTTTATTGTAAGCGAAATGGATGAGAATGGCAAACAAATGCTGTATGACAATAATTGAAATAGAATTGTAGCGAAATGTTAATAAATATGAAGCAAAAGGGTATAGTACAAGAGAAATTGGGTGTGGTATAATTTTTTTGAAAATAATTATCATTCTCTTCTGAGGGGGAAGGTTATGAGCTTAGTAGATATTAAAATTGGAGAGAAAGTGTTAGTAAAAAGTATTCAGTCTTTAGATCAGCTATTAAAGCGTAGACTAGCTGCTTTCGGTCTTGCGGAAGGAAGCGAACTTCGCTTGAAACAGAAAGCGATGTTCAAAGGTCCTTGTACATTGGAGTGTCGTGGACAGTTAATTAGTATTCGTCATTGTGACGCGAAAATGATAAAGGTGGAATTAGCGTGAATAAGGTAGCTTTGCTAGGGAATCCGAATACAGGGAAGACATCATTATTTAATGCACTTACTGGTTCTTATGAATACGTAGGAAACTGGAGCGGTGTAACAGTAGAAAAAAAGGTTGGTAAATTAAAAGATAGACAAGGAACATTAATTGATTTACCAGGTGTGTATGATTTAAATCCAGTTTCACGTGATGAAGGTGTTGTAACAAACTTTCTATTAACAGAAGAATTTAATCATATGTTAAATATCGTAGATTCTTCGCAGTTTGAGAGAAATATGCATTTAACGTTGCAATTACTTGAATTTGGTAAGCCGGTCTCAATTGGTTTAAATATGGTTGATGTGGCGAAGCAAAGAGGAATTGTCATTGATGTAAAACGATTATCAGAACTATTAGGTGTAACAGTCGTTCCTGTCGTTGCAAGAAGTGGAAAAGGTTGTGAAGAACTACTTACGACTCTTAAAGAAAATGACAAAAAAGAGAAAAAGCCATTCCTTATTTCATATGGTGTACAAATGGATGAAGGAATTGGAGAAGTAATTGCTCTTTTAGAGACAGTGAATTACGAGCATCCGAGATGGTTAGCTCTTCAATTTTTAAGTAATAACGAAGTAGTAGAAAAAGAAATGAAAGCATTACCAATTTATAAGGAACTCATAGCCATTCGATCTCGCTTAGAAGGAAAACTTGATTGTACGTTAGAAGAGCACATTTACAAAACTCGTGAAGCGTATATTGAAAAGTTAAAAACAAATGTTATGAAGCATGAGAAAGAAGGAAAAATTCCTTTTTCAGAAAAAATTGATAGATTAATTACACATAAAATTTTAGGACTTCCAATCTTTTTAGCAGTTATGTTTTTTATTTTTCAGGTTACGTTTACGTGGATTGGTACACCTTTATCGGATATGTTAGATGAGTTTTTTGGTGGTCAGCTTACGGATTGGGTGACGGCTGGACTTACAAGTATTGGAGCTTCTGATTTTATTCAAGCACTCGTTACAGAAGGTATTATTGCCGGTGTTGGTGCTGTATTAGTATTCGTACCACAAATCTTTGCACTATTCTTTTTCATTTCATTATTAGAAGACTCAGGATATATGGCGCGAATTGCAGTTGTTATGGATAGAATTATGGAGTTTTTCGGCTTAAACGGAAAAGCTTTTATTCCGATGATTATCGGTTTTGGATGTAACGTTCCAGGTATTATGGCAGCGAGAACGATTGAACAGGAGAAAGAGCGCTTACTTACAATTTTAGTAACACCGTTTATGTCTTGTTCAGCACGATTACCTGTATATGCATTATTTGCGGGCGTATTCTTCCCGCATAGTCAGGCGACTGTTGTATTTTCTTTATATGTTGCAGGGATTGTTCTTGCGTTATTAGTTACAAAAATTATGTCTCTTACGATTTTAAAAGCGGAAAAATCTATTTTTGTTATTGAACTACCGCCTTATCGTGTGCCACAAGCGAAAACGTTATGGCTGAGCACGTGGGAGAAAGGAAAGGGATTTGTTCGTAAAGCTGGTACATTCATCTTTGGTGGTTCGGTTGTTATTTGGTTATTAAATTATGCAGGTCCATCAGGATTTGGCGTTGATATGGGAGATAGCTACTTAGCGATGATTGGTGGATTTATCGCACCATTATTTGCACCGCTCGGCTTTGGAACGTGGCAAGCTGCGGCATCCCTTTTAACAGGATTTTTAGCGAAAGAAGTTGTCGTTTCTACAATGGCAATTATTTATGCGGTTAAAGAAGATGTGCTTGGAAATGTAATGGGAGCACATTATACAGCATTATCAGCTTATGCATTTATGTTCTTTATTTTATTATATGTTCCGTGTTTAGCGACCGTAGCTGTTATTAAACGTGAAACAGGATCAGCGAAATGGACGATTTTCTCAGTCGTGTATCCACTCGTAGTTGCTTATGTATTAACGCTCATTATATACCAAGTTGGATCCCTACTCGGATTCTAGAAGGAGATGTATTGTGATGATGGTCAATATTATAATTGGAGCTATCATTTTTGGTTATGCAGCATATACGTTAGTTAATTTTGTAAAGAGAAGTAAAAAAGGAAAATGCGCGGCATGTTCTTTAAATAAGTCATGTCAGTCGCAAACTTGTAGCCCGGATATGGAGCAAATTGCTCATAATAAATAGAAAAAAGCTTTGCGAATTTCGCAAAGCTTTTTTGTTTTACTTTTTACTTTTTAATTTTTACAAGTTGAGAAGCTTCTACGCCTTTGTAACCAGGGAATTCTTTACTCGGGTCTTTATCAAATTTTAATACACCTACAGATTTTTCATCACCTTTTACATTGCTGTAAGTTGCGTCATCGACAATCGCATACATATCTGTATATGCACGTCCACTTCCGATAATTGTGTTGCCTTCATATTTTAATTTCGCTCCATCAAGTGTAGCATTTTCTACTTTCTCTTTTGCAAATAATACACCTTGTTCTGTTGTTACAGCTGGTAATTTATCAAGTGGCTTCGTGTTGTCTTTTTCATCAACTTTGCTAAGTAACTCTTTTTTCATTAGTTCTTCACCAGTTTTCTTATCCATTACAAGAACTTTTTTACCATCTAATGTTGTCATTTTCATTTTATAGAAGTCTTTTTCTTTCACTTCTTTTTTGTTTTTATCTGTAATTTGTTGAACTTGTTCTTCTGAGCCGTACAGTACAAAACCGTTCGCTTTCTCTCCTAATAAAGAACAACCTGATAATGCTCCGAATGAAATTGCTGCTGCTAATCCGATTCCTACTAATTTTTTCATGATGATTTCTCCTTTTATATGTTTTATAGTAAATACAATTTTTGTATTATTGCTTACAAGTGAAGAACTTATTTGTTGCTTCTGGTATTAGTGTATAAGAAATATCGGAATGCAACTATCGAGTTAGCTTACAGTAACATTACACTTATGTAATTTAGTGAAATTGCACAAAAGTAAGTTAATTCCAAAGAGGGGTAATGAGAATATATTAGAAATACAATATTGTATATAGAATGTCATATTATAATGGATGTATTTTGGAAATAACATGTAAGGACATATTAGTTTTGTTATAATAAACACATAGGCTGTAAAAATGAATATTCTTTACTGTAAAGGGAGATTTTTCAGTTTTCCAAGTAGTGAATTTGAAATATGAGGTATATCATAGGAGGAATTTAGATGTCTGTATTTAAACGATTAAGAGATTTAACAATGTCGAATGTATATTCATTAATTGAAAAAGCGGAAGATCCAGTTAAGATGACGGATCAATATTTACGCGATATGCAAGCGGATGTACAAGAAGCTGAGAAAAGTGTAGCAGCTCAAATCGCGCTTGAGAAGAAATTCAAAATATTATTTGAAGAGCAAGAAGCACTTGTGAAAAAACGTGAAGAGCAAGCTCATATGGCTGTTCAAGCTAATAACTTAGATCTTGCGCGTCGTGCATTAGAAGAAAAACAAAATGCAGAGCAAAAGATGAATGAGTATAAAGCAAGCTACGAGCAAAATAAAGCTGCTGCTGATAATCTGCGTCTTAAGCTAGAAGAAATGCGCAAGCAATTAACAGAGCTGAAAAATAAACGTGAAACACTTGTAGCACGTGTAAATGCAGCGAAAGCACAGAAGAATATTAATCAGGCGATGTCTGGATTTGATTCGAATTCAGCAAAAGCTGGTTTAAGCCGTATGGAAGAAAAAGCTCTTCAATTAGAGGCTGAAGCGGAAGCAAGCGGTGAAGTTTATAAGAAAGAAAAATCATTAGATGATGAATTCGCAAGCTTAAACAAAAATTCTGCTGTTGATGATGAATTAGCCCGTATTATGAAGCAGTATGAGAAATAATATAGAATAGAGACAAATGAACCGACATGTCTAAACAAATTCATGTCGGTTTTCTATTACCCCGCATTAACGGGTAGTAAGACTCCCACCTCTACTTTTTGTGAAAGCAGAGAGGTGGGGGGAGATCTACTGCCCGTAAATGCCCGATTGGTTCAACTAATAATCAGCGGGGAATGAACACCTCCCCACTGATTAAAGTTTCACTTTATATTTAGAGGAGGTTTTGCAATGACATGGATGAATGTAGTTGCCATGCTTGTATGGACTGGAGCGAGTGCAGTACTTTTATTTGCAATTATGTGGGTTGATTCGATTTTTACAAAATACAATGATTTAAAAGAAATCAAAAATGGAAATACAGCTGTAACAACTCGTTTTATTATGAAATTATTTGCACAAGGGTACATTTTATCTCAATCGATAACGAAAGCAAATGATTTATGGCAAGCACTTCTTGCATCAGCAGTTTCTTTCGTTATTTTATTAGTGGTAGAAATGTTTATCGAATTCGTATTAAAGAAAATGTCTGGTCTTGATTTAGAAGAAGGTACGAAAGAAGGTAGCGTTGCACATGCGATGTTAGCCGGATCATTACATATTGTTGGTGCACTTATTTTAGGTGCTTGTTTATAAAGAGAAAAGGAGGGGTAGATCATGAGTTTATTTAAACGAATTAAAAATATAATGAAAAGCCCAGAGCCACCGAAGCCGGAAAAGAGTCTTTTAACGTTAGCTCCTGGTGATATGATTGAAGTTTCATTAGTCATGTACGAATTAACTGGGAAAACGAGTATGCATTCTCGCAAGGAAATTGTTTTAACACTGCAAGACGGGAAAGACATTCGTTATTTAAAAATTGAAGATCGTGAAAATACGTATTACAAATTATATACACCAATTGATGGTCGCTTAGATTCAATTGAGGAAATTCCGACGACAATTGAAATGGATGATACAGAGTACCATATGGAAGAACAATATACCGGACGTGTTGTTGTGATGGGGAAAACACCATTCTCAGCTTCAGAGGAACAGTACGTCTGGGAATTCCAATCAGATAATCGAAAATTATTGCGTATTGAATGGCAAAATGGTCGTACAATGATGTATGAGGGAGAAGCAATCATTCCTGCTGATGTACAAATTATAAGAGCAACGTAAGGGGGCGTAATCATGTCAAACCGATTGTTTACCATGATTAAATCGTTTGTGATCCCTATACTTGCTATCGTTACATTACTTGTTGTTGCTGGTTATGCCTTATCAGGTTGTCAAGGCGGGCAGACAAAGTCGATTCAAGACCGTTATCCACTTGAATCTGTTGCTAAGGAAGGTAAACAAGAATCTTACGTGTATAGGGCCGCCAATCGGTCAGTTCCTGAAGTCGCGAAGGAACTTATAGCCGAAAGGAAACCGAAACAAGCATCTAAAGAAGACGAAAATCAAATGTTTCTCGTTTATTCGGATAAAATGTATAACCTTCAAAAGGATAAAGAGAAACCATCTGATACGTTAATTGAAGTGAGTAATGAAGAATTTGTCCGTCAAAATTACCAACCGTCCTTCTTGCAAGGATATATTATGGGTAGCATATTAAACGATATATTCGGTTCAAGAAAATCATCGCCCGGTGATTATCGAGGATATAATGACAGACAAAATCATAAACCAGTTATTCCAGAGAGACCACCTACGAAAGAAGAAAAGAAAACCCCACCTCCAATTACGAAGGAAGGGAAAGGGTCTATCATTAAGCGAGGCGATAATGTAGATTCGAAACCATCAGTAGGTGATAAGGGAAGTATTACTGAAAAAGGAAATAATACGACGCCTCCACCTTCTACTGGAAGCAAAGGTAAAATTACAAAAACACCAGGCGGTTCAAGCGGATCAGATGTGAAGCCGAAATCATCTATTAAAACTCCGCCAAGAAATACATCACCCCCGAAAACAAGGGTTGGTGGTTCAGGGAAAATTACGAAGAGAAGATAGTAGAGAGACCGAAAAGTGTGAGTTGCTTTTTGGTCTTTTTTTTCTGGGGATTAATTCCTTTTAGATGGTGCGATCTAGGCATAAGGGGGGAAAGTAAAAATATATCAGCGAGTATTAGAATATATCGACCGTAATTCAAAATATATCAGCGAGTATTAGAATATATCGACCACAACTCAAAATATATCAGCGATTATTGAAATATATCGACTTACCGACAAAAACTGACAACTATAGCAACTTAATAATAAAAAGAGGGTGTGCCAAAATTTGGCATACCCTCTTTTACATAACGATTAATGAATATCACGTTTCTTGAAATTACCGCCTTTTACTTCTGCTACGTCATAAACTGTAATAAAGGCGTGTGGATCGATTTCATTAATAAGTTCTTTCATTTTACTTTCTTCTAAACGGTTAATTACGCAAGAAATTTCTTTGAATTTCTCTCTTGAATAACCACCGTATACTTCGTTATATGTTGCACTTCTGCCTAAACGATCGCGAATTGTTTCTACCATTAATTCAGGCTCTTTTGTAATAATTTTAAATGCTTTCGAACCACTTAAACCAACTTCAACAATATGAATCACTTTCGAAGCGATAAAGTAAGCAATTGCCGAGAGGATAGCTCCTTGAAGACCGAATACTGTTGATACGAAAATAAATACGAACATGTTTAAGAATAAAATAAGGTCACTCGTTCCAAATGGTAACTTACGAGAGAGCAATACAGCTAGCATATCGATTCCATCTAATGCGCCACCGTTACGTAATGCTAGTCCCATACCAAAACCGATGATAATACCACCAACAACTGTAACTAATAATGTATCGCCTTCAATAATAGCTGGTATTCCGTGCATGACAACGGTACCTATTGCTAATGAAGCAATTCCGATAATAGAATAAATCGCGAAGCTTTTACCAATTTGCTTATATCCTAACCAAACGAAAGGAATGTTAATAACTGCGATTAGAGCTCCTAATGGCAATCCAAATAATCTTGAACTAACGATACTTAAACCAGTCACACCACCGTCTGATACGTTATTTGGAATTAATACTGCTTCTAATCCGTACGCTGTGATAAATGCCCCAATAATAATCATCAAAGCTTTCGAAGCAATTTTTAGCTTATTGGGCTTGTTTTTGATAATTTTCTCCATATAATTTCCTCGTTTCAAACTAGTTTCTTGTTTGTTACATAATTCACACCTAAATTTTATTTTAACATTTAATTTGAAAAATTTCTCCTTTAATGGATGTATGCAGGGAATATTATGACCATATTATTATTTTAAATACAACTGTAGAAGAGTAGAGAGTGGTCATAATTTTAATATGAAAAAGTAGAATGAATAGTATGGATATATACATTTGGGGCACTAACCTTAGGGAGGGGATTCTGTGGGATACTGTACGAAATGTGGAAATGAAACGAACGAGGGCAATAAATTTTGCGGACAGTGCGGGGAGAGTCTTAGCTATAAAACGGTAGAGGGAAGTTTTCCAAATAGCAGTTCTAATAGTAGTATAGAAGTTTTTTCTTTAGTTGGTTTCATCACTGGATTAATATCTTGGTTTATAAACTTATGGGGGCTTATTGGTAGTGTAGCTATCGTATTTTCTATATTGGGTTTAAACAAAAAAGTGACAGGTACGAGTAAAACATTTGCTATTATTGGATTAGTTTCAGGAATAATTAATGTGTTATATGCTGTTATGTTACTTATTTAAATCTGATGAACTGAAAGATATAAAAAATCCCCTATGTATAAAGCATTCAGGGGACCTTTTATTTAATAGCTATTAAGAAACAATAAAACTAAGGGCTGTTAGGAATAAAGCGAAACCTAAAATAGTTCCACATATTTTCATATGGCGCTTCCGTCCCATTACGACAATCGCAACATATTCACGGATCATTGCGTTAGGCCAGTAATAAAAGGCTGTTTTTGATCCGATCCCTTGGCTGTTAAGACCAGCTTGTCTTGCATATATACCAGCGCGGAAAAGGTGAAAATTATTTGTGGTAAAAATACTTTTATATTTACCTTCAGGCTTTAAAGAATCCATAATTTCTTTAGAGAACAACATATTTTGATATGTGTTTACAGAGCGATTTTCTTGCACTGTATGTTCAATCGGAATGCCTTTTTCAACAGCGTAATTTTGCATTGCTTCTGCTTCAGGAAGTCCTTCATCTGGACCTTGACCGCCAGAGAAAATAATTGTTGGTGGTGTATTCACAGCAGCTTGTTTCCAATAAAAGTCGATAGCTTTATTAATTCGGCTTGCAAGTAAAGGTGGTACTTTATCATTAATTAAGCCGCTACCGAGAACGATAATGAAATCTTGATTACGTCTTGGTCTGTTGAATTGGTATAAAAAATATGCGCTTAAGAAGTTAGATAAATGCACAAAGAAATACATAGTTATAAGAGAGATAGCAGCAAAGATAAATTGAAAATGCTCTGAGAATAAATTTGCTGGATTTATGATAGGGAGCATTATAAAGAATAAAATCCCTAAAGCAGCAATTAAAGTTAAAGAGTTTGTGAAGCGTCTTCCTTCACGTTGCATTAAAATTTTTGCATTAAGAAAGAGTCCAAACATTAAAGCGACTATAGCAAAAGGAATCATTACAAGTAGTGCTAACATGGGGATGATAACGATGAAATGTAAATCGTTATTACCAGACTCAAATGAGGCTATAGCGCAAAATAATAGAAATGAACAGATAAAGGCATTAAATAAAAAGCCGTTTATTATTTTTCGCGGATCTTTTAAATAGGAGATAAGAAAAATAATAAATAATATAAGGGGAATAATTCCGAAATACATCATAAATATAGTACACCTCAATTTGTATAAGAATTTGACATACCTTTTATATTACATGATTTTATAAGTGAAAATGAAAGAAAAAGGATTTTGAATTTTCTTAATAAAATATATAGATACGTATGTTACAATATATTCAAAGCGATATATTAAAAGTAAAATGGTTGAAAAGGCACTCAGTAGAGTGCTTTTTCTTTTTGTATGCAATTGTGCATATTATATTTTTTTTCAAATGAAGAGGATTACAATATAAGTTGTAGACAGACTTTATAAAGCAGAATTTAATACAAACATTTCCCTCGACTTTTTGTATCTAACAATCGTATAACAATAAAGAATTCTGTTTTATAGTGTCTGTTTTGAAAGGTGTCTTTTTGAAGGCGCCTTTTTGTTATTAGTATAGATAGTTTTCACTGTTGGTATAGTGGAAACTATCTATACTAAACATTAGCAATCTTCCGTATAAATATTATCAATTTACTATATATTCCAGTGGTGTTAACCTACATATGAAAGGCTTTCTTTTTCAAAATATTACCCCTAATAAAATTTTGAAGAAGTCAACTGTCTCCAAACTTGTCTTTATGCTTAAGGAAAAAGCACTCAATTTGAGTGCTTTTTCTTATTGAAACATGCTATTTTTCTAGGCGATTTTCATAAAATAAAAGTAAAGAAATGAAAGTGGGTGACAAAATGCCGGCAGTTGTGGAAGGTGTTATTATTGAAAACTGTAATGGAACAATTAATGTAGGTGATAAATATAACGTACAGCCGATTGAAAAGACGAAAGCTTACAATGGATCGGGATCATCAAATACAGGAATGAAAGTACAAACGTTTAGCGGGATTAGTACGGCGGATGTAAGGGATAATGATGTGTATGATCAAGTTATTCAATCAACGTTATAATTTTAAAATGCAAAATTGCATAAAGTAACATGTTTGTTGTATGTTACACTTTAGCTGTGAGCTGTTAATGATTCTTCTGTATTATAGTTGTTAGATTGGAAATATAACATCTTATCCCGCATTAACGGACAGTAAGACTCCCACTTCAAGAGTCAGCTGTAGTAAAGAGGTTAAGAGGAAGATTAACTGCCCGTAAATGCCCGATTGGTTCAACTAATAATCCGTAGGGGTGCCCCCACGGATTAAAGTTTCACTTTATCGAAAATCATACATGAAAAAGACACTTCAACCGAAGCGTCTTTTTTTATTTTAATGATACCCTTTAGCAGAGTCTTTATGAATTTTATTTTTAAAGATACTGTAGCTCCAAAGCTGATATCCAATAACGATTGGTACCATGACCATTGCAACGAAGAACATAATTTTTAAGTTTAATTGACTACCGGCTGCGTTGTATAACGTTGTACTGTATGCGTCGTTAATACGAGATGGTAACATTCTTGGGAACATACCTGCAAAGCCAGTTGTCATAAACATTGCGATTGTTAGGCAAACGAATGTGAATGCAAGGCCAATTTTATGTTTGTACACCATAATAAGTGCGAGTACACTCATTAGCATTGCAAGTACTGGAAGAATGAATAGTACCGGATATTCCGTAAAGTTTTGGAATAAGTTTGTCCGATTAGCAGTTGCTACATAGAAGATAGCTAAAATAATAGCTGCTGCCATTGAAAACGGTCTTGCGATTTTATAAGCACGGTCGGATACTTCACCAGTCGTTTTAATCATGACCCAAAGGGCACCAGAGACAACGAATATAGCAGTGAAGAACAACCCTCCTAAAATACCGTAATGGTTTAGTAAGCTAAGTAAATTTCCTTCATAGCCATTTTTTCCGATTTGTAGTCCGTAATACAAGTTAGCAAATGTAACACCGAATAAAAAGGCGATTAAGAAACTCCCAATTGTAAATGCCCATTTACAAGTTTTTTGCCAAATTGGTGAATCATCTTTATGCATGAATTCCAGTCCAGCGGCACGAGCAAACAGTGCAAGTAATACTAAGAATAACGGTGTATAGAGATAACTAAACATATTGGCATATGTGACTGGGAAGGCAGCAAATGTTGCACCACCAGCTGTAATTAACCATACTTCATTACCGCCCCAGAATGGGCCAATTGCTTCTTGTAATTGATTTCGTTCTTGTCGATCTTTCGTAACGAAAGGAAAAATCATTCCGTTACCAAGTGCATACCCGTCAAGAATGAAGTAAACTGTCCAAATCACGCCCCATAAACCAAACCAAATGATTGCAAGCATATCATGAGACATGAGCCACGCCTCCCTCAGTAGCAGGATCTTCTAATGCTGCAGGTCCTTTTTTCGCGAACTTCAGCATTAAGTATACGTCTGCGATTAAAAGTAAAGTGTAGAACAAAATTAAACTAATTAATGAGAACCAAATTTGCGGGACAGATATAGGTGATACAGATTCTGCGGTACGCATTAGTTTATATACTGTCCAAGGTTGACGACCTACTTCAGCGACAATCCAGCCAGCATTAATCGCAATGTATGGAAGTAAGACAGACCATATTGTAATTTTTAAATAACGTTTTGAGTTTTCTAGTTTTCCTTTTCGGTTTAAATAGAAGCCATACCAAGTTAATGCCATAAAGAACATACCAAGTGCAACCATTAAGCGGAAGCTATAATACACGAGGTTAACATTTGGACGTTCATCTTTCGGAATATCTTTTAAACCAACAATTTCGCCATCAAATGAGTTTGTATAGAAGAAGCTTCCGAGTTTTGGAATCGTAAGGAATTCAAAGTTTTTCTCATTTTTCACATCAGGAATTTGAACAATTGAGAAGCCTTGTCCTTTTCCAGTTTCCCAAACTGCTTCCATCGCAGCTCCTTTTGCGGGTTGATATTTAGCTGCTGATACACCAGATTGATGTCCCATAAACGGTGTAATTGTTGCGGCGAATAAGCCTAACATTAAACCAAACTTAAATGATTTTTTGAAGAATTCCACTTCATTTTTACGCAATAAGTGATAGGCACTAATTGCCATAACGAAGAAAGCACCTACGATATAACAACCAATGACAGTATGGAAGAACATGTTCCAAGCATATGGATTTGTAACGAGTGCCCAGAAATCATTTAATTCAGCGCGGCCATTACGTACTACATAGCCAACAGGGTTTTGCATAAAACCATTTGCTGTAATAATCCAAAGTGCGGAAATATTTGTTCCAAGTGCAACCATCCACATACAGAAGGCACGGAACTTTGGTGAAATTTTGTCTTTACCGAATAACCATATTCCCATGAAAGTAGATTCTAAGAAGAAGGCAACAAGTGCTTCAATTGCAAGAGGTGATCCAAAAATGTCTCCCATATATTTGGAGTACTCAGACCAGTTTGTTCCAAATTGGAATTCCATCGTAATCCCGGTTATAATCCCCATTACGAAGTTAATTGTAAATAATTTACCCCAGAAATTTGCCATTTTACGGTATGTTGGATTCAATGTGCGGGCGTATTGAGTTTCCATACATGCTACTAAAATGACAAGTCCGATTGTCAAAGGTACAAATAAAAAGTGATAAAAAATAGTAATTGCAAATTGAAAACGACTCAGTAACAGAACGTCGGACATAATGAATATTCACTCCTTTTTTACATTATCTACAATCAGTTTATAGTGAAAATACGTTTAAAATAGAGGGGACTTGTTACAAAGGTGTGTGTATATTTTGAAAGAATTATGTCGATTATCTGAAAACATCCTATTTTTACTATAAAGCAATATCCTTTTTGAGTTTTTTAAATTTTGGTACACTATATAAGTAATGTAAATGAGAGAAAAGAGGGTTTTTTATTATGAAGTCATTAGAAGAGATTTTACAATACAATGAAAAATTCGTTGAAGAGAAAAAATACGAAGAGTATGAAACAGGAAAATTCCCGAATAAAAAAATGGTAATTATCTCTTGTATGGATACTCGTCTTGTTGAATTATTACCAAAAGCAATGAATATGCGTAACGGTGATGTGAAAATTATTAAAGTAGCAGGAGCTGTTATCTCACATCCATTCGGAAGTATTATGCGTAGTATTTTAGTTGCTGTATATGAACTTGGTGCTGATGAAGTTTGTGTAGTTGGTCACCACGATTGCGGTATGGCAAAAATTCAGGCAAGCAGTACAATTGAGAAGATGAAAGAGCGCGGTATAACAAATGAGAAATTAGATACACTCCGTTATTCTGGAATCGATTTAGAAAGATTCCTACAAGGATTCTCTAGTGTAGAAGAAAGTGTAGAACATAGCGTATCGATACTTCGCAACCATCCATTACTTCCAGAAGAAGTACCTGTTCATGGTCTTGTTATAGATCCTGATACAGGAAAATTAGATTTAGTTGTGAATGGTTACGACAATTAAGAATTTACTTTGTCATCCTTTTTATCTGGGACAGGATCAAATCCTCCCGGGTGGAAAGGGTGACATTTTAATATACGCTTACAAGTAAGCCAAAAGCCTTTGAGTGCACCATGTTTTTGAAACGCTTCTAATCCGTAATGAGAACAAGTCGGATAAAAGCGGCAAGTTGGTGGTGTCATCGGAGAAATGAACTTTTGATAAAAGCGTATAATCCCAATAAAAATCTGTTTCATAATGGTCTCCTTTTCAGCATAGTCTTAAAGTATTATAGCACGACTGTACATAATACTTTACTAATGTGCATTTCCGTTATATCATATTGGATATAACGGAATTAAATTAAAAGCGGGAGAGATGTTGTATGCCATCAGTAGAAAGCTTTGAATTAGATCATACGATTGTAAAGGCACCTTATGTAAGACATTGCGGAGTTCACAATGTAGGTAGTGACGGTATTGTAAATAAATTTGATATTCGTTTCTGCCAACCGAATAAACAAGCAATGAAACCAGATGTTATTCATACGTTAGAGCATTTATTAGCATTTAATTTACGTAAATATATTGATCGTTATCCGCATTTTGATATTATCGATATTTCACCGATGGGCTGCCAAACAGGATATTATCTTGTAGTGAGCGGAACACCGACAGTACGAGAAATCATTGATTTATTAGAATTAACATTAAAAGATGCGGTTCAAATTACAGAAATTCCAGCTGCAAATGAAACGCAATGTGGTCAAGCGAAGCTTCACGACTTAGAAGGAGCACAACGCTTAATGAACTTCTGGTTAAGCCAAGATAAAGATGAACTTGAGAAAGTGTTTGGATAAAATAAAAAACTGCCTGTGAAAGGGCAGTTTTTTTATTGTATTAAGAGCGAACATGTTCTTTTTTTATGAAAGTATACTAGACACTCCAACATATAAAACAAAGGCAGAACAGAGAAAATAAACAAATGCTTTCGTTTTTTGCTGCTCTTTTATTTCATCGATTCCAAAAAGGATACACATAATACTTAAAAGGATAAACACGTAAGGTAAAAGAATAGTGAAGTTTGCAAAGAAGCTAAATAGGGCGAGAGAAAGAGCGATAGTGGCGATTATAATTTGAATGTTTTTTAACATGGAATCCCCCTTAAGTAGAAAGAAATAGTTACTGAGAGAAAATAGTTCTACATGCTAAATTGGTCGGAAATTCATTTTACATATAGCGAAAGTAATACGATATTAAAACGAATAATATAAGACCAGAAACGAAAAAATACGGGATACTCATTGATTTTCGGCCAGATTTCAATTCATTAATTCCTAGAAGAATAAAGGAGCAACTGAGAATAAATTGTACGTATGGGAGAAGTGAAAAATTATCGGTAACATGGATATAAGTATTTAGAGTGAGTAAGAGAAGCATGAGAAATGCTAAAAAACTCCGTAATATAGTTAGAGTTAGCATTGTATAGCCTCCTTTAGACCATTTATCGGAATATTTCTGTGAAACCAATAAATAAAGCAGCGGCACCTGCTAGTAGAGCGAGCACACTACCTCCTGTTTGCCGTTTTAATATTTCCTCTAAACTTATGGTGAGGCCCATAACTCCTAAAGAGATAAACATATACGGCATTATTTCTCTATTACTAGTAAAAAATCCATAGATTGCTATACATAAAGCAATAAGTGATAAAGTAATCCGTACTCCTTTTATCATAAAAGACCTCCTCTATTTTATGTAGGTAATGATGAGAACAATCCAACTGAATGCTCCAGCAGCGATACAAATAACCCCAGTTCCGGACTCCTTTTTCTTTATTTGTTCAAATGCGATGAGAAACATTAAAGCCCCTAATAGAAATTGTGAAAGAGGTAAAAAATTATTTTGACCTGTATATAATCCAATTGCCGACATAACGATCACCGTGAGTGCGATTGTGATGCGGAGTATACGAAGCATATTATCAATCCTCCTTATTCTTTTTTGTATAAGGATTATCTTCTAGTTTATCGACCGAATGTTTATAAGCGTAGCCTTTATTAATTGTCATGATGGAGAGTACAAGGATGATTAGGACGATGATAATACCGATAATTAATATTTTGAACATAAAACCCCTCCTTTTCTTTATTTTACATAATTTTGTAATTGATGAAAACAATAGAAAATAAAAGGATGAAAGAAGGGTGTTACATGGAGACGAAAAAAACATATTATATATCAATAGGAAATGGTCAAATTTCACAAGTGAAGACGGCGGATACGTATAATTTTGAGATTTACGCAAATGATGAGGAAATTACGGAATTAAGAGAGCACTTCGATCAAGCATATGTAGAGGATTTAGGGTCATTTGTACGCTCCCACGTTCCATTCGTTGAGTATCATCACGATTCAAATAATGACCGATATGATGAACAACTACAAAAAGCATATAAAATGATTTACGATTTAGGAAATCATGAGACGAAAGAATTAGTCGCGCAAATGGGAATAATCAATGGATTGTAATTGGATAATATTATGCAGAAAAGCGAGAATATGCTACAATTTGTGGTAGGAAAAACTTGTAACCATCAATAGGGGAGTAATGGCATGTACAAATTTAAAGATTATTACCACAACACTGTACAATTATCGTTTGAACGTTATCCATTTTCTCCTGAGCCAAAGCATGTTTGGGTTGTATGCCGGTACGGGGATCAATGGTTATTAACGCATCATTTACGTCGCGGTCTTGAATTTCCAGGTGGTAAAGTAGAACTAGGGGAAACACCGGAAGAAGCGGCAGTTCGAGAGGTTCATGAAGAAACCGGCGGCATAGTTTCTGATTTAACTTACTTAGGACAATATAAAGTATCTGGAAAAGACAAAATAATCATTAAAAACATTTATTTTGCAACAATTAGTGCGGTAGAAGAACATACGCATTACGAAGAAACGAAAGGGTCTGTTTTATTAAAAGACATTCCTGACAACATTAAAACGAATAGAAAATTTAGCTTTATAATGCGCGACGATGTATTGGCGCGTACGATGAAACATATAGAAGAAATCGGCTGTTTTACGAAGTAAAGTGGCCGGTTTCTTTTTTTTGTATGTAAGAATAAATGTAAATATATCTTTATATTATTTTGGGTATATTATACAATTTTGTGAAGATATATTTGCATTTTAGGAGGGGAAAGATGGAGAATAGAAAAGAAACGACTGTTGCTGTGTCTATGGTTAAATTAAATGTCTATGCATTTCTTATAATATTTGTTTTGGCATTTGGAATTAGTTTTTTACATGCACTTCTTTCAGGCGGGGTTCAAGTTGAAATTACGTTACCAACTGTGTTTCTTTTTATTAGCGCAATGATTGTTCTCGTTTGTATTCATGAGGCAATACATTTAATTGGCTTTCGCTATATCGGAGGTGTTCCGTGGAGTGAACTAAAATGGGGCGTTAATTGGAAATTAGGTGTTGCATATGCTCATTCTAAACAGGCGGTTACAGTAAAGCAAATGAAGAAAGTGTTAATGCTTCCGTTTTTACCAACTGGAATTTTGCCAATTGTATTGGGATTAGCTATGAATCTGGAGCCACTCTCATTTTTAGGAATTCTACTAACAGCAGGTTGTATCGGCGACATTGCCTTATATCAAAAAGTTTCAAAATTTCCAGATGATGCGCAAGTGATAGATCATCCGAGTAAACCGCAGTTTACAGTATATGAATAATAAGAGGAGGCGTTTTTGAACAACTGCCTCCTCTTATTATTTTTTGTCGGTGAATCAATATATTGTGAAAATTGTTGATATAATTTAATTACTATTATTGTGTTTTTATCTCCACCTCTAAAAACGAAAGCACCTCCAACAAATCATCTACGATACGTGAATGCTTAAAATCACCCCAAAACGAATCTTTTTTCCAAACACCAAGAATTCCTACTTGTTCAGAACCAAGCACATCGTTTTCTGGATGATCTCCAACATAAAGACATTCTTCTGCCTTAACATCTAGTTTTTGCAAAGCACGTTCGAAAATTTCAGGGTGAGGTTTTTTAATTCCTTCAGCTTCTGAAACGAGAATGGTGTTTGTATACGTATGTATATGTAGTGCTCGAAGGTTGCTCATCTGAAATTCAGTAAAACCATTTGTGATAATACCAATTTTAATGTTTCGCTGTTTTAACTGTTGAAGTAGTTCATGCGTGTTTTTGAAAGGAATACAATGATGTTGGAAGTTTGTAATATAGTCGTGTAGCAGTTGCTCTTGCGTTAAAGTAGTAATGTTGTATTCGGAAAGGAGAGTAGCATATACTTTATCCTTCCACGTATAGCCATTATTATCGAGTTCAAGAAATTGAGAACAATACTCTGATTTCTCTATACTCATCAAATGTGAGGAGAAGCGATTATATTGCTCACAAATAAATTGTTCTAAAGATTGGCGCCGATCTAATAGTGTTCCATCTAAGTCGAATAAGATTGCACGAATCATGAGAAGCCTCCTTGCAGTTTTTATAATTAATCATCGCATATTCGTAAAAAAATGATTATGATATTTTGTAGAATGGAATAATGGGGGATTGTATGAAGAAACTGTATGGCAAGTTAGTGTGTTGTATTATAGCAAGCAGTTTAGTTGCAGGATGCGATAGTGCTATCGAGGTTACGAAAGAAAAAGAAATTTGTAAAATAGAAGAAGTTTGCACGCAAATAGGAGATAAAAGATTACAAAAAGTATATAAAAAGATAGAGGGACTTTCAGAACTTGAAAAAGTAGAGGATTATGACATAGAAGAGTATGAAAGTATGAATATGAAAGAGGCGGAACAGAAAAAAGAAGAGGATGACAATTACTTTTTTTTAGCTTCTTATTATATCGATGATGATGAAATTGTAGATCCTTATTTTGAAAAATTGGATCGTAAGAGATTGAATAAAGTTTTTGCAGATGACGAAGTAGCAAAAGATGATTTGTTAAGTCAGCGACAAGATAGAGAGTATCATGAAACCTTATGGGACATGTATCGCACTCTCGTCCCAGTGAAATATCGTGAGAATATAACAGGATTTGGTCTAATAACAGATGGTTATGATGGCGTTGTTGCCCATGTCATGCCAAGTATGGATGACCCGAGAGATTGGGTGCTTAGTTTAGATGTGCTTGATTCTGGGGTGAATATAGATGAAGTGATGAAAACATTAATTCATGAAACGGCTCACGTATTAACGATTGGACATAAACAAGTACCAGTGGATAGAAAGTATTTAGAGGCGTTTGATGAAGAGAAAGACATTTCATCATATCGAAATAAATGTAAAACGGTGTTCGTGAAAAATGGATGTGTGAGAAAAAGTTCGTATATTAACCAATTTTATAATGAATTTTGGAAACCAATTGAGCAAGAGTGGACAGAAAAGAAAGTAGAAGAAAGTGAAGAGGCACAAATTGAATTTTATAAAGAAAAGCATGATGATTTTGTATCACTATATGGAACAACAAATGTAACGGAAGATATCGCAGATACATTTACAGCGTTCATTTTACAAGATTCAAAAAAGGTGAAAGAAGGTACAGAGTTAAAATATAAGAAAATTGCTTTCTTCTATCAGTTTCCTGAGCTTGTAAAAATGAGAGCGGAAGTGCTGTCGGGATTATATGATGTTTCAAAAACGATAGAACAACAAAGTGGAGACTAATGTGAGTTATGCTTTCGATATAGTTTCGTTAAAGAAAAGCGTGAAGAATTTTTAATTCTTTGCGTTTTTTCTTATGTTGATAAAATTGAAAATTCTGTATTTTTATTAAAAAGAAGAAGGAACTGGAGGCACAAAAGAGAATTAGTATAAAAATGTCACAATTTAGACACAATTATAATGCGCGTGTTGTAGGGACTATAAGTTTACTCTCGAGGAGGTAATGAAACGTATGAAAACGATTCTTGCTGTTGCTGGTCTCATTTGGGTAATGTCTCACGGTTTTCCGATTTTTGAAGGGGAGCAAATTCGTAGTGCTTTGAATGAAAAGTTTAATGATTATCATGTGATAGATCGAAAAGATAATGTCGTTACAGTACGTGTGAAAGACTGTTTCCATACAGTTACGGTTGCGGATGGAAACATTACAAATGAAACGAAAATGTGTGATAAAAGGTAAAAGAAAGAAGCTGACTATAGCGCACTGTTTTGAGTCAGCTTCTTTTTCTTTTTCCAATTAGAATTTTTTCAAATGCCTCAACAAATACATACATAAGAGTTGCAAGAACACATGTGAGTAGTACGCTAAGTAAGACGAGTGTGAAGTTAAAGACTTGGAATCCGTAGCTAATTAAGTAGCCAAGTCCTTGTTTGGAAACGAGAAGTTCTCCGAAAATAACACCGACCCAGGATAAACCAACGTTTACTTTTAACGTTGAGATAATTGCTGGAAAAGATGCAGGGAGAACGACTTGCTTATAACATTGCCATTTATTTGCACCAAATGTGTCCATCACTTTTATATAGTTAGAATCGACTTCTTGAAATGCACTGTAAATAACGAGAATGGTAATGATGATGGAAATGATTACTCCCATTGCGATAGAAGATGAAATGTTTGGACCGAAAATAACGATGATGATTGGACCGAGTGCAACTTTTGGCATTGCATTTAGGACGACGAGATAAGGATCAAGTACGCGGGCTAGAAGTGGCATCCACCAAAGGAACGTGGCAATAATAGCACCAAGTACTGTTCCGAGAATGAAGCCTACTCCTGTTTCCAGTAATGTCGTCCATATGTGGACCCAAAGTGAACCGTCGATCCATTTCGTTAAGAAGAGATCCCAAATACTCGAAGGAGAGCTAAAGAGTAAAGGATCAATCCATTCTTTTTTACTAGCTATTTCCCATAGTGCAAAGAAAAGAATAAGTAGTAAAAGTTGTAGCGAGCGAGCAATCCAAGCGCGTCTGCGTTCGTTCTTTCGAAATTGTTCATGTAGTTGTTTTATATTATCCAAGTCGTTCCAGCTCCTTCCATATATCTTGAAAGAGGGCTGGGAAATCGTAGTGATGGCGTGCTTCTAACGGTGATAAAGAACGGATACTTTCCGGGACGATAAAGGTTTTTGCGATTTTTCCGGGATTCGCTTGCAGTAAATAAATACGATCACTCATCGCAATCGCTTCTTCAATATCGTGAGTAACAAGTAGTGATGTTTTCTTATATTTATTTAGTAAGTTGAAAACGAGTTCTTCTAGTTTTAACTTCGTTTGATAATCGAGTGCGGAGAATGGTTCATCTAGTAATAAAATTTTCGGATCAGTCGCTAATGTTCGAACGAGAGCGGCACGTTGACGCATACCGCCGGATAGTTCACGAGGATATTGTTCTTCTACACCATGCAGACCGACTTGTTTTAAAAGGTTTAAAGTATGTTCTTTCATCTGCTCATCATAAATCTTTCTAATATGAAGTCCGAGCATAATATTTTCTTCAATCGTTTTCCAAGGGAATAAGTAATCTTGTTGCAACATATATCCCATAGATGATGTTTTCGTTGTAATCGGTTCACCATCTAAAAAGACGATACCGTCAATTGGATCAAGTAGCCCAGCAATGATTGAGAGGAGCGTTGTTTTACCGCAACCACTTGGACCGAGTATAGAAATAAATTCGCCTTCTTCCACTTGTAAGCTCATATCTTCGAGAATAAGTTTGGCATTCTCTTTTGCAAAAAAACAGTGAGAAACGTTACGTATTTGTAAAAAACTCATACCCTTCGCCTCTATTTCTTAATAACGCTTTCGGCAATTTTTGTATTGACGAGCGCTTCATGTGGGACTTCTTTTTGTAATTCGCCAGCGTCTTTCATAATAGTTTGGAGCTGTTTCCATTCTTCCGCATCTAATAGTGGATTTGTTGCATAAGAATGTTGCTTTTTGTACCGTTCAATTACTTTTACTGTTATGTCTTTTGAAGTGTCTTTAAATAGCGGGGAAACGGCATCAGCAATTTCTTCTGGACTATGTGTATCAACCCATTGTTGTGCTTTATAGAGCGCACGTGTGAACTTTTCAGCAGCAGCTTTATCTTTCTTTAAGAAACTTTCTTTTGCCATGAACGTTGTATAAGGAACAGTACCAGATTCATTTCCGAATGAAGCGACGATATAACCTTTACCTTCTTTCTCAAGTATACTTGCAGTCGGTTCAAAGAGCTGTACAAACTCTCCAGTACCAGATGCGAAGGCATTTGCAATATTAGCAAACTCGATATTTTGAATTAAGTTTGTATCTTTATGAGGATCAATGCCGTTTTTCTTTAAAACATATTCCCCCACCATTTGCGGCATGCCGCCTTTACGCTGTCCTAAAAACGTAACACCTTTTACATCATTCCAATTAAAAGAGTCTAGTTTTTTACGTGAAACTAAAAATGTCCCATCTGTTTGTGTAAGCTGTGCGAAGTTAATGACAGGGTCTTTCGCTCCTTGTTGATGAACGTAAATAGACGTTTCAGAACCGACGAGAGCAATATCAATTCCGCCAGATAATAGGGCGGTCATCGTTTTATCGCCACCAGCTGTTGTTTGTAGGTCAATATTTAGTCCTTCATCTTTAAAAAATCCTTTTTCAATCCCAACATATAATGGGGCATAGAAGAGAGAATGGGTAACTTCGCCGACGCGAATGTTTTGAGTTTGTTCTTTAGTACCTTCTTTTTTACTACTACAAGCAGCAAAAGTAAAAACAGCTAGTAACATGATGCAAAAAATCGCGATTAATTTTTTCACTATATAACACCTCCTAGAAGTCACTCTACAAGCATGATATGTAGGTAAGTGCCCATATGTGAGTGTAGATAGCAGGAATTTTTTTGGTGGTAAAGAAGTACAAATATAAGGGGTGATAAAATGGAGTACGAATACGATAATAGCGTACATTTACATCTTGATTATTTCGGGACAGAATGTGATATGGAATCGATTGCTTATAAGAGGAAGAATGAAGACGTATGGGATGTGTATTTTAATTTTGGAGTATACGGTATTCAGAAAGACGATGTAGAGTTAGGGAGATTTATGGACGAATATGCTGGTCATTACGTTTTTTCTGTACATGCTCGCGATCTTAGCTGGGAATTTGGAAGTGCCCAGTTTGAAGAGTGGGTTTTGAAAAATCGGATAGTAGAAAAAACGCTACAAAAATAGGAGGAATTTTGTGATTGGATTTCTCATCTTATTATTTATTTTTGTGGCCGGATTTTTTATCATGCAAATGCTTATTTACCGATTTGCAAAGAAAAACATCCATAAATATACAAAAATAAAATGGTTTCATATGTGGCTACATATGAATATGAAAAAAGGTCCGAGATTAGATTTTTTTGATTTTGTAATTATAGTACTCGTATGTATCGTATGGAAAATATGGCTGCTTCCTTTTATATAATACACATGCTAATCATTTTCTCTTTTATCATAAAATAACGAAAAGAACCTGTCTTGTGGCAGGTTCTTTTCGTTATAGTAATAGTTGTTAAAAATGAGCAACGCCTTTTTATTAATTTTTTCGTATTTTCATGTGAAATCTTTAATAGCATTAAGGATTTCTAAAAAGTAGTTATTATATCATAAAGTGGAATGCTGAAATTAACCTTTTCAAGAATGAATAATTTGTATACCACAATTTAACTATTGATTAAGGAAGTATTAAGGAAATATATTTATAGTAGAAGCAAGTTTGCAGACGAAATATAGGATATATGTTATTTTAATACAAATAGTTTTTTCGATGCGGGGTGAAATTAATACATAGAAACGAGGGAATGAATTGAAATATGGTTCTACACTTTTTCATCTTCCAAAAAGAAATATATTAATTTCTAGCATTATAAGTAGTATGGTGACATTATTAGTAATAACTATGCTGTTTATGATTTTAAAGGTTTTTAATTTAGACATGATGAAAGATCATTTAAATCAAAAGCTTGTTTTAAGTGTTATGATGATTTTCATATGGGGCATAACATTTTATATTACGCATTTCAATAAAAAAGAGATGTCTATATGTAAGGCATCCCTGAGAGTGCATTTTATATTATTTTTGCTAGCTCATACAGTAGCATTATTTTATATTGTCATGCAAGTTAATATGAGTTTCATAGAGACAATGAATTGGATTTACATTTATAATATGCAGTTTATATTAAGTGTTGTAGTAATTTATGCAATATATATTCTTGTATATAATTTAATAGGTAAGGTTTTTCTAAGTATGGTTTTAACGAGCTGTACGTTAGTCATTTTAGGTATTGTGAATTATTTGAAGCTTATTTTCAGGGGTGATCCGTTATATCCTTCTGATTTCACACAAATTACGCATATGCAATCTGTTATACCGATGGTGATGGACTATTTTAGCTGGAGTTATATTTTTGTCATTATCTTAAGTATCGTAGCTTGTATTGTTGCAGGGATATATATGAGAAGATATATTCAAAATGTAAAGATTCATCTAGGAATAAGAGCTTTATTAGTAGTAGGATCTATTTTTGTTCTATATGCGTACGGTAATTTTGCGAATACATTTATGAATAAAGTATTTCAAAAGTCAGGTGTAGATTTTGTTTTGTGGAATCAAAATGAGAACTATGCTTCAAATGGTTTTGTACTAGGGTTTATTAGCAATTTAGATACAACAGTTATGGAAAAACCAAAAAATTATTCTAAAGAAAATATGCTTCAAATAGCAAACGATATAAAAAAACAATATAGTGGAAATATAGGGAACGAAAAGAAAAAAGAGAAACCGAATATTATTTTTGTAATGAGTGAATCGTTTTGGGATCCGACGAAAGTAACCAACCTTTCATTTAGTGAAGATCCTGTACCAAATTTACATCATTATATAGAAAACTTTCCTGGTGGACAAACTATTTCTCCTACATTTGGGGGAAATACAGCGAACGTTGAATTTGAGGCATTAACGAGCTATTCAATGAGTTTGTTAAAGCCAGGTTCTATACCATATCAGCAGGTTATTACAAATAAGAAAGAAATTCCATCAATCCCTACGGCGTTGAAAAAAGAAGGTTATTACACAAGTGCAATTCATTCATTTGGTCGCACATTTTTTAAACGTGATGATGTATATAAGGTGTTAGGATTTGATAAGTTTAATGCAGATGACACGATGGAAAATGTGGATATTGATGGAGATTATATTAGTGATTTAGCGATGAGTAAAGAGATAATTGCTGAGTTAGAGAAACAAAAACAACCTACATTTATTCATGCAGTTACGATGCAAAATCATTTTCCATTTACAGAGGGCCGATTTGGTGAAAACCTAATAGAAATTAGCGGTCTAGAAAATGAAGAATCAAAGGGAGAATTAGAGACATATACAGAAGGATTAAGACGTTCAGATGAGGCTCTTCAATATTTAATAGAACAACTAGATAATTTAGACAGACCTACATTATTAGTATTCTTTGGAGATCATCTTCCATCATTAGGAACAAATAAATCTTTTTATAAAGAAAATGGGTATATAACGAATGAAAAAACACCGAGTGAACGTTTATCAATGGCGCAAACGCCGCTATTAATGCATGCAAACTTTGATATGCCAAATGATAATTTAGGTTTAGTAAGCCCAATCCATTTTTCTAATCTTATTTTTGATTATACAGGATTAAATAAATCCTTATTTTATCAATTTTTATCGGAACTTTACAAGGAAATACCAGTGCTTAGAGATGAATTAAAAGTTGATAAAAATGGAGAAGTAATCAATGATTTAACAAAGAAACAAAAAGAAATGTTAGAGCAATATAAAATGCTTCAATATGATTTACTCGTTGGAAATCAATATAGTAAAGATATCCTCTTTAAATAAAAGAAACAAAAAGAACTTGTATAACGATACAAGTTCTTTTTTCATAGTATTTAACGGGGTAACCAGACAAGCTGGGTTTAGGGAGTATTACTTGTACATTTAGTATATATGAAAATGTAATCGTTTTATTTGTGTGTTTGTGAGAAATGTGTGAATTTTATGTTTTGTAAAAAAACGATTATGTTAACTTTCATTCTTGTATTGCAGTTGTTATGCCTGTAAAAATTTTATCAGTTCTTTATTTAAGTCATCCGCTTGATCGATTGGTGAACCATGGCCACTATTTGTAAGAGCATGTAACTGAGAATTTTTAATTCGTTGTTGCGTAAGCTCAGCACTTTTGTAAGGAATTAGTTGGTCGTGAACGCCGTGGAAGATTTTCGTTGGGACGTTAATTTTATTTAAATCTTTCGTTACATCTTCATTTGCAGCTGCTTGTAAAATTTTGATAAGGGCATAAGAAGCGGACTGCATACCGAGATAAGAAAACCATTCAAGGGTTGCGGCTCCTAAGTTTCTATTAAAAAAGGATAAAGATACATCATTTAAAAATTTTGGTAAATTAGCATACATTTGATTAATAAGAGCATCTGCTTGTTCTTTCGGTACACCGTAAGGGGACTCTTGATTTTTAACGAAAGAGGGGGAGACAGCGTCAATTAATGCGAGCTTAGAAATACGGTGCCCGTTATAGCGAGACATATAGCGAATAGAAAGAGCACCACCAACTGAGAAACCGACTAACGTAGCGTTCTCTACTTGGAGTGCTTCTAGAACAATTGCGATATCATCGGCTAATCGATCATACGTGTAACCAGTCCATGGTTTATCAGATTGCCCATTCCCTCGTATATCCATGGCGATACAGCGAAAGCCATGCTCGGGTAAAACATTGAGTTGATATTGATACATTTGATGATTTAAAGGCCATCCGTGAACGAAGAAAACAGTCTTACTACCTGGACCAGGATTAACGTCTTGCACAAAAATATGCACATCTTTCTCGACAGTAATAAACATAAATGTCCCCCTATTTTATGAATATGCTCGATCCCAAAAGCGTTGTTTTGTCATAGCTTTAATAAATTCATTTGCTAGTCGTATAGGGTCTTGTTCTATTAAAACACCAGGATTTCCTTCGATATTTAAAGATTGAATAATAGACGAGCCGTTTTGGAAGGAGCCAATTGGCTTAAAGTGATTATATGATTCTACGACAAATGAACTTGCTTTGTTAAGAAAATGATCATCCATCTTTCCGCCGATAAGAAGTAATCCATCATAAAGGAGTGGTGAGCCTGTTAAGAAAGTATCATTTACTTCCCACTGTCCATTTTGCGTTCCCTGCACTATGCCTAATCGTTCGGAAACGATCACTGGTTGAAGACCTACTTGTTTGAACTGATTTATTATATATTGTGCGCTGGGCCCATCATATCCATTTGCAACAATGACACCTACTCGTAATGTATTAGGACTAAAGGTCGTATTTGCCATACTGAGTGCTGGAGATGATTTTGTAACGTTGGATTCTTGCACATTTGGGATTTTTGCCCCGATAGCTTCTGCAACTAAAGTAGCCAATTCTGTACTAATATGTCCAATCATATCCACGACTTGTTGGCGGACAGATTTACTTTTGACTTTTCCTAATTCAAAGGAGAAAGCCTGCATAATGTGGATTTTTTCGACGTGACTCATACTATTCCAAAATAAACGAGCTTGAGAGAAGTGGTCTTTGAAGCTAGCAGCAGTTTCCCTTGTTTTATGACCAGATACAGTAGAAGGATATGTAACGAATCCCCCCTTTGTCCCAGGTACAGTATAAGGAGAATTATTTGCTAAGGAATTGTTATGGTAGGCAACTTTTCCTTTGTCGATTATATATTTAGACGCACCATCTCTTTGGTTGTTATGAAATGGGCATATCGGGCGGTTAATCGGTAGTTCTTGATAATTTGTACCAACGCGTGCTAATTGTGTGTCTGTATAAGAAAAGAGTCTACCTTGTAAGAGAGGGTCATTGGTAAAGTCAATACCACGGACGATACTTCCAGGGTGTAGTGCCACTTGTTCAGTTTCAGCGAATACATTATCTACATTGCGATTTAAGGTCATTTTCCCAATGATTTTAACGGGAAAATCTTCTTCAGGCCAAATTTTCGTTGCATCTAATATATCGAAGTCGTATTTAAATTCGTCCTCTTCTTCTAAAATTTGAATGCCAAGTTCGTACTCAGGGTAGTTTCCAGCATTAATATTTTCCCACAAATCACGGCGATGGTAATCTGGATCAGCACCGCCTAGTTTTTGTGCTTCATCCCAAATTAACGAATGAACGCCGAGCTTTGGTTTCCAATGGAATTTCACGAATCGTGACTTTCCATTTCTATTAACTAGACGAAATGTATGAACTCCAAATCCTTGCATCATTCGAAAGCTTCTTGGAATTGTACGATCGGACATAATCCACATCATCATTGCAGCTGATTCTTGATTGTTGGCGATGAAGTCCCAAAAAGTATCATGTGCTGTTTGGCCCTGTGGAATTTCATTATGTGGCTCTGGTTTAAGGGCGTGAATTAGATCAGGAAATTTAATGCCATCTTGAATAAAGAAAATGGGAATATTATTTCCTACTAAATCAAAATTTCCTTCTTCTGTATAAAATTTAACGGCGAATCCTCTTACATCTCGATTCGTTTCATTTGCTCCTTTTGATCCAGCTACTTCAGAGAAACGAATAAAAAGCGGTGTTTTTTTTGAAGGGTCTTGTAGAAAGTGGGCCATTGTTAGCTCTTCTAAAGATTCATATAACTCAAAAATGCCATGTGCTCCGTATCCTCGTGCGTGAACGACTCGTTCTGGAATTCGTTCACGGTCAAAGTGAGAAAGTTTTTCTCGCATAAGGAAATCTTCTAGAAGGGTAGGGCCACGATCACTGGCAGTTAAAGAGTTTTCATCATTTGAAATTTTAACACCTGTATTTGTTGTCATCTCTTTTCCTTCATTCTCACGCGTGAAAGATTGGAGTTGTTCTGTCTTTTTATTTTTTTTGCCGTCCATAAAAAACACCTCCCATAATATACGTATTATTGTTTATGTTTTTTATGCTTGTATATAGCATGAAGATATTGCATAGTTGGGATGATTTTCCTCAAATGTTCGATTTATCTTTGTTTGTCTATGAAAATCATTTATTATAATAAATGGTATTCTTCGAGATATTATTTTGAAGGGGTGTTGAAGTGAAAGAAAGTTTTCTATCATATAAAGAAGAAGAAAGGAATGCAAAAATCCTTTTATGGGTGTTATATGTCATTGTTATTGTATATCAAATTTTCTATGCAATCGTATTAGACGATAAATCAATAATGGATAAGGGGTACAACATAGTATGGCAAGTTATTTGCGGAGTAGCAATACTGTGCGTGAATATATATTTAATGAAAAAAGAGAAGGCCAACCTTGTTAAATATGCATGGATATTTGCATACATAGGGATAGAAATCGCTAATATATTTTCGTATGTTTTTTATAATAAGGCGGCGTTTGATGCGACAAATATAATAGAAATTATTCTCATTTTCTTTGTACCCATATTTTTAAATAAAAAATTTTATGTGATTTTACTTTCTTCTATTGTAGGAAAATATTTGATTTATTTATTTGTATTAGAGGAAGTAAAAGCATTTATGTACCTTATTATGTATACACTTATGTTAATAGCGGCATATATCATTTTAAACCGATTTTTACAATATCTTTCAGCTGTAAAGGAAAGTATTGCGATTGCTAGTGAATCGCAAAAATTAGCGGTAATTGGGAAAATGGCAGCGACGGTTGGACATGAAATTAAAAATCCACTCGCTTCATTAAAAGGATTTACACAATTACAACGAGAGAAGCATGAAGAGGATCCTATTTATAAACGTATGATTTTTGAAATAGAAAATATGAATAATATGATAAGTGAGTTGATGGAAGTTGCTACATGCAAACCTTCTATTTATAAGAAACATGATGTGGGGAAAATTGTATTACAAGTAATAACAAGTCTTCGCGAAAAAATGAATGAATTAAACGTACAGTTTATTTCTAATGTGGAAGAAAAAACAATAGAAATTGAATGTGATGAACGAAGAATAAGAGGAGTCTTTTTATATACGATAAAAAATGCTTTAGAGGCAATGGAACAAGGTGGCATATTACATGTAAGATTAGAAAATAAAGGGAAAGAGTATGTAATGATCAGCGTGATTGATAATGGTCATGGTATTAAGCAAGAAAACTTAATTCGTGTTACAGAGGCCTTTTATACAACGAAACAAGATAAAATTGGTCTGGGACTTACGGTAGCGAATCGAATTGTCGCCGAGCACCTTGGTGAGCTGCATATTTCAAGTGAAAGAGATACTGGAACGAGAATAGACATCATTCTCCCAAGGAAGTGTGGAAATACTGAAATCCAAGTGGAAGAAAAGCTAGGAGTTACCATATGAATAAAGGCTATATATTTAAAAATGAAGAAATAAAGGCGCTGAAAGCATTTTTAAGTTTATTTTTCATTATATTTTTTGTATATGATCTTGCCTATGAATTTATCGTACCATTAATCGGTGGAGAGCAAGAAGGCGTAGGAGAGTTTGAAGATGGCTTAGGTTTATGGCTTTACTTTTTGATGGTGGTATTGTTTTGTATTGGAATATACTTTATGAAATGGAAGAATGTTTTTGCGGTAAAGTATATTATTCTAATTGGCTATAATGTATTAGATTGTATCCATAACATTATGATTTATTATGGTAGCGATGCAGAATTTGACGGTGGAAATATAGTAGAAGGATTTTTTATTTTGTTCGCACCAATCTTTGTGAATAAAAGATATTTCTGGTTAGTTCCAGCGATACTTGTCGGAAAGTATGCTCTTACAGGAATCATTATTCAATCTTCTCTCGTTTTAATTCCAATGGCATTATATAGCGTATTTACTATCATATGTTGGATTATATTTTTGAGGGTTCAGTCTTACGTTCGTACGCTTGAGATGATGGATAAAGAAATAAAACAGACAGAAAAACTAGCAGCTGTTGGAAAGATGGCAACGGTTATTGGTTATAAGATTAGAAGACCTTTAGCAAACTTAAAAAAACTTGTGAATAAACAAGCAGACAAGCATCCAGAGGATAAAATTTATAGTGATATTATGAAACAAGAAGTAGATCGGATTCATATAATTGCTACAGAACTTAGTGGATTTGAGAACTCTAAATCACTAGAATCAGAAACTCATAACATAGAAGAAATTATCTCTTATGTTATTCGAGTTATGGAAAAGCCTGCGTTAAAACAAGGAGTCAACATACAAGGTATTTACAGTAAAGACTTACCATCAATTACATGTGATGAAAAACGATTAAAACAGGTCTTTTTTAATTTAATTAAAAATGCAATTGAAGCAATGTCAGTTGGCGGAACAATTACGATTAAAGTTACTGTAAAAGATGGAATCATCATTCAAGTGAAAGATGAGGGATGCGGCATTCCGAAAGATAAAATTCCAAAGTTAAATGAAGCCTTTTATACAACGAAAGAAACAGGAACTGGTCTAGGTTTAGTAGTTACAGAAAAAATTATTAAAGACCACAACGGTAAAATGAGTTTTGAAAGTGAAGTTGGGGTTGGAACGACGGTTGAGGTTATGTTACCACTGCATTAAATAGAAAAAACATCACTTCCAAATAAGTGATGTTTTTCTATTTTATCTTGCTATTTGTGGATAGTAAAAATCTCATTTTATCGATAAAGAATGTATGATGTGTTTCTAAGATCAAAATGTTTTTATAAGTTTTTATTATGGATTTTTTGGTAAAAAATTTAGACTATAAAAATTAATTGTTTTTTTCTAAAAAAACTATTTTCTTTTTTGGGTTTTAATGGTATATTCAAAACACGATAAATAAATACCTATTTTTGGCACACTATTCGAAAGGATAGGTCGCAAAGCTAAGAGTCTAAAGTAATGAAAATTACTATGATAGTCTGGTTGCAGTTTGGATTTTCACACATAGTTGTATGTATGAAAATCGAAGAGGCAACCGGATTTTTTATTGTCTCAAAAAGAAAAAATAAATGGGCACACTATTCGAAAGGATAGGTCGCAAAGCTAAGAGTCTAAGGTAATGAAAATTACTATGATAGTCTGGTTGCAGTTTGGATTTTCACACATAGTTGTATGTATGAAAATCGAAGAGGCAACCGGATTTTTTATTGTCTCAAAAAGAAAAAATAAATGGGCACACTATTCGAAAGGATAGGTCGCAAAGCTAAGAGTCTAAGGTAATGAAAATTACTATGATAGTCTGGTTGCAGTTTGGATTTTCACACATGTTGTGATGTATGAAAATCGAAGAGGCAACCAGGCTTTTTATTTTTTAGGAATACACATTATGATTGTAAATTTAGTCGATTAATACATCTAATATTCGAAATATTCGGTACATAGAAAGTGGGGGAGGGAAGTACATTGCAAAATCAAATAGGTAAATTTGGGCGTATACTTCTCGCTGGAGGAATATTATTTACCCAAGTTGGTGTGCTAGATTACTCTGCAACGAAAGTTTATGCGGTTACAAACGACGAGCAAGGACGTTTTATCGTTCATATGGATAAACAAGAAATAAAAGTTGATGAAAATGTAGTATTAAAGATTACAAATACAAATAAACAAGATGCTAATATCGAGCTGAAATTATCTAATGAGCAGCTGTTCAATGAAGCAGAAACGAAAAAAATGAACGAAAACAATAAAGCGATTCAAAGCATTTCAGTAACAGAAGATCACATTGTAAAAATTGAAAAGAATGAGCAAAGTAATTTTATCGGTGACGTATATGTAGTCATTCAAATGAAAAAAGCTGGAGAGTACAAATTTGAACCGATAGTGAAGTTTGAAGGAAATGAAAAGAAAATTGAATCTCCTTCTCTACATGTTGTAGAGAAAAAAGAGGCTTTAAATATAGCTATTTCTGATGAAAATCCAAAGGCTTCAGAGGAAGTTGTGAAAAAAGAAATCAGTGAAAAAGTGAAAGTATCGGAAGAAAATAAAAAACAAGAAATAAATGCTACTAATGCTGAAGTTCCAAAAGAAACGAAGACTTTAGCGAAAGAAAAGGTTAATGAGGAACTCGTACCAAAGGAAAATGAATTAAAAGAGAGCAATAGGATAAACGAAAATAATCAGGAATTACCTGCTATTCAAGCTGAGAAGGTATTAAAGAGCCAATCTCTACTAGCTGCTAGTCCTGTTACAAGTATTCTTAAATATCCAAATGTAAAGGTAATAAATAATAGAACAGGTGAAGGGCCTTCTATCTCGGGTAAATATGCTTTTAGATTTGTTTGGAGCCCACAAGTAACATATGAGGTAAAGGGTAGTAGCAATGACAGAACTGGTCAAAGTCAATATACATTTAGAAATTCAAATAGAGAACAGTACGTATTAGTAAAAAAAGCTGGTGAATATCAAGGGAAATGGATTGATGTCCGTATTAATATTCACTCTATGACAGCTTCATCTGTAGATGTTAAAACACCAATAACTAAAGGTGATGCAAAAAACTTTTTACAATTATATGGGAACGGAAGGTCAGGACAAACTTATAATGCTTCCTTTGAATTTTATGAACACGGAACAAGTAAAAAAGTACCATTAACGGCAATGTGGAATTTCAAAAGGATAAATAGTTATAAAAATGTAACGTTACGTAATGATGGTAGTCATTTAACGAATTTATACGTGTATGATACGAGTTCAATTAGGTATCAAGACAAAGGGAATAATAAAATCGAGTTTTCTGGAACAGCAGGTCCAGTAGCTACTCCAGAAGCAGATATGACAATTACATTTGATAATTTAACAGAATTACCGCTAGAAGTTAGATTAAATGCTTCAGGTGTTAATGTATCATACGACCAATTAGCGATTGCACAAATTGAAATTCCAGCTCCAAGTGTAATAGGAGATATTGTGGAAGATAATTCCCGTCAACTTTCTTATAAGGTATATCAAAATATGCCTGCTCAATCGAAAGAGATTCACTATGCGAAATCTTTTGTATTAGAAAGTGAAGTGAATAAGGATTTTACTGTGAATGATGTTTCCATTCAAGATGTGGAGAGTGGAGATGATGTAAGTAGTTTCTTTGATATTAGCAGGACAAACAATAAAGTCACTGCGGTTGCGAAAGTAAATGCGCTAAAAACAGAAGAATTCAACGGGAAAATTTATGAAATGACAATTACAGGTTCTCCTGTAAAAGGTGCTGATGTAATGAAATATTACAAAGGTGGTTATCTTGAAATACCGGTGTCAGCTAAAAATTATTTAGATGGCGATAAGAATGGACAAGATAGTAATCGAGATGGAATCGCAAAAATAAGGTATAAAGGTATTCCAACTGGGAAACCAGTCCTACAAAAAGTAGTGCAAGGAACAGATTTAACAAAAATGGATATTTCTAAATTTGTGACAGATTTATCTGTAGATACGAATTTGGATGTAGATAAACCAATATCAGTAGTGAAGTTAATCAATATTCCAGATACCAAAACAATAGGGAATCATACTGTAACGGTTGTAATTGAAACGAAGCAAGGTGTACAAGCGGAGATTCAAGTGCCGGTTACTGTCGTTGATGGGACTTTAAAGTTAGTAGACGTACCAAAAGAAATTACATTTGGAGATTTAACAATTCCATCGAAAACAACGACATACGCACCGAAGGCGATTTCAAATCCTTTAAAGGTAACCGATGATCGTGTTAAAAAGCAAAAATGGAGTGTATATGTAAAGGAAATTACACCATTAACTTCAGCGCAAAATGACACATTGACAGGAGCATTGATTTACAAACGAAATGGAAAGGATACACCTTTAAGTACTTCTAGTATAGAAGCATTCTCGTATACTTCTAAAAACGACGAGGAGGTTTCACTAAATTGGAAGGAAAACGAAGGAATTCATTTACAAGTAAAACCAGGGCCGAATGTCAAAGTAAATACTAAATATGCTGGACAGCTAGAATGGACATTAACCGATGCTCCTCTCTAAAAATATATGAAATATATAAATTTTAGAAAGGAGAGAGTAATGAAAAAAATAGTTGGTATTATCGTTTCCACAGTTATATGTGTGCCGTTTCTTATGGCAAATGTAGTAACGGCTACAAGTACGAATTCAAAAGCGGGTATTACATTTTCGAATAGCTATACACCAAATACATCAACTGATCCGACAAAGATAAATACAAAAAAAGAGACAGTTGATAAAAATAAAAATGGAGATAAATATTTACCGAAAACAGGAGGCCAGACACGGGACTTCAAACAATATATAGGATTGTTTTCGATTGTTTTATCTCTATATGTATTCAAAAGAATTAGGGGAAAGCAAGTGTATTCAAAATAAAAAATAGATGAAAACAGAGAAAAGGGGAAGGTACATATGAAACTAGCAAAATTAGCATTAATCGGTGCAGTATCATTAACATCAGTTGCAGCAGTAGGAACTTCAGCATTTGCGGAAGAGAAAGCAAATATGAAATCAAAAACAGATGTAACGTTTATTGAAGATACAAGCACAACAGATCCAAACAATCCAGAAACTCCAAATGAAAAAGTTACACCAGAGAACCCTGGTGACCATGAAAAAGGAACAAAAGGTCCATTAAGTATTAACTACGTTTCTAACTTACACTTCGGCGAGCAAGTTATCTCTGGTAATGATCAAACGTACTTTGCAAAACTGGATAAAGTAAAACAAGCGACTAAAACAGTTGAAGTACCTAACTTCATATCTGTAACAGATAACCGTGGTACAAATGCAGGATGGAAATTAAAAGTAAAGCAAAATGCACAATTTAAAAGTGGTAATAGTGAGTTAACAAATGCAGCTTTAAGCTTAAGTAACCCAGTTGTAAATTCTGTAACTGATGCACAATATGCACCTACAACATTTAAAAATAAAGTAACACTAGCTCCAGGTGGAGATGCGGTGGAAATTACTACTGCCGCAAAGAATAAAGGTATGGGTGATTGGACGACTGCATTTGGTAAAGGGACAGAACAAGGTAAACAGAGTGTGAGCTTATTCGTACCAGGTACGACAGCGAAAGAAAAAGGTGCGAAATATTCAGCTGAGTTAACTTGGACTTTAGAAGATACACCAAACTAAGCTTTTATAAGATTGAAAATTAAGAATAAATGAATTGAAAAATGATTATAAAGGGGTATAAAACTATGAAACTAGCAAAATTAGCATTAATTGGAGCGGTAACATTATCATCAGTATCAGTAGGGACGTCTGCATTTGCAGCTGAGAAAGATGGCGGGAAATTAGACTCAAAAGCATTTATTAAATTCGAGAAAAATACAGATAAAATTGATGTTGTTAATCCAGAGAATCCAGATGAAACTGTAGATCCAGTTGATCCAGATAAAAAAGGTACAGATGGTCCACTAAGTATTGATTATGTATCTAACTTCAACTTTAAAACACAAAAAGCATCAGGGAATAACGAAATCTACTTTGCAGAATTAGATAAAGTAAAGAAAAAAGTAGACGGTTCTGTAATTGACGTGCCGAACTACGTTCAAGTAACAGATAATCGTGGTACAAATGCTGGATGGCATTTAACAGTAAAACAAAATGGTCAATTCAAAACTGCAGATGATAAAGCGTTGGATGGCGCGGCATTGACATTAAAAAATTCAGCTTTGAAATCAAATGCAGGTAGCGACGCACCAACAGCAGAACAATCTATCACATTAAATCCAAGTGGTGCAGCATCTGATTTAATCGATGCAAAAGAAAACCAAGGTATGGGTACATGGGTAAATACGTTTGGTAAAGATGCAACAGAAGCGAAACAAAGCGTAGAGTTATCTGTACCAGGTAAAACGAAAAAAGAACAAACACAATACACAACTTCACTAACTTGGGAACTAACAGACGCTCCTATGTAAGTAAGAGGAATTTTAAGATAAAAGAGGAAAATGAGAAGAGATAAGGGAATGGCTTTAACCTTGTCTCTTTCTTGTCTATAAAATGGATATGAAGGGGATTACATAAGAGATGGTAAAAAAACTATTTACTAGCTTACTATTAATTACATTCTTCATGGTAAACGCTTTTTCAGTATATGCAGCTGAAATGAAATTCGCTGTGACAGCAGTTATACCAGAAAATCAAATTGATAAAAATCAAACGTATTTTGATTTGAAAATGCAACCTGGACAAAAGCAAACAATTCAAGTCCAAATGAAAAATGATACGAATAAAGAAGTTGTGGTAGAATCGTTTGCTAATGCAGCAATTACGAATAGTAATGGTATTACAGATTATAGTACAGTAGAACCAAAAACGGATTCTACTTTGAAATATCCGTTTTCTAAAATTGCTAAAATGCCAAAAGAAACGAAAGTACCGGTTAACAGCATAGTGACAGTTGATATAAACTTGGAAATGCCAAGTGAGTCGTTTGATGGTGTTATTTTAGGTGGTTTATACTTTAAAGAAAAAGAAGATGAGAATGCAAAGAAAAAAGATGAAGGTGTGCAAATTGAAAATAAATATGCATACGCAATTGGTGTTGTTTTAAAAGAGACAGATGCTGAAGTAAAACCAGACATGAAATTAAACGAAGTAAAGCCAACACAAGTTAACGGGCGTAACGTTGTTACTGCAAATTTACAAAACGTAAAGCCAGCAATGTTAAAAAATTTAAGTGTTGATGCAAAGGTATATAAAGAAAAAGGTACAGATGTTTTATTTGAAGCGAAAAAAGAAAATTTAAGAATGGCGCCAAACTCAAACTTTGATTACGCTATTAGCTGGGAAAACAAAGCGTTTGATCCAGGAACGTACCGAGTAGAAGTGAAAGCTACTGATGGCGATCAAAAGTGGGAATGGACGAAGAAATTTACAATTGAAGGAAAGACAGCCGATAAGTTAAATGATACAGCGGTAGAAGCGAAAAAAGACTACACGCTATATTACATTATCAGCGGAGTACTACTGGTAATTATATTATTAGTTCTTGTGTTCTTCTTAGGTAGACGCTCTAAAAAAGAAGACGATAAAGAAAAATAATATATTGATAGTGTAAAAAGAAAATAATGGATGTTTTACTATGAAAAATATATAATGGCTTTGTCTGTTATTTGTTGTAGTTCATTTATATTTCTATTTGTTGACCCGAATCTCGGGTCTTTTTTTATGGAATGAATTGCTATATATCAGTAATGAGAAAAACAGAATATAAAGCACTTGCAGCATGAATATAAAGAGGGGTTGTATACTCTCTCAAAAATAGGTTTCCAGCTGTAATACTATTAGCACCAGTAAATTCGGTGCTAACAGTAGGTTCGTTTTCTGGCACAACGAAAGCATTTACGTTGGTACATGTGCTTTCTCATTTATCTATTTTTCTGTGGTCGATTGTATTGTGTATATAAATTAAAAAATGATAGTGTTAGAGCCACCATTTCTCCTGCGGAAGCAAAATAACATCCACATCAAAATTCTCTTTAAACCAATCATACATCAATGTCTCTTTCACTAAATATTCAGAGGCAGAGTGTGACACCCCAATTAGAGACATATTCGTTTCTTTTACATAATCCATAATGAGAGAATATTTATGTCGGCCGTAATCATTGTCGATATGGCAATGGATTTCTCCTGTAATATATGCTTCAGCACCTTTTTCTTCTGCTTCCTTCATTAAAGATACAACATCGCCACATCCAGCGATAATTGCGATTTTTTTAATGGAATCATGTCGTTTACCTTCGAAGTCTGTGTAAGGAATCTGGAAGAGTTTTTTTAGATGTTTTTGGAGTGCTTCTGTCGATGTTTCATCTATTTCACAAATAAGGCCAACTGGTTCTTGTTCTGGACCTCCATATGCAAAGTTGTCCACTACAGTAGCATTTAATGCTTTTGCAATTGAAATACTCGTTCCATGAGTTTGATGAAAATCCATTGGTACGTGACATGTATATATAGAAAGTTGTTTTTCTTTTATTCCTTGCAAATATTTTTCAGGAATTGGTATGAAACCGCGGCCTGATCTTCCAATTGGATCACCGCACTCCATTACAAGGGGATGGTGCATAAAGAGTAAATCACCGGGTGTGGATTGTGAAATGAATGTTTCAAGAACGTCATCTGTAGGGAATACAGCTAAAAATACTTTGTTTACATTTTCAGATCCGTGCATCATAAGGCCGTTAAATAAATCTACAAAATTTGCTTCGAAAAATTGTTGCCAAGGAAATTTGATAGGATCATATACGGCTGGGATAAATCGACTAAAGGCGCTATCTTTTCCGTATTTTTCAATTTGAAATAAGTGATCGAGTGATTGCTCTATTTTTTTTAAGGCTGGCATGTTTGATAATCCTCCTTAAGATGATTCTTGCTTTATGAGTTGTTTGTATTCTTCGTAGTAAAATAAGAAGCGGATAGGAAACAAATAAAACCTAGAATCCAGTCAATAGAAGGAGAATAGGGAAGTACATGCTGTAATAGCATTCCGCTAGAAATGAAGAAACTACTAAATAGACCTAATAACATAGGATATCGTTGTAGTTTGAACACGGATAGTAAACATCCTTTCTCCTGCATGAACTACTCATAAAAGCTCGATTGCTGAAACTTTATCACATACATTGTATATTAGTCTTAATTTTCTGTATATAATTTTTGAGAAAAATGGTGATACAATATATGAATGATAAGAGAAGAGAGGATGAAGATTAACATATGTACGTTACTGTAACAGAAGCAGCATATAAAAAGATTATGGATACGATTCCGAGTGAAGCGAAATATATAAAGTTATTTTACGATAATGAGGGTTGCGGTTGTGTTATGAGCGGAATCATCGATTTAGTAGCTGTAGCAGAAAAAGATGAGCGCGATGTGGATATTGAATCAAGCACAATGAATTTTATCGCTGATCGTACAAAGCTTGTATTTATGGATGATAAGTTAACGGTTGATTGGCATGAAGGTGGAGGAACTTTTCAGTTGAAGAGCCCAAGCCAGTTTTATAATCCAAATATGAAGTTACACGTTCGAGTATAGTAAAGGAAATGTGAGTCCAAAATGTATTTTGGACTCACATTTTTTTATTTTATAAGTCGCTATTATTGTCGATTTTTGTTGATTAGTCGATATATTTGGGAAATCGCCGATATAATTTCATTTACCAAAAAGTTTCATATAATAAAAAGATTTTTTCACATAATGAAATGTACATATGATTGAATTTTCTGTATAATCTTCTTTGCGGAGGGGATACGCATGAGAAGATGGGGAATTGAGTTATTAATTTTAAGTGTTGTTATTATTTGGGGGATTAACTATACGATTGCGAAGTATGGACTTTTAGAATTTACAGCAATTGAGTTTACTGCACTTCGTATGATGGCGGCGGCACCGCTTCTGTTACTCCTTACCTTTTTTATTGAAAAGTCGGTTTATATGGAGCGAAAGGATATACCTAGATTAATCATCGTTAGCGTTGTAGGTATTGTACTGTATCAAACGTTATTTATGGAAACTGTCAAATATACATCCGCTACAAATGCCTCTTTACTCATTTCTATATCACCTATTTTTACAACTGTATTTGCGATTTTTCTGAAACAAGAAAATTTTTCTTCTCGAAAGTTAATCGGTTCTATGATTGCTTTTGTTGGTGCAGCATTAGTTTTAGTAGCAGGACGTTCACTTACTAGTTCTTTTTATGGCAATGGAATTGGACTTATTACATCAATATGCTGGGGGCTTTATCCTGTTTTAGCAGGACCATTAATTAAAAAATATTCAGCATTACGTGTTACTACATGGTCTGCATTAGTGGGTGCGATTCCGCTATTATTGTTAAGTGGTCCGCATGTGTTTGTCATGCCATTTCAAATTACTCACGGAATGACACTATTTGCTTTACTATATTCTATTTTCTTTGTCACAGTATTCGGCTTAGTGATGTGGTATGTTGGTGTTCAAAAAATTGGGGCGTCACATACGATGGTATATATGTATATAACGCCGCTTGTAGCTGTTTTATTTGCAGCTGTCTGGGCAAATGAATATGTATCGTTTCAACAGATCATCGGTGGAATTATCATTTTTGTCGGTCTATGGTTTGTGAAATCGGAGAAAGTAAAAGTTCATTCTATTGCAGGGGAACCTATATCAAAATAGGAAAACAGATCACCTATGATCTGCTTTCCTATTTTTTTATTTTTGGTAAGAAGATGAGAAATAAGATAGCAGTAATAAGTGGGATTAAGTTTAAAAATGGAATACGGAAGAGTGTAATAAGAATAATACCAGGAAGAAGAACACCGAGGACAGCGTAAAAAATGCTATGATTTTTCGTGTACCAATACAATGAAAGTCCGATAAGTGCAGGGATAATGAGGTGAATGAGAGCCATTAAAAAATAAATCATTAGACGCCCCCTTTATTTGTGTGCTTATTACATCATATCCGTATGTTCATAGATTGATATCATTTTTTTCATAAATGGACGAAAAAAGTTTGGAAAACCGTCACAAAATATGAGAATATGATGTTCGAAATCTTGTATAATATTATTTCCTAAAAACATTTAAACAACATAAACATACGGTTTATGTTGTTTTTGATTTGAGTGAAATGGATGTAAGGAATATGAATTTGAAAGAAATTTTTTGTTGGATAGATAAGAACGAATGAAGAGGGGTACAGCATGATTAGTATGTCACTAAGATCATTTAAAATCCAATCGTATTATATACTAGGTATTTTGTTACTAGGTTGGATGTTAACACCGTTTTCAGCACACTTTTTAGGCGCTGGAATTGGGCTTATTGTAAGTATGTATTGCGTTTGGCTTTTAGGGAGAAGAATTGAGAAGCTTGGAGATAGTATTGTAAAGAAGACGAAAGCACCGACACTCGGTATGTTTAACCGTTTTGCAGCTGCCATTTTGGGTGCTATTATTATGTACGAAATTGAGCACCACATGGTTATGTGGGCATTTGCAGTAGGGATTATGGGTGGTTATTTCTTAATCGTTGTGAATTTAGGATACTATAGCATGAAAGATGAGAAAGAACTAACGAAGAGTTAAAAAAGATAAAAAGATACTTTATAGATGGAATAGAGGATCTGGCGTGGGATAGAAGCGGTCAGTGCCTATTTAAGCCCCATTCGTCGTAAACCCAGAAGATGTAGTGGGTAGGAAAGTAGTTAATATGTTTGAATCCATGATGTGTACGTGTGAAAATTTGAGTATATAAATTAAAAATTGTGCTTGGACAGTCTTTAGGTGGAATAGAGGATTTAGCGAAGAGTAGAAGCTATAAGAGTATATAGAAAGAAGCTTACGTAAAAACGTAAGCTTCTTTTTTATGTAAGTGTGTGTAACCGTTAAGCCGCATTGGGTTTTGTCGGTGAGTACGCGAAACTTTACGGTTACACGACACTTATTCATATGAGTAAAGGGTTATTTCAACAGAAAGTTTTAATTTAAGCGATTGGGCCGCCTAAGTTAATAATATCTTCAGAAACGCTTTCGAACTTTTTGAAGTTCTCTTTGAATTCATTTGCAAGCTCGATTGCTTTTGCTTTGTAAGCAGCTTTATCAGCCCAAGTTTGTTCAGGCATTAACACTTCGTCAGGTACACCTGGTACGTGAAGTGGAACTTCAAGACCGAAGATGTCATGTTTAGCTGTTTCAGTTTTTGCAAGTTCGCCGCTTAATGCTGCTTGAATCATTGCACGAGTATAACCTAAGTTCATACGTTTACCAACGCCATATTCGCCGCCAGTCCAGCCAGTGTTTACTAGGAATACTTTCGCATCGTGTTTCTCGATTTTTTCACCAAGCATTTCAGCGTAGCGAGATGCATCAAGTGGTAAGAATGGTGAACCGAAGCAAGTTGAGAATGTAGCTTGCGGAGATGTAACGCCGCGCTCTGTTCCTGCTAGTTTACTAGTGTAACCACTTAAGAAATGATACATAGCTTGCTCTTTTGATAACTTACTGATTGGAGGCAATACGCCAGATGCATCAGCAGTTAAGAAAATAATTGTATTTGGGTGTCCAGCAACACTTGGCAGTACGATATTGTCGATCGCATGCATAGGGTATGCAGCACGAGTATTTTCTGTTAAAGTAGTATCGTTGTAGTCCGCGATACGCGTTTGTTCATTAATGATAACGTTTTCTAAAACAGATCCAAATTTGATTGCATCGAAAATTTGTGGTTCTTTCTCGTGAGAAAGGTTTACACATTTTGCATAGCAACCGCCTTCAATATTGAATACACCGTTATCAGACCAACCGTGTTCATCATCACCGATTAATTTACGGTTCGGATCAGCAGATAAAGTTGTTTTACCTGTTCCAGATAAACCGAAGAATAGTGCTACGTCACCTTCTTCACCTACGTTTGCAGAGCAATGCATAGAAAGAATATCTTGTTCAGGTAGTAAGAAGTTCATAATAGAGAAGATTGATTTTTTCATTTCTCCAGCGTATTCTGTACCACCAATTAGTACAATACGTTTTTCGAATGAAACCATAATGAATGCTTCAGAGTTTGTACCGTCAACAGCTGGATCAGCTTTGAAGTTCGGTGCAGAAACAATTGTGAACCCTGACTCATGAGTTGTTAATTCTTCTTCAGTTGGACGAATGAATAATTGATGTACAAATAAATTGTGCCATGCATATTCATTAATAACTTGAATTGGTAGGCGGTAATTGCGGTCAGCGCCTGCAAATCCTTTGAAGACGAATAACTCTTCTTTTTCTTTTAAGTATTCTAAAACTTTAGTATATAATTTATTAAAATGTTCTTCAGAAATCGGTTGGTTCACAGCTCCCCAAGCAATTTTGTCAGCAACCGATGCTTCTTTCACAATAAATTTATCTTTAGGAGAACGTCCTGTATATTTTCCTGTTGAAGCAGAAACGGCACCAGTAGAAGTTAATTTCCCTTCATTTCGCATTAATACTTTTTCCACTAATTGCGGAACACTTAGTTGAATCTGTGCATTGCTTCCGTTCAATAATTCGTGTAAACCAATTTGGACATTCACAGTACTCATATTTATATACCATCCTTTTCATTTAATGAAATATTTCTCGTAATCCCCAACAAGAGTATAACACAATTATATAAATAATGTATACTATTTATTTCTTTTTGTTTGTGTGAATGCATTATTTCCCTATTAATATTTCATTTCAGGCGTATTGAGAAAAACTTTCAGGAAAATGTGAATATTAATTGACAAATGAATATCATTTCTTTAGTATAGGTTGGGACGGATACTCTCTTATCCCGAGCTGGCGGAGGGACAGGCCCGATGAAGCCCAGCAACCTCACTTGTATTGATAAATACAGGTGAATAGGTGCTAAAACCTGTGCGAGGCTACAGGTCTCGAACGATAAGAGCGAAGGGCAAAAAGCAGTATGCAAGTAGCAAATTAAACCTTTCCTCTATGTAAAGTAGGAAAGGTTTTTCTGTATGCTTGTGTGGGAGAATAAATGTATGTCGCAGTTTGTGGCAAATTAAGGATGAGTTCCGTACAATATATACAATTACTGTAGGGAGGTTTACCACATGACAAAAAAACGTCATCTGTTCACATCTGAGTCTGTAACTGAAGGACATCCAGATAAAATTTGTGACCAAATTTCTGATTCAATTTTAGATGCGATCTTATCAAAAGACGCAAATGCACGTGTAGCTTGTGAAACAACTGTAACAACTGGTTTAGTATTGGTAGCGGGGGAAATTACGACTTCTACTTACGTAGATATTCCGAAAATCGTTCGTGAAACAATTCAAGGCATTGGTTACACACGCGCAAAATACGGATTCGATGCAGAAACTTGTGCTGTTTTAACATCTATCGATGAGCAGTCTGCTGACATCGCTATGGGTGTTGACCAAGCGCTAGAAGCACGCGAAGGTCAAATGACTGACGCTGAGATTGAGGCAATTGGTGCAGGAGACCAAGGTTTAATGTTTGGTTTTGCATGTAATGAAACACAAGAATTAATGCCACTTCCAATCTCGCTTGCTCACAAATTAGCTCGCCGTTTAACTGAAGTACGTAAAGATGATACATTATCATACTTACGTCCAGATGGAAAAACGCAAGTTACAGTTGAGTATGATGAAAATGGTAAACCAGTACGTGTTGATACTATCGTAATTTCTACACAACATCATCCAGATGTTACATGGGAAGAAATCGATCGCGACTTAAAAGAGCACGTAATTAAAGCTGTAGTACCAGCAGAATTAATGGATGGAGAAACGAAATTCTTCATTAATCCAACTGGCCGCTTCGTAATTGGTGGACCACAAGGTGATGCTGGTTTAACAGGACGTAAAATCATCGTTGATACTTACGGTGGATACGCTCGCCACGGTGGCGGTGCATTCTCTGGTAAAGATGCAACAAAAGTTGACCGTTCTGCAGCATATGCAGCTCGTTATGTTGCGAAAAACATCGTAGCAGCTGGTCTTGCTGACAAAGCAGAAGTACAACTTGCATACGCAATCGGTGTAGCACAACCAGTATCAATTTCAGTTGATACATTCGGCACAGGTAAAGTATCTGAAGACGTACTAGTAGAACTAGTTCGTAACAACTTCGATCTTCGCCCAGCTGGTATTATTAAAATGCTAGACTTACGTCGCCCAATTTACAAACAAACAGCAGCTTACGGCCACTTCGGACGTACTGATGTAGATCTTTCATGGGAACGTACAGACAAAGCTGCAGCTTTAAAAGAGCAAGCTGGTCTATAATATATGAAAAAAAGCTTTGCGCGGTGAGCGCAAAGCTTTTTTTATTTCGTTTTACTTACAATTTGAATGCATGAACTACAATATACTTCTCCATCTAGCTCAATATACTTTTTCATATTAGTCATGCCTTTTCATACGTTTTTATTTCCTTTTTACATGATTTAGAAAGGGTGGGTTTCTTCTGGAACATATGCAATCAACCTTTCAATTGACGTGCTTTTCCTGCGCAAAAGGCACTGCTTAGTAAAAATAGTGTCGCGAATATAATGCTTACTAATGTAGCGTATGGAATTGCGCCTTTTAAGGAAAAGCCGACAGTGATTGAAGCGATGAATAAGAGGATAAATGTTGTTGTTAATTTTTTATATAGTTCCATAATATGTAGACCTCCAATTTATTTTTTAGTACAAGTTTTAAAATTGAATTCTATTATGTAGAAAATATAAGGAGTAGCTAAAGATGTGTAGTCTAGGAGTATAAGAAAGTGCACTTTCCTTTTTGTGGGTTAGTATACTTATATTGTATCATGGCGCATGATTGGCTTCATATATAATTGTGTAAAGATATGTATGATAAAATGAAGAAAAGTCTTTAAGAAAGGAAAGATACAAAATGAGTGTAACTGAACATAAAAAACAAGCTCCAAAAGAAGTGCGTTGCAAGATTGTTACGATTTCCGATACACGTACGGAAGAAACAGATAAGAGCGGACAATTATTACATAAATTATTAAAAGAGGCAGGACATACAGTGACCTCTTATGAAATTGTAAAAGATGATAAAGAAAGTATTCAGCAAGCAGTGTTAGCTGGTTATCATAGGGAAGACGTAGATGTTGTATTAACAAATGGCGGTACTGGTATTACGAAGCGTGATGTAACAATCGAAGCAGTGTCAGCATTATTAGATAAAGAGATTGTCGGGTTTGGTGAGCTGTTCCGCATGATTAGTTATTTAGAAGATATCGGAAGCAGCGCAATGTTAAGTAGAGCAATCGGCGGTACAATTGGACGTAAAGTAGTTTTCTCGATGCCAGGGTCGAGCGGAGCGGTTCGTCTTGCGATGAATAAATTAATTTTACCGGAATTAGGCCATATTACATTTGAGCTGCATCGCCAATGAGTAAGTGGGCTGGAATTGTATTAGCGGGCGGTATGTCGAGTAGATTCGGTGAGCCAAAAGCGTTAGCGAGCTGGCGAGATAGTACTTTTATTGAGCTTATTTTGAAAGTGATGACAAGTGCGCTCCAAGAAGTTGTAGTCATCAGTCACTCTGATATAAAAGAGCGAGTAGAGCAATTCGTACAAGTTCCTGTTATAGAAGATATTCCGCACTATAAAGGAAATGGGCCGCTTGCCGGCATTGTATCAGGAATGGAATACATAGAAGCAGATTGGTACGCTATTATGCCTTGCGATGCGCCAAATGTTTCGCATGAATGGTTTACCATTTTACTAGAGCAAACGAGCAATGAATATGATGCGGTTGTACCTATTATTAATGGAAGAAAACAGCCGCTACTTGCAGCGTATCATAACCGCGTGAAAGAAAAGATTTATGCTTTACTTCAGGAAGAGAAAAGAAGTATGGGGCAGCTTTTATCACAATGTAATGTGAAGTATGTTGCTGGAGAAGATGTACAAGCGAATACAGATTGGTTTATAAATGTAAATACAAAAGAAGAATATGTGCAGGCTCAAAAAGACCTTTCAAATGAATGAAAGGTTTTTTGATATACAGAATTGGGGAACAATTGCTGTATAAAGGTATGTGAGTAAGTTGATTTTAAGGGGAATTCTTAAAATCATTATACAGCAAAAACACTGTATAACCATATATTAATTTTTATGGGTTTTTATTACAAGTCTGTTTAGTTATGTTTATTTTTGCTATAATGAATATGGAAATAAATGATATTTCACCTTATGTATCATTCATTTAACTAAAATTCACAAGTGTGTAATAAACTCCCTTCGTTTTTGAAGGGAGTTTTTCTGTTTAAGCAAGTAACTCTGATGCGGTATGCTGAAGGACTTCTTCATACTGGTTAAGTAAGGCGCGAAAGATCTCATCCCAGCTTTTTGATTTCGCAAAAGATGAAGCTGCTATTCCCATTTGCTCAAGTTTTTCTTCATTTTGCAATAAAGAATAAATGGATGATAGAAATGCATCCTCATTTTTAGGGGGACAAAGAATTCCCGTTTTTCCATCTGTAATAATATTTTTAACCCCGCCACTATTTGCACCAATGACAGGTGTGCCACATGCGAGTGATTCAAGTACAACATTTCCGAATGTTTCAGTAGCTGATGGAAATACCATTATGTTAGAACAAGCATATGCAGCGGCTAAATCTGCACTTTGTAAGTAGCCAGTAAAAGTGACATTTGTTTGCGGAACAGCTTCACGCAAATTTGTTGCTAGAGGTCCGTCTCCTGCGATGAGCCAATGAATGTCGTTTCGAGTATGCGATGTTTTAACGATAAGGTTTTGCAACGTATCAATATCTTTTTCAGGAGCAATTCGTCCTACATAGGAAAGAACATACTTCGCTGTAATATTATATTTTTTTCGGAATAGGTCTGTATTGTAAGCTGGATGAAAGAGTGTGCAATCTACACCACGTCCCCAAATGGAGAGGGCCTGAAAGCCTTTATTTTTTAATTGATGTAATGTTTCAGGGGAGGGAACGAAATTTTTTTGCATATGACTATGAAACCATTTTAAATAGTTCCAAAGCATATTGGTGAGAAATTCAATTTTGTAATAGCGTAAATACGCATCGAAATCAGTATGATAAGAACCGACAACTGGGATGTTTAACTTTTTGGCGTAATACAGTCCACAAAGTCCCATGTTGAAAGGTGTGGCAATGTGAATAATGTCAGGTTTAAAGGAATGAAGTTCCCGTTTAATACGCGGAGTAGGAAAAGAAAAGCGACATTCTGGATATAATATTGTTAACGGGATACTTCTCATCTTGTTCACATTAGCCACGAAATTATCTTCAGCTGTATGTTGAGGGGCGAAAACAGAATAGGCGATCTGTTCTTTCTGAAAGTAACTTGTTAATCGTTCTAACGTTTTCGCAACCCCGTTAACTTGTGGCGTAAAAGTATCGGTAAAAATGGCGACTCTCATCATATCACTCCTTTATGTGAAAAGTGGGATGAATTGATAAAAAGAGATGATGCCAGAGCAAGTGCCAAGGCACATGCCGACGAATACATCTGACGGATAGTGAAGCCCTAAATAAATACGAGAAATACCGACGCATAATGCTAACGGTAATAGGAAAGCAAGTAAGCTTGGATTATAGCAAATAAATGGAATGAAGACAGAGAAAACGGCTGTTGTATGACCAGACGGGAAAGAGTGGTCTTTTAATGGATGGACTGGATATTTCGCATCCTGAATTGTTAAATAAGGACGTTTTCGTGGATACCACCTTTTTAATATTTGTACAGGAATATGGCTAATTGCTAAAGAAATAGCAGTAGCGATTGCCGCTTGGTGTAAAGTCCCTTTTGCAAAAATTAAAAAGAAAAGTGTAAGTGTAATGGAGAAAGTAGCACCACCGATATGGGTAATATTGCTGAAAAAGATATTTAATGTTTTTTGATCAAAGTAGCGATTAATTCCTTTAAAAATGTAACATTCTATTTTATATAATCCACTGACCTTCATGAAAATTCTCCTCCCTCGTTTACATATATATGGAGATATTAGCTTTTATTTTAATAAGATTTTGTTGAGGGAGTAATAATGTTTTGTAAAGAAAAAGTTAGTTTTTATATAAAAAAAGCTGCCAGTATTATGGCAGCAGTAAAATCATTTTTGTAGTGATTTATAATATTGACCTTTTTCAACATACTGCGTACGAATACGCTCCATATCTTTACGGTCTTCTTCTGTTAATTCACGAATGACTTTCGCGGGACGACCGAAAGCTAACGTGTTTGGCGGGATTTTCTTTCCTTGTGAAACGAGGCTTCCAGCGCCGATAAAAGCTCCTTCGCCAATTTCAGCACCATCTAATATAATGGATCCCATTCCAATTAAAGCATCCTTTTTAATATGACAGCTATGTAAAATAACTTGATGCCCAACTGTAACATCATCTTCTAAAATAAGAGGATACTGAGGGCTTTGGTGGAGTGTACATTGGTCTTGTACATTTACTCGGTCTCCGATTATTGTTGGTGACACATCACCACGGATGACTGTATTAAACCAAATACTTGATTCCTCGCCAACCGAAACATCGCCTGTAATCGTAACATAGTCAGCGATAAAAGCACTACTCGAAATTTTCGGATTTTTTTCTTTGTAAGGATATATCATGTAAAGTCTTCCTTTCCTAGAGACTAGTTTTAGTGTATCAAATTATGAGAAAGAGTGAAATGGAGGAGGTCCGTATGTGGAATTATGAAGCAGAGGAAGCGAAAGCTGTCATTGTTATCGTGCACGGCGCAATGGAATATCACGGACGTTACGAAGCCGTTGCGGAAGTGTGGAATCATATCGGCTACCACGTCGTGATGGGGGACCTTCCGTCACATGGAACGACTTCAAGAAATAGAGGACATATTGATTCATTTGATGAATACATAGAGGAAGTTAAATTATGGGTGAAAGAAGCAAGAAAGTATAGGTTACCTATCTTTTTATTTGGTCATAGTATGGGCGGTCTTATCGTCATTCGTATGATGCAAGAAACGAAGAGAGAGGATGTAGATGGTATTGTTTTAAGTTCGCCATGTTTAGGTGTAGCAGCCGGACCTTCTGCTCCACTTCAATTTGCTTCAAAAATATTAAATGTTGTGGCTCCAAAATTGCAATTTGCAACGAATCTTACGGTGGAAATGTCAACAAGGAATCATGAAGTGAGAGATGCAATGGAGAATGATTCATTGTTCTTGCGCAAAGTATCAGTACGTTGGTATAGTGAATTGATTAAGTCTATCGAAATTGCTCATAAAAAAATAGACGATTTTCCAGACGTTCCGCTCTTGCTAATGCAAGCATGTGAGGATAAACTTGTAGATAAAACACGTGTCCGCATGTGGTTTGATAATGTTAAAATAGGTGATAAGGCATATAAAGAATGGCCGAATTGTTATCACGAGTTATTAAATGAGTATGAGCGTGATGAAATTTTGAATTATATTCAGTCATTTACTGAAATACATGTCAATAATATAGTAAAAACAAACAAATAAATCATTATTTGTACATTTAATAGAGGAGATGAAGGAAGAAGTGAACGTACCGAGTAATCCCATAACGCTCATGGCGAAAGTATACCGTGATGTGTTTCCGGTTGTACACCATGAGCTAGCGATGTGGAAAGAGCGTGCCTACCATATTCCGAATGATGAGCTTCATAGTCAGGCAATCGCAAGTATTGAGCATAAAACGTTTCATTGTGAGGGTGGTGGCATTTTATCGCTGCTAGCAAATGAACACCGAGAGGAATGCATTCGTTTTATCGTAGCGTATCAAACAATCAGCGATTATTTAGATAATTTATGTGACCGCAGTACATCACTTGACCCAAATGATTTTGCCGCACTGCATGAATCTATGTTAATGGCATTATCACCTGAAGTAGAAGGTGGCGGTAATTATTATCGCTATCGTGATGATCAAGATGATGGTGGTTATTTAGATGAACTTGTTGAAACGTGCCAAGATGTTTTAAAGAAAACGAAGCACTATGACAAAATTGCTCCTGTTCTTCATGAACTTGCTTGTTATTATTGTGATTTACAAATTCATAAACACGTGAAGTTAGAAGAAAGAGAACCGCGCCTGAAAACATGGTTTGAAGCACATAAAGAAAACTTACCTGAGATGAGCTGGTTTGAATTTTCAGCATGTGCCGGTTCTACGCTTGGAATTTTCTGTCTTGTAGCATATGCATTTCATGATGAATTACATGATGAAGATATTGCGAAAATTAGACAAGGATACTTCCCTTACGTACAAGGACTTCACATCTTACTTGATTATTTCATCGATCAAGAAGAAGATCGTATCGGCGGGGATTTGAATTTCTGTAGTTATTATGAAAACGAGCAAGCGATATTAGATCGTATGAAACACTTTGTAGAAGAAGCAGAGAAGAGCATTGGTGATTTACCTCATGCGAAGTTTCATCGTCTCATAAGCCGAGGATTACTTGGTATTTATTTATCAGACCAAAAAGTATCAGCACAAAAGAATATGCACAAAATGGCACGGCGCATTGTAAAATACGGAGGTCTCACTTCACGATTCTTCTATTGGAACGGGAAGATGTACCGAAAGAAAATGGCGCAGTGATGAAGAAAACCACTCATGTAGAGTGGTTTTTTTTATTATGACCGTATTTTTGAAAATACATATATGAGAAGTTCAATTGCAAAAATAACTAAAACAGATAGTCCGAATAAAGGCATGACAGCGCCTAGTATAACCATCATGATAAAGAAAACGAATATACTTTTCTTATCTCTTTGTTTTGGAGGTGCTGCTAATTTTCCTTTCGGCTTTCTTGCTAACCACATTTTTATTCCGTAATAAATGAGAAGTAGTAGAGATAATGTCGTTAGTAAGCATAATATTTTATTTGGCCATCCGAATAAATGTCCTTCATGAAGCGGGATACCGTAAGTGAACCATTGTGCAAGTAATCCATAATCACGATAGTCCGTTTTTGAAATGAGTTCCCCGCTATATTGATCAAAGTAAGCTGTTATCTCTTCACTTGGTGCAACATGCATCCCTGTAATACCAGAACCGCTCGATTTCGAAACAGTGAATACACCTTTCGGATCAGCTGGTAGTGAAATAACATATGGCTTCTTTATTTCAATTCCTTTTTGTAATTCATCGACAGAAATTGCTTTCGGTTCATTTGAATTCGATTCAGGAGGAGCTTCTTTTCTTGTTGCCCACGGCAATTCTTTTACCTTTGATTCAGGCGGTGCCATGTACAATTTTGGATATCCGAGTGATTCATTAGAAGATGCAATTTTATAAATTTGGTTCCCCATAAATCCTGACCATGGCAATCCAGATGCGATTAGCAGAAAGAGAGGAATTGTAAATATAATACCGATAATAGAATGACGTCTTTTTGCTTTCTCTCGCTTATTGGATGAGGGTGTGTTTTTGAATTGGCGTATACTCATGTACAATCCGGTTACGATTAAAAAGATTGTCCAGCATGCCGCAAGTTCTACAGTATAGTTGACGACAGTGCCACCAACTAAAAGAGAACTATGTAATTCCCTCATTATATTGGCAAATGTTTCACTTGCGTTTTGATCCCCAACAATTTGATTATTACTATCTAAATACACATATTTTTGTTGCCCAGTATACCCATTTGCAATCGTAAGTCTCGTATTATAATCCCCATTAAATTCACTAATTTTCGCCACGCTATAATGTGGATATTTTTTCTCTGTTAAGGAAATAGAATCAGACATCGAAATAGATTCTGTTTGAGCACTCTTCCCAAAATATAAATCTTTATAGATGAAATCTTCAACTTCCTCCCGAAATAAATACCCAATTCCGCTTAGTGACAAAGTAATAAGAAGCGGCGTAATAAAAAGCCCAGCATAAAAATGCCAACGCCAAAAAATGTAATGAAGCGAACGATTTTGTTTCATACTTTCAGTTCCCCTAACCTTCCCTATATGAATAACTACTTATTTAATATAGCGAGATTAAGTGTGATTACTTTGAAAGAATTGTGAAGAAAGTTAAAAGTTTTTAGGGGTTTCAACATTTATAAATATTTCTTCTTATTTGATAAATACATCTCAACAACCGCTTTCGCAAGACATTGAGCAGAATCAACAAAATCCTCACTCGCCACCACATTCAAATCGGTACATGCGATAATTGCAGTATCTACTTCATCTTCCAACTGTAAAACGAGCGCATTCCACAATTCGCGAGCTTCTTCACTCTCTCCAGATTTAATCCAAGTAATAATTTGATTAATCATTTCCTGCCATTTTTCATGATGAATGTACTCTATATTACGTTTTGCAATCCCATCTTGGTAAATCCCAGCTTGAACAGTTGCTTCTGTTGCGAGAAGAGCAACTCTTTTTGTATTTTCAGGAATTGTTTTTAACGTCTCATCAACTATATTCAAAATAGGAATAGAAAGAGATCGCTGTAATTCTTCAAAATAAAGATGCGCCGTATTGCACGGCATAGCGATAAAGCTTGCGCCAGTACTTTCAAGTTTTTGTGCTCCTTCAATAATCGCTTTTTTCATCGCTTCGTGATCAATAGGGCGATCCATGTAAAACGGTGTTGGGCACGAGTAAATCATCATATGAGGAAAGTCCATATCATGCTTTGCTCCATATATTGTTTGGCACTTTGCTACAACTATATCGACGAATGGTCCAGTTGATTTTGGTCCCATTCCTGCTAGTATTCCGATCATTGTTTCGTCTCCTTTAAGATTGTATATATCCATTATATAGGAGGATAACAAAAAAACGTGCAGTGAATGCACGTCTTTTTTTGTTACGTTTTGTCGAACAATCGATATATCCGAGAAATCGTTGATATATTGTAAGTTATGATAGATATATCGAAAAAACCGTTGATATATCCTGAGTTACGATAGATATAATTGAAAAATCGTTGATATATTACCCCGCATTAACGGGCAGTAAAACTCCCACCTTAAAATTCGCCTGGAGCAAAGAGGTTAGGTGGGAGATAAACTGCCCATAAATGCCCGATTGGTTCAACTAATAATCAGTGGGGATGCCCCCACTGATTAAAGTTTCACTTTATCGCTTCTCAATCGCCACAATAAATGGTGGGTTATTTTGCTGGTTAATGAAGCCGTATCGCAGTACGTGCGCTTGTTTTTGGTCTAGTTCTTCGGCAAATTTGAGAACAGCGTCGCGTTCTACTTGTCCTTCTGGATGTCCGTGGTAAATAACAAGGACGATGATACCTTCAGGTGCCATTACTTCTAATAATTGTTCAATCGCTGAGATTGTTGAGTTCGGTTTTGTAACGATATGCTTGTCTCCGCCTGGAAGGTAACCTAAGTTGAAAATTGCGCCTGTTACTTTTCCTTTTGCATCTTCCGGTAATACGGATAGAAGCGTATCGTGACTATCGTGAACTAAAACAGTACGTTCAAAAAGCTCTTTTTCTTTTAGACGAGTTGTTGAGCTTTCAATTGCCTCTTTTTGAATATCAAATCCAAATACTTTTCCGTTATCTCCAACGATTTCAGCTAGGAAGCAAGTGTCATGCCCATTGCCGAGTGTTGCATCTACAGCGTAATCGCCTTCTTTTACTGCTGTTTGCAAGAGAGTGCGAGCAAACGGTAATACACGTTCTAATTTCATTTTTGTTTCTCCTCATTTGCATATTTTCCTTGCCAGCTTCCGCGGCGTACAAATTCTGCATCGATGGAATTTAATACTTCCCATTTATTTAAGCTCCACATTGGGCCAATCATTAAATCAGGTGGACCGTCACCTGTGATACGGTGCACAATTACGTCTTCTGGAATAATTTCAAGTTGGTCAACAACGAGACTTACGTAATCCTCAAGAGAAAGGAACTCGAGTTGTCCTTTTTCATATTGCTTCACCATTGGCGTTCCTTTTAATAAGTGAAGTAAGTGGATTTTAATTCCTTGTACGTCAAGCTTCGCTACTTCACGAGCTGTTTCCATCATCATGTCGTAATCTTCAAGTGGAAGGCCGTTAATAATATGAGAACAAACTCGAATGCCGTGCTTACGTAATTTATTTACACCTTCCACATAAGACGGATAATCGTGAGCGCGATTAATAAGATTTGCAGTACGTTCATGAACAGTCTGTAGTCCGAGTTCAACCCAAAGGTAAGTGCGTTTATTTAAGTCCGCTAAATATTCAACAACATCGTCCGGTAAACAATCTGGACGAGTCGCAATAGAAAGACCGACAACGTCTTTTTCTGCTAGAAGCGGTTCGAATTTTTCTTTTAACACTTCAAGTGGTGCATGTGTATTTGTGTACGCCTGGAAATAAGCGATACATTTTCCGTCTTTCCACTTTGAGCGCATTTTTTCTTTCATTTCATGATATTGCGTTATAACATCATCGCGGCGATCGCCAGCGAAGTCACCAGATCCAGCAGCACTGCAAAATGTACAACCGCCATAAGCAACTGTACCGTCACGGTTCGGGCAATCGAAGCCAGCATCTAATGAAACTTTAAAGATTTTTTCACCAAATTCATTTCGTAAATGATAATTCCATGTATGATAACGTTTATTGTCGTTTGTATATGGAAAAGGGTTTTGAACCTTCATTACTTTCCCTCCTAAGCCGAGTCAAAATAACACAAAATCCATTATAACATACTCATAAGGTTCATAAGGAAGGGACACACTAAAGGGGAATTGAAGCAAGGAGGGACAATTATGGCAGAGCGTCAATCACTTGAATCGTATATTACACAAGCGGAACAAGCGGTGGAATATGCGAAAGAACAATTAGACCAAGGTATGAGACAAGAGCATTATAATACGATGGAGTATTCGGATGCGCAGTTACAATTAGAACAAGCGTATAACGATTTACAAACGATGCAACAACATGCAAATGATGAGCAACGTGAGCAATTAAATAGAGCACGTATGGCAATTCGCCAATTGCAACATCAAATGATTATTACACCGCACTAATAAGGAGTGAATGTAATGGCGAAACGTTCAGATCAAAATAACCCAGAGCAAAAAACACAAAATGGACATAACGCTGAGTTTTCGAATGAACTTGATCCGATTGTTCAAGTAAAACAGCGTAATAGTAAAAAAGGACAACCTCAAAAGTCGAAACAATCAGAGTAGACCAGGTCGCAATATGACCTGGTTTTATTTTGCTATATGACAATAATGTAAGATTCCTGTAAGGTTTGCCGATAGTTGTAATTGTCCTTTTCCAGTAGAGTAAGGGAGGATTAAATTTTGGACAAGGAGCTGCTTTATGGGGAACAATATTACAAACAAACGAATTGATGAGTTAGATTACATTCGTGGCTTTGCACTACTGGGGATTATTTTAGTAAATATTCTTGCACTACTTCATATTAAAATCCCAGATCCTAATACAGTGGATGTGAGCTATCAAAGGTTTCTATACTTATTTGTAGAAGGTCGTTTCTTCTCAATCTTCTCATTCTTATTTGGAGTAGGATTTTATATCTTTATTTCAAGAGCGATTGCGAAAGGGAAAAATGGCTATGTTTTATTTTTACGTCGCTTAGTAGCATTATTTATTTTTGGTTTAATTCATCAAATGTTTCAGCCTGGGGAAGCGCTGGCGTTATACGCAATTTGCGGATTAATCGTTTTACCGTTTTATAAAGCGAAAAAAGCAGTGAACCTAGTACTAGGATTTATTTTGACAATTGCCTTCAGTGTAATGGGAGTTAAAGAACTATTACCACTTGGCTTAATTTTATTAGGGCTTGCTGCAGGACAATATCGTGTATTTGAAAACCTTGTGCAAAATATAAAGAAAGTCGCTATTTTTACAGGTATTATGTTTGTTTTAAGTGTCATAGCTGTATGGTATCAATATGGGCACGTTCCTGCTGAACCATTTATAAATATGATACTTGAGAATGAGGATGGAACAATGAATGCTGCAAGCCAATTTTTAAAAATTGGTGTTACAGTTGGACCGATTATTTCAGCTTTCTATGTTGGAGCATTAATTTTATTACTTCAATTAAAACTAGTTCAAACATTGTTAGCACCACTGAAATATTATGGCCGAATGGCTTTAACGAATTATATTGGACAAACTGCAATGATTTTAATCGCAGGAAGTGTATTTAACTTTGCAGAAAACTTAACTTACATGCAGACGTTATATGTATGTATTGCAATTTATGCAATTCAAATTGTATTTAGCGTAATTTGGATGAAAATCTTTAAAATGGGTCCATTAGAATGGATTTGGCGTGTTATTACCTATTGGACGGTAACACCTTTAAAGAAATAAAGAGAGAAGTGGGCTGTTCCTTTTGTGGAACAGCCCATTTTTATTGTCATTTTTTTCGGAAAGTCGATATTCGTTCGCGAATCACCGATATATTTGAGAAATCGCTAATAAAATTTCATTTATCACCGAACCTTACACACTTATCTTTTTTATATTACAAAAGTGTAAGGTAAATGTAATGTTAACAAATAGCAGTTCGCCTCTAAAAAGCGCAAAATAGGTAATGGAAAAACAAGCGTAGGAGGATATATATGACGAAACCAGTTGTAGACGTGAAAAACGTCCAAAAAGTGTACGGTAAAAAAGGTGAGAACCAATCACATGCGTTAAAAGGTGTTTCATTCTCAATTCAAGAGGGTGAGTTTGTAGGGATTATGGGACCATCTGGTTCTGGTAAAACGACATTATTAAACGTAATTTCAACACTTGATAAAGCAACGGGCGGCGTTGTTGAAATTGCGGGTACGGATATTACGAAAATGAAGCAAGGTGAACTTTCTGATTTCCGTTCACAAAAATTAGGATTCATTTTCCAAGACTTTAACCTATTAGAGAACTTATCTATTTATGAAAACATCGCACTTCCATTATCTCTTCAAGGTGTCGCGTCACGTAATATTGGACCGAAAGTAGAAAAAGTAGCGGATATGTTAGGGATTACAGAAATTCTTCAAAAGTATCCATCTGAAGTATCTGGTGGACAGAAACAACGTTCAGCAGCAGCGCGTGCTTTAGTACATGAGCCTGCAATTATTTTAGGGGACGAGCCAACAGGAGCGCTTGATTCTAAAAATGCAACGAGTTTACTTGATGCGATGACAAACTTAAATAAAGATCAAGGCGTATCTATTATGATGGTTACACATGATCCGTATAGTGCAAGTTACTGTCAGCGTATTTTATTCATTCAAGATGGTGAGCTATATAAAGAAATTCACCGCGACGGTACACGTGAAGAGTTTTATAAAGAAATTTTAGATGTGCTTGCGGACTTAGGTACACAAAAAGCGTAAGAAAGGAGGTTCTAGAGCATGTTATTCAAACTTTCCATGTCAGGGCTAAAAAGTAAGCTGAAAGATTATATCGTCTTACTTGTCGGTCTTGTCATGTCTATCTCAATTTTTTATATGTTTCAAACGTTAGCGCTGAATAAAGCGTTTATCGAATCCAACTCAGTTATTCAATCAATTGGATTCGTATTCCAAGCAGGTTCATTTTTATTAGCTATCATAACGTTCTTCTATATTTTATATGCGAACTCTTTCTTATTATCTCTTCGTCAAAAAGAGTTTGGTATGTATATGATGTTAGGAGCGAAAAAACATAAAGTTACATTACTTATGTTTATTGAAACGATTGTATTAGGTGCTGCTTCTCTTGCAATTGGACTTGTGGTTGGGGTAGGACTTGCAGAAGGTATCGGACAGTTATTAATGAAACAATTAGAATTTGCTGGTGAAGGCTATAAAGCATTCTACCTGCCATCTATGACTGTTACTTGCATCTTCTTCTTTGCGCTATTTATATTATCAGCAATTATGAACAGTATTAAATTATCACGTATTTCTGTACTGCAACTTGTACATGCAGATGCGCAAACAGAGCGTGTTGCAGTAAAAGGCAAAATGACAGGTTTAGTTGCATTCCTAGCGGTTATTTTATTAGGGATTGGCTATGCATCAATGATTTACATGGAAAAACTAAGAGAAATGGGAATCCTTATTGCATTAATTACAACAACAGCAGGTACTTACATGCTATTTGGATCACTCCTTCCAGTCATTATTAAAAAGTTAAAGAGTAATAAAAAGCGTAGTGAAAAAGGACTTAATGCTTTTACATTTGCACAATTAAATTTCCGTATTAATAGCTTAACGAAAGTGCTTGCTACGGTAGCAATGTTAGTTGCTCTTGGAGCTGGTGCAATTTCAGGTGGTATGGCGTTTAAAAATAACGTTATAAAAACGGTTGATGGATTTGAAATTTATGATTCAGTTATTCATAATCCTACAGCCGAAGAGAAGAAAATTTTAGAGGGCATATCATTTAAAAGTAAAGCTGAGTATCGTTATAAAGTAGACGACAAATATATTTATTATGTAAAAGAAGATTTAGAGAAACATAAGCCATTTATTCGAAATGGTGTAGGTAAAGAGAATTTCGGTAAATATAAAGAAATTTCAGGAGAGGCTCCAGTAGGTACAGTAGCAGGAGTGAGCTCAGAACAAACTCAAAATGAACAAGCAATGCCTGAAGAATGGGATGAGGCATTTAGAACAATCCAACCATATTATATATACCAAGATCGTGCCATTAAAATTGTAGATCAAAAAATGTACGATACTGTAAATGGTAAAGAAGGAATCGTATTTACTGGAAAAACAGGCGATTTCGTAGCACACACAAAAGAATGGAAAAAACTTGACGAGTTGCAGCTAGCTAAATATAAAAATATAAAAGCTGAGCAAATGAGTAGTAAATATCAAGTGTATGACATGTTCTACGGTCTTGCGAGCGGAACAGTGTTTATGGGCTTCTTCCTTGGAATTGCTTTCTTAGCAATGATGGCAAGCTGTCTTATGTTCAAAATTCTTTCTGGTGCATCAAAAGATATTACGCGTTATCAAATGCTTCGTAAAATCGGTGTACGCCGTGAATTATTAACGAAATCAATTTATAAAGAGTTATTCTTAGTATTCTTATTCCCAGCAATTGTGGGTATCGCTCACGTATTAGTTGGTATGAATATTTTCGGATTTATTTTAGTCGATCCGTACTTCCGTATTTGGGTACCAATCGTAATTTTCGTAGTTATTTACACGATTTATTACCTTATTACAGTTCAATTGTATAAAGGAATTGTTCTTCCGAAAGAAGATTAATAAAAAACCGAGCGAAATCGCTCGGTTTTTATTATTTTCAGAAAAAACACTTTAATGTTACTGAAATGTATAATATAATGTAAATAAGTAACGTAATATAAAAGTAGAAGCAGCTGGATAAGGAAAGGAGGAATCCAATCTATAGAAAGAAGCTGAACTTTTATCCCCTATTTCTTTTCTAACCACAACGTATTTGTACAATTGTAAATTTCCAAATTGAAAACTGCTTGGATCACAAAAGTATATTGTGAAAATAATGGATAATACATGGAAATCTCATAGCATGATAAGGTAAAATGGACAACATGATGAGAAAATTACCGTTCATAAGATGAGGAGAATACATGTATGGAAGTTGTAGAGGCATTAAAAGATATAAACCAAATTGAGGCTATGAAAAAATATTTAAAAGAGCACTCCCAGCGAGATTATCTTTTATTTGTTATTGGAATTAACACAGGATTAAAAATTACAGAGCTACTTAGTATGAAATTTGAAGATGTATTACATGAAGACGGGACTGTTAAAGAGTTTTATACTCTTCCTGTGAAAGATGAAAAATTTAAACAAGATATTTATTTAAATACAAAAGTAAAAGAAGCGCTTTTAGATTACGTACAATCTATTGGCGTTAAAAGAGAAAATTACGTATTTCAATCTAATAAAACGCCAAATTCAATTACGCGCCAACAAGCGTATCGTGTAATTCATAATGCTGCAGAAGCAGTTGGAGTTGTTGGTAAAATCGGAACGAATTCAATGCGAAAAACGTTTGGATTTCATGCATACAAAAGAGGGATAGCGATTGCGCTATTGCAAAAACATTTTCATCACGCGACTCCATCAGAGACGTTAAAGTATTTAGGTATCTCAAAAGATGAAACCTTTAAAACGGAGATTGATGTCGATTTATAAAAGCCGTAACTAAAAAATTAGGGGGCGGAAAATATGAATATTAGAGAGAGTGAACTGCCGGGTATTGGATGTAAGTTTGAAGTGATTACAAAAGGTAATGAAAAGATGGTTATCGTTATTCATGATGATGGCCGAAGAGAAATGTACCATTTTGATGCGGATCATGAGGAGAGTATTTCAAGCGTCTCTCTTCGTGATTCCGAAGCGAGACAAATTGCAGCTATATTGGGCGGAATGGTATATAGACCACAAGCTTTAGATACGATTGAAATGGCTTTTGAAGGATTATCAATAGAGTGGTTTAAGGTGGAAAATAATGCACCAGTCGTACAAAAAACAATTGGTAGTTTACATGTCCGAAACACATATAATGTAACAATCATTGCCATTTTGAAAAAGAATATGAAGAAGTTCTTTAATCCAGGCCCAGATTCTATCATTGAAGCTGGCGATATGCTTGTATTATCAGGCGAAAGACATGAAGTAAAAAGAATTATTAATGAGTTGCTTTCAGTAGGAGGGGATTCATAATCGATGGATACTTTAATCTTTGAAGTTGGAACTGCGTTAGTATTAGTCGCTTTTGCAGCTATTCTCGCTGCAAAGTTAAAGTTCTCGATTATTCCGTTTCTCATTATACTCGGTATGCTAGTGGGGCCTCATGCCCCAGATTTAGGGCTTATCGATTTAAGATTTATTGAAAGCGGAGAAGTTATTTCCTTCCTCGGCCGTGTTGGCGTTATATTCCTCTTATTCTATTTAGGCTTAGAATTCTCAATTAAAAAATTAATTAAATCAGGAAAATCAATTGCTTTTGGGGGAACTGTTCATATATCGCTTAATTTTATATTAGGTTTACTTTACGGATATATAATGGGTTTCCCCTTATTAGAAACATTAATTATTGCTGGGATCATAACAATTTCATCGAGTGCAATTGTTGCGAAAGTAATTGTTGATTTAAGAAGATCTGGTAATAAAGAGACGGAGCTAATTTTAGGAATCATTATGTTTGACGATATCTTTTTAGCGGTATATTTATCAGTCGTTTCAGGATTAGTACTCGGAGGGGCAACGTCATTTGTAGGTGCTCTTACATCCATTTTAATTGCAGTAGGATATATGTTACTATTCTTTGTAGTTGCTAGAAAAGCTACACGATTTTTAAATAAAATGTTAGATATTTCATCCAATGAAATATTTATTATCGTAATATTCGCTATTTTGTTCTTCGTAGCAGGATTTTCAGAAACGATTCATGTTGCAGAGGCGATTGGAGCATTATTATTAGGGCTCGTCTTTTCTGAAACAGAGCATAGTGATCGAATTGAACAGCTCGTTGTTCCGTTTCGTGATTTCTTTGGAGCTATATTCTTTTTCAGCTTCGGTTTAAGTATAGACCCATTTTCGCTTGGAGGAGCAGTGTGGTTGGCATTAGGAGCAGTTTTCATTACTCTTATCGGTAATTTTACTGCTGGAATGGTTGCGGGACGTAAAGCCGGGTTATCACATAAGGCTTCTACAAATATCGGTTTAACACTTGTATCACGCGGAGAATTTTCCATTATCGTCGCTAATATTGGAATTGCGGGCGGCTTAATGGCAACGATTAAACCGTTCTCAGCTTTGTATGTTTTAATATTGGCATCGTTAGGACCTTTGTTAACGAAAGAATCTGGGAGAATATATTCCTTATTAGATAAAATATTTAAATGGAGCGCTAAAGAAAGTGCGAAGAGAGAAAAAGAAGTTGGATAGTAGAAATAAGGGAGACTGCATGAACTTTATGCAGTCTCCCTTATTTCTATATTGTTACGGATGTCGTTTTTTGTCGGTAAGTCGATATATTTAGAAAATCGCTGATATATTTCAAGTTGTGGTCGATATAATTGAAAAATCGCTGATATATTTTCAAGCAGGGATAAATATAATTTCATTTACCGATAAACCATTATCTGAATTTCATCAACTATTAATCAGTTGCCTTCCTATTTAAAAACGACTACAATTTTACTGTTATATATGAACGAAAAAAATAGAATAGGAGGGGAATCTATGCCAAGGAAAGTATGGCTATTAGTAGCTGGGATGATTATTAATGTCACGGGTGCTTCTTTTTTATGGCCTTTTAATACAATTTATTTGCATGATCACCTAGGAAAATCTTTATCTGTGGCCGGGATGGTACTAATGATCAACTCGCTTACTGGTGTAATCGGAAACTTGCTCGGCGGTGTTTTATTTGATAAATGGGGCGGTTATAAATCAATTTTAGTAGGGATTGTCATTACACTCGTATCGATTTTAGGTCTTGTGTTCTTCCACGGTTGGCCGTTATATGTTGTGTGGCTAGCGTTAATCGGCTTCGGTTCTGGGATGGTCTTCCCATCGATGTATGCGATGGTTGGTACGGTTTGGCCAGAGGGCGGAAGACGAGCGTTTAATGCGATGTACGTTGGACAAAACGTTGGTATTGCGATTGGAACAGCGTGTGGTGGTTTAGTTGCTTCATATCGTTTTGATTATATTTTCTTAGCGAACTTTATTTTATACTTTGTTTTCTTCTTAATTGCTTTTATTGGATTCCGTGGTATGGAAGACAAGAAAGAGCCAGGAGTGCAAAAAGAAGTTGAGACGAAAAAAGGTTGGTCACTTACACCTGGATTCAAAGCACTTCTTATCGTATGTGTAGCATATGCTTTATGCTGGGTTACATACGTACAGTGGCAAGGAGCGATTGCAACACATATGCAAGAATTGAATATTAGCCTTCGTCACTATAGTTTATTATGGACGATAAACGGAGCGATGATTGTTTGTGCGCAGCCACTTGTTAGTATGCTAATTCGCTGGATGAAGCGTTCTTTAAAACAGCAAATTATGATTGGAATCTTCATTTTTGCGGCGTCATTCATTGTGTTAAGTCAAGCGCAGCAATTTACGATGTTTCTCATTGCGATGGTAACATTAACAATTGGTGAGTTATTTGTATGGCCAGCGGTGCCGACGATTGCAAATATACTTGCGCCAAAAGATAAACTAGGTTTTTATCAAGGTGTTGTAAATAGTGCGGCGACTGTAGGGAAAATGTTCGGGCCGGTCGTTGGCGGAGCGATTGTTGATTTATACAATATGGAAGTATTGTTTATAGCAATCATGGTAATGCTTGTAGTAGCGCTTATAGCAACGAGTATTTATGATAAACGAGTAAAAGTAGAAGAAACAGTTGAAGAAAAAATTGCAGTTTAGTTTGACGGAACATGTTCACATGTTTTAGAATATATTTAAATAAAACAACCTTTAGAACAAGGGAGATAGCTCGGCTGTCTTAATATGAACTCGTTAGTTATTAAGAGTAACGATTAACCGAGAAGTCCTCGCTTTAAGTAAGCTCTTAAGAGATACTAATTGAAGGATAGTTCACTTAACTTATATGTGTAATAACAGTGAGAAGGAGTAGTAGTAATAGAAGCTGGTTTAGAGAGTTGACGGTCGGTGCAAGTCAATCCACGTTTCGTTATGAACTCGCCTTTGAGTTGCAGTTGTGAAACTAATAGTAGCAATTGCCGTTAATCCACGTTACGGATCTAAGCGAATGTATATTTTTACATTAATTTAGGGTGGTACCGCGGGAATCTATAACCTCTCGTCCCTTTCTAGGGATGAGAGGTTTTTTGTATTTTGGGCGGTGAAAATAAATAGAATTTCAAGGAGGGTATCTCATGAGCTTTAATCATCAAGATATTGAGAAGAAGTGGCAAGGGTACTGGGAAGAGAATAAAACATTCCGTACGCCAGATGAGACAGAAAAACCAAAATTTTATGCACTAGATATGTTCCCATATCCATCAGGTGCAGGCCTACACGTAGGACATCCAGAAGGTTATACAGCGACAGATATTTTATCTCGTATGAAGCGTATGCAAGGATATAACGTTCTTCATCCAATGGGATGGGATGCATTCGGTCTTCCAGCAGAGCAATATGCACTTGATACTGGAAACAGTCCGGCAGAATTTACAGAGATTAATATTAATACGTTCCGTAATCAAATTAAAGCATTAGGCTTCTCTTATGATTGGGATCGTGAAGTAAATACAACAGATCCAAACTACTACAAGTGGACACAATGGATCTTCCTAAAACTATTTGAAAAAGGTTTAGCTTACGTTGATGAAGTACCTGTAAACTGGTGCCCAGCGCTTGGTACAGTACTTGCAAACGAAGAAATCATTGACGGTAAGAGTGAGCGCGGCGGACATCCAGTTGAGCGTCGTCCGATGAGACAGTGGATGTTAAAAATTACAGCTTACGGAGATCGTCTATTAGAAGATCTAGATGAGCTTGATTGGCCAGAAAGCTTAAAAGATATGCAACGTAACTGGATCGGTCGTTCTGAAGGTGCAGAAGTGCACTTCAATATCGACGGTACAGACGAGAAATTCACAGTTTTCACAACGCGCCCTGATACATTATTCGGTGCAACATACTGTGTACTTGCTCCGGAACATGCACTTGTTGCAGAAATTACAACAGCAGAACAAAAAGAAGCGGTAGAAGCTTACATTAACGCTGTAAAAATGAAGAGTGACCTAGAGCGTACAGAACTTGCGAAAGAGAAAACTGGTGTATTCACTGGTGCTTACGCAGTTAACCCAGTAAACGGTGAGAAATTACCAATCTGGATCGCTGACTATGTTCTTGCAACTTACGGAACAGGTGCTGTAATGGCAGTTCCAGCTCACGATGAGCGTGACTATGAATTCGCATCAGTATTCAATCTTTCAATGAAGGAAGTTGTAAAAGGCGGAGACATTACGAAAGAAGTGTACACAGGTGATGGTGCACACGTAAACTCAGCATTCCTTGATGGTTTAAATAAAGAAGAAGCAATCGCAAAAATGATTGAATGGCTTGAAGTAACGAGCGCAGGAAATCAAAAAGTAACGTACCGTCTACGTGACTGGTTATTTAGCCGTCAACGTTACTGGGGTGAGCCAATTCCAGTAATTCACTGGGAAGATGGCACAATGACAGCTGTGAAAGAAGAAGAATTACCATTAGTTCTTCCGAAAACAGAAAACATCCGTCCTTCAGGTACAGGTGAATCACCACTTGCTAACATTGACGAGTGGGTAAATGTTGTTGATCCTGAAACTGGTAAAAAAGGTCGTCGTGAAACGAATACAATGCCACAATGGGCTGGTAGCTGCTGGTATTACCTACGTTACATCGATCCAAACAATAGCGAAGCACTTGTAGATCCTGAAAAGGTAAAACAATGGCTTCCAGTTGATATTTATATCGGCGGGGCGGAGCATGCCGTACTTCACTTACTATATGCTCGTTTCTGGCATAAAGTATTATACGATATCGGTGTAGTTCCAACGAAAGAGCCGTTCCAACAATTATTCAACCAAGGTATGATTCTAGGTGAAAACAACGAGAAAATGAGTAAATCAAAAGGTAACGTTGTAAACCCTGATGATATCGTAGCAAGCCACGGTGCAGATACACTTCGTCTATACGAAATGTTCATGGGACCATTAGATGCTTCGATCGCTTGGTCTGAAAATGGTCTTGATGGAGCTCGTCGTTTCCTAGACCGCGTATGGCGTCTATTCATTCAAGATAGCGGTGAATTAAGTGAGAAAATTACTGATGCACCAAATAAAGAACTTGAAAAAGCTTACCACCAAACAGTGAAGAAAGTGACAGAAGACTATGCAGAGCTTCGCTTCAACACAGCGATTTCTCAAATGATGGTATTCATCAACGATGCATACAAAGCTGAAACACTTCCGAAAGAATATGTAGAAGGTTTCGTAAAAATGATTGCACCAGTTGCACCTCACATCGGGGAAGAGCTATGGAGCAAACTTGGATACAATGAAACAATCACATATGCAAGCTGGCCAACATTTGATGAGTCTAAACTTGTAGAAGATGAAGTTGAAATCGTTGTTCAAATTATGGGCAAAGTTCGCGCGAAACTAACAATGAGTAAAGACGCATCAAAAGAAGAAATGGAGCAACTTGCACTTGAAGCAATTCAAGACCAAATCGAAGGAAAAACGGTTCGTAAAGTAATTGTAGTTCCTGGAAAACTTGTTAACGTTGTTGCAAACTAATTCATTCAAAAAAGCTCAGAGTATTTATACTCTGAGCTTTTTTTGTGTAGAAAATAATCTTAGGATCACCTTAGTCTAAGTTTTCAATTATTCCACTACCTACAAATAAAAGAGCGGAATTCCAATACAGACAAACACCTATTCTTCTATAGGAAATATGATAAAAAAGGTAGGCTAAATTGAGTAGAAGAGGTGAAAGGAATGAAAGGGATGGACAATAATGCACCACATGGCTTCTTCGGGGGCGAATCGGACAGTTATACACAAATGATGTTAATGGGAGGGGCTGGCCAACAAGGGTACGGTGGAATTCCGAGCTGGATGGGTGGAGTAGCAGGAGGATTTCCAACATCGGTAGCTGGCATGCAAACTGGAATGCCTACATTAATGGGAGGTTTTTCGACATCAGGGGCTGGAATGCCTACAGTAACAGGCGGATTTCCGACATCAGTAGCTGGCGTACAGACAGGAATTCCAGTAGGAGTACCAACTACATTTCCTTCTTTTGTTGGAGGAGTGCAGACAGGATTTCCGGTACCAGGAGTAGGTGTTGTAGCAGGCGGAGTAGGTGGTTATCCGCAAGGTGTTCACGGTCACCACGTGCATCACCATCATCAAGGCCAACACGGTCATCATGGACATCACCACCATCAAGGTCAACACGGCCAACATGGACACCACCACCATCAAGGTCAACACGGCCATCATGGACACCATCATCACCAAGGCCAACATGGTCATCAACAACAAGTACATCACCACGGACACCAGCATATACATCCACAGGCTGTTCTTTATCAAACGCACCAAGGGCATCACCATCATCAAGGTCAACATGGTCATCATGGATACCATCATCATCAAGGCCAACACGGTCATCAAGGCCAACACCATCATCAAGGTGTTCACGGTCATCAAGGTCAACATGGTCATCAAGGCCAACAACACCAGCAACATCAACACCAACAATATCAGCAATATCAACAACAGCAACAATCTTCTCCTTGGACAGGTGGAATGGGAGCAGGAGCAGCAGCAGGAGCGGCTAGCATTGGTGGAGCAGCAGGACACGCGGGACACGTGGGTCATTAATGAGTTGCAGAGAAAAAGACATAATAAAAAACTGCTAGGAAATCCTAGCAGTTTTTTTCAGCTTCTTGGCGCTGACGTTCAATCTCAGCACGAAGTTGCGGCTCAGGTGCTTGCCAGCCTTCTGGTTTTAGAATTTTGCCATCACCTTCACGGAAGCGAGGTTTTCCATCAGGGAATAATTTTGCCATGTTTGCATTATTTACAATTTCGAATCCTTTATCTGGACGTACGCCCATTTCTGTAAACGTTCCGAATGCAAAGTAAATAAGGTCAATCAGTGCATCGTATTGATCTTCAACAGTTGTTGCTTCTAGAAATTCTTCTAGCTCTTCTTGCATAAAACTCGCACGAATTTTTGCGCGCTCTTCAGCTAATTTGGTTGGAGTATTTGTCACAGGATGTCCGAATACTTCATGCATTTTCGCAACAAGTTCGTATCCTTTATCTAAACCTTTTTCGTTTGTCATGTTGTTTCAATCCTTTCTCGTTTTCTGCCGAATTTCATTGTAACATAAGGTGATTATGAAATGAAAAGAACATCTTATAGAAAATAAGATGCCCGACTGTTATTCCTCTTTCTTAATTAAAATAGATAAAATAAGATCGATGCCAAATATACCAACGAGTAACATTGGGATAACGGCCAGTAAATAACGTGTGAAGGAAACATTTTTTAAGTATGTATGAGCAAATAAAAAGACGCCGAGAAATAAAATACCATTTAAAATAGGCTTTACTAATTTTTTAGACATAAGCTCCCCCATAAATATCTTCTCTCTCTATCTAAAATAAAAACTCCTCTTTCCGTTGTATCATGCTGGAGAGAGGAGTTCAATCATTTCTCATTCAATTACACCAGAATTTGTAATATTCACGGTGTATTTTATATGAACCGGAACATCTTTATACATTTGTCTCCATTCTTCTAATTTGAATGGGCGATAATGTTGCTTATACTTTGCACCTAGCCCGAGAGGATCGACGTTTAAAGATTTAAACTGCTTGATTAACTTGGTAGCTTGTACATCCAATTGTTTTTGGACATTTTTTTCAATCTTTTTTGTGTTCTTGTTATTTTCTAAGTTAATTTGTTTCGATAGTTCTTGAATACGTGCATCAAGATGAACGTGAATGAAAAAGGAAGGCTTCCCGTTTTTAATTTTTATATCGTAAGTTGGAACAGAACGAATATTATTAATCATTACGTACGCAGAATCTGTTTTAAATTCGTGCGAATCTAATTTATGTTTCTCTAATAGTCCTTTAAATATGAACATATCTTTTTCCGCGATTTTACCGATATACTTATCCTTTTTAAAAAGACCAATTCCGTTAATTTTTATTTTATCACCATGTTTCTTTAGAATTGGAATATAGTAGTCTTGCCCTTCTTGATAATAACGGAATGCTCCTACATGTAGATTATCCGTTGGTAAAGGACCAGTCTCCATATTATGTTCTAACAACTTTTTTATATAAATTGCAACGTTGTATGAAGTCGTATATTTCCCTTTTAAAAGTTCAGTACCATTCCCCTCTAATAAACCAACATATAAAGCGTTCCCTATATTCACATCTCGAAGTAATGTATCGAATGAAGTAGACATTCCTGTTTTGGCAAGTCTTATCGTATATAGAGCGACACGCATTTGTCCGCTAGCAAATGGTTGAGAAGACTCTAAAGATGTGTCTGCTTTTACTTGTTTTACTGCATTTGCGCTGCCTTCAAAAACTTGAACTTTATTTCCTTTTTTCTGAATGGGACAAACGAATGTCACTTTTACTTTATTATCTTTTGCTACATCAAAAACGGTTCCTTGAATAAGCTGTACATCATCGATAATATTTTTTTGTAAACATCCAGTTAAACTAAAGAGTGCTATACAAGAAATAAGTATTAATTTACTTTTGATTTTTTCCATTTTCTTTTCACCCACACAATAATAAATAGGATTGGGATGTATACATAAATGAGCCAAAAACTAACTTTTGATGCATTACTAATAAAGTTATTAATATCATGTCTGTTTGTTAAAAGTTGTGAAACAATGAGAGTGATAAGGATAAAAGCGATTAAAATACCTCTTTGTTTTACACGAAATATTTCGTGAGTTGCTCTCGTTGCCGCCCATAAGGGGAGGATGAAACTTGTAATAATAACAAGTGCATAGCCTGAAATTGCAATATATTCTAGCCTTTCTATAAATGGTAATTGAATGACTTGGGTCATAGAAAGTTGTGACCATATCGTTTTTAACAATTGTTTCTCACTAAAAAACGCAAAGGCTAAAAGGGTACTAAATAAATATAGAAGATTTGAAAATAATGCCCCGTATTGAGCGTATTTATGAGATTGCGCAGGTTTTTTCACAAATGGATAAACCATGAGGTAAATCTCAAAGCCGGTCATACTGTAGATTGACAGATTGGCGGCTTTTAAAATATCTGAAAAAGAATGTGTGAATATAGGAAGTAAATTATCCCAATGTGAGTATTTCAAAACGAATAAGCTAAGAAGTAAATATCCTAGTGTACCACCAACAGAGATGACGCAAATGCCAGTAATGACACGAAATCCAGAAGAAATAATGTAATAACTAACTAAGCATAAAAAGAGTGTTAACATAAAGGTGGAAGCGGTAGGGAACATCCATACTTGAATAATTTCAACGTATGTTCGAATGACAGAAATACTGACGATTAAAAAATAAGCTGCAAAGATGATATTAAAGCCATTCCCTAGCCACTTTCCAAATGTTTGCCGATGTAAGTCAATTAAATTCCCGTTTGTTTCCCTTAATAAAAAATACATCATCCATATAAGAATATGGATACCAATTCCTGTGATAATAACTCCTATCCATCCATCGTATCCAGCAGCTTTTGCAATAATTCGAGCGAATCCGAGAACGCCAGCGCCAAACTGTGCACCGTGAATTAAGAAGAAAACAAAGACAGGAGATATTTGATATTTTTCTTGAACCTTACTCATCGAATGCACCTCATTTCTTAATCATCAAAGTCCGATCTATGTTTTGTTGAAATTCCTTTCGCAGCCTTTTTTACATGTTGTGGTCTTGCTTGCACATCTCTTGTATCAATCATCGTTAATGGAAAACGGATCCAAGAATCTTTAACTGATTGTTGCCTTGTCGGATAAAACAAAGCGTACGGCTTACGTAAGGAAGTAAGTCTAAATAGATGAGTAAATAAAAAGATAAATCCAAGAGAAATACCGAAAAGTCCACCTATTTCTGCAAATATGAGAAACGGGAAGCGTAGTAGTCGAACAGCATTACCCATTTTATAAATAGGTGTAATAAAGGAAGCGAGTGCTGATAGTGCAACGATAATTAATAAAATATTACTCGTTAACCCAGCTTGTACAGATGCTTGCCCGATTACGATACCGCCTACAATACCGAGTGTTTGCCCAACTTTCATCGGTAACCTTGCACCAGCTTCTCTTAATAAATCAATTGCGAGTTCTAAAAAGAGTGCTTCAATTAAAGGTGGGAATGGTACTTGTGCCCTTGATAAAATCAAAGTTTCAAGTAAATCACTTGGAATAAGTTCATAATGATAATTTAAAACTGCAACGTATAACGGTGTAGCGCAAATTGAAAATAGAACGGCGATAAGGCGCAAAATTCTTGAAAATGTAGCGTATAGCCAAGAGACGTTATAGTCTTCTGGTGAAATGAAAAAATCGAAATAGGATACAGGTGTTAGTAAAACACTTGGAGAACCATCAACAAAAATAGCGATTTTTCCATCAATTAGTGCTTTTGTAACTCTATCAGTACGTTCTGTATTGATATAGAGAGGGAAAATTGATTTTTCACCCATCAATTCTTGTATATAAGCACTATCATTAATTTGATCATATTCAAGAGCGCGTAATGATTCCTCGAGAAAATCTACATTATCTTTTTCAGCTAGGTTGTCTAAATACATCATGACAACTTTTGTTTTGGAAAACTCGCCGATAATCATTTCTTTTGTTTGTAAATCTAAAACAGGAAGACGTTTTCGAACTAAATTAATGTTTGTATCAATATCCTCTACGAAACCTTCTTGCGGACCAATAACAGTTGATTCGTTTAAAGGAGGGGTTGGCGCACGATAATTATCAATTGCAATGTTTGCAAGCATACATTTTTGATCTTGCTGATTTAATTGAATGATCGCATGCCCCTTTAAAACCATATCCTCAATTTTTTGTAAGTCGTTCGTAATTGTAATGCCGCTCATCGGAATATGTTCTTTTAGTTGTTCTAGAGAAGCACAAGGTTTCTCTAAAAGAGTAGGCATTAAATATTTCTGTAATTTCTCTCCATCAAGTGAAGGGCGATAGTAAGAAATCCAATAAGGCATCGTTTCATCGTCAGATGTATGGTAATTAATAAAATCACTAGACTTTTTAAGTTTCTCTATTAAATCTTGTAGAGAATGAATACGGTCTTTTTCTGGTTTTGTAAAGTCATAAATACTATTACCTCCAGAGCTTTGTTGCTTACTTTGAGAGGGTTCATCGTGCTTAGCCTTTTGTTGTTTATCTTGAGAAGAATCACCTTGTTTAGAGCTTTGTTGCTTATCCTGAGAAGAATCATCTTGTTTAGCGTTTTGTTGCTTATCTTGAGAAGAATCCTCTTGTTTAGCGCTTTGTTGCTTATTCTGAGAAGAATCCTCTTGTTTAGCGCTTTGTTGCTTATCCTGAGAGGAATCCTCTTGTTTAGCACTTTGTTGCTTATCCTGAGAGGAATCTTTTTGCTCGTTATTTTTACCCTTATTATGTTTCATACTTCTAGTCTGTTCTTCGTTATCACCCTCTTGATTGTTAGAATGCTGCTCCCATTTATCTGTTTTGTTTGCTTCTGGTGTATTTGATTTTTTTTTCTTACGTAACCAATTCCAAATCATGTGTATGCCCTCTTTAATCTTGTAATATAGTGCTATTTTGTGGCTAATTTTGTATATTATTCATTTATTTGTGAAAAGAAGAAGGAGATTAGTTTGCACAGAAAAAAGTCTTTAGTAAGCAGTTCATACTATAACGGGGAGAGGGAGAGTCTGTGCAAATTGTAAAAAAAGAGAAATTTATTTTAAAAGAGTTTGCGTTTGAAAATGGCAGAGAAATTCCTGTTCAAATGGGATACGAGACATATGGTATGTTAAATAGAGAAAGGTCAAATGTGATTTTGGTTTGTCATTATTTTAGTGCAACAAGTCATGCGGCAGGAAAATATACAGTACATGATGAGGAGTCTGGTTGGTGGGATGGGCTCATCGGACCTGGAAAAGCAATTGATACAAATAAGTATTTTGTTATATGTACGGATAATCTTTGTAATGTGCAGGTGAGGAATCCATATGTGATTACAACAGGACCGAAATCAATTAACCCAGAAACTGGAGAAGAATATGCTATGGATTTTCCGGTTTTTACATTTCTTGATGTAGCTCGTATGCAATATGAGTTAATAAAAGGTATGGGAATTTCAAGGTTACACGCTGTAATCGGACCATCGGCGGGGGGAATGATTGCACAACAATGGGCGGTTCACTATCCACATATGGTAGAGCGGATGATTGGCGTTATTACGAACCCACAAAATCCAATTATTACGTCAGTAAACGTAGCACAAAATGCGATTGAGGCAATTCAACTGGATTCAAGTTGGAAAGATGGAAAATACGGAGAAGAGCAGCCGATAAAGGGGCTTCATTTAGCAAATAGAATGATGTTTATGAATGCGTTTGATGAGCATTTTTATGAAATGGCATTTCCTCGTAATAGTATCGAGATAGAACCTTATGAAAAGTTTTCTACATTAACATCATTTGAAAAAGAGATAAATACAGCGACATATAGAAGTATAGAGTTAGTAGATGCAAATTCATGGATGTATACTGCGAAGGCAGTTTTATTGCATGATATTGCACATGGGTTTTCTTCACTAGAAGAATCTCTTTCTAACATAGAAGCGAATGTACTTATGATTCCATGTAAACAAGATTTGCTTCAGCCGTCTCGTTATAATTATAAAATGGTAGATATTTTGCAAAAACAAGGGAAGTATGCGGAAGTGTATGAGATAGAAAGTATAAATGGGCATATGGCGGGAGCATTTGATATTCATTTATTTGAAAAGAAAGTTTATGAATTTTTAAATCGGAAAGTATCTAGTTTTGTGTAGAAGACGAATGATGGGGAAAAGGTGCAATGTTTGTAGTAGGCACCTTTTTTTACATGATTTGTAGACGGAAAATATATGTAGCGATTGCTATACCGAAAAACGCTATGCTAAGCAATAGAAATAAGAATGACATTTCTTGTGGGGAGTTTATTTTTCTATTATTTTTCATACTAAGAGCAATAATTGCAGCGAGTAAGAACACAATGCCCATAATGAAAAGAAAAAGCGTCATTTTAATCGACTCCTTTCATAAAACAAGTATATTGAGGATACAATGTGCTAGTTATGTTTGTAAAGAATAAATTTTTAGAGAAAATTGAGAAATAGTTTTTCGATTCTTTGCGTTCTTTCTTTTGCGTGCTAAAATTGGTAGAGAATGTTTGTGAAAAAGAAACTAAAGGTTTTATTGTATATAAGGAGGAACTACATATGACAGAAGTTAATACAATTACTACAGAAGAGGTACAAGAGCGTTTAGAAAATGGAGAAACGTTATTTCTAGTAGACGTAAGAGAAGATGAAGAAGTAGCGGCAGGAAAGATTCCAGAAGCTGTACATATTAAAATGGGCGATATCCCACATAAAGTAGATTTCTTTAATAAAGAGAATGAATATATCTTTATTTGTCGTTCGGGAATGCGCAGTGAAAATGTATGTCATTATTTAAATGAGCAAGGGTTTAAAACAGTGAACATGGTTGGTGGTATGCTTCAATATGAAGGTGAAACGAAATAGTTAATAGTTAAAAACTTGAAACGAGTCTGTTTCAAGTTTTTTTCTTTTGCATACAGTATAAAAAAGGAGGAGGGGGAAATGGGAATTAATTTGCGTAAAGTGAAAATTATTAATAATACAGGCGCTGTTAATGTCGGTGACTGTTATGATATCTCGCCTTTAGCTGTGGCAAAAGTATATGCAGGTGCTGGAGGGTCGAGTGCGGCTATTTTTTTAAATGGAAAAAGGCAGCCAGAAGCGGTGATTAGAACATCGGTATTTCTTCCGCCTTTGGCAACAAGTACACGTACGTTAGGTTCATAAAGGAAAGGTAGAGTGTAATTATGCCTGCGCATATAAAAGAATTTGTTATTGTTAATAATACTGGAAATATATTTACCGGTGATAATTTGAGTGATACTTCATTTACTGCTTCGAAATCATATAGTGGTTCGATGGGATGCACTTGGATTGATGTTGTTACAGTAATAGGGACGGAGACAAAGCTTTGTTTACAACCAGGAGATTCTGTCACAACAACATATACGAGAGGTACTCCTGCTGGTACTGTAACAGGAACAAATACTGGGCAAGGTGCAAATGTGTCGAGTACTATGCAGGCGGTGCCTAATACAGATAATATGGATTCAGTTGCTGGACTCCCTTAAGGAATTAAGGGAGTTTTTATTATTTAAAATAAAAATAGTCTTGGAAATTATTTTTGTAAATAGATTAAGAAGAGGTTTATTTATTATGAAAAAGACGGTTTGTAGGTGGTGAAAGTGTGAAGAATCGTGATAATAATGGGAAGCAAAATTCGTTAAGCTCTAATTTTAGAATTCCACCCGAACTTATTGGGCCTACTTTCCCTCCTGTTCCAACTGGATTTACAGGTATAGGGATTACTGGTCCAACCGGTCCACCGGGCCCAACTGGTCCTCAAGGACCGAGAGGGTTCCAAGGTCCGATGGGGGAGATGGGCCCAACAGGACCTCAAGGTGTGCAAGGGATACAAGGACCAGTTGGGGCAATAGGTGCAACTGGACCAGAAGGACAGCAGGGAGCACAAGGATTGAGAGGACCACAAGGAGAAACTGGAGCGACAGGACCTCAAGGTGTGCAAGGGTTCCAAGGTCCGATTGGTCCAACGGGAGCGACTGGGGAACAAGGTATACAAGGGATACAGGGATTACAGGGGCCAATTGGAGCGACAGGACCTGAGGGACCTCAAGGAATTCAAGGCGTCCAAGGGTTACCGGGTGCAACTGGTCCACAAGGAATACAAGGAGCACAAGGGATACAAGGAACACAAGGACCGAGTGGAAATACAGGTGCAACCGGAGTAACGGGTCAGGGGCTAACAGGTCCGACGGGAATAACAGGCCCAACAGGGATAACTGGACCATCTGGAGGACCTCCTGGTCCAACGGGGCCAACTGGTGCGACAGGACCGGGTGGCGGACCGAGTGGAAGTACAGGTGCGACTGGAGCAACAGGAGCAACTGGAAATACTGGAGCAACAGGTCAGGGGCTAACAGGTCCGACAGGAAGTACAGGAGAAACAGGTGCGCAGGGGCTACAAGGAATTCAAGGTATCCAAGGGCCAATTGGCCCAACAGGTCCAGAAGGTCCGCAGGGTATTCAGGGTATTCCTGGTCCGACCGGAGTAACTGGTGAACAAGGAATCCAAGGGGTTCAGGGTATTCAAGGGATAACGGGAGCAACAGGAGATCAAGGTCCACAAGGTATACAGGGGGCTATAGGTCCTCAAGGGGCCACAGGAGCAACAGGAGATCAAGGTCCACAAGGAATACAAGGAGTACCAGGGCCATCAGGAGCAACAGGACCACAAGGAGTTCAAGGGATACAAGGTCCAATGGGTGATATAGGACCAACAGGTCCAGAAGGCCCAGAGGGACTTCAGGGCCCGCAAGGAATACAAGGAGTACCAGGGCCAGCTGGAGCAACGGGTCCAGAGGGACCACAGGGGATACAAGGCATTCAAGGACCGGTAGGAGCAACAGGCTCACAAGGTCCCCAAGGAATTCAGGGAATTCAAGGTGCGCAAGGGATAACGGGAGCAACAGGAGTACAAGGAGCAACTGGAATTCAAGGTATACAAGGGGAAATAGGAGCAACGGGTCCAGAGGGTCCCCAAGGAGTGCAAGGTGCTCAAGGGGCGATTGGTCCAACAGGTCCAATGGGCGCACAAGGAGTGCAAGGAATACAAGGTATTCAAGGCCCAACAGGTGCACAGGGAGTGCAAGGTGCTCAAGGAATTCAAGGAATACAAGGTCCGACGGGGGCCACAGGAGATACGGGAGCAACAGGGGCGACAGGGGAAGGAACTACAGGCCCAACTGGAATAACGGGAGCAACAGGGGTAACAGGACCTTCTGGAGGACCAGCAGGACCATCCGGCCCAACGGGGCCATCAGGTCCGACGGGAGTAACTGGTCCATCGGGTGGACCACCTGGCCCAACAGGAGCAACTGGTTCGACAGGAGTAACAGGGGATACTGGGGCGACAGGCTCAACTGGAGTGACAGGAGCGACAGGAGAAACGGGAGCAACCGGAGTGACAGGTTTACAAGGTCCGCAAGGAATCCAAGGTGTGCAAGGAGAGATAGGTCCAACGGGGCCACAAGGTGTTCAAGGTCCCCAAGGAATTCAAGGAGTAACGGGGGCCACTGGAGATCAAGGTCCGCAAGGGATTCAAGGCCCACAAGGCGACATAGGTCCAACCGGTCCACAAGGAATTCAAGGCCCACAAGGTTCTCAAGGAATCCAAGGAGCGACAGGGGGAACAGGAGCACAAGGCCCACAGGGAGTCCAAGGTCCGCAAGGTGACATAGGTCCGACTGGGCCACAAGGTCCAACTGGAATCCAAGGGATACAAGGAGAGATAGGTCCAACCGGTCCAGAAGGCCCAGAGGGACTTCAGGGCCCGCAAGGAATACAAGGTGTTCAAGGGCCAGTTGGAGCAACGGGTCCAGAGGGCCCTCAGGGGATACAAGGCATTCAAGGACCGGTAGGAGCAACAGGCCCACAAGGTCCACAAGGAATACAGGGAATACAAGGTGTGCAAGGGATAACGGGAGCAACTGGAGCACAAGGAGCAACTGGAATTCAAGGTATACAAGGGGAAATAGGAGCAACAGGTCCAGAGGGGCCCCAAGGAGTGCAAGGTATACAAGGGGCGATTGGTCCAACAGGTCCGATGGGCGCACAAGGAGTGCAAGGAATTCAAGGGATTCAAGGAGCAACAGGTGCACAAGGAGTGCAAGGCCCACAAGGAATTCAAGGAGTGCAAGGTCCAACGGGAGCAACAGGAGAAACGGGAGCAACCGGAGCGACGGGAGAAGGAACTACCGGTCCAACAGGAGTAACCGGTCCAACAGGGGTGACTGGCCCGTCAGGAGGGCCTGCAGGACCGACCGGCCCAACGGGGCCATCAGGTCCGGCGGGAGTGACAGGTCCATCAGGTGGACCACCTGGCCCGACAGGAGCAACAGGTGCGACAGGAGTAACAGGAGATACCGGGGCGACAGGCTCAACTGGAGTGACAGGAGCGACAGGGGCAACGGGAGCAACCGGAGTGACGGGTTTACAGGGGCCGCAAGGAATCCAAGGTGTTCAAGGAGAGATAGGTCCAACCGGTCCACAGGGTATTCAAGGTCCGCAAGGAATCCAAGGAGTAACGGGGGCAACCGGAGCACAAGGTCCCCAAGGAATTCAAGGCCCACAAGGCGACATAGGTCCAACCGGCCCACAAGGAATTCAAGGTCCACAAGGTCCTCAAGGAATCCAAGGAGCGACGGGGGCAACCGGAGCACAAGGCCCGCAGGGAATCCAAGGTCCGCAAGGTGACATAGGTCCGACCGGCCCACAAGGCCCACAAGGAATTCAAGGCCCGCAAGGAATTCAAGGTCCAACGGGAGCTACAGGAGCGACCGGTGCGACAGGTCCACAAGGAATTCAAGGTCCACAAGGAATTCAAGGCCCACAAGGAGTTCAAGGCCCGCAAGGAATTCAAGGCCCAACGGGAGCTACAGGAGCAACCGGAGCGACAGGCCCACAAGGAATTCAAGGCCCGCAAGGAATCCAAGGTCCAACGGGGGCTACAGGAGCAACTGGTTCCCAAGGTCCAACTGGAGATACAGGTCCTCAAGGAATCCAAGGTCCAACTGGCTCAACCGGAGCGACTGGGGCGACTGGAGTTAGTACAACTGCAACGTATGCATTTGCGAATAATACATCAGGAACCGCTATTTCCGTTTTATTAGGTGGTACGAACGTACCATTACCAAACAATCAAAATATTGGCCCAGGAATAACCGTTAGTGGTGGAAATACTGTATTTACAGTTGCGAATGCAGGAAACTATTATATAGCTTATACAATTAATTTAACGGCAGGATTACTTGTAAGTTCGCGTATAACTGTAAATGGTAGTCCGCTTGCGGGAACGATAAACGCCCCGACGGTGGCTACTGGTTCATTTAGTGCACCAATAATTGCTAACTTGCCTGCTGGAGCCACTGTTAGCTTGCAGTTATTTGGATTAGTTGCAATAGCTACATTATCGACGACAACGCCAGGGGCTACTCTAACTATTATTAGATTAAGTTAATAAGCAGAAAACCTTGAAACCTTTATGTTTCAAGGTTTTTTTATCCTTGTATCTGGAAGTAAACTTCGTTAACCAGGGGGGGAGTGGATACCCTCTAATTATTTAAAGTTTCACTTTATTCACTTGAGCAAAAACATCGCAGTTCGAAAATATATTATAATAGAATGAAAAGAAAGAAATTTGGCAGAAAGGGAGGGTGGCGATGCGGGAGATGGTTAAAGATTTTTTTGGACGCCCACTTCAAGATTTACGTATATCTGTCATTGATCGTTGCAATTTTAGATGTACATATTGTATGCCAGCGGAAATATTTGGGCCAGATTATGCTTTTTTGAAAGATGAGTTTTTACTAACTTTTGATGAAATTGAGCGTTTGGCAAAATTATTTGTTAACATCGGTGTACGAAAAATTAGAATTACTGGCGGTGAGCCACTACTTCGTAAAGATTTAGCAAAACTTATTGCACGTCTTGTGAAAATTGATGGGCTAATAGATATAGGGTTAACGACAAATGCTATCCATTTAACGAAACAAGCGAAGGCATTAAAAGAAGCTGGATTACATAGAGTGAATGTTAGTTTAGATGCGATAGATGACGACATATTTAAGAATATTAATGGTCGAAATATTAATACGAAACCGGTGATTAAGGGAATTATAGCAGCTAAAGAGGCGGGGCTGGAAGTAAAGGTAAATATGGTTGTGAAAAAAGGGATGAATGATCATCAAGTACTTCCGATGGCTGCGTATTTTAAAGAGCAAGGGATCACGCTTAGGTTTATTGAGTTTATGGATGTTGGTAGTACAAATGGGTGGAATTTTGATCAAGTGGTTACAAAACGAGAATTGATTGAGATGATTCATAAGGTGTATCCGCTTGAGCCAGCTGAAGCCCATTACTTTGGTGAAGTTGCGAAGCGATATCGGTATGTTGGAACAAATGTTGAAGTTGGTTTTATTACATCTGTTTCTGAGTCATTTTGTGCCTCTTGTACGAGGGCGAGAATTTCGGCAGATGGAAAGTTTTATACGTGCTTATTTGCGACAGAGGGTTTGAATGTAAGAGAACTTCTTAGAGGAAATCTTTCGGATGAGGAGTTATTAAGTGTTATACAAGATGTATGGATGAATAGAAAAGATAGGTATTCGGATGAACGGACAGAAGAAAGTGCAAAAAATCGTCCGAAAATCGAAATGTCTTATATAGGAGGATAAGAAAGGGGGCTATCGCATGCAGGAGCGATATTCAAGACAAATATTATTTTCTGGTGTTGGAGAAGAAGGACAGAGAAAAATAAGAGAGAAGCATGTGCTTATTATTGGTGCTGGTGCTCTCGGTGCGGCAAATGCAGAAGCGATTGTTAGAGCAGGGGTTGGAAAAGTAACGATTGCTGATCGTGATTATGTAGAATGGAGTAATTTACAAAGACAACAACTATATACGGAAGAAGATGCAAAGCAGTATAAACCGAAGGCGATAGCGGCTGCAGAACATTTACAAGCGATTAATTCTGAGGTGGAAATAAATCCGGTTGTGACGGATGTAACGGTGCAAGAAATGGAAGAGTTAGTGCGTGATGTAGATTTAATATTAGATGCGACAGATAATTTTGAAACGCGTCTTCTCATTAATGATATTTCACAAAAGTATAATATTCCGTGGATATATGGTGGTTGCGTCGGGAGTTACGGAGTAACGTATACAATTTTACCAGGGAAAACACCGTGTTTTCGCTGTCTAATGGAGCATCCAGCGAGCGGAGCAACATGTGACACAGCTGGTATTATACAACCGGCTGTACAATTAGTAGTTGCGCATCAAATTACGGAAGCGTTGAAAATATTAGTAGAAGACTTTGGGGCGCTTCGTGAAACGATGTTATCGTTTGATCTTTGGAATAATCAACAGATGGCATTTAAAGTGAATAGACAGAAAAAAGATACTTGTTTATCTTGCGGAAGGTTACGTACATATCCGAGTTTAACATTTGAAGCACAAACAAAAACAGAAGTGTTATGTGGTCGAAATACAGTGCAAATTCGCCCGGGTGTGCGTAAGAACTTTAATTTAGAAGAAATTAAAAAGCGCTTACAAAGAAGCGTAGAGATAAAGGCGACACCTTATTTATTATCATTTCCGGTAGAAGAATATCGTTTTGTTTTATTTACAGATGGCAGGGCGTTTATTCATGGGACGAATGATATGAATGTAGCGAAAAGTTTATATGCAAGATATATAGGTTGAACCTAAAGGATTTCCTTTAGGTTCAACGGAGAGAGGATTATGAATTTCTCGTATAATCTCCACTTTTTCCACCTGTTTTTTCAAGTAAGTACGTTTCGCCGATAATCATACCTTTATCGACAGCTTTACACATATCATACACAGTAAGAGCGGTAGCGGAAGCAGCTGTTAAAGCTTCCATTTCAACACCGGTGCTACCTTCTGTTTTAACTTTTACTTCAATGAGTAAACGATATTGTTCTTCTGATTGTTTCCAATCGAAAGAAACGTCAACACCTTTTAATAATAAAGGATGGCACATTGGGATAATATCAGAAGTACGTTTCGCAGCCATAATGCCTGCGATTTGCGCAACTGCTAATACGTCACCTTTCCCAATTTCATTGTGAGAGATTTTATCGTAAATTTCTTTCGTAACGACAATGCTAGAGCACGCAATTGCTGTTCGAACGGTTGCTTTTTTGTCGCTTATATCAACCATTTTTGCGCGTCCTTGGTCATTAAAATGTGTAAATGAAGACATGGAATTCCTCCTTGAAGTAATTTCTATTGAATACATAAAGTTTAATCGAGATAAAAAAAATTGCAAATATGAGGTGAGAAACGATGGTAGAAAAACGAATTCCAATTCAAGTTGCTGAGGCAGTAGAACGGGTAATGAAATATGCGAAGCATGGTGAAGTAGAAGAAATTTCTATTACGGAAAGTTACGGGAGAATTCTCGGGGAAGATGTTGTCTCAGATCATGACGTTCCTCATTTTGATCGTTCCCCTTACGATGGTTTCGCCATTCGAGCAGAAGATACGAAAGAAGCAACCCAAGAGAATCCAATTGAATTTGAAGTAATAGGAGAAATCGGGGCGGGTTCTGTTTTTTTAGAAGAAGTAGGAGCTTTTGAAGCGATTCGCATTATGACAGGAGCAGCTATTCCAGAAGAATGTAATGCAGTCGTAATGCTCGAGCTGACAGAAGGGTTTGAGAAGAACGGGAAAACATATATGAAGTTAAAACGCCCTTTTAATAACGGTGACAATGTGTCGTTTAAAGGAGAAGACATAAAACAAAATCAAGTTCTTGTTAAGAAAGGTGTTGCAATTAATCCAGGTGTTGCGGCCTTACTAGCAACGTTTGGATATAGCACTGTGAAAGTTGTAAAACAGCCTGTTGTCGGTATTGTAACGACGGGAAGTGAATTATTAGAAGTGCATGAGCCGTTACAGCCGGGGAAAATTAGAAATAGTAACTCGTATATGATCGCAGCTCAAATTATGAAAGCTGGCGGGAAAGTTCGTTATTATGGTCAACTCGCCGATGAGCTAGATGCATGTTTTACAGCTATTCAATTAGCGATGGATGAGGTGGACATTTTAATTACAACAGGTGGTGTATCGGTAGGAGATTATGACTACTTACCAGCTATTTATGAAAGGTTACAGGCGAATGTACTCTTTAATAAAATAGCGATGAGACCGGGAAGTGTAACGACAGTAGCTGAAGTTGATGGGAAGTTACTTTTCGGTTTATCAGGAAATCCGTCTGCTTGTTATGTAGGTTTTGAATTATTTGTGCAACCAATTATAAAAACGTATTTGTATGCGAAGGAACCTCACGTATATAGAGCGGATGCTATTTTACAAAAAGATTTTCCAAAGCCAAATCCATTTACTCGTTTCGTAAGAGCGAACGTAACGATTGTGGACGGGGCGTTACAAGCGATGCCGGTTGGTTTAGACAAATCGAGTGCGGTATCTTCACTTGCAGATGCGAATGCTTTTATCGTGTTACCTGGAGGAACGAGAGGATTTGAGACCGGAATGAAAGTATCCGTATTATTGTTAGAGCACTCTGAGGGATGTGATTGGCCATGGGCAAAGCCCCTTCAATCTTACAAATAGTAGGATATCAAAATAGCGGAAAAACGACACTTGTAGAGAAAATTGTGCATGTGTTAGCTGAAAGTGAAATGAAAGTTGCTACAATTAAACATCACGGGCACGGAGGTTTTCCAGAAGTAGCGCAAAAAGATAGCGAAAGACACCGTAAAGCTGGTGCTGTCGTAAGTAGTGTAGAAGGTGCTGGATTGCTTTCACTTTCTTCACTAAGAAAGAAATGGTCCTTGCAAGAAATTATTCGCTTATATGAGTTTTTTGAAGTGGATACAATTTTAATAGAGGGCTATAAAAAAGAGAACTACTCGAAAGTAGTGTTACTTCGTTCTGCGGAAGACGTTGAGCTTTTACATAAAGTAGAAAATATAGTAGCGGTTATTACGTGGTATGATGCCCCGGCAAATATACGAGAAGAATATAAAGTATTTCATATAACAGAAGAAGAGTTGTACATAGACTGGTTTTTACAAACGGTTAGGAGAGCGAAATGACAAATACATATTATGAAGTAATTGCTACAGAAATCTCGATTGAAGAGGTAACGAAGAAAGTGATTCGACGTGAATGCGGTGCTGTTACAACATTTATTGGAACGGTTAGAGAGTTTACGAAAGGGCGTCGTACATTATACTTAGAGTATGTTGCTTATAAGACGATGGCAGAAAAGATGCTAGAGAAAATTGGCCTGGAAGTGAAAGAGAAATGGCCGGGGACATATGTTGCGATTACACATCGCATCGGTACGTTGCAAATTTCTGATATAGCGGTTGTTGTTGCTGTTTCAACACCACACCGTAAAGCGGCTTATGAAGCGAACGAATATATTATGGAACGCATAAAACAAATTGTTCCGATTTGGAAAAAGGAGTTTTGGGAAGATGGTGACTCATGGATTGGTGATCAATTAGAAAAAACACCATATCCGGCGGGAGAGCCTGGGAAGGAGCTATAAGTATGATTCGAGTATTGTTATTTGCGCACCTGCAAGAAGAAGCAGGGACAAGTGAATTACAAATAGAGAAAGAAAATATTACGGTTGCAGAGTTAAAAGATGTTGTTGCGAAAGAATATAATGTACCAGTTTCAGAGCCAATTATGGTTGCGATTAATGAAGAATACGCAAATGAAGATGACAGGGTCCAAGATGGTGATGTGGTTGCACTTATACCACCAGTGAGCGGTGGTTAATATTGGATTCATTAAAACGACTTTCCTACATAGGGAAAGTCGTTTTTTTATGGCAGTTTTGAGAACACTAATCTATAGAACAAGGAGGGAACTATGAAAAAAATATGTGTAGTTATCACAATGCTATGTGCGGCCTTTTTCTCTTCTCCAAGCAATTCTTTCGCGAAAGAATCAAGGGAACAGCTTTTAGAGAGTGCGTTATTGAATAGGTACTATTCGGTTATTAGACAAGTGACAAAAGATCAATATGAATGTGATTCAGTTATAAATATAAAGCGTCTTGGCAGGACAGATGAATTTGTTCCTAGATTTGAAGTGACTCTACAATTTCTTACATTTCAAGGGGCGCATAATCCGCCAAATGACAAAGTTACACTTACTTTGGAGGATTATTTAGATCATATAAAGGTAAAAAATGTGGAGCGAGAAAAAAATGTTTCTAATGATGTTGTAGAAAAGATTTGTGCTCGCAAAAAAGAAAAAATGAAAGCTCATTCTAATGATTGAGAGCGGCAACTTATTCCGCTATTTACGGGATGATTAAAGTTTCAATTTATGACATTTTACAGAGAAAGGTAATGGGCAATGGATATATTTTTAGCAATTTTACCAGCTATATTTTGGGGGAGTATTGTGCTATTTAACGTAAAACTGGGCGGGGGACCGTATAGTCAAACGCTCGGAACAACGTTTGGAGCACTTATTTTCTCAATTGTTGTTTATATTTTTATGAAGCCAGTATTAACACCTACCGTGATTGGAGTTGGAGTTGTGTCCGGTTTATTTTGGGCGCTTGGTCAGGCGAATCAATTGAAAAGTATTGATTTAATGGGCGTTTCGAGGACGATGCCAATTTCAACAGGACTTCAATTAGTTGCGACGACTTTATTTGGCGTTATCGTATTTCATGAATGGTCCACGACAATATCTGTCGTCCTTGGGATTTTAGCGCTCGTTTGTATTATTGTCGGTGTTATTTTAACATCACTTCAAAGTGAAGAAGAAAAAAATGCAGAGCAAGCAGCAAATTTTAAAAGAGGTATCATAATTTTATTAATTTCAACAGTCGGTTATTTAGTTTACGTAGTAGTGATTAGGTTATTTAACGTAGATGGTTGGTCGGCTTTATTACCACAAGCAGTTGGTATGGTATTAGGGGGGATTTTACTTACGTTTAAGCATCATCCATTTAATAAATATGCGATACGAAATATTATTCCGGGATTAATATGGGCAGCTGGAAATATGTTTTTATTCATTTCACAACCGCGTGTCGGAGTCGCAACAAGTTTCTCGCTATCGCAAATGGGGATTATTATTTCCACGCTTGGTGGGATCCTTATATTAGGTGAAAAGAAAACGAAACGCCAATTAACGGGTATCGTTGTCGGTATCGTTTTTATTATTGCAGCCGGAATTATGTTAGGCATAGCAAAAAGTTAAAGGAGGTATTGAAATGTATAGTGATTTAGAAGGAAAAGTGGTCGTTATTACAGGATCAGCAACTGGTCTTGGTAGGGCGATGGGAGTAAGGTTTGCTAAGGAAAAAGCGAAAGTGGTTATTAATTATCGCTCACGAGAATCAGAAGCAAATGATGTGTTAGAAGAAATTAAAAAGGTAGGCGGAGAAGCGATTGCTGTAAAAGGTGATGTAACCGTCGAATCAGATGTTGTGAATCTCATTCAATCTGCTGTGAAAGAATTTGGTACGCTTGACATTATGATTAATAATGCAGGGATAGAAAATGCAGTACCATCGCATGAAATGCCACTTGAAGATTGGAATAAAGTAATCAATACAAATTTAACAGGTGCTTTCTTAGGTAGTAGAGAAGCGATTAAATATTTTGTAGAACATGACATTAAAGGGTCTGTCATTAATATGTCTAGTGTTCATGAGAAAATTCCGTGGCCGCTATTTGTGCACTATGCAGCGAGTAAGGGTGGCATTAAACTGATGACAGAAACGTTAGCGCTAGAATATGCGCCAAAAGGTATTCGAGTAAATAATATAGGACCAGGTGCAATTAATACGCCGATCAATGCAGAAAAGTTTGCTGATCCAAAGCAGCGGGCTGACGTAGAAAGTATGATACCGATGGGCTATATTGGAAAACCTGAAGAAATTGCAGCAGTAGCAACTTGGCTTGCTTCATCAGAGGCGAGTTACGTAACTGGAATTACGTTATTTGCAGATGGTGGAATGACTTTATACCCATCGTTTCAAGCTGGGCGTGGGTAATATGAAAAGGACAAAGAGTTTATCTCTTTGTCCTTTTTTTACAAAAAAAATAGCGTTCAGCTATTTTAAATTTAATGATTAATTGTATCTTGAAGAAATTCTGTTGCTTGATGTTCAGTAACATTTTGTACGAGCGCGACTTCGCTGATCATCATTTTTCGTGCATTATCTAGCATTTGTTTTTCGCTCGCATTTAATGCTCTCTCTTTATTGCGGCGAAGTAAATCCCGAACAACTTCTGCGCTATCTTGTAAATTGCCATTTTTCATTTTTTCCATATTCATTGTATATCTTTGTTTCCATGAGAGTGATGGGTCTGACTCCCCGTTTTGAAATTCAAGAAGTATATCATCTAACGTACCTCGATCAACGATATAACGAATACCCGATTTTTTTAATTGATCCATCGGAAGCATTACTTGCATATCTTTACTAATGATGCGTATCACACAATATTGACGTGAAGTACCTAATATTTCTTTCTCTTCAATTGCTTCAATGATTCCTGCACCGTGCATTGGATAAACGATTTTATCACCAATTTGAAACAAATCATCCACCTCCATATGTGGTAACCACTTTTAATGATAGCATACGTATGTAAAAATGTCAAATTTTATATAATAACATAATATTTATATTCGAGTCAATAAGATAAAGTGCTTTTTTTATGTTTTTTTGGGGGCCTTATTTATAGTGATTTTTTTAGAAAAATAGTACAGGTGAAGAAAGAAGGCATATCCACTTATTTTTAAGCATAAAATGTAAAAGCGCTAATACAATATACCTAAATCCGTTCTTTGCAAAGGAGGGAGAGAAGGTGGGGCGCACAATAAAAATTGATATTACAAATAAAGTTGTAGCTAAATTTAGACCAAATTATTTGGAATTATATACGAGTAAATTTATGATAGGTAAGTTTTATGTCTATACTGAAGATAAAGAATATGTGTTAGAAGACGGATATATATATGAGAATGGAAAGTTTTATCGCATCATAGATACGCACCGTGGCAATAATCAAGCGGCGGAGGGCTGCGATCTAGGACGGTGTTAACATGATTCGTGTGAAAGTATTTGATGAAAGTCACGAAAAAGACTTAGAAGACGCTGTAAATGTTTTTTTGAAAAAGATTGATGATAGCAACTTTGTAGATATTAAGTATCAAGTTGGTGTTTCCATTAACGACGATGAAAACCAAATTTATTGTTTTTCAGCAATGATCGTTTATAAAGCATAAAAAAGAGCTGGGTGAGCCAGCTCTTTTTTATGCTTTATGTTGGGACAACATGTGTCGGTAATACATTCATAATAGATTGGGGGGCGCCTAATTTCTTTGTCGTTAAAAGAGGCTCCCCTGTTTCATGGTTTTGGGCATCTTTACACATACCAAGGTGATAACGATCACCTAAAAATGGATCAATATAAAAACCGTTTTTGAATACTTTATCATTTGGATGTTTTTCATGATGAATATCAGAGCAGTTAATGCAATAGAACATAGCGTTCAACCCCTTTTTATTTTGTTTGAAAAAAGTGAGTCGGTAGTCATTTCGCTCCTAAGGAAATGTTGAGGAGAAGAGAAATAACTACCTACTCAAATGGTGGGCATATTCCTTCTGATTTGTCATATCTCGCGTATTGTCCCTGAGGGAAGGAGGAGAGACGAAGTACGCATGATATAAGTAAGGCGTTTCTTTCAATATGAATGATGGAGTTTCATGTTGAGAGAAGTTTTTATTTTGTATTGCCTTTGTGAGTATATTATGAGGAAATGCTAAGAGGGTGTTTGTCCTGTTGAAAAAATGTTGAGAATTTCTCAACAGTAAAAGAATTAGCGTTGACATGAAACTAAAAGGTGTTATATTATCGAAGTGTAACCAAAAGGTGTTATGTTATAACGCCGAGTAAAGGAGAATGAACATGGAACAACAAAATACATTAAATGATATTAAACAAACAATCGTTTTTAACGCGTCTATTCAAAAGGTATGGAGTGTAGTATCAACTGCAGAAGGGATTGCGTCATGGTTTATGCCAAATGATTTTGTATTAGAGGTAGGGCATGAATTTCATGTGCAATCGCCATTTGGGCCATCACCATGTAAAGTGTTAGAAATTGATGAGCCAAACCATTTATCTTTCTCATGGGATACAGATGGCTGGGTTGTTTCATTTAATTTGAAAGACTTAGGAGATAACAAAACAGAATTTACGTTAATTCACGGCGGCTGGAAACATCCTGATGAAATTCTTCCGAAAGCGAATGCGAAGAGCTCTATTATTCGCGATAGAATGAGCGGTGGTTGGGTAGCGATTGTAAATGAAAAACTGAAAAAGGTTGTCGAAGGCTAAGTGTCCTCGTCAGCAGCGAAATATGATGTATTTCAAGCAATTGCTGATCCAACCCGCCGAGAAGTAATACGGTTATTAAGTGACAAAGAGTTACCGATTTCCAAAATAACGGATCATTTCCCGATGAGTCGTACTGCGGTTGTAAAGCACCTTCATATTCTTTCGGAAGCGAATTTAGTAAGTGGAAGAAAAAGCGGAAGAGAGAAGATATATCGTTTGCATCCAGAACCGTTAGAAGAATTACAACAGTGGCTCTCGTATTATGAACGTTTTTGGGATAATAAATTATCCATGCTGAAACATATTGTGGAGAATGATGAATAAAAAAGGATGACCAAAATGGTCATCCTCTTTATTATTGCTCGCTTGTTTGTGTAGCTGGCTTTAATAAAAGCCAAGCGATAATTAATGTACATACTGCTAATACGAAAGTGCTCATATAAATGACGTGTACACTTGATGCTAATGCGGATTGTGATTCGCTTACTACGTTTGCTGTAGTACCACCATGTCCACCAGATACAAGATCAAGATTTTTAATACCACGTGCGTGAATCATCGTATTGAAGATTGTACCGAATATTGCAGCACCTAACGTTTGACTAAATGTATTAATAAATGTATTTAAACCAACAGCTGTTCCGCGTGTATGAGCTGGTACGGCTGCTTGAATTGTTACCATGTAAATCGGTGTCACAAGCCCCATTCCTAAGCCGAATAATCCGACTGCTACATAAATAAGGAACGATGGTGAATTGGTTGATAGTGTAAATAATAAGAACGTAGCGACTGATAAAATGCTAGCTCCAAGTAAAATGATTTGTTTTGTTTTTAATTTGCCTACTAAGTTACCAGAGAAAATAGCGCCAAATGTCCACATAACAGGAATTGGCATTAAAATAAGTCCAGCTTCTGTCGCATTTTTCCCTAATACACCTTGACTCCAAATTGGAAGGTACATTGTAATACTAATAATCATTGCGCCAGCAATAAGAGTTAATATATTTATCGTAGATAATGTACGGTTAGAGAAAAGTGCTAGCGGAATTAATGGTTCCGGAGATTTTTTCTCGATGAACAAGAAAATAATGAATGAAATAGCGGCAAAGATTAATAGGCCGATAATTGTCATGTCTCCCCAGTTTTGCTTACTGCTACCTGTTAATAATGCATATAGTAGAGCGATTGTACTTAATGAAAAAACTGTTGCACCAAGATAATCGATATGATGTTTAGCAGGTTTAATAGATTCTTTGTAGTAAATTACAATCATTAAGCAAGCGATAATTCCGAATGGGACGTTTAAGAAGAAAATATAACGCCAAGAAAGAGAATCAACTAAAAATCCACCTACTAACGGTCCGATAACACCGGATACACCCCAAACAGCACTCATCCAACCTTGTGCTTTCGCGCGGTCTTTCGCTTCGCTATATAAGTCTCCAATAATCGTCATTGTGATTGGCATAACAGCACCAGCACCGATACCTTGAAGCGCGCGGAAGAAAATTAATTGTTCCATCGATGTAACGACTCCGCAAAGTGCAGAACCGACTAAAAAGATTGTAGCTCCGATAAGTAAAACTTTTTTACGACCAAATAAATCAGCGAGCTTTCCGTATATTGGAGTCGAAACAGCTGTTGCAAGCATATAAATTGCATATACCCAACTAACAAGTTCGACGCCTGACAAATCACTCGTTATACGAGGGATTGCTGTACTAACAATCGTTCCTTCTACCGCAGAAAGAAACGTCATTAACATTAAAGACATCATGACTTTTTTTCTCATTTGTTTTCCCCTTACCCTTTTTAAATATTCAACAATATAAAATATAAAGGTACTAAGGTATATAAAGCAACAAAAAAGCAATGGAAAGTTACATGGAGCAGATGTTTGTCGCTTCTTGTCGGTAAGTCGATATATTTGAGAAATCGCCGATATAATTACAGAATCGCTGATATATCTGTGGAATCGCCGATAATGATTTCATGGCAATATTAAAAAAGAAACAGGAATCCCTGTTTCTTTTTTTAATATTGCATTTTCGCGTTTTCTCCAGCTGTCGTTCCGGCAATTCTACCAGTAACAAGGGCTGATGTAATATTATAGCCACCAGTATAACCGTGAATATCAAGAACTTCTCCGCAGAAATATAAGCCGTTCGTAAATTTAGAAGACATTTCTTTCGGGTTAATTTCTTTCACGGATACACCTCCGCCAGTAACGAATGCTTTTTCAATTGACTGCGTACCATTTACATTCACAGTAAACTCTTTAAAGTCTTTCACAAGTGCGCGAATCTTTTCGTGAGAAACTTGTCCAGCTTGTTCACTACCGTCAATTTCATTTTTTTCTAGTAAGAATAGGAAGTAACGTTCAGGGACATAACCTTTTAAAACGTTTTTAATTCCTTTTTTCGGATCTTCTTTCATTTGTTTCAGCATGCGCTGAAATAGTTGCTCACTATTTTCCTCTGGCAATGCATCAATACTCATTTGTATTGTATTCGTTTTAAACTTTTTCAATGCTTTCACGACGAATTGACTACAGCGAAGAGCAGCAGGACCAGATAGGCCAAAATGAGTGAAGAGCATGTCCATTTTGTGAGAAATGATAGCTTTTCCTTTCGGGTTTAATACGCTTAAGTTTATATCACGTAAAGCAAGACCTTGTAATGAGCGATCACGTATAAACGGCTCGTTTGAAAGAATAGGTACTTCTGTTGGGAATAATTCTGTAATTGTATGACCTGCTTTTTCAGCCCAAGCGTATCCGTCTCCAGTGGAACCAGTTTGAGGAACTGATTTTCCGCCAACAGCGATAACGACGTGATTCGTTTCTAACACTTCGCCTGTTTGCAGTACAACTGCTTTCGTTTGACCATTTTCATATTCAATCGTTTCAACAGGCGTATTTGTACGGATTTTTACACCTAAGTCTTTTAATCGTGTTAAAAGTGAGTCTACAACAGATTGCGCTTTGTTTGACACAGGGAACATGCGACCGTGGTCTTCTTCTTTCAATTTAACACCAAGATTTTCGAAGAATGTAATAATATCTTCATTATTAAAAATAGAAAAAGCGCTGTATAAGAAGCGACCGTTTCCTGGTATATGTTTAACAATTTCATCAAGTGGTAGACGGTTCGTTACGTTACAGCGCCCGCCACCAGAAATCGCAAGTTTACGCCCAAGTTTATTTCCTTTATCAAGAAGCAAGACATTTGCGCCTTCTTCTGCAGCACCAATTGCAGCCATTAGCCCAGAAGGACCGCCGCCGATGACAATAACATCATAATGCATAATATATCGACCTCATTTTCTACATTTCCTGCCTAAAAGAATAGCATGTTTTCCCTTAAAAGAAAAATAGAGTGAAGTACTGCTTAATGAGAGAATTGTGGTACAATACAAAAGTTAGAGTTCAGCACTATCCTGCTATTTGTAGGCGATAAGACTAAAACCTCAAGATTTAGGAGAAGTAAATAGGGAGTCTGTTAGCCTGTAAATGCTCGAATGGTTCAACTAATAAGGAGTAGGAGAGAAGTCTCCAACTAATTATAGTTTCACTTTATGTAGATGTAGGAGGATTTTTGTATGTCCGATTCGAAATTTCTGCGCGGAACGCTTATTGTTACGCTAGGGACATTTTTAGTAAAGTTCTTAGGCATGATTTACGTCTTTCCGTTTCATGCATTAGTAGGCACAGAAGGCGGAACGCTCTATACATATGGATACATTCCATATACGATCTTTTTAAGTATCGCAACGGCAGGTGTGCCGCTTGCTGTTTCGAAATTTGTTTCCAAATATAATGCGCTTGGCGATTATAAAACGAGCCGGAGAATGTTCCGCTCGGGAATGGTTATGATGATAGTAACAGGAGTTCTTTCGTTCCTAGTGCTGTACATGACGGCGCCATTGTTTGCAGAAGCGATGCTTGGTAAACAAAGTATACACAATAATGTAGGAGAAGTTACGACGATCATTCGTCTTGTAAGTTTCGCACTTATTGTTGTACCAGCAGCGAGTTTAATTCGTGGTTATTTCCAAGGTCACCAGTCTATGGGACCAACTACCGTTTCACAAATTATTGAACAAATTATTCGTATCATCTTTTTATTAGCTGGTAGTTTTATCGTTATTAAAGTACTTGGTGGTACAGTTGCAACAGCAGTTGGAGTAGCGACATTTGCTGCGTTCGTTTCAGCGGTTGGAGCACTCGGTGTGTTAATTTGGTACTGGTTAAAACGTAAAAAATATTTGGATCAATATTTAATTGAACAAACTGTACCAGAATCAACAGTAAGTACTGTTCAATTGTTTAAAGAGTTATTCGCATATGCGATTCCTTACGTTGTAATTGGGTTAACAATTCCTTTATATCAACAAATTGATACATTGACATTTAACTCAATTATGCAGGCGATTGGTCAAGGCGATATCGCAGAGCGAGCGCTTGGTATTTTCACAATGTGGACGCATAAGTTAATTATGATTCCTGTATCACTTGCAACAGCGTTTAGTTTAACGCTTGTACCAGCAATTACAAAATCATTTACTGAAAAACAATACCGCTATTTGAAATTACAAATTACACAAACATTCCAGGCAAATATGTTTTTAACATTGCCAGCAGTTATCGGTATTTCAACACTTGCATATCCAATTTACACTGCTTTCTATGACTCAGATCCATTAGGTGGACAAGTATTAATGTGGTATGCACCAGTTGCATTGTTATTTGCTTTATTTACGGTAACAGCGGCAATTCTTCAAGGGATTAATCAGCAAAAGCATGCGATTGTCGCGCTTGTTATGGGTGTTATTTTGAAATTTGTATGTAACGTAATCTTTATTCGTTATTTCGGTACAGTAGGAGCAATTCTAGCGACCGCAGTTGGTTTCTTAGCTTCTGTTTGGTATACAAATCGACAAATTAAAAAATATGCACACTATTCATTCGGTGTTGTATATAAAAGAACATTCCAAATTGCAGTACTGACACTTATAATGGTCGTTGCTGTAAAACTATCACAATGGCTTCTATCCTTCATGATTTCGCCTGATGGCCGTATTGGTGCTCTTATAACAGTTGCGATTTGTGCAGGTATTGGCGGTCTTGTTTACGGATTGTTAGCAATTCGCACAGGAGTACTTGAAAGAGTATTTGGCGGAGAAGCATTAGATAAAATTCAACGTAAACTTGGTAGTAGATTTAAAATAAAGTTGAAATCAAGAGGGGCGTAATTACGTCCCCTTTTCTATGATAAATAAAGAAGGTGAAAAACGTGAGATTAGATAAATTATTAGCGAATATGGGATATGGAAGTAGAAAAGAAGTAAAGAAATTATTGAAAGATGGCGTTGTGAAAATTGATGGAACGCCAGTAAAAGATGCGAAAGTTCATGTAAATGTAGAAGAGCAAGAAGTTATGATTCACGGTGAAGTTGTGGAATACAAAGAGTTTGTTTACTTAATGATGCATAAACCACAAGGTGTTATTTCAGCGACGGAAGATGATAATCATGAAACAGTAATAGATTTATTAGAATTAGAAGATGCAATCTTTGATCCGTTCCCAGTTGGACGACTTGATATCGATACGGAAGGTTTCTTATTGATAACAAATGATGGGAAGTTATCACATCAATTATTATCTCCGAAAAAGCATGTGCCGAAAAAATACTATGCACACGTTGCAGGAGTAGTAACAGAAGAGGATGTAAAAGAGTTTGCTAAAGGTGTTATTTTAGACGATGGCTATGAAACAAAGCCAGGTGCGCTTACAATATTGAAAAGCGATGATATTTCTGAAATTGAGCTTGTGATTACGGAAGGGAAATTCCATCAAGTGAAGCGTATGTTTGAAGCAGTAGGGAAAAAAGTAGTCTACCTAAAAAGAACAGAGATGGGTCCGTTAGTATTAGATGAAGAACTAGAACTTGGACAATACCGAGAGCTAACAGATGAAGAAGTAGAAATGTTAAGAACATATCAAGTAGATACTGAAAAGTAGTACCTTTATAGGTGCAGAAAAAACCCCTTTCTAATAGTTAGAAAGGGGTATGTATTTATTTACATACAATTATTTTTCGTTATGAGGTCATTCTCACTTTCTTTCCTGTTGTTGTCCACTTACCGCGGCAAGGGCTATACACGAGTTCATTAAACTGCAACACATTTAGATCACGTTGTATCGTTCGCGGTGTGATCCCGAACTCATCTACAAGGTCTTTCGTCGTTACCGTTCCGTTTTCATTGATGTACATATAAATTGATTTAATGCGTGTTAGCATACGAGTAGTTGTAGGTTTCAAGAGAAAACCACTCCTCTACTAGTTTTTTTGACCCCATTCAGGAAAGAAGGTCGTTACTACCATTGTACTCTACATGATAAAATTCATGCTTTAATCTACTTAAATTTTACAAAAGTTTAACAAATATTTATATAGAAAAATATTGGTAGTTGACATTGTATATATGGTCAGTCAACTAACACATAAAATTCTACGTAAAACGCCAAATTCCTGCAAATTTTTTTGAAAAAATAAAAGAAAAACTAATAAGAAATGTCTGAAATATTACAATTGTTCGGTATTTAGTTTTCGTGTATGGCATAAGGGATTTCGGTTTGCTATGATGAAAGAGATAATATAGTGAAGGATGGATGCGTGATGTCAGCGATTAATTGGACTGAAGAAGTTGCAAAACGAAAAGATGATTTAATTCGTGATACACAACAATTTTTACAAATTAAAAGTGTATGGGAAGAAGAATCGGCGAAAGAAGGCGCACCATTCGGTGAAGGTGTAGAAAAAGCGCTATCTTTCATGTTACATAAAGGAGAAGCTGAAGGTTTTGCTTCTAAAAATTTAGAAGGATATGCAGGTCATCTTGAAATGGGACAAGGAGAAGAGTTAGTAGGTATTCTTTGTCACGTTGATGTTGTACCAGAAGGAGATGGCTGGACGACTCCTGCGTATAGTGCGGATATTCGCGACGGAAAGATTTTTGCACGTGGTGCAATTGACGATAAAGGCCCAACGATGGCAGCATATTATGCGATGAAAATTGTGAAAGAATTAGGCTTACCTCTTTCAAAACGTGTTCGTATGATTATAGGAACAGATGAGGAAAGCAATTGGAAATGTGTAGATCACTACTTTAAAAACGAAGAAATGCCAACAATCGGTTTTGCACCAGATGCAGACTTTCCAATTATTAATGCAGAAAAAGGAATTTCTGATATACAAGTTGTGCAAAATGGTAGTGAAGAGAAAAAAGGTACATATGAACTTGTTTCATTTGATTCAGGGCGCCGTTTAAATATGGTTCCTGATTTTGCAGAAGCGGTTATTACAGGAGAAGATGTAAATGCACTTACAGTAGCATATGAAGAGTATTTACAAACTGCTAAAAAAATAGGGAAATCGACTATAGAAGGCAATACAGTGACGTTGCAAATAGAAGGAATTTCAGCGCACGGATCTACTCCTGAAAAAGGAGAAAATGCAGGTTTATTATTAGCAAACTTCTTAACTACAGTTTCACTTGATGGAAAAGCAACTGCATTTGCGACATTTGCAACAGAAACATTTACTGGTGATATTTTTGGTGAAAAAGCTACTATTGCTTATAAAGATGAAATTAGCGGTCCATTAACAGTGAATGTTGGTCGCCTTTCTTATACGAAAGAGAATGGTGGTAATTTAGGATTAAACGTACGTTACCCAGTTACGACTAACTTTGAAGAAATGATTGCAAAGTTAAAAGAATATGTAGGTACGTATGGATTTGCAGTAGCAGACTATTCTAACTCTCGTCCGCATCACGTTGATAAAGATCACGAGTTAATCCGTACGTTGCAACGTGTGTATGAAGAACAAACAGGTGAAAAAGCTGAATTGTTAGCAATCGGCGGAGGGACTTATGCTCGCTCATTAAAAGCTGGTGTGGCATTTGGACCGCTATTCCCTGGAAAAGAAGAACTTGCGCATCAAAAAGATGAGTACATTGAAATTGAAGACTTATTAAAAGCAACAGCAATTTACGCGCAAGCAATTCATGAATTGGCGAAGTAAAGTGAAACTTTAATCGCTGATATATGAATAATGACCGCTCTCTACTTTAGAGGGCGGCTTCTTTTTAATTGAATGAGATAAGAAAGAAAAGCAACAATAGAAAGAAGGAGACGGTGTACATGGATAGGCATTATTTTGTCGCAATTACGTTACCAAATCATATAAAAGAAGTGCTGTCTAACTATAAAGAGGATACGAATGAGGAATTACCATTTCGTTCGTGGGTACATAAGGAAGATTATCATATTACCCTTTCCTTTTTAGGAGGTGCGACAGAAGAACAGTTAAAAGGGATAAAGAATGGATTACAAACACTTACAAAAACAAAAGAACTATCGTTCACGTTACAAGGTTTTTCAACGTTTGGTAGGGAAAATCAGCCCCGTATTTTTTGGGCGAAGGTAAGTGAGAATCACGATTTGTTTCAGTTGCAAAAGCAAGTACATGTCATTTGTGAAGAAAATGGATTTTCTCTAGAAACACGCCCGTATCATCCGCATATTACTGTTGCCCGTAAATGGATAGGAGAAGAAAAGTTTCATTTAGAAAGTATAAAAGAAGTGCCTGAAATATCATTTCAAGCAGATACAATTACTTTATACGAATCCCACGTGAAAGAAACCCCGAAGTATAAATCGATTGCTGAAATAAAATTACAAAAATAGAATGGTGAAAACGTTTTTTATGCAGGTGAATATACTATAGAGAAGAATGGAGTTACTGTATAGAGTCTTGTTGATAAGAAAAGCCTTATCATTTGCAGCTCATTTTATCTCGCTCATTAAAGTTTCACTTTATTTTAACTTTGAGAATGATGGTGATTTTTTTATGTTGAAAGTAAAACGTCCATTTGATGCCTATTTAGATGAAATGAATAAAATTACAATTTTGCTCCCACATGCGTATGGAACAAGTCGGACATTTCGTTTGCAAGAAGGAAGTAATGTGAAAGATTTACCGATTGCTCATACGATTGCGCTTCCAGATGCAACGAAGTATGAGTGCTTTATAGAAGAGCCGCTAGATGTGGGGAAGTATTATACAGTACGAGATGAACGGAATGAAGAAACGGATTTACAAATAGGTGCTGTTATTCGAACAACAATTTTCGATGAAAAGTATTATTACGAAGGTACAGATTTAGGTGCTGTGTATCAAAAAGAAGAAACGACATTTAAAGTATGGGCCCCAACTGCAAGGCTTGCGAAAGTAAGAATTTATAAGAGCGATAAAGAATATACCGATCATGAAATGTACAGGGGAGAAAACGGAGTTTGGATTCAAACATTACAAGGTGATTTAGACGGAGCACGCTATACATTTCTCGTTTGTATTAATTTAATATGGAACGAAGCTGTGGATCCTTATGCAAAGTCGGTGACGGTAAACGGAAAACACGGTGTTGTTATCGATTTAGAAAAAACGAATGTAACAAGACGAGAGGGATTACCACCGTTACAATCAATGACAGATGCCATATTGTATGAACTGCATATTCGTGATGCGACTATACATCAAAATAGTGGAGTGAGTCAAAAGGGAACATATAAAGGATTGATGGAAGAGGGAACAACAGGACGGAACGGGACGTTAACAGGGTTGTCTCATATAAAAGATTTAGGTGTTACACATGTTGAACTATTACCTTTATATTGTTTCGGTGGTGTAGATGAGGCGAATCCTTCGTCCGCCTATAATTGGGGATATAATCCATTATATTACAATGCACCAACAGGATTTTATGCTACAAATCCCTCTGACCCGTATAACAGGATAGTAGAGTGTAAACAGTTGATCGAGACATTTCATGAGCATGGCATTAGGGTGATTATAGATGTTGTATATAATCATGTTTATGAAAGAGAGCTATCATCATTTGAAAAGCTTGTTCCAGGCTATTATTTTCGTCATGGTGAAGATGGTATGCCCTCTAATGGGACGGGAGTCGGAAATGATATAGCGTCTGAACGGAAAATGATGAGGAAATTCATTGTAGAGTCTATTTTATATTGGCTTACTGAATACAATGTCGATGGATTCCGATTCGACTTAATGGGAATTTTAGATGTTGATACAATGAATATGATAGAAAAAGAAGTGCGAAACATAAAACGAGATGCTTTGTTATTAGGAGAAGGATGGGATTTACAAACACCGCTTCCTCTTGAGGAAAAAGCAACGTTAAATAATGCGAAGAAAATGCCACATATCGCGCAGTTTAATGATCAATTTCGTGATGGGATAAAAGGGAGTACATTTCATATAAATAAGCGTGGTTTTGCATTTGGTGGGCATGTAGACTGTAATCATTTGCAGTATATTGCAGCAGGAAGCCTTTTAAGTATGAAAGAAACAGGGCTGTTTCTAGAGCCGGCGCAAAGTATTAACTATGTAGAATGTCATGATAATATGACGATGTGGGATAAACTAGTGCGCAGTAATGAAGAATCAGAAGCGATTTTGAAAAAACGTCACCTGCTAGCGAGCGCAATGGTTATTCTTTCACAAGGTATTCCTTTCTTACATGCAGGACAAGAGTTTTATCGTACGAAGAAAGGAAATGAAAATAGCTATAATGCAAGTGATGAGATCAATCAATTAGATTGGGATCAAAAAGAGAAAGAAATAGAGACCGTTAACTATATAAAAGGTTTAATTGCGATTCGTAAAGAGCATGGGGCATTCCGATTACAAAACGCAGACCTTATAAAAAAACATATGACTTTTTTACAAACATCTACAGAAGTACTTGCATATCACCTAGAGCATGCAGAATCGTTTGGGCCGTGGAAAGAGATTGTCGTTTTATTTAATAGTGGTTTAGAAGCTAAAACTGTGCAACTTCCGAAAGAAGAAATGTGGCATGTGATAGTAGACGAAAAGCAAGCGAAAATAGAGCCAATTTCTTCATTTAGAGGAAAGGAACTTAGGCTCGCTCCAATTAGCACGTATATATTGACGATAATGTGACAAATCGCTACTTGACGATGAGAATGTAATAAATGTAGAATTGACAAAGGTGACGATTTTGATAAGTTGTCATTCTATGACAGGTTTTGTAAAATAAAATAGAGAATTTTTGGCTGAGGCTAATTTTTCTTTTCATTTACAGTAAAATATATGAATCCACAACATGTGTAGAAATGTTGCGGTTTTTCTTTTCATAACTATAAAAGATAAGGATTTGTTAACGGGTAATGAATATGGAATGGTTGGAACAATTATTAGGAAAAGAGTGGAGTCTTGTACCGGCTGGTGGAGTAACGGGCGATGCATATATTGCGCAAAACGGACAACAGAAGTTATTTTTAAAGCGGAATACATCGCCCTTTTTAGCGGTATTGTCAGCAGAAGGAATTGTTCCAAAATTACTTTGGACAAGAAGGGTAACGAACGGTGATGTAATTTCTGCTCAAAAATGGCTTCCGGGACAGAAGTTAGAGCCAGAGGATATGAAACTAGAACGTGTTGCGAAACTTTTGAAGAAAATTCACTCCTCTAAAGCGCTTGTACAGATGATTCAAAGACTTGGGAAGCAGCCGCTTCACGCACAAGAGTTATTACAACAACTGCAACTCGTTTTAAGAGGAGATATAAGGGATGATGAAACAATTCAGCAAGGCCTTCAATATTTAATGGATTCATTAAAAGCTATTGAATACAATGAATTCGTTGTATGCCATTGTGATGTAAACCATAACAACTGGATATTGTCGGATGAAGATGAGTTGTTTTTAATTGATTGGGATGGAGCTGTAATTGCTGACCCAGCTCTAGACCTTGGTATGTTATTATATTGGTACATTCCGCGCCAGGAGTGGAGTGAGTGGCTCGGTTTTTATGATATTGAAATGGATGAATCGCTGCTTAGGCGCATGAGATGGTATGTGATAGCACAAACGATTTTGTCTATTCAATGGCATACAACAAAAAAACAGCAAGCAGAAGCTGAATATTGGCATCAATATTTACAGCAACTACTTGCTTCAGAATAATACTTAAGAAAAATTGTCCATTCCAGCAATCCACTGAGTAAGTTGTTCTTGATTATTGGAAATATGGTTGTCCAAATTAGAGGAAGATTTACCCGATTGACTATAAGAATATACATCGTTTAGCATTGTTTTAGCGTCACTACTTATATTATCGTTTGCGAGTAACGATTGAATGAGGCGCTCTAATTGCTCGCATTCTGAAACTGTCCCGCAGCAATCACTTTGGTGGTTGACTAAAATATCTTTCAGCACTTCTAATTGATGTTGTTGATTAATTGGCATGAACGGATCATCCTTTCGATTGTTTTTCTCTTCAAATGTAAGAGAAAAAGCTGTTTCGTCATGGAATGTTTAATGCTGTATGTAGTTTTTATCAAAATGGTACATCTTATACTTGAAAGAAACGGACCGAGTGCTCGTACGTACTTGGTTTTTTGTTTGGTAGATTGATTAAAAAAAGAAAGAAGGAATTATTCCTTTAAAATAGTTTTGTAAAGAGAGGGAGACATCTATGCGTTTAAGACATAAACCATATGCAATGGATCGAATTAACGAGTATTCACATATCGTAATCGGAAACCCAGAGGAGCGCGCTGGTAACTGGAAAGAAGTATTTGGAAATGAACAACCAATTCATATTGAAGTAGGTACAGGTCGTGGCCGCTTTATGTATGATATGGCAAAAGCGAATCCACATATTAATTATATCGGAATTGAAAAATTCACAAGTGTTGTTGTAGATGCACTTGATAAATTAATTGAAGAAGAAGTGCCGAACTTAAAGTTAATTAATAAAGATGCTGAAGATTTAACAGTTTTCTTTGCAAAAGGTGAGATTGATCGCGTTTATTTAAACTTCTCAGATCCATGGCCAAAGAAGCGTCATACGAAGCGTCGTTTAACGTATAAAACGTTTTTACGCAATTATGAAGAAGTGTTAGTAGAAGGCGGAGAAATTCATTTCAAAACAGATAATCAAGGTTTATTTGAATATTCTCTTATGAGTATGGCTGAGTATGGTATGTTACTAACGTACTTAAGCTTAGATCTTCATAACAGCGACTTTGAAGGTAACATCATGACTGAATACGAAGAGAAATTCTCTAGTAAAGGTCATCGTATTTACCGAGTTGAAGCAAAATATCGTACAGAGCCTATGCAGTAATGCATAGGTTTTTTTACATCTAAAATAATCAGAATTTTATGTTAAGATTAATTGAAAGGGGGATGTGTAATGGAACAGTTACAAATTGGAGATATAAAAGTAACGTGGTTAAAAGGCGGAAATACACATTTAGATGGAGGGGCAATGTTTGGTGTTGTGCCGAAAGTACTTTGGTCACGTAAATATAAACATAATGACACAAATCATATTTACTTACGAACAGATCCGTTACTTTTACAAACGAAAGATGGAAATATGCTCATTGATTCAGGAATAGGAAACGGTAAGTTGGATGAGAAGATGAAACGAAATCAAGGTGTAACAGAAGAATCATCGGTTTATGAATCGTTAGAAAAACAGGGATTAAAGCCTGAAGATATTCAATATGTTTTAATGACACATCTTCATTTTGATCATGCATCTGGTCTAACAAAATGGGAAGATGATCACCTTGTGCCGGCATTTCCAAATGCGAAAGTTTACGTAAGTGAAACAGAATGGAATGAAATGAGGAATCCAAACATTAGATCACGTAATACATATTGGAAGGAAAATTGGGAGCCAATTGTAGATCAAGTTGTTACGTTCCAGCAAGAAATAGAAATTACAGATGAAATCAAGATGGCGCATACGGGTGGTCATAGTGATGGACATGCAGTTATCGCTTTGGAGAGTCAAGGGGAAACGATGCTACATTTAGCGGATCTCTTGCCGACGCACGCGCATCAAAATGTATTATGGGTAATGGCATACGATGATTATCCGATGACCTCGATTGAAAATAAACAAAAATGGATGAAGTATGGTGCTGACAAAGAGGCGTGGTTTACGTTTTATCATGATGCATATTATCGTGCTGTGAAGTGGAATGAGGAAGGGCATATCGTAGAAAAAATAGAACGGAAAACGAGTATAGAAGCATAAAAATAGGAAGTTGTTCCATCATATTTATTGGAGCAGCTTCTTTTTTATTGTGGGGTTTTGTCGGTAAGTCGATATATTTAAAAAATCGCTGATATAATTTTAATCAATACTCGCAATTTCAAAAAAATAAGAGGTTCACCTAATGGGAACCCTCCGTTTTATGCTGCTATAACCTCTAAAACAGTACCTGTTTTAGCATCAACTAAAAATTCAAATCGTTCTTGTATATCATCTAACATTGTTGTAAGACCGCCGCGATAAACTTCATATGCGACATCATATTTTTCAAATGTCTCTGGAACCATATGTACCCAAGAGCCAGTAATTTCACCTTTATGACTTAATGCTTGTTTCACCATTTTCAATGCTTTTTCTGAAGAAATATGGGATTGTTCTTGTACTTTGTTTGCAACGAGATAACCAGCTGCGAACCCAACGCCAAGACCTGCTACTAAACCTTTCCAGCTCATATATTCACCTCAATTCTATAAAATAAAAATAGTGTACCAATAATAATTATAAAGCAAATACAGCTAAAAAAGAAGAAACTAGAAACATTTCGAAAATTTCGTTACAATAAAAGAGGTATTCTACTAAGGTTTGAAAGAAGGGGACTTCGTGAATAAAGAGACATTGCAATTATTTCGTACGTTAACAGAATTACAAGGTGCATCAGGTTTTGAACATGATGTACGCCGTTTTATGAAACAAGAATTAAGCAAATATGCGGATGAAATTATACAAGACGGTTTAGGTAGCGTATTTGGTCTGAAAAAAGGGGACGAAACTGGCCCGCGTGTTCTTGTAGCAGGTCATATGGATGAAGTAGGTTTCATGGTTACGCAAATTACGAAAAACGGAATGCTTCGTTTTCAAACGTTAGGCGGCTGGTGGAGCCAAGTTTTATTAGCGCAGCGTGTACAAGTTATGACGAAGAATGGTCCTGTTATTGGGGTTGTTGGTTCTATTCCTCCTCATTTATTAAGTGACGCGCAACGTGCAAAACCGATGGATATAAAAAATATGTTAATTGATATAGGTGCAGATAGTTATGAAGATGCGATTGAAATTGGTGTAAAACCAGGACAACAAATCGTGCCGATTTGCCCATTCACACCGATGGCAAATGAGAAGAAAATTATGGCGAAAGCTTGGGACAACCGTTACGGATGTGGTCTTGCAATCGAATTGTTAAAAGAATTAAAAGATGAAACATTACCAAATACATTATATTCTGGTGCTACTGTACAAGAAGAAGTAGGTCTTCGCGGAGCGCAAACAGCTGCAAATATGATTCAACCAGACATTTTCTATGCGCTTGATGCAAGTCCAGCAAACGATGCATCTGGTGACAAAACGCAGTTCGGTCAATTAGGAAAAGGTGCTCTTCTTCGTATTTACGATCGCACGATGGTAACACATAGAGGAATGCGCGAATTCATTTTAGATACAGCAGAAACAAACAACATTCCGTACCAATACTTTATTTCACAAGGTGGTACAGATGCGGGCCGTGTACATACAAGTAACTCTGGTATCCCATCAGCAGTAATTGGTGTTTGTGCACGCTACATTCATACACATGCTTCAATTTTACATGTTGATGATTATGCAGCGGCGAAAGAATTAATTACGAAGCTTGTAAGAACAACAGATAAAACGACGTTAGAGACAATTAAGAATAACGCGTAGAAAAGAAGGGCTGAAGAGCCTTTCTTTTTTTAGGTGGGAGAGATGCCCCGGCGTTGTGTGGTTGCGATGCTTCCATGTATAAAGAGTAAATTGATTAAGGTAAAATGATGAATTTTTATAGAGGTGAACGAAATGAAAGTAGTAGTAGGATCGAAGAATAAGACGAAGGTTGGGGCTGTGGAGAAGGTTTGGAAAGATGCTGAAATTACATCTCTTTCTGTTCCTTCAGGGGTAGCAAATCAGCCGTTTTCAGATGAAGAGACGATGCAAGGAGCGATTAATAGAGCGAAACGAGCGCTAGAGGAAGGAGAAGCTCCAATCGGTATTGGACTAGAGGGCGGTGTGATGAAAACAGAGCACGGTTTATTTATGTGTAACTGGGGCGCACTAGCAACAAGTGATGGGAAAGTATTCGTGGCTGGAGGGGCGCGTATTACGTTACCAGACGATTTTTTAGCACCTCTTGAAGATGGCAAGGAGTTAAGTGAAGTGATGGAAGAGTTTGTACATAGAAAAGACATTCGTAGTCACGAAGGTGCGATCGGTATTTTTACAGATGATTATGTCGACCGCACGGAATTATTTGTACACGTTGTTAAGTTACTTGTTGGGCAATATAAGTATGACAAAAAGCAAGCATAAACCTTGCACCATGCGCGATGTATGGTAGTATAAAAGAAAGATTATAACATGAAAACATGCACTCGTTAGAGGAGGAAATATAGATGAAGTCATTAGAAAGCATGGAGCAATTCCAACAATTAAAAAATGAAGAGAATGTAGTCTTTATGTTCTCAGCAGAATGGTGCCCAGACTGCCGTTTTGTAGACCCATTTATGCCAGAAGTAGAAGAGAAATATAGTGATTTCTCATTTTACTATGTAGATCGTGATGAGTTTATTGATCTATGTGTAAAATTAGACGTATTTGGCATTCCGAGCTTTGTAGCGTACAATAAGGGTGAAGAAACTGGTCGCTATGTAAACAAAGATCGTAAAACACAAGAACAAATCGAAGAGTTCATTGAAGGTTTAAAATAAGGCAATTTGCCAATTGAATTGTAAAACAACCTCTACCTTCGCGGGGGAGGTTATTTTTTTGGAAGGGAGGAAAAAGAGATGAAGATGACAAGTAAAAAGATGAAAGACGAGTTAATGAAGAAATTATCTCGCTCAGAATGGGACTTTCAGTATGATAGCGAGAAAGAAGTTCTACGTATAGAACAGAAAGACTCGAAAAAAGGTATTAACGTATCGCTTCCAGGAGTTGTGGCGAAATGGGAAGTGAACAAAGAAAAGGCAATTGAAGAGGTTGCTTATTACGTACAAGAAGCGCTAATTGCGATGCATAAAGAAGAAAATAGCGGAGCGAAAATTTTACCTGTTATTCGCTCTACTTCTTTCCCGAAACAAGCAGAAGAAGGAAATCCGTTTATTATGACGGATCATACGGCGGAAACACGTATTTACTACGCGTTAGATTCTAATAAAACGTATCGACTAATTGATGAGCGTTTATTACAAAAGTTAGAGCTTACAGAACAACAAGTACGTGAAATGGCATTATTCAATGCTCGCTCATTAGGTTATGAATTTAAGCAGGATACAGTAGCAGGTAATACATTCTACTTTTTAAACACAAACGATGGGTATGATGCGACGCGTATTTTAAACGAATCGTTACTACAATCGATGCGTGAAAAGATTTCTGGTGACATGGTTGTTGCTGTTCCTCACCAAGATGTATTAATTATTGCTGATATCGTTAACGAAATCGGTTATGATATTATTGCACAAATGACAATGAAATTTTTTGCCGAAGGGCATGTTCCGATTACATCACTTTCATTCGTATATGAAGAAGGAGAATTTGAACCAATCTTTATTTTAGCGAAAAATCGGAAGAAGACAGATGGAAAAGAGAAAGGATGAACGAAGTGAACGTTTTTTACAACCTTGAAGGAATTGGTGACACTTTAATTGTTGCCTTACAAGATATTACTTTAGAGAACCGTACTTTTGATCGCAAAGGAGATGTTGCTCGCGTTTATGATCGTGAAAGCAACGTAACGGGAGGATTCAACATCTTTAATGCATCTTCTTATTTAGAAGTAACGGAAACAGGTAACCTTACATTAACGAAAGAGCTTGTTGAGAAAATCAACGAAATTTTAGCGAAGAACGGCTTTGAAGAAACAGTAGAAGCAGATCTTTCTCCGAAATTTGTTGTAGGTTATGTAGCTGAAAAAGAAAAGCATCCAAATGCTGATAAGTTAAACATCTGTAAAGTAGAAATCGGTACAGAAACATTACAAATCGTATGTGGCGCACCAAACGTTGATGCAGGACAAAAAGTTGTCGTTGCAAAAATCGGTGCTGTAATGCCAAGCGGTATGTTAATCAAGCCAGCTGAGCTTCGCGGTGTTCCTTCTTCTGGAATGATCTGCTCTGCACGTGAATTAGAGCTTCCAGACGCTCCACAAGAAAAAGGTATTCTTGTATTAGAAGATAGCTTTGAAGTTGGACAAGAGTTTAAATTTTAATTGATATAAGAAAAGAGAGGTTGTCCTTTTGGACAGCCTCTTTTTTTGTCATTTTTGTTGGTAAGTCGAAATTTCGTGTTGAATCGTTGATATATTGAGAGTTGTGATAGATATACTCAAAAAATCGTTAATATGATAAGGATGTCACCTTTTTTCTTAAAATCTATATTGTATTTTATAAACAAACTAGTTAAAATTTAGAAAAATAGAAGGGGATAGACGTATGAAACAACAACCAAAAATCGCAGAACTTCTAAAACGAATTGAAATTTCAAAACAGCAAGATGTTGAGCTAGGTACTTATGAAATATATGTGTTTAGTGAAAGTGAATTAGAAAAAGGACAAATCGGTTACCGATATGATAAACATAAAAAGTCATTAATAAGTGAAGAAAACGGAAAGTGGCAAGAAGGATGGATTGCAATTGGATATGAAACGGATATGGGCGATCCGATTTTCGTAAATATAGATGATGACGCTTATCCAGTTTATACTGCAGAACGTGGTACAGAAACATGGCAGCCAGTTTATATTGGAAATATGGATGAGATTATAGGGCAATTATAAGAAAAACTTTGAATCTGGTGCAAAGTGATAGGAGAGAAGTATGAAGTATATAAAAATAATGGGCATGATTGCATTCATTGGAATATATATGGCTGGTTGTTCACAAGAGCAGCCGAAAAAAGAAACTACATCTTCTATACAAGAGAAAAGAAAAGCTAACAAAGAAGACGCACCGATAGAAAAGCAACAAGAAGAAAAGAAAGAAGAATCGCAAGCAATTCAAACGAATGAACAAGTAGAACATAGGCAAGAGGAAGTATCAGCCGAGGAAAAGAAAGAAGAAGAAACTATGCCGGTGCAGCCAACTGAGCAACCAGTGCAAAATAATGAACAAAAAGTAGAGAGTAATGAAAAACAAGGAAAGTTTCTCGTCGTTATTGATCCAGGGCATCAACAAAAAGCGAATTTAAATTTAGAGCCGATTGGACCAGGGGCAACAACGAAAAAATATAAAGTGACAGATGGTACAACTGGTGTTGTGACGAAAAAAAGAGAGGCTGTACTTGTATTAGAAATGGCTTTCGTATTAAAAGAAAAGTTAGAAGCAAAGGGAATACAAGTATTAATGACGAGAACGTCACAAGACGTTGATATAAGTAATAAAGAACGAGCGACATTCGCAAATAATCATAAGGCAAATTTATTTTTACGTCTTCATGCAGATGGTTCTGAAAATCCGAATCAAAGTGGATTTGCTGTATTAACGCCGGCAGAAGGAAGTCCGTACACGAAAGAGATTTATGCGGAAAGTCTTCAAATCTCTCAAACGATTGTAAATAAAATGAGAGAGAATCAGCAAGTGAAAGTGAATGGAATTAAATTCAGGGATGATCTTTCTGGATTTAATTGGGCAAAAGTTCCTGGTGTACTATTAGAACTTGGGTTTATGTCAAACCATGAAGAGGATAAAAAATTATCTGACCCGCAGTATGTAAATTCTTTATTGCAAAGTGTAACGGATAGTGTTGATGAATATCGGAGGAGTAAAGCTTAAGCGCAGTCTTACATGAAAGGCTGCGTTTTTCCATATGAAAACACTCGTAAATTAGAATATTGTGGATAAATATGACATGCTTAATTTTACCTGCACTTTTTGCCGAATGCTGATACAATAAAGGATGTTACTATTTAGTAGAAAGAGTGGTAAGCATGTTAGATTGGATGAAAAAGCTGTTTAACAAAGAGGAAGAACAAACAGCGATGAATAAAGAAGTACCAAAGCAAATGGAAAGTCAGCCGAAAATTCCGCGTGTAAACCACTACACTGAAGCAAGAGAAGCACAAATGGCAAGTAGGAATGCAGGTAAATGCCGTTTTCCATTAGTACCGGATAATGGGTTTGATGAAGAGGATGTTATAGAAGCAGGGCATTTTGAAGAACAACCTGTTCAAGCTGTAACGTATGAAGATCAGCCTATTCAAAGAGGAATAAAAGTGGAAAGAAGCAGACGACCGTATGTGGAGAAGGTAGTTTCTACATATGAAGAACCGGAAGTGCAATATGAACCGGAGCGAGAGTCTGTCATTAAAAAGGCATCTGCACCAGTGCAAGAAAGTAACCGTAGACCATTTCGTCCAACAGAAATGATTTCGCCAATTTACGGATATAATCGTCCTTCTGTAGAGAAAAAGGAAGAAAAGCAGGAGGAAGTAAAGGAAAGAGAAGATCTTGAAATATCTGTAGAGGGCAAAGCAGTTGTTGATGCATGGTTAGAGAAAAAAGGATATACATTATCGGATTTCTCAGAAGGGCAAGCAACGTCTTCTTCGCCTAGTCATGAATCAGTTGGTCAACAAGATAAAAAGAAAGAAAAATCAGTTGTTGATCAATGGCTAGAGAAAAACGGTTATGAAATTGAACGCCAAGAGCCTTTAGTAGAAGAAAAAGAAGTGATTCAAGAAATGAGTACACCGCAGGAAGTTTCAGCGGATGAATTACTTCATAAAACAGTAGCTGAGCAGATGGAAAGTGCTAAGCTAGAAAAAGATGTAGTGGTGTTAAACGAAAACAATCTACAAGAAGAAGTAGTAGCTTCTAAAGTAGAGCACGAGGATACAATATTATCAGAAGAAATTAAACGTAATACAGAAATAGAACAACCTACTATTGAAGTAGAAAAGCAAACTTCACAAGAATCAGTGATTGTCAAAGCAGAAGAAAAACTTGAAGAAACAATCATTGTGGAAATACCAGAAGAACTAGAAGAAGTGGAAGTAATTACAGAAACAGAAGAGCTAGAAGAAGTAGAAGTAATTGCAGAAACGGAAGAGTCAGAAGAAGTAGAAGTGATTGCAGAAGCAGAAGAGCTAGAAGAAGTAGAAGTAATTGCAGAAACAGAAGAAACAGAAGAAGTGGAAGTAATCGCAGAAACAGAAGAAACAGAAGAAGTGGAAGTAATTGCAGAAACGGAAGAGTCAGAAGAAGTAGAAGTGATTGCAGAAGCAGAAGAGCTAGAAGAAGTAGAAGTAATTGCAGAAACAGAAGAAGTGGAAGTAATTGCAGAAGCGGAAGAGTCAGAAGAAGTAGAAGTAATTACAGAAACAGAAGAGCTAGAAGAAGTGGAAGTGATTGCGGAAACAGAAGAAGTGGAAGTGATTGCAGAAGCAGAAGAGCTAGAAGAAGTGGAAGTAATTGCAGAAGCGGAAGAGTCAGAAGAAGTAGAAGTAATTGCGGAAACAGAAGAGCTAGAAGAAGTAGAAGTGATCGCAGAAACAAAAGCGCCTGTAGTAGAGACATTTGTAGCACTTGAGGAAATTCAGCAAGAAGATGAAGTAATTGAACAAAACAGTGAATTCATACATGTAGCTGAGGCTGATGAACAGACAAAGAACGATGTTCAAAGCTTTGCGAATGTTTTAATTGCAGAAACAGAAGAAAATAAACGAGTTGTAGAAGAAGCACCAGTCGCAGAAGAACAATCAGTTGTAGAAGAAGCACCGGTCGTAGAAGAACAACCAGTTGTACAAAAAGAAGAACCAAAACGTGAGAAAAAGCGTCATGTACCATTTAATGTTGTTATGCTGAAACAAGATAGAACACGATTAATGGAAAGACATGCAGCTAGAGCAAATGCAATGCCGCCTTCTGTTAATGTACGAGTAGAGAATAAGCCAGTGCAACAAGAGGTAGCAGAACCACAAGTGAAAAAACAACCAATGCAACAAGAGGTAGTAGAATCACAAGTGGAAGAGCAACCAATGCAACAGGTGGTAGTAGAATCACAAGTGGAAGAGCAACCAATGCAGCAAGTGGTAGTAGAACCACAAGTGGAAGAGCAACCAATGCAGCAAGTGGTAGTAGAACCACAAGTGAAAGAACAACCAATGCAGCAAGTGGTAGTAGAATCACAAGTGGAAGAGCAACCAATGCAGCAAGTGGTAGTAGAATCACAAGTGGAAGAGCAACCAATGCAACAGGTGGTAGTAGAATCACAAGTGGAAGAGCAACCAATGCAGCAAGTGGTAGTAGAACCACAAGTGGAAGAGCAACCAATGCAGCAAGTAGTGGTAGAGCAAGTACAAAAGCCAATTTCAAGTACAGAACCAAAAGAGAAAGCATATGTTGTCAATCAAAGAGAGAACGATATGCGAAATGTATTGCACACACCACCGACATATACTGTTCCGCCATTAGCGTTGTTGTCAATTCCACAGCAATCAACACTAGATAATACAGAGTGGTTAGATGAGCAAAAAGAATTATTAGATACAACGTTTAATAATTTTCATGTTGGAGCACATGTTATTAATGTATCGCAAGGGCCAGCAGTAACTCGTTTTGAAGTACAACCAGACCCAGGCGTGAAAGTAAATAAAATTACAAATTTAAGTGATGATATTAAGTTAAGTTTAGCTGCGAAAGATATTCGTATTGAAGCGCCGATTCCAGGAAAGAGTGCGATTGGAATTGAAGTTCCAAATAAAGAAAGTAAGCCGGTATTTCTTCGTGAGATTTTAAGAAGTCCTGTATTCACAAAGAGTGAATCGCCACTTACTGTTGCGCTTGGACTTGATATTTCAGGTGATCCAATTGTAACGGATATTCGGAAAATGCCGCACGGACTTATTGCGGGTGCAACGGGTTCAGGTAAAAGTGTGTGTATTAACGCGATTTTAACGAGTATTTTATATAAAGCGAAACCACATGAAGTAAAGTTAATGTTAATTGATCCGAAGATGGTTGAGCTTGCGCCATACAATTCTGTTCCGCATCTTGTAGCACCTGTTATTACGGATGTAAAAGCAGCGACAGCTGCGTTAAAGTGGGCAGTTGATGAAATGGAGCGTCGTTATGAATTGTTTGCTCATGCTGGTGCTCGTGATTTAACTCGCTATAATACAATTGTAAGCGAGCGAGATATTCCAGGTGAGACATTACCTTATATCGTTATCGTTATTGATGAGTTAGCCGATTTAATGATGGTAGCACCGGGTGATGTTGAGGAAGCGATTTGTCGTATTGCGCAAAAAGCACGTGCTTGTGGCATTCATTTATTAGTTGCGACGCAGCGTCCATCTGTAGATGTTATTACAGGTTTAATTAAATCAAATATTCCAACGCGTATTGCGTTTACTGTATCATCTCAAGTTGATTCACGTACGATTATCGATATTGGGGGCGCGGAAAAATTACTTGGCCGTGGTGATATGTTATTTTTAGGGAACGGCACATCTAAGCCAGTTCGTGTACAAGGTGTATATGTATCGGATGATGAGATTGAAAAAACAGTTGATCATGTGAGAAAGCAAATGAAGCCGAATTACTTATTTAAGCAAGAGGATTTATTAGCGAAAACAGAACAGGCTGAGTCGGAAGATGAGCTGTTCTTTGATGCATGTCAATTTGTTGTAGAACAAGGGGGAGCGTCCACATCTTCTGTACAGCGAAAATTCCGTATTGGTTATAATCGCGCAGCACGTCTCATTGAAGAGATGGAATCGCAAGGGATTATTTCTGAAGCGAGAGGAACTAAGCCGAGAGATGTCCTTATTTCTGAGGATGAATTTGCTGCTATGCAGGAAACGAATGTATAGTCCACGGTTTTGCTGTATACTAATAGAAAATGTTGGATAGTAAAGTAGGGAGTAAAGCGACATGAAAGAAATTGAATTAAAATTAAAAGGTGAAATAAATCGACTAACAAATAAAACATTTAAATTTGACGAACGCGTTGGGGAAGGTTGGTTCTCCGCCGTTTACTTTTTAAAAACTAGAGAAATTATTGAAGAATTTCGCCCGAAAAGTGTTGTAACGATGCAATTTTTCCAAAAAGAAAATGCAGTCCTTTGCGGAACAGATGAAGTGATTGCATTGCTGCAAACATTCGCTAAAAATCCTGAGGAACTTGAGATTCACTCTTTAAAAGATGGCGATAAAATTAGTCCATTTGAAACAGTGTTAACAATTCATGGTCCTTATGAGAATTTCGGATTTTTAGAAGGTGTAATTGATGGGATTTTAGCTCGTCGTACATCGGTTGCAACAAACGTATATAATGTTGTCCAAGCTGCACGTAGTGTAGATAAAGAAAAACCAGTTATTTTCATGGGAGATCGTGACGATCATTATACACAACAAGCTGGTGATGGTTATGCAGCATACATCGGAGGTATGAGCGCACAAGCGACGCATGCGATGAATGAATGGTGGGGCAGAAGTGGTATGGGAACAATGCCTCACGCATTAATTCAAATGTTTAATGGTGATGTTGTAGAAGCGGCAAAAGCATATCATAAGAAATTCCCAGAAGATGAATTAGTTGTACTCATTGATTACAATAATGATGTTATTACAGATGCACTTCGTGTAGCGCGTGAATTTGGATCAACATTAAAAGGTGTGCGTGTAGATACGTCTCGCACAATGATTGATCAATACTTTATTCGCCACCCAGAAGTACTTGGAACATTTGATCCACGTGGTGTAAACCCATCGCTTGTATTTGCACTTCGCAAGGCGCTTGATGAAGAAGGATTCCAGCATGTAGACATCGTTGTAACTGGTGGATTTGATGAAAAGCGTATTCGTGAATTTGAAGCTCAAAAGGTACCTGTTGACATATACGGGGTAGGAAGTAGCTTGTTAAAAATGAATATTGGCTTTACTGGTGATAATGTAGAGTTAAATGGGAAACCAGAAGCAAAAGCTGGTCGTAAATATCGTCCAAACCCACGTTTAGAGCGTGTTCAATTAGAAAAAAGAGAAGATATGTAAAAGAGAGAAAAACTGATAGGTGATTGACCCTATCAGTTTTTCTGTTATCATAGTATAGCGGCTTCTTTTTTGCTATAATGGACTTGTTATGGACATATAAAGAAGTACGTACGAGTTTATCCTGATAAGTGAAGGGAAAGAATAACTTCACTACATCAAAAATGTATGATGATTACCAAAATAAGAAAAGATTCATATACTGTCTTATAGATAGGCCGTTGTATTAGTTCGAAATGTTGGAGGTTCTTTAAGATGACAGTTTACCATTTTGTAGGAATTAAAGGAACAGGAATGAGTTCATTAGCGCAAATTCTTCATGATATGAAGCATACTGTTCAAGGGTCTGATTATGAAAAGCGTTTCTTTACACAAACAGCGTTGGAAAAGCGTAGTATCTCGATCCTTCCTTTTGATAAGAATAATGTAGAAGAAGGACAAGTGATTATTGCAGGAAATGCATTTCCTGATACGCATGAAGAAATCGTAGCAGCAAAAGAATTAAACATCCCAGTACATCGCTACCATCACTTCTTAGGTGACCTGATGAGCCAATACACAAGTGTTGCTGTAACTGGTGCACATGGAAAAACATCAACAACAGGTTTGTTAGCCCATGTAATGCAAGGCGCACATCCGACATCTTACCTTATTGGAGATGGAACAGGGCATGGGGTAGAAAATAGTAAGTATTTTGTATTTGAAGCTTGTGAGTATCGTCGTCATTTCTTGTCTTACAATCCAGACTATGCAATTATGACGAATATTGATTTTGATCATCCAGATTATTTTACAGACATCAATGATGTATTCAATGCATTCCAAGAGATGGCATTGCAAGTGAAAAAAGGCATTATTGCATGTGGAGATGATGAAGAACTTCAAAAAATTCAAGCGAAAGTACCTGTTATTTTCTATGGATTTGGAGAAGATAATGATTTCCAAGCACGTAATATCCAAAAGAGAACAGATGGCACGATATTCGATGTATTCGTTCGTAATACGTACTATGACACGTTCAAAATTACAGGATACGGCAATCACAGCGTATTAAATGCGTTAGCAGTAATCGCGCTTTGTCATTATGAAAACGTTGATGTAGAAGCAGTTAAGCATCAGCTAACAACTTTTGAAGGCGTAAAACGTCGCTTTAATGAAAAGCCAATGGGAGAGCAAGTTATTATCGATGACTACGCACACCATCCGACAGAAATTAATGCAACGATTGAAGCAGCTCGTCAAAAGCATCCAGAGCGTGAAGTTGTCGCTGTATTCCAGCCGCACACATTCTCACGTACAGAAAAGTTCTTAGATGAGTTCGCTGAAAGCTTAAGCAAAGCTGACCAAGTATACTTATGTGATATTTTCGGATCAGCACGCGAAAACAAAGGTGAATTAACAATTGAAGATCTGCAAAAGCGTATTGACGGTGCAGAACTAATTACAGATACAACAACGGATGTATTAAAGAAACATAAAAACGGCGTTCTAATTTTCATGGGCGCAGGCGACATCCAAAAATTCGAAGCAGCTTACGTAAAAGAAGTTCAAGTTGCAGAGAAATAATAGAAAAGACGCATAGCTTGGCTGTGCGTCTTTTTTTGTTATGTTCAACTTTTATCCCGCATTAACGGGCAGTAAGACCCCCACTGATTAAAGTTTCACTTTATTTATGTATTGACCTAGAGCTAACTCTAGGTTGTAAGATGAAAATGTAAAAACAAGGGGGAGAGAACATGTATAAAATCGGCGAAGTAGCAGAGTTAACCGGGATGGGCATTCACACTTTGCGCTACTATGAGAAATTAGGTTTATTACCACCACCAACGCGAAATAGCGGTATTCGTCAATATACAGAAGGCGATGTACGTCTATTAAAATTTTTATATTCATTAAAACAAACTGGGATGTCATTAGAAGAGATGGCTGAGTTTGCAAGTGATGGGTGCATTATAGAGGAAATTAGGCAGAAGAAAGAGGAAGTACCAGCGAAAGTAAAAAAGAGAATTTCCATTTTAACAACTCACTTGGAGCGATTAAAAGAACAGCAGGAACAATTGCAAAAAGTTGTTCAGCTAACGGAGGAGAAGTTAGAAATTTATTACGGTTTTCTAGAAGAAAAAGACTTGGAGGCCGGCAATGAAAAATAAAGTATATGCGCAGTTATTAGGTTTTGCGATATTTACTGGTGGGACATTTAATGCTTCGAAATATGCGGTGCAGTATTTCGAAGCAATTCATATAGCAGCATGGCGTTTTGGGATTGCTGCATTTGTGATGTTATGTTTGTTAAAAATACGAAAAGATTTTGATTTGGAAGTATGGATGCAGAATAGGCTCTATTACCTTTTACTAGGTATTGTTGGTGTATTCGGCTTTAACTTCTTTTTCTTTTCAGGAATGAAATATACAGAAGCTATTAATGGTGCGCTTATTATGGCGACAAATCCTCTCGTTACGACGCTGTTAGCAAGTGTCATTTTACGAGAGAAAATAGTGAAGCGCCAAGCAATTGGAATGTTACTTGCACTAATTGGCGTTGTTTTTGTACTTACACAGGGTTCGTTTACAATACTACAACATTTATCATTTTCAAAAGGGGATTTTTATATTTTATTAGGGAATATCTGCTGGGCGTTATACGGCGTGCTAGGCAGAAGGTTTATTAAAACTGGTAATCCAATGCAAACGACGACATATACGATGACTATTGGTACACTTGCCTTTATTATCATATCTTCTACACAAAAAAGTATAGTACCAGTTTTAGAAATTCCTTTGTTGGCATGGTGCGCGATTCTCTTTATGGCAATTGGAATGAGTGTGCTTGGCTACTTATGGTGGAATAATGGAATTGCTCAAATTGGGGCAGCGAGGACATCTTTATTTTTTAATCTAGTGCCTGTTGTTACAATGCTTATTTCTTTTATTGAAGGAGTCAATATAACACCTGCACAATCTGTAGGAATGATATTAGTTGTTACGGGAGTATTGTATTCTTCTGGTTTTATACAAAGAAAATCAAAAGAAAGTGTGAACATTTAACATTTTTTATCCATAAATGTTAGAATAATAAGAAAACTAAAAAGGGGACTAAAAAGCATGTTCACACTCCGAGTAGATGACGAAATCGAACTACAATTACTAGAAAAACATCATAAAGAGGAATTATATCAATTATTAGATCAAAACCGTAATCATTTACGAAAATGGCTCCCTTGGGTAGATGGGACAAAATCTGCTGATGCTTATGATGAGATTTTTCCGATGTGGTTAAAAAAGTTTGCAGAGGGAGACGGTTTTGAAAGTGGTATACGTTACAAAGGAAAGCTCGTTGGGATGGTAGGCATTCATCCAGTGAGCTGGGGGAAGAAAGCGACGAGTCTTGGGTATTATCTTGCAGAAGATGCTGGCGGGAAAGGTATTATGACGCGTAGCGTAAAGGCTGTACTTCACTATGCATTTGAAAATTTAAAGCTGAATAAAATTGAAATTCGTTGCGGTGTTGGAAATGCGAAAAGCCGCGCAATTCCAGAACGTTTAGGATTTAAGTTAGATGGTATTTTACGAGATGAAGAATGGTTATATGATCATTTCCATGATATCGCTGTATATAGTTTATTAGCTTCAGAGTGGAAAGAAATTCGATGAACGAGAAAATTCGTATTGTTCCGTATGAAAGTACGTTTCAAGAGGAAGTAGTAGATCTTATCGTTCATATTCAGCAAAAAGAGTATAATGTTCCCATTACGAAAGAAGAGCAACCTGATTTACTTGAAATAGAAACATTCTATCAAAAGGATCACGGAAACTTTTGGGTAGCAATTTATGATGGGAAAGTAGTTGGAACAGTAGCTTTATTAGATATTGAGAATCTTCAAGTAGCGCTAAGAAAAATGTTCGTGAAGAAAGAGTTTCGCGGAAAAGAATGGGGCGCGTCACATATGTTGCTTCAAACAGCAATTTCATGGGCTGAGGATAAAAAATTGAAAGATATTTACTTAGGAACAACAGTAAAATTTTTAGCGGCACATCGTTTTTATGAAAAGAATGGTTTTCAAAGTGTGAGTATAGATCAGTTGCCGAAAAATTTTCCAGTGTTACAGGTAGATAAGAAATTTTATAGGTACATTGTGTAAAAGGTCATTTAGAAATGGCCTTTTTCTATGAACTAAAATGGAAATAGTGGTATAATTTGGATTAGGGGGTGTAGGTATGAACTTTCCAATTCAAAGAAGTAAGTCAGTAGTCATTTTTGTTTGTCTTACGTTAGCTTTTATGTGTATATATCCAATTGTCATGCTTTTCACTAATAAAGCGCATTGGATATCGGCGTTGATTGGGATGGGTTTATGCTTCATTGTAAATGTACCACTTGTTTGGGAAGTATTTATTAAAAAACATAAAGTAGAAAATGGCGTATTAAAGTACGGTGTTTTAAATGACGATATTGTATTGAAAGAGATAAGAATAATTCGTCAAGTTGGGAAATCGCTTGAAATTACGACGAATGCATATAAAGTACATATAATTGCGATGCCGCAAAATATGAATGAATTTTTGGCGCTTATCGAGAAAGAAAATCCATATGTGAAAATAGAAATGGTAGGTAAGAAATGAAATATGTAAAACCTTTGTTTTGTTTGGAAATTTTGCTTGTGTTTGCTATTTGCACTAGAGTATATATGAAATGGGATCTGCCCTTATATGAACCGATATTAATAGGTACTATCGCAGTGGCGCTTTTATATTATTTTCATTTTCAGCAAACAAAAAGTAAGAAAAGTAGCTCGACATAGAGTGAGGATAATAAAAAACGCTCGGATATAATTCCGAGCGTTTTTTATTATTTTAAGTTCTCTGGGTTTAAAGCTTCTAATTCGGGTACAACGAAGCGTCCGTCTTTACGGATTAGTACGTCGTCGAAGTAAATTTCACCGCCGCCGTATTCAGGGCGTTGGATGCATACTAAGTCCCAATGAATGTTCGAGTTGTTACCATTCCATGCATCGTCGTAAGCTTGTCCAGGAGTGAAGTGGAAGCTGCCATCGATTTTTTCATCGAATAGGATATCTCCCATTGGATGTAAGATGTATGGGTTTACGCCGATTGCGAACTCACCAACGTAGCGTGCGCCTTCGTCTGTATCGAAGATTTTGTTAATGCGTTCTGAATCGTTTGCAGTTGCTTCAACGATTTGACCGTTCTCGAACTTAAGTTGTACATTTTCAAATGTATAACCGTTGTAAGGAGATGGTGTGTTGTAAGAAACTGTACCGTTAACAGAGTCACGAACTGGTGCAGAGTATACTTCACCATCTGGAATGTTTAAATGACCTGAGCATTTAATTGCTGGAATGTCTTTAATAGAGAATGTTAAGTCAGTTCCAGGGCCAGTTAAACGAACTTTATCTGTTTTATTCATTAATGTAACAAGGCTATCCATCGCCTTATCCATTTTACCGTAGTCTAAGTTACATACTTCAAAGTAGAAGTCTTCGAAAGCTTCTGTACTCATTTTAGCAAGCTGTGCCATAGAAGCATTTGGGTAGCGAAGAACAACCCAGCGTGTTTTTGGAACGCGAATGTCTCTATGAACTTTTTTACCAACTGTTTGGCCATGAACTTTCATACGCTCACTTGGAACGTCAGCTTGTTCATTAATATTATCGCCAGAGCGAAGACCGATATAAGCGTCCATGTCTTTCATTACGCTTGCTTCATACGCAGCGATTTGTTCGAAATGTTCTTCAGTAGCACCCATTAATAAAGAGCGATCTACTTGATGATCTTTTAAAGAGACGAATGGGAAACCACCAGCTGCATATGCTTCTTTTACAAGTGCAGTTACAAGTTCTTTTTGTAAGCCAAAGTTTTCAATTAATACTTTTTCACCTTTTTGTAAGCGGATAGAGTAGTTAATTAAATTGTATGCTAACTTTTCAATACGTGGATCTTTCATATGTAAAGCCTCCCTACTAATTATGTATCCTCTCCTATTGTAACCTACTTAGTGGAATTTGTTGAATGATTTATGTTACAGTTAACGAATAAGTATGAAAATTCTAATGATGAGATAGGGATTAGAATGAAACGGAAAATGATTGTATAATAGGGGAAAGTATGAAAAAGATAAAGGAAGTGATGAAATGCAAGTTCTTTTATATGTAAGTGCGGCTATTATCGCGGTTGCTTTCGCAGTATTAGTAGTGTATGTATGCAGAACGTTGTTATCGGTTCAGAAGACGTTAGAAAACGTTGCAAGCACGTTAGAAGGTTTAGAAAAACAAATGCAAGGAATTAGCGTAGAGACAGAGCAATTATTACATAAAACGAATGCGTTAGCTGATGATATTCAACAGAAGTCACAGTCATTAAATAAAGTGGTAGCGGGTGTAGATGGGATTGGAACGACAATCCAATCCTTAAATACGAAGCTTCGTAATGTATCAGACTCTGTAACGGACGAAATTGAAAATAACGCTGATAAAGTAGCGCAAGTTGTACAGTGGAGCAGTGCGGCGATTGAAGTATACAATCATTACCGTGCGTCGAGACAAGAGAAGAAGGTTGAAAAAGAAGAGCGTAAATTAGAAAGAATTGAGAAAAACGCTGAAAAGAAAGAGAAGCGCTCTAGATTTCGTATGAGAGGTGAATCGTGATGAATATGACAAAGCTTGAAACAATTGAAGAGCTTGAAGTCTTAGTAGAAAAGAATGAGCCGTATGTTCTTTTTAAACATAGTACGACATGCCCGATTAGTCACGGTGCATACACAGAATTTCAAGCGTATTGCAGTGAAGAAAGAGAAGTGCCAGCGTATTACTTATACGTACAAGATGCGAGAGATGTGTCAAATCGTGTTGCAGAACAATACAGTATTAGACATGAATCACCGCAAGTGCTATACATAAAAGATGGGATGGTAGTATGGAATACGTCTCATTGGAATATTAAAAAAGATGCTTTAGAAGAGAATATAAAGTAAAAAGAAGCAAGCTAAAGGTGCTTGCTTCTTTTTTTTGTTTTTGTTGAAATATATTTAGTGGTACACTATTAATAGTTCAAACTAAATAACTAGATTGTTGAAAGTAGGTTTTAAGTAATGAAGAAAATGGCATTATCCTTCGCAGTCGTAAGTTTATTACTGGGAGCTTGTAGTAACAATAGTAATACGATTAGTAAGAAGGATGAAGTTATACAAAAAGATACAAAAGAAAAAAGTATGATTCCGAGAACTGCTGTTTCTAAAGATTATTATAGAACTGTTATTCCTTTAAAAGAACAAAAGGTTATAAATACAGCTAATATAAAAACAAATTCTAAATTAGATTTAGCAGAGTATGAAAATGGTTTAATAAATATTGCAACGCAGCAATTTGATACAGAGAGTCACGTACTGCAATTAAATCAGTATATTCCAGAGAAACTAATTGATGAACTAGTTGCGAAAGTAGAAGCGCCAGTTTTGACGAATATTATAGAACAAGACTATTTCGGAAAACAGAATTCAAATGAATTAAGTTTATCTGGTGTTATGATTGGCCTAGCTATGTCTTCAAGTGTATCTAATGAAGAAGCTATGTCTAAAGGATCTGAAGTTGCTAAACAACTTATTGAAGCTATTAACAAAAATGATAAATATAACAAATCTCCAATTACGTTTGCTATCTTTAAGCAAGAAAGTACTAGTTCTTTAAAAAATGGTACGTATATCGCTAGTGCTACTGTTCAAAAGAATGATACGAACCTTGGAAATTGGAGTACAATTGATGAAAAGTCGTATTCATATCCTTCTGATGAATTTACACAAGCACATGGAGAAGATAATACAAAAATAACTAACTTTGCTAAGGAAATAAAAGGTTTTTCTACTGGAGATTTTATTCCAGTCAACGCAAAAGTTTCTTATAAGAAAGATCAAATGGATACATTAAATATGAATATTGTTATTAAATATAACGGTAAAACAGAATTAATGGCTCTTACCCAATTGGCTGCTCAAGGTATGTTGGACAAATTGCCTAAAGATGCGAAAGTACAATTACAGATTAAGTCCGAGAGTAAAATTGAGGCCGTTATTATAAAAGAGAAAAACAGTGATAAACCGTTTGTTTCCTTCTTGTAAAAAAGACAGTATGTAAACTGTCTTTTTTTTTATTTTAAATGAAAATATACAACGTTTTTTGATGGTAATTCATTGCTGTATATCGTGTGACAATCGTATATGTATCAGCTATGATAAGTTATCTTAAAAAAGTAATATATAGGAATTTGAAAGAGGTGGCTTTCTTATGACATCACAACAACTAGGTCGTTTACGTTCTGAAATTGATCAACTTAATTTACAAATATTAGAGTTACTAAACGAAAGAGGTCGTCTCGTACAAGAAGTTGGTACTTTAAAAGAAGTATAAGGTGTGAAACGTTTTGATCCTGTACGTGAAAGAAATATGCTGGATTTAATTGTAGAGAATAATAATGGTCCATTTGAAACTTCGACTTTACAACATATTTTCAAACAAATTTTTCAAGCTGGTTTAGAGTTACAAGAAGATCATCGTAAAGCACTACTTGTGTCTTGTAAGAAAAAAATAGAAGATACGATTGTTGAAATTAATGCGTGGTGGTGCATTCAAGCCACATACTTCACCGTATGATTTTCAAGGTCTTGGATTAGCAGGATTACAAATTTTACGCCAAGTAGCAGATGAATATGATTTGGCTGTTATTAGTGAAATTTTAAATCCAAATGATATTGAGATGTCATTAGATTACGTTGATGTTATTCAAATTGGCGCTCGCAATATGCAAAACTTTGATTTGCTAAGGGCAGCCGGTGCTGTAAATAAACCAGTATTATTAAAACGTGGTCTATCAGCAACGATTGAAGAATTCATTAATGCGGCAGAATATATTATGGCAAAGGGAAATGGGAACATTATTTTATGTGAACGAGGTATTCGCACGTATGAAAGAGTGACGCGTAAGACGCTTGATATTTCCGCTGTACCGATTTTAAAGAAAGAAACACATTTACCTGTTGTTGTCGATGTAACGCATTCTACAGGGCGACGTGACCTTCTCTTATCAACTGCAAAAGCAGCGATGGCAATTGGTGCAGACGCAATTATGGCTGAAGTACATCCCAATCCCGCTGTAGCTTTATCAGATCCGGCGCAGCAAATGAATATTCCGCAGTTCAATGATTTTATGAATGAATTAAAATTATTTGGAAGCAAATTATAAAAACTTTTAATGAGCTGTTCCAAAAAGGCATTTTGGAACAGCTTTCTCTTATTGTATAGAGACTGTCATTGTCGGTTTTTGTTGGTAAGTTGATATATTTAAAAAATCGCTGATATAATTAGAGTTGTGGTCGATATATTTGGAAAATCGCTGATATATTTCGAGTTACGGTTCATATATTCGAAAAATCGCCGATATAAATTTCATTTACTATCGTACTGCTTAAAATAAGATTTCTACTTAGGAAACATCTATTTTTTTACAAAAAATGCTCTTTTTTCATAAAAAATACGAAAATACGAGAAAAGAAGCGAATTTTTTCGAAACTTTTGCGGGAAAATATTGTATGAGCCTGCGTTTTTATCGTATCATTAGTAAAAGGAAGAACTCGGGACGATTGGTGGCATCTGCAAATAGAGTTGATGTCTTTTTTTCATTCAAGTAACCGATACATAAAAATAGATAACAAAAATAGAAGGAGTGTGCGATGAGATGAACGTAACAATCTATGATGTAGCGCGCGAAGCGAACGTTTCAATGGCTACCGTATCACGCGTTGTGAACGGTAACCCAAATGTAAAGCCTACAACAAGAAAGAAAGTATTAGAAGCAATTGATCGTTTAGGATACCGCCCAAATGCGGTAGCACGTGGACTAGCAAGTAAGAAGACAACTACAGTAGGTGTTATTATTCCTGATATCTCAAATACGTTTTATGCAGAACTTGCACGTGGAATTGAAGATATCGCAACAATGTACAAATATAACATCATTTTAAGTAACTCTGACCAAAACAAAGAGAAAGAGTTCCATTTATTAAATACGATGCTTGGAAAACAAGTGGACGGAATTGTTTTCATGGGTGAAGATATTACAGACATTCACATTGAAGAATTTAAAAAATCTCCAGTACCAATTGTATTAGCAGCGTCATTCGATGAGCAAAATGAAACGCCATCAGTAAATATTGATTATACACAAGCAGCTTACGATGCAATGAAGCACTTTATTGAGCAAGGACATAAGCGTATCGGTTTCGTCTCTGGTCCATTCATTGATAAAGCGGGAAGCGCGAAGAAGTTACAAGGTTATAAAAAAGCTTTAGAAGAAGAAGGTATTTCATATGATGAAAATCTTGTAATCGATGGAGATTACACATATGACTCAGGTATCGAAGCATTCGAAAAGCTTTGGAGCAATGATGAAAAGCCAACAGCAATCTTCGTATCTTCTGATGAAATGGCACTAGGTGTAATCCATGCAGCACAAGACGCTGGATTAAACGTACCAACTGATGTAGAAGTACTTGGTTTCGATAATACACGCCTTGCATTAATGGTTCGTCCGCAACTTTCAACAGTTGTACAACCGATGTATGATATCGGTGCAGTAGCAATGCGTCTATTAACAAAGTATATGAACAAAGAAAAAGTGGAAGATCACACTGTTATCTTACCTCACCGTATCCAATTTAGAGATTCAACGAAGTAAGTATAAAAAAGCTCACAGCGATTGCTGTGAGCTTTTATTCATATTCAGGATAATATTTTTCAATTACTGTATCTACAGTTTCATTTTTCTTAACGTGTAAAAATCTTGCGTACAATTCTTTTCCAGTTTCAAATGGCGTATCGTCTAATTCAAACACATGTAACACTTTTCGGAACGTCCATGTGATTTGCTCATCATACATATTATCGTATGTGTGCTCCGATTGTATAGCTATCTTTTCACTTAGTTCATGAGCTTCTTCTAAACTGTTTGCTTTAACAAGAATAATACTTTCTTCAAAAAGTGTATCGTGATTCTCTTCATAATGCTCATCAATTTTCGTAGGATCAGGTTGACCAGAATGAACAGACTCAAACAATAATTTTACAGCGTACATATTATGCTGCATGTTTCACTTTATAAATCATACTTGCGACAAGCGAAGCAGGTATTGTAAATACGTTACTTTGATAATGGTAATGTACTTGGGATTCTTCATAAGACATGTTGTCATATAGTTCGTTTTGTGAGACACTCATTTTTTTCTGTTTTTCTTTGAGCATTTTAATGTAGTTGTACTGTATTGGGACGAGAATGATGAAATAAGCTAATACGATTAGTGAAATCCAAATCATTATGAACACTCCCTTACAAAGAATATTTGTATATGGTAATTATATCAATTTATATGAAAAATATCCATATTTTCCTAGTGGTCAATTTCCTTTCCAAAATGCAAAAAGTTCTTCAGGACTTCGTAAATTATGTTCAAGGCATGTTTGGGCAGTGCGTTTAAAGCTTTGTATTAATTGTTCTAACCTAGAAGGATCATATTGTTTCACATTGCCAGTAATAATAGTTTCATCTTTGTCTAAGTTAAGTGATACTTTTAGCAAAGTTAAATTTGTTTCTATTTGTACAACTTCCATGTAAAAAAACTTTTTGTCTAAGTCAATTGTAATATAATCATATCGCTCTACTTGTTTAAAGTATCCTACAATATTATCTTCCAATTGAAATCCTCCCTAGTATATCGCTTATTTGGAAGATTTCTCTATAGATTGTATGATTCCTTGTTATATGTCACATAAGTGCAAATTTAACTATTATAGGGCAATGTCATGTATAATAGAAGAAAAGGCTTGTGAGGGGGGAGAAGAGATGATCGTTCTTTGGATAATTACGCTTTGTATGACTGCTATTTTTGCATATATGACGTTAAAACAAAATGGCTTAAAGCGGTTTGTTCCAGGAAGTATTCTTGCAGGAATTGCCCTTATCACGTATGTAATTTCTATTTTTATTGAAAGTGTATCAGTAGATATGAGCACAAGTTTAATGTTTATTGGTATTACACTATTTGCAGGTAGCATTATGGTACTTATGGTTGCTGGTATTATTTTATTTATTCATATGAATTCGGAAACGTTATAACATATAGAAAAGGCATGTCCCTTGGGACATGCCTTTTTATCCGTTCAATTATGCTCTATCTTTAGAAGAATTTTGTTGCTTTAATAAGTCGCGAATTTCGCCAAGAAGAACTTCTTCTTTTGTTGGTTCTGGAATTTCTTCCTCTTTTTCGTCTTCTTTTTTAGATGTTAGTTTGTTGAAAACTTTAATAAACATAAAGATAGAAGCTGCGATAATCAAGAAATCAAAAATTGTTTGGATGAAGTTACCATACATAACAGCTGATTTACCATATCCAAAGTGTAAGTCTGTAAAGTTAACGCCACCTAATACCATACCAAGTAATGGTGTAATAATGTCTTTTACTAAAGAACTAACGATTTTACCGAATGCAGCACCGATTACAACCCCGACAGCTAAATCAACGACATTCCCTTTGAAAGCAAACTTTTTAAACTCGTTCCACATGTGTTAATCCCATCCTTTCCACGATTCATTATGAAATTTATAATTCCTATCAACATATTCTATAGAAATTTACGAGAGAAATAAAGAGGAAATGGGAATGAAAGTAAATTCTGAAAAATGTATCCGTTTTAATTTTTGTTTACATCATCTAGTAAAGATTGTAGCATTTGCTGCGTTTTTAATCCTTCTAATCCATCTACAACAGGCTTTGTATCTCCGTGTACACACTCAATAAAATGATGAACAGCATCTTCAAAACCACGTTGTTTTAACGTTGTATCCCATGATGGAGAACCACTTTGTGAAACTGAGTTTTCCTGTTCAATTTCAAATGTATTCATATTTTTTACGCGAATGATTTTCCCTGGCGTTACAAGTTCAATTTGTTCTAAATTTGTACCGGCATGGCGATGCATTGCAGTAGAAAGTAACAGTCCACTTGGAGTTGTATATGTATGATGTCCGTAAAGAAGTTCATTTTTTTCATTGATTTGCATCATATTGTGGACGGCGTTAAGGTCATCATTAGCTAACCAGCGAGCAGTATCTACAATGTGTAAATAATCATCTAACATAGTGAAGTCGTACGTATATGGCCCGACTTTATTTGTACGATGCTTTTCAATTCGAATCCATGAAATATCATTAGCCTGTTCTTTGGCAGCGACATACATAGGAACGAATCTGCGATTAAATCCGACCATTAATTTTCGGTTATACTTCTCGCTCAACTCAACTAGTTGCTCAGCTTGTTCCACTGTAGCTGCTAGCGGTTTATCAACATAAACGTCGATTCCTTTTTTCAGAAGTTCAGAAACGATTTCATAATGCGATGCAGTTGAACTATGAACGAAGATTGCATCGCATTCTGAAGCTAACATTTCAATAGAATGAAAGTCTTGAATCCGGTATTGCTGGCAAACTTGTTTTCTTTTCTCCGCGTTAGGTGTAAACGCCCCTACAAAATTCCAATCTGTTTCTTTTGTAAGTGTTGGAAGATAGGCCTTTTGCGCAATACTTCCAAGTCCAATCATCCCAATTTTAGGTTTGTTCATTTTTATTCCCACCCTATTAATAGTAATGTAACGGCTTAAATGTAGCATAGGGTGGGGGAGGAAGGCAAAAAATAACTTTTTACTTACGTCCTTCTAACAAAATCTTCTCTATCTCTTCAAAGTGATGAGCGCGAGCATGCTCTAACGGGGTAACACCATCATTGTCTGGAATATTTACATCTGCACCGTGCTCAATAAGAAGGCGAATGACTTGTTGCTGTGTTTCGTTTCCGTTACTTAGTACGATGGCTTCCATTAAAGCTGTCCATCCGAGGTTATTTACATGATTTACATCAATATTTGTTCGAGCGAGGAGTTCTTTTATAACGTCAATATAGCCATGTTCTGAGGCTGGGATAAGAGCTGTTCCACCGTAACGATTTGTAATCGTAGGATCTGCACCAGCATCAATTGTTAGCTTTAAAATGTCTAAGTAACCTTCCGCACCGGCGTATAGAAAGGGATTGTTTTTCATGTCATCTTGGATGTTTACGTCAGCACCAGCTTCGATAAGCGCTTTTGCGGTTTTTACATTATTTTTGTATGTTGCAATCATAAGCGGAGTGCGTCCTTGATTATCCGTCGCATTTATATTTGCACCTTGTTTTAGTAAAGATATAACAGTATTCGTTTCATTTTTTTCAGTAGCTGCTAGTAGTGCAGTCTCCATGTTTGTCATCTCCTTTTTTACTTCTTGTTCTTGCGAGCATCCTTGTAAAAAAATTACGCAACATATCATACTGAATGTTTTTTTGAACATGGAATTTCAACCTCCTAATTTCAACTGTAAAATAGGAACATTAAATTTTTATAAACTGACGCTAAAATTACTATAAAATCGCTTGAGTATTTGAACATATATTTTTATGCTTATGAATATGAAGGATGGGTAAAGTGAGGATGTAAATGATGTCTATTAAAACAAGGTTTTTATTTTCTTATATTGCTGTAATTCTCGTTTCTATTACGCTCATATTAGTCGCGGGATTTTTAATTGTTTTTTCGATAACAGGTGACTTGGAAGCAGTGAAAAATTTCTATAAAAGTTCTTACATTCAAAAGCCGCTTACACCAGAAGAAGAGAATGCCTATCTTGAATTAAAATTAGCGGCAAAGCAACATCAATCTCAATTATTAGATGAATCGTTCGTTTCATCGATTGAAAAAGAAGGCGTGAAAATAATTGTAAGAAAGGGAGAAAACATTTCTTATGCTACAAAGGGTTTTGAAAGTTCGACTTTAACAGAAGCCCTTCCGAAATTTGAAGCGGCAAATATTAATAGTCGTGGTACAACGGAACTAGGCGATACATTTTATCGATATGTAAAATTTGATTTTTATTTTCCAGAGAAAGAAGAAGGGAGTATATTTGTACTAAAAAAGCAAAGTTCATTTGTAGATCTTACACAAAAATTATTTCCAATCTTATTCGTATCGCTTTTACTACTAGCCATTTTACTCATTGGGTTATTAAGTTATCTCGTTTCAAGAAGTATAATAAAACCAATTTTTGTATTGAAAGGCGCAACAGAGAAAATTAAAGAAGGAAATTTAGATTTTCAAATGCCAGTTACATCGCACGATGAAATAGGTCAATTAAATCAAGGGTTTGAGGAAATGAGGAAGAAGTTAAAAGAATCGATTGAAGTACAAACGCAGTATGAAGAAAATCGAAAAGAACTTATTTCAAACATATCGCATGATTTAAAAACACCGATTACATCTATTATCGGATATGTAGAGGGAATAAAGGACGGGGTAGCAAATACGCCAGAAAAAATGGATAAGTATTTAACGACAATTCATACGAAGGCAAAACATATGGACACACTCATTGATGAGCTCTTTTTGTTTTCGAAGCTCGATTTGAATCGAGTTCCATTCCAATTTGAGACAGTTAAATTAAATACGTTTATGCAAGAATTAATAGAAGAGATGCAGATGGATTTAAGTGAAGAAGGTATAGAAGTTAACTTACAATTACATTCATCGCCATTATATGTAACGGCCGATTGCGAAAAGATAAATAGAGTTATATCAAATTTAATTCATAATAGTGTGAAGTACATGGATAAAGAAGAGAAGAAAATTACTGTAACAGTATCGAGTGATAACAATAAAGTTATTGTGAAAGTGATGGACAATGGATCAGGTATAGAATCTAATACGCTACCGTATATCTTTGAACGTTTTTATCGTGCAGAACAATCGCGGAATTCTAGCACAGGTGGAAGTGGACTTGGTTTAGCAATAGCGAAGCAAATTGTTGAAGAACATGGCGGGGAAATTTGGGCGGAAAGCGAGCTTGGTAAAGGCACAAGCATTTTCTTCTCATTGGAAAAAGTAGAGGAATGTGGTGAGTAAATTGAAAAGAATTTTACTAATAGAAGATGAAGTAAGTATTGCAGAATTACAGCGAGATTATTTAGAAATTAATGATTTCCAAGTTGATGTAGAGCATTCAGGAGAAACAGGTTTACAAATAGCCCTGCAAGAAGACTATGATTTAATTATTTTAGATATTATGCTCCCGAAAATGAACGGATTCGAAATTTGTAAACAAATACGTGCTGTAAAAGATATTCCGATTTTACTTGTTTCAGCAAAAAAAGAAGATATAGATAAAATTCGCGGACTCGGATTAGGAGCGGATGATTATATAACGAAACCGTTTAGCCCAAGCGAATTAGTCGCAAGAGTAAAAGCGCATATTGCTCGTTATGAAAGATTATCAGGAAATGTAAGTAAGCAACGTGATACGTTATATATTCACGGAATTTCTATCGATCAACGAGCGAGGAAAGTTTTTATAAACAATGAAGAAGTGGCATTTACAACGAAGGAATTTGATTTATTAACATTCTTTGTCACACATCCAAACCAAGTATTAAATAAAGAACAGTTATTTGAACGCATTTGGGGATTAGATTCCGCTGGTGATTTAGCCACTGTTGTCGTCCACATTAGAAAGCTACGTGAAAAAATTGAAAGAGACCCTGCCCACCCGCAATATATTGAAACAGTGTGGGGAGCTGGTTATCGTTTTAATGTGTAGGAAACCTGCCGAGTTATTGGTAGGTTTTTTTGTATGTGATCAAAAGGGGATAATAGGTAATTTATGTTAAAATATAAAGAGAGATAAAACATAGGAGAGTGTGAGAGGGCGTGCTACATTTTGGGGGATACATTAAAAGATAATAAATCAAACAAGGTTTTAAAGATTGTAACTAATATCGTACTTATCTTATTAATTATTGGTGCAATACAAATGTTTTATGATGAAGATTCTACGAATGATCATTTCGGCTGGTTATTTATGATGGTCTTTTTTGCAATTAAAATAATTTCTAGTTTTATGATAAGTTTAAAAGAAGGAGATAAAAAGTCAGTATTTATTGATTTAGGTTTAGTGATTTTTTCTGTTCTTTTTTTGGTTGTTACTAGTGTGAAATATTTCTTTTGAAAAAGCTCATAGTCTTATAGAGGCTGTGAGCTTTTTGTTGGAAAATTAGCTTGCGACCTTAACATACTATTTTAGAGTTCCTTGTTGCAATGATTTATAAAATGTTTGAGTAGTAGAAGTAAACTGAGCAGCCTCTTCTAAAAAAGGATAATGGTTGCTGTTTTCAAATGGAATGAAGATAGAATTACGTATCCCATCATGCATCTCGATAGAATACTGAATTGGGCACTGTACATCATATCTTCCGCATATAATAAGTGTCTTTGTTTGGATGGAAGGTAAATACTCTCTTAAATCAAATGAAGGATATTCATTGGCGAAAGCGTTCATCCGGCTAGCGGACATTGTTTTTACAATTGATTTAAAAAAATAAGAGTTGTAGTTTTCTGGTTTATACAATGATAATTTTGTTCTCTTAGTAGATAGTTCTTTCCGTTCTTCACTTGTAAGGTGAAGGCTTTTTAAGTTTTCGATGAGCTCTTGCATATAATGAAATTGTGAATGTTCGGGATGATAAATGCAAAATGGTGTTTCGGTATAGTTACTTGCTGCAGCTCCTGCTACGACTAATGATTGTAAGGGATTTGGATATGTAATCGCATATAAAAGTCCAAGCATACCACCTGTTGAATGACCAGCGAAATGCCATGTTGGAAGTTGTAATGCTTCTCGTATTGCTTCTAAGTCGTGGATTGTTTCAATCATGCTTAATTCGTTTTCTGACTGGGCGGTTACAGAGCGACCAGTATCTCGTAAATTAATGAGAAATACACGATGCGTAGCAGTAAAAACATCTGCAAAGTAATCACCAGTTTCATTAAATTGTGAATAGTGATGTGTAATACAAAGCGATTCGCCATCTCCTTTTGTAAAGAGTTCAAATGTACCACGTTTCGTGTGGATCATTTGTCGTTTCCACATAATATCACTACCTTTTCTCATAAAAGTTGGGCCAGGCTGTTATGAAATGAAAATATATCAGCGATTATTAGAATATATCGACTTACCGACAGAAACCGACAACAAATAAAAGGAGGCTATTCAAAAACGAGCCTCCTTTTCGTTTAGTACAAAGATTTTGTCATATTATTCCGAATAATTTCAAGGGATTTCGCTACAGTTAATGCATTTTTTTCTTCAATTTCTGGTTTACGGGGGATAGGTTTATACATGTTGTCTGGATCTTCCCATGTGAGGGGAAGTTCTGTTTCTGCTTGTCCTTTCCAAGCTTCAATCCATTCTGGAGGGAGATAACCTGAGATGTTTTGGATGTTGTTCATTTCGAGCCAAATGAGCGCCCAAGCTCTTGGTACGACACGCCAATGGTCATAGCCGCCACCGCCGACAGCGATCCAGCGACCGTCGCAATATTCATTAGCAATTTCACGAGCGAGCTTCGGTATTTCGCGGTAAATATTCATGGTCGCACAAAGGTGTGTAAGTGGGTCGTAGTAATGTGCGTCAGCACCATTTTGCGTTAAAATAATATCCGGTTTAAAGTATGCTGCAACTTCTTTTACAACAGTTCGATATGACTCTAAGAACGATTCATCTTCTGTAAAAGCATCGAGTGGAACGTTGAAAGAATAACTATAGCCATTGCCTTGTCCGCGTTCATTTACAGCGCCAGTTCCAGGGAATAAATAACGCCCAGTTTCATGTAATGAAATAGTGCATACGTTAGGATCGTCGTAAAAAGACCACTGAACACCATCACCGTGATGAGCGTCTGTATCAATATATAAGACGCGTAAACCGTATTTCTTTTGAATATATTTCATTGCGATAGAACTGTCGTTATAAATACAAAAGCCAGATGCTTTACCACGGAAGCCATGATGTAAGCCGCCTCCTAAGTTAAGCGCGTGTTTTACTTTTCCGGAAAGAACAGCATCGACAGCTGTTAATGTACCACCAACGAGCAATGCGCTTGCTTCGTGCATATTTGGGAACATCGGTGTATCTTCTGTTCCAAGTCCATATGTCATCGCAATTGATTTTTCTAACTTTCCTTCTCCAGCACGTTTTACCGCATTTATGTACTCCTCTGTATGAACGTAGGCAATTTCTTCATCTGTAGCCATCCGTGGTGAGATGATTTGGGAAGGAGAGATGAAACCGCCCTTTTGTAATAAATCATACGTAAGTGTGATGCGCAGTTGGTTAAAAGGATGATCAGGGCTAAATGAATAGCCCCGAAAGTCATCCGAATAAATAAACGCGCTACTCATGATTGCATCCCCATGATGTTCGGCCATAATACGCGGTAGCCTTCTGCTTCAAGTGCATCAATCACTTTTAGAGGATTCATCGTTTGAATGCGGAAAACGAGTACTTTATCATTCTCATCTTTTGCTGGGTAGACGAGAACGCTCACGATATTTATTTGTAAGTCACTAAAAATAGCAACGACTTTTCCAAGAATACCAGGTTCGTTTTTTACTTGAATTTCAATTTGTGAACTTGGTTGATGTGCCCCTGTTAATTTCACTAACGTGTGCAGTACTGTAGATTCAGAAATGATTCCAACTAACTTTCCAGCCTTTGTAACAGGAAGACAGCCAATTTTATTTTCAAAAAATAAAGTAGCAATTTCCTCAACGAAATCGAGAGGATGGCAAGTCATAACAGGATGTTTCATAATAAGTTCAAGCGGTTGCTGTAGCATATCGAGTGAAACTTGTTCATCTAGAATAGACGGACTTGCATCTCTTACATCCCGATCAGAAATAATGCCTACGACGTGATTATTTTGATCGACAATTGGAATGTGCCGAATGCCTTTCGTGCGAATCGTTCGGATTGCTGTTTCGATTGTATCGTTTGGATGTAGTGTAACTACATTTTGATTCATAATTTCTTCTACAATCATTCCAGTTGCCCCCTTTATTAATACATAAAACGATTGTGAAAACGTAGACGATCAAAAGCTTGAATAGAATCCGTATCAACGCGTTTACCGATGCGGACCATTAAACAGTTGGCGGGATGTGAACAAATTTCAGGATCGTCTGTAGCCATCCATTGTAACCCGCCGGCATTCATCATCTTTTCCATTACTTTTCGGTATTCCCACACATTCAATCCTGTTTGTTTCAAATCCCAGTGCCAATAATATTCAGTCGTCAATATAATGTAATCTTCCATATAATCGTCCATCATAGAAACCTCTAGTAAGTTCTTTCCGACAGAACTCCCGCGGAAGGCTGGGACTACTTCAATTGCCCCAAGCTCAATTAAGTTTTCCATTTTTCCTTCTGACCATCGTTCAAGTGGATCAGGATACAAGTATGTAACATATCCAACAATTGTTTGGTCATGTCTAGCAATAATGAGACGAGCTTCTGGTAATTTAGAAATTTCGACAATTGCTTTATATTGTTGCTCGGCAGGACGAAACGCAATTAAGTCTGGATGGAATTCATACATTTCAAGATTATGTGTAGAGACAGGACCTTCAATAATTAAAGTGCCTTTCGCTGTTTTTAAGTTTCTAGCATTGTATATTTTTTTATGAATCAATGTATTGCTCACCACCTTGAGGGTTTGTGAATCTATTAATATCGTACTTTATAATATATGCGATGTGAATCGAATTTTGTCATTAAAAATTTGTCTAAAAATCAACAAATATACTGAAAATTTTAAATAATATCATTATAATAGATAATAGAATACATAGGAGGGGGATGTAAAGTATGAAAGTAGAAACGCTTCCTGTCATTAAAGGAGAAAATAATTTGCCGAATTATGATGAGGCATACGCGAATTTTAACTGGGAAGAGGTTAATAAAAACTTTACTTGGAATGAAACAGGCCGAGTAAATATGGCGTATGAGGCAATTGATAAGCATGCGAAATCCGATCGAAAGAATAAAGTAGCTCTTTATTATCAAGATGGATCGCGAAAAGAGAAATATACATTTAAGGAAATGAAGGATTTTTCTAATAAAGCAGGAAATGTCCTGAAAAATTATGGCGATGTAGAAAAAGGCGATCGCGTTTTTATTTTTATGCCACGTTCTCCAGAATTATATTTCGCACTTTTAGGTGCAGTGAAATTAGGAGCAATTGTTGGACCGTTATTTGAAGCATTTATGGAAGGTGCGGTTCGCGATCGTTTAGAAGATAGTGAAGCGAAGGTGTTAATTACAACGCCTGAGTTATTAGAGCGTGTACCATTAAATGATTTACCTGCTTTAAAAACAGTTTTCCTTGTTGGGGATAATGTAGAAGAAGGCGGTAAAACGGTAGCGTTCAATCCTTTATTTGAACAAGCTTCAAAAGAATTACATATTGAATGGTTAGGCCGTGAAGATGGTTTAATTCTTCACTATACGTCTGGTTCTACTGGTAAGCCAAAAGGTGTGCTTCATGCGCAAAACGCAATGGTTCAGCACTATCAAACGGCGAAATGGGTATTAGATTTAAAAGAAGACGATGTATATTGGTGTACTGCTGACCCGGGCTGGGTAACTGGAACAGCTTATGGTATTTTCGCACCGTGGTTAGTTGGAGCGTCAAATGTTATTTTAGGTGGGCGATTTAGTCCGGAAGCTTGGTATGAAGCACTGCAAGATTACGGTGTAACAGTTTGGTATAGTGCACCGACAGCGTTCCGTATGTTAATGGGAGCTGGACAAGACGCAATTAAAAAATATGACTTATCACAAGTTCGTCACGTATTAAGCGTTGGTGAGCCGTTAAATCCAGAAGTAATTCGCTGGGGTATGAATGCATTTGGACTTCGTATTCATGATACGTGGTGGATGACAGAAACAGGTGGACAAGTTATTTGTAACTACCCTTGTATGGAAATCCGTCCAGGTTCAATGGGTAAACCAATTCCAGGTGTAAAAGCAGCGATTGTTGATAATGAAGGAAATGAAGTTCCTCCATACACAATGGGTAACTTAGCAATTGCGAAAGGTTGGCCATCTATGATGCGTGCAATCTGGAATAACCAGCAAAAGTATGAATCTTATTTCATGCCGGGAGATTGGTACGTATCAGGTGACTCTGCCTATATGGATGAAGATGGATACTTCTGGTTCCAAGGACGTATTGACGATGTAATTATGACGTCAGGTGAGCGCGTTGGTCCGTTTGAAGTAGAAAGTAAATTAATCGAGCATGCTGCTGTTGCAGAAGCAGGTGTAATTGGTATTCCTGATCCAGTGCGTGGCGAAATTATTAAAGCATTTATCGCACTTCGAGCAGGATACGAACCATCTGATGAATTAAAAGAAGAAATTCGTCAATTTGTAAAGAAAGGCCTAGCAGCTCATGCAGCGCCACGACAAATTGAATTTAGAGATAAATTACCGAAAACGAGAAGTGGTAAAATTATGCGCCGCGTATTAAAAGCGTGGGAGCTGAATTTACCAACAGGTGACTTATCAACGATGGAAGATTAAGAGAGGAAGGTCTGAACGAAAAATGTTCAGGCCTTTTTTATGTTATCATTAACTTATATATATAAGTTAATGGGGGTAGTATGATGAAAACAGAAAAAGAAAAGATGATACTAGGAGAAATGTACATACCGGCTGATCCAGTTTTAGTACAAGAAAGAGAGCAAGCACGTATATTAACGAGAAAATTAAATGATACGCCAGAAGAGCAATTAAAAGAGCGTAGCGAAATCGTAAAAGAATTATTTGGAACGACTGGAGATAACATTCATCTTGAATCTTCTTTTAGATGTGATTACGGTTATAACATTCACGTTGGCGAAAATTTTTACGCGAACTTTGACTGTACCATTTTAGACGTATGCCCGGTGACAATCGGAGTGAATTGTATGTTAGCTCCAGGTGTTCACATTTATACAGCAACACACCCGCTTGATCCAGTAGAGCGCATAAGCGGATCAGAATACGGAAAACCAGTCACAATTGGCGATAACGTATGGATTGGCGGGAGAGCGATTATTAATCCAGGTGTCACAATTGGAGACAATGCGGTTATCGCATCTGGCACCGTTGTAACGAAAGATGTGCCTAATAATGTAGTAGTTGGCGGAAATCCTGCAAAGATTATTAAAAAACTAAAATAATATTTGAACGAAGTGCCTTCCTCGTCTGTATACATTTATGAAACAATAGATAAGGGAGGCTTTTTTATGTCTAATAAATTACTTCTTGCTTTTGCTTTACTTGGAATTATAGTCGTATTTTCTTGTGGTTTGCTATTACCGATGCCAATCGGATTTAAAGTTTCAATGATTACAGCTGGCGTTATGATGATTGTTATGTTTTCAATCATTATTCCGTTTGATAGAAAACATATAGTACGGAAAAAAGGATATAAAATTGATTTTACAAAAACAAAAGTGTACTTTCGCTGGAATGTATTTGATACGATTTCAGCTTGTCTGGCAGTGTATGCATGTATATGTGTGCAAGTATTAAATATTTTAGTTTCAACCGGACAGACAATTCAAAACCCGTATGTTCAATTTTTTACGAATCAATCGCAAGTATGGATTATTGTTGCTAGTTGCTATTTAATTTCCCGTATTTCATTAACGTTAAAAGGAATAAAGGAGATCAAAAATCATGGCGCAGATTGGGATTGAGGAGGAGCTCATGCTTGCGTATCAAAGTGGAGATAAACAAGCGGGAGAAAGACTATATATTTTAATCAAACCAGCGCTATACACATTTTTATATCGATTTAACCGAGATGAACAATTGAGTATCGACCTCGTGCAAGATACGTTTTTGACGCTAGAGCGTAAGAAACATATGTATGAACCTGAAAAGGGCAAAATAAAAACGTATTTATTTCAAATTGGTTATCGCCTTATGATTAATAAATTAAATAGGAGAAAAAAGTGGCGTACGCTTTTGCCATTTTTAGTGCCGATTCCGGAAAAAGAATTTTCTCACGAAGATCGGCTCACAGTAAGAGAAGCAATTTTGAAAGTTCCAGAAGAGCAAAGAGCGGTCCTAATCCTTTCTTATTATCATGATATGCAGCAAAAAGAAATTGCAGAGATATTAAACATTCCGATTGGAACAGTGAAGTCGAGACTTCATAACGGAATAAAGAAATTGAAACAATTGCTGGAGGTGGACGAAATTGAGCGAAAATCCCTTTAAGAGTGAATATAAGTTACAGCAACATTTAGATAGTGATCATGTAGAAATACCAGACTTTCCAAAAACGGTAAGTCGCTTCGATCGATTAATCGGATTTCTTGGTTCCCCGGCGAAAGATCCTGTGGAGGCGACGATTGGCAATGATTTATCGGTTGTATTTCATGTGTCGTTATTAGTTGGGGTTCCAATTCTTTCTCTTATTACGATACTCTTTATGGCGTTGTAAAGGATTGGAAAGAAGAGAAATCCGGCCCTTATTTGACACGCCTATATAAATGATGGTATAAAGAAAAGTATATGAATAATTGAGCGTGGAAAGGGAGAAGTAGTGATCATTTCCCTGTTTTAGAGAGCTGATGGCCGGTGCAAATCAGCACATAGATGATCGCGAATTACGCCCCTAGAGCATCTTTTTTCGATTGAATTGTATTCAAAAGGGAAAAGACGGTGCTAAGCCGTTATGTAAATAAGGTGGTAGGCTTTTTTGCCTGCAACTAGGGTGGTAACGCGATAATCAAAATCGTCCCTTATTTGAAGGGGCGATTTTTTTATGTTTTCAACCTTCACGCCAGTAATGAACTTAAAGGAGAGTATGTAGGATATGGGTATTTTACAAGATCTTGAATTTCGCGGTCTAATTAATCAGCAAACAGATGCTGAGGGCCTTGAGCAATTATTAGAAAAAGAAAGCGTTAAATTATACTGTGGTTTCGACCCGACAGCGGATAGCTTACACATCGGTCATATGTTACCAGTATTAATGTTACGTCGTTTCCAATTAGCTGGTCACCAACCAATCGCACTTGTTGGCGGTGGTACTGGTATGATCGGTGACCCAAGTGGTAAAAAAGCAGAGCGTACATTAAACACGAAAGATACAGTTGCTTACTACACAGAAAGCATTAAAAACCAACTTTCAAACTTCTTAGAGTTCGAAAACGTGGACAACCCAGCAACGATGGCTAATAACTATGATTGGCTTGGTAACTTAGATGTTATTTCATTCTTACGTGATATCGGTAAAAACTTCGGTTTAAACTATATGTTAGCAAAAGATACAGTAGCATCTCGTTTAGATACTGGTATTTCATTCACTGAGTTTAGTTACATGATTTTACAATCATACGACTTCTTAAACTTATACCAAAACCATAATTGCCGCTTGCAAATCGGTGGTAGTGACCAATGGGGTAACATTACAGCTGGTCTGGAATTAATCCGTAAATCAGAAGAAGATGCGAAAGCATTCGGTTTAACAATTCCACTAGTTACGAAATCTGACGGTACGAAGTTTGGTAAAACAGAAGGCGGCGCAATTTGGTTAGACCCAGAGAAAACAACTCCTTACGAGTTCTACCAATTCTGGATTAACACAGATGACCGCGACGTTGTTAAATACTTAAAATACTTCACATTCTTATCTCATGAAGAAATTCTTGAGCTTGAAAAGCAAGTAGCTGAAGCACCAGAAAAACGTGCAGCACAAAAAGCATTAGGTTCTGAAATGACAAAACTTGTTCACGGCGAAGAAGCATTAGAGCAAGCGATTAAAATTTCAGCTGCATTATTTAGCGGTTCTGTAGCAGAACTAACTGCAAGCGAAATCGAACAAGGATTCAAAGACGTACCATCTGTAGAACGTACTGCAGAAGATACAGTATTAATCGACTTACTTGTAGAAAGCAAAATCTCTCCATCAAAACGTCAAGCACGTGAAGATGTAACGAACGGCGCAATCTACGTAAACGGTGAGCGTACACAAGCATTAGACTACGTTGTAACAGAAAACGACCGCATCGAAGGTAAATTCACAATCATTCGCCGCGGTAAGAAGAAATATTTCTTAATTCGTTACTAATAAATAAAAAGCTTTGAGGAATTTCCTCAAAGCTTTTTTGTTTTAATCTCCTTTTCGAGTTCATACGGAAATCACATGTAAGCGGTATGATAAACGTATAACAATTAGAAAGGAGTGGTAAAACGAAATGTCACTAGAAGCGTTGATTATTTTTTCTTTGCTAAATGCGGGTCAACTTGCAGAGAATTCGAAGGTTGATATACATAAAGAGCAGAAAGATGCTTATGTATATGTTCAAAAAGAGGAAAATAAATAACTTTATTTTATATATAAACTTCAAAAGCCAATCCATTGGATTGGCTTTTTGTCAGGTTGTTGGAAAAAGAGCGTACATTTTTCTCTTTTAAACATTAGCTAAAATTTGATCATAGCACGAAGTAATAAGTGCTTCCAGATCTTTTAAGTCATTAACGTTATCAATAAAAATTCTACTCACTCCCTGTGATTTTGGGGCTTGTTCAACCACAAAATTAGGGCATAGCTGTTTAGTAGCTTCTAAATCGAGTCTTACAACTAAGGATTTTGCATCGCCATCAAGGAAGAGACGTATAAACCATTTTGTAATTACACGATTCATGATACAAAAATAACTAATAGTATCTTTATATTTGAGGTTACTGATATCTCTTTGATTCTCAGTTAAAATCTCTTTAACAATGTTAAATGCGGTTAGTTCATTTTCTGTAGTGAAAACTCTATCTGCTTTGTCGTCTTTATTAATGTCTTCAATTATTTCGGTAGAAGCAGCTGCAACTAGGCTTGTTTCTATTTTCTCCGATGTTTTTGTTTCTTTTGGTGTTAAACCATCACTGATTATTTCTAATAGTGTTCGATTAATTGCTTTTTTAACGATTGGTCGGAATCGCTCTAAAACGTTATTTGTAATTCTAGTTGAGCTAAAGTCTCTAATTAGAAAACGAAGGAAGTCATCTGAAGGATTTTTAAATAGTTCTTTAATTGTAGAGTTTAAATTGGTCATATAAATAAGCTCTTCAGCATATTTTACGATTTCTTCAGCTTCAAAATTTTCTTTTGTAAAAGTTTCAATCGTTTCAATATCTAAATTCGTTAAATTATCCATACTGAATGTGAAGAAAGGTTTTTCATCCATCACATTGTCATTTGTTAAATCAGTATAAAACTTGTATTCTACACCATTAGTTAGTACCCCTACTTTGATATCAGGTAAGGCATTGAAATATCTAGATAGTTGCGCATCGTGTTTAAGGAGATTTTCTGTTACAGATTTTGCCTCGATTAAAATAATTGGAACTCCATTTTTAAAAACCGCATAATCGACTTTTTCTCCCTTCTTAGTTCCGAAGTCTGCAACATACTCAGGTCTAACTTCTAAAGGATTAAAAACGTCATAACCTAGTTTTTGAAGAAAAGGAATAATTAATGATTGCTTGGTCATTTCTTCATTAGTTATGTACTCTGTTCGTTCTAAAATTTGGTTAGCTATTTTGTTTATGTCATTTCTGAATTCCATATCAATGTCTCCTCGTTATAAAGTTTAAAAATCTTTAATATTATTGTTATTCCGTGAAAATTCATAATATAACAGAGTTCTTTATGGAAACAGGGAGGTTATTCTTTTTGTTTTAGATGGGAGTATAGGGTATTGGGATTTTTATGTTATGTAGGATATAAAAAATAATGGGGAATTGAAAAAAGCCAATCCACAGGATTGGCTTTTTGTCATTAACGAGAGTAGAACTCTACGATTAATGCTTCGTTGATTTCAGCTGGTAACTCAGCACGCTCAGCGTGGCGAGTGTAAGTAGCTTCTAATTTGTCAGCATCGAAAGTTAAGTATTCTGGTACGAAGTTGTTAACTTCGATCGCTTCTTTAACAACAACAAGGCTGTTAGATTTTTCGCGAACGCTGATAGTTTGGTTAGGTTTTACACGGTAAGATGGGATATCTACGCGAGCGCCATCAACCATGATGTGACCGTGGTTTACTAATTGGCGAGCTGCACGACGAGTGCGAGCTAAGCCCATACGGTAAACTAAGTTGTCAAGACGAGCTTCAAGAAGGATCATGAAGTTTTCGCCGTGCTTACCAGGCATTTTACCTGCTTGGTCAAATGTGCGACGGAATTGACGCTCAGTCATGCCGTACATGTGACGAAGTTTTTGTTTCTCTTGTAATTGTAAACCGTATTCTGAAAGTTTCTTACGTTGGTTAGGACCGTGAGGACCTGGTGCGTAAGGGCGTTTTTCTAATTCTTTTCCTGTGCCGCTTAGAGAGATTCCAAGACGACGAGACAGTTTCCAAGCTGGACCTGTATAACGAGCCATAGTTGACTCCTCCTTTAAAAATGTTTTTATTTACGTAAAATAAAAACAGACGTAATCGATATTTACGGGCATTTTGTTTTCATGTACCTTCGCTCCAGCAGCAGGGAGTTACGAGATACACCTCCGTAGAGGAACAAAATACAAACGATAAACTCACATTACAAGGCTGCCTTTTTATTTTACACAAACGCTATTATATCTTTTACCCAGAGTTTCGTCAAGTGAGTACGTTTTTGTTTTATGCATATAAATTTTGGAAATTAATATAAGAAGGAATTTAAAACAATATAAAAGAAGAGATAGAAACACAAATAAAACGCTTACATAAAATGTAGTAAAAACGTTCATCAGTTTTTTACTGGTGAATATGCGGTAATAAAAACATAAAGGGGATGTTTTTATGAAAAAGAAGCATATGGAGACAGCGTTAATTCATCACGGTTATACACCTGAGGAACATAAAGGAAGTTTAACACCACCTTTATTTCAAACCTCTACGTTTACATTTGAGACTGCGCAGCAAGGAGAGGCGAGTTTTGCAGGATTGGATCCATCTTATATTTACTCAAGGCTTGGAAATCCGACTGTGAAATTATTTGAAGAACGTATGGCGGTGTTAGAAGGAGGAGAAGAAGCACTTGCCTTCGGATCTGGTATGGCAGCTATTTCAGCAACTTTAATCGGTTTTTTAAAGGCTGGAGATCATATTATTTGTTCAAATGGATTATATGGGTGTACGTACGGTTTTTTAGAAGTGTTAGAAGAAAAATTTATGATTACGCATTCGTTTTGTGAGATGGAGACAGAGGTTGATATTGAAAATAAAATTCGTCCAAATACAAAGCTTATTTTCGTTGAAACACCGATTAATCCAACAATGAAATTAATCGATTTAAAACAAGTTATTCAGGTTGCGAAGCAAAATGGTTTACTTGTCATTGTTGATAATACGTTTTGTTCACCTTATTTACAAAGACCGCTTGAGCTTGGCTGTGACGCTGTTGTGCATAGTGCGACAAAATATATTGGTGGTCATGGCGACGTTGTGGCGGGTGTAACGATTTGTAAAACGAAAGCGTTAGCTGAAAAAATTCGCCCGATGCGAAAAGATATCGGCGGCATTATGGCGCCGTTTGATGCGTGGTTATTATTACGCGGATTAAAGACGTTAGCGGTAAGAATGGATCGTCATTGTGATAATGCAGAAAAAATTGTATCGTTCTTAAGAAAACATGATGCGGTAGAAGGTGTTTGGTATCCAGAAGGGGAGTTAGCATCTCGTCAAATGAAACGCGGGGGCGGCGTTATTTCTTTTTCAGTAAAAGGTGGAAAAGAAGAGACGCAAGCATTTATTAATGATCTGCACTTTATTACAATTGCGGTGAGTTTAGGAGATACAGAAACGTTAATTCAGCATCCAGCAACGATGACGCACGCTGCGATTCCGGCTGAACTAAGAAAAGAAATGGGCATTTTCGATAATTTAATACGCTTATCAGTTGGTTTAGAATCGTGGGAGGATATCGTTTCTGATTTAGAGCAGGCATTAAAGAAAATATCTACTGTTAATCAATAAAAAAAGAGTGAGCTATCGGTTTTGTACAGGACGTACTAAATCGATAACTCACTCTTTTCTTTTTACATATGTTTTAGGAGTGTTTCCACAAACTTTTCTAAATAGCGCTGATCTACTTCATCAAAACGATTCTTTTCAGGACTATCAATGTCAAGTACACCAATGACAGCTCCTTCTTTCACAATCGGTACAACGATTTCTGAATTAGAAGCACTATCGCAAGCGATGTGACCTGGGAATTGGTGAACGTCCGCTACAAGCTGCGTTGTTTTCGTTTCAGCTGCTACGCCGCAAACGCCTCGTCCAAATGGAATGCGTACGCAAGCAGGCATTCCTTGGAACGGTCCAAGGACAAGCTGATTTCCTTCTGTTACGTAAAAGCCAACCCAATTAACGCGATCTAAAAATTGGTTTAATAATGCGGATGCATTTGATAAGTTTGCGACTACGTTTGATTCGCCAGTTAATAACGCATCCAGTTGTTTAATTACTGTCTCATATTGCTGCACGCGAGATCCTGCATAACTTTCTTTAGTAAACATGGAAACAGCTCCTTTTTTATCGAGATGTGTAAAATATTAGCAAAATACGATGTATTTCACATGACTTTGTCGATAGAAAATTAAAGGAATTTGTCTTAAAAGTCAAGAAATTTAAACTATAGCTGTTCATTGAGAGGAAGTGAGCGCATGAAGCAGACGAAACAAAAAGTAATTGATGCGGCAATATCGTTGTTTAATACGAAAGGTTATGATGGAACGTCGGTGCGAGACATTGCAAAGCGAGCGGATGTGAATGTAGCGAATATTTCATATTATTTTGCTGGGAAGCAAGGTTTATTAGAACAGCTTATTACCGATTTTTTAGAAGGGTATATTCATGTGATTGAAATTTCGTTTGAACAGAGAGAGTATTTGTCGGCTAAAGATGTGATGGTGCAAATGGTGCGTGGGATGTTACGATATCAATTTGAAAATAGAGAACTAACACGTTTCTTCTACCGAGAGCTTTCGCTTGATACGACATTAATTCGTGAAGTGATGACCGTTTATTTTTCTAAAGAAAGATATTATATAGAGCAAGTTATTAGACAAGGACAAATGAAACAAGAATTTCAGAAAGTATCATTTACAATGTTTATGACGCAATTAAAAGGCATGATAAATATGCCGTTTTTATATCCACAATATATATCAGAAGTACTGCATTCTTTCCCGTCTGAGACATTTTTCATAGAAATATACACGAAAGAGATTGAGCAATGGATGGAACAAGCATTATGTAAAGCAAATATGTACCATGAATGGCCAAGAGCTGTTCATATGTGAAGAATCCCCACCTAACGAACTGAGGTGGGGATTTTTATGTTTACTTTTCTTTGCCATAAATTGTTACATAATAGCGCGATAATTGTTAATGCAGCTCCAGCAATTTCGATTTTATCGACTGTATAACCTCGAAAGATAGAACCAATCAGTGCAAGGATAGGGACTAAATTCATAAATAATATGCCGTTAATAGATGAAATATAGCGATTTCCCATATTCCAGCAAAATACAGCGATAACTCCTGCGATAATCGACATATAAAGGAGCTCAAAACGAACGCTAACAACTGTACGCAGTGACGGCATAGTAACTATATTTGTGTACGTTAAGAAAGTAACAATAACGATGAGTGAAATGGAGCCAAATAAACAAGTTAATGTCGTATATCGAAGTGGTGACCAAGATTGAAAACGAGCACCCCCGTTTGTATAAATGACCCAGCAAGTAACACCGCATAGCATTAATATATTTGTCGATAAGTGACTTGCAGCTCCAAATAATAAGTGAATATTTCCTTTTGAAATGACAAGCATAACACCGAGTAATGCAACGAACATACAAAGAAATGTGTAGTTTTGAGGGCGACGATTTTTCGTTATCCATTGCAGTGATAAGGCGATTAGAGGCATAAGGGACTGAATCATAGCTGCATGAATTGCTCCGGAAGGTCCAGCAAGCTGTTGTCCGTAGAAAACGAGAAAACCATATCCTGCGAAACCGACTGTCCCGTAAAAGAACAGAGAAAGTGTTCTTTTTTCTAAGCGGAGTGAAGTCTTCCCTTCAGTAATTAATAGCAAAATAAGAAAAATAATAGCTGCTGATCCATAGCGAATCGTTGTGAAGAAGAACGGATCGATAAATTGCAGGGCATTTGCCATTACAGGAAACATAAATCCCCAGGCAGTGACGGCGAGTAAGCATAGAAAGGATCCGATTAGCATTTGTTTTTTGTTCAAGAGTATCTTTCCCCTTTACATTTCGTTATAGTAAGTTGATGAAATAAGTATAAAGAGTAATTGTTTATAGGAGGAAATATCGATTTCTTATAACGGTTATAACTTTTTGTTAGAGGTGTGTACGATGGATTTGGAGGCAGTACGATCGTTTATCGAAGTGAAGCATACGCGAAGTTTATCAAAGGCAAGTAAGATTTTACATATATCTCAACCAGCGCTTAGTAAACAAATTCAAAAGTTAGAAGCGGATTTAGAGGTTACTTTACTTAAGCGTTCTGCGCAAGGAGTGGAGTTAACGGAGGCAGGAGAGTTATTTATAAAAAGAATGGTACCGATTTTGGAACAAATAAATGAAGCAAAAACAGAAATGAGGGGGTATCAAGAGAACCGAAAGTTTTCAATTGGTATACTACCGAGTTTAGCGGAGCATTACATATTAGAATGTAAAGATGTGTTAGGTGATGAGTTCGAAGTAGAGTGGCAAATCGGACATACGGAAGTATTAAGAGATTTATTTAAAGCGCGGGAGATTGAAGCGATGTTCATCGATTCAGTAGTAGAAGGTGCTACGTATATAAAAGAAGTGCAACAAGAGAAAATTGTTTGTGTCGTTTCAAATAATCATCCGTATAAAGAGAAGAAAGTCATTCAAATAGAAGAGCTGCAAAATGAAAAATTAATTGTATATCCAGAAATATGCGATGTAAGGAAAATGATTATGAACATGTTTCATGAGATAGGTGTAAAACCAACTATAGCTGTGGAAACATCTTACGCAGAACCGATGCTTACAATGGTAAAAGCTGGCCTTGGTATCACGTTACTTCCAGAAAGGGCAGTAGAGCAGTCTGTAAGGCAGGGGAATGTATATGTAATTTCTGTTGAACCACCACTCATGCGGAAAATTTATTTCGTATCTCATACGAAAGATTGTTTGTTATTACAATCATTTGAGGATAGGTAGTGAGGTAGGCGGAATATTGAGAAAGATTACAATCTCATTGAAAGAAACATGAAATTTTAAAAAAAACTAGGTCAAAAACAAGCCATTACATGGTATGATTAGTACATTGTTAGTTGTTAAATATAGGGGAATTCCCTTTTTATACATAATGCCTTCCATTTCATAAACGGAACGGACAAAAAAAGAGATATAACTAGGAGGCTTTTTTGCATGGATTCTATCCTGACGATCGTTATCATTGTAGTAAGCTCTATTCTAGTGCTGCTCATGATAGAGCTTGTGATAAGAAATCGTTCATATAAAGATATTGAAGCACTAGAGCAGTGGAAACAAGAGATAAAAGATAAACCTGTGGCAGATGAACTAAAACGGGTAAAAGATTTAAACATGACGGGTCAAACAGAAGAACTGTTTGGTAAATGGCGTGAAGAATGGGATGAAATTGTATCAACAACCCTTCCGAAAGCTGACAAAGATTTAGCGCAAGCGCGAAAATTCGCCTCGCAATTCTCCTTCCGAAAAGCAAAGCATGCGATGAACGAATCCATAAGTGGTTTAGATGACGCTGATAATCGTATTACAGGTGTTTTAAATGAATTACAGCAATTGTTAGAAAGCCATGAGAAAAATAGCTCGGAAATTGAAGGGTTACGTGATACATATCGTAGTATGAAAAAGAGTGTTCTTGCTCATAGACATATGTATGGAGCAGCAGAGCAGAAAATCGAAGAGATGCTAGATGCTGAATCTAATAAATTTAAAAGCTTTGAAGAAGCAACAGATAATGGTGACTACTTAAAAGCGAGAGAAATTGTTATTAGTTTAGAAGAAGGTTTAGCAAGTTTAGAAATCATTATTCACCAAATTCCAGATTTATTAGTAGAGTGTCAAGCGACGCTACCAGTTCAACTGGAAGATTTATTACACGGACATAATGATATGGTAAGACAAGGTTATGTATTAGAGTATTTGGAAATCCCTAAAGAAGTTCGCGATATGACGACACAACTAAACACATGTTTAATGGATATACAGGAGCTTCATATAACAGAAGCGGCTGAAAAAGTGGAAGACTTAAAAACTCGTTTAGATGGTTTCTATGATCAACTTGAGCAAGAGGTACATGCGAGACATTATGTGGAGCAAAAAACACTTTCTGTTTATGAAGACTTAGAAGAAATACGTATCGAAACGATTGAAACGAAAACAGAAACACAACTTGTGAAACAAAGCTATCAATTGCAAGATAAGGATATTGAATCTCAAAAAGTAATTGAAAAGCAAATGCACATTTTAACGAAACGTTTTGAAATGCTACAATTACGCGTTGCTGAACAAGATATTGCCTTCTCTATTATTCGTGAGGAACTAGAAGAGGTTTATGAGCAATGTGAAACGTTAAAAGTACTTCATGCAGAATATAAAGAAATGCTGCAAACGATGCGTAAAGAAGAATTTGAAGCGCGTGAGAAGTTACAAGAAATGCGAAATACTATTTTCGAAACGAAACGCTTTATGCAAAAGTCGAATTTGCCAGGTCTTCCAGAGAGTATTATGGAAGATTTAAAAAGAGGGCAAATGGCAATGCAAGCTGTATATGAACAATTAGAAGTGAAGCCGTTAAATATGAACGCTGTAAATAGCAGTTTAGAAGAAGCATACACAACTGTGAACGGTGTAGCTGAAATGACAGAAGAGTTAATTGGACAAGCGTATTTAGTTGAAAAATTAATTCAATACGGTAACCGTTACCGCAGTCATGATGAAAGCCTTGCAGAAAGCTTAAATTATGCGGAGAAATTATTCCGTGAATATCAATACGATGCAGCTTTAGAACAAGCCGCTTCTGTACTAGAGCAACTTGAACCTGGTGTTGTTCAAAAAATAGCTGAATATGTAGACAATGAACAAACCCTTTCATAAAAGGGTTTGTTTTTTTGTGTAATTTTGCAGGCGATGTTGCTATAATGAATAGCGGAATACAGTAAGGTTATTCGTTTCAAAATAAAGTGAAACTGTAATCAGTGGGGGGATTCATCCCTACTGATTACTAGTTGAACCAATCGGGCATTTACGGGCAGTTGATCTCCCACCTAACTTCTTTGCTCTAGTTGAACTTTGAGGTGAGAGTCTTACTGCCCGTTAATGCGGGGTAAAGTGAAACTGTAATCAGTGGGGGGGATCTCACTAATTATTATTCTTCACTAATCGGGATAAAACGGAACCTTTGCGTAGTCTTAGCGTAATGACACGTATTTATGATATGATTATATGATGTGATAGCGCTGAAAGGGGAAGAACGATGATCTATTTTGATAATAGTGCGACGACGAAGCCATATCCAGAAGCTCTTCAATCGTACGTGACGGTTGCTGGGAAATATTTTGGTAATCCTTCTTCTATTCATTCGCTTGGAGGAGAGGCAGAGCGTCTATTAACACAATCAAGAACGATTGCAGCGCAGCTTCTTCACGTTAAACCTTCTGAAATTATTTTCACATCAGGTGGAACGGAAGGGAACAACCTTGCGATTAAAGGGATAGCAATGAGGAATCGTTCGCGCGGCAAACATATCATTACAACAAATATTGAACACGCGTCTGTGTTTGAGGCATATAAGCAATTAGAAGAACTCGGATTTGATGTAACATATTTACCGGTTAACGAGCATGGTGTTGTATCGGTAGAGGATGTAAAACGAGCACTTCGTGAAGATACGATTCTTGTATCAATTATTCATGTGAACAACGAAACTGGAGCAATTCAGCCCGTTGCTGAAATTGGAACGTTATTATCGAATCATCCGAAAATAAGATTCCATGTAGATCATGTACAAGGGATAGGAAAAGTACCGCTTGATTTATATGCTTCTCATATTGATCTTTGCTCAATATCTGGACATAAATTCCACAGTGTAAAAGGAACGGGTCTTCTTTATATACGTGATGGCGTAAGATTAGATCCGATTTTATCAGGTGGTCAACAAGAGCTTAAGTATCGCTCTGGTACAGAGAATTTACCTGGCATTGTAGCGATGGTGAAAGCACTTCGCATGACAATGGAACAAGTGAAAGAAAAGGTAGCTCATTTGCAAAGTTTACAAGCAGAGCTTGTCAGCTTCTTTAAAGAGATGGAAGATGTGACGATTAATACATCGCTTGCATATGCAGCACCGCACATTTTAAATGTATCATTTGTTGGTTTAAAACCAGAAGTAGTCGTTCATGCTTTAGAAGAGCACGGTGTATATGTATCGACGAAGTCTGCCTGTTCTTCAAAAGCAAATGAAGTGAGCAGAGTGTTAGTGTCAATGGGAGTGCCGCATGCAGCAGCTGCAAGCGCTATTCGTATTAGTTTGGCACCAGACAACACGATGGAAGAAGTAAAACAATTTGAAGGTATTGTAAAAGAGACGATGCCAAAATTATATGAAGTGATGAGGTAAAGAAATATGATGACATATGAATATATTTTAGTGCGTTACGGAGAAATGACGACAAAAGGTAAAAACCGTTCTAAATTTGTAAGCACATTAAAAGATAACGTGAAGTTCAAACTGAAAAAGTTTCCAAATATTAAAATTGATGCAACGCATGACCGTATGTACATCCAGTTAAATGGTGAAGATCATGAAGCAATCTCTGAAAGATTGAAAGACGTATTTGGTATTCATAAGTTTAACTTAGCGATGAAAGTACCATCAGAATTAGAAGATATTAAAAAAGGTGCATTAGCAGCTTTCTTACAAGTAAAAGATGATGTGAAAACATTTAAAATTACAGTGCACCGTTCTGATAAGCGCTTCCCAATGAAGACGATGGAGTTGCTTCCAGAAATTGGTGGGCATATTTTAGAAAATACAGAGGATATCACAGTAGACGTCCATAATCCAGATGTGAATGTACGTGTAGAAATTCGCAGTGGTTACAGCTATATTATGTGTGGTGAGCATATGGGAGCTGGCGGTTTACCAGTTGGCGTTGGCGGAAAAGTAATGGTACTTCTTTCTGGTGGTATTGATAGCCCAGTAGCAGCGTACTTAACGATGAAACGCGGCGTATCTGTGGAAGCAGTTCACTTCCATAGCCCACCTTTCACAAGTGAGCGTGCAAAACAAAAAGTAATCGATTTAGCACAAGAGTTAACGAAATACTGTAAACGTGTAACGCTTCACCTTGTTCCGTTTACAGAAGTGCAAAAAACGATTAATAAAGAAATCCCATCTAGCTATTCAATGACGGTTATGCGCCGTATGATGATGCGTATTACAGAGCAGATTGCTGAGGAGCGTAACGCACTTGCAATCACAACTGGTGAAAGTCTTGGACAAGTAGCAAGCCAAACATTAGATAGCATGCATACGATTAACGAAGTAACAAACTACCCAGTTATTCGTCCGCTTATTACGATGGATAAATTAGAAATTATTAAAATTGCTGAAGAAATCGGCACGTATGATATTTCAATTCGTCCATACGAAGATTGCTGTACAGTATTCACACCAGCTAGTCCAGCGACGAAACCGAAGCGTGAAAAAGCAAATCGATTTGAAGCGAAATACGATTTCACACCATTAATTGAAGAAGCTGTAGCGAACAAAGAAACAATGGTATTACAAACGGTTGAAGTAGTGGCGGAAGAAGAAAAATTCGAAGAACTTTTCTAAAACCATAAATTACCATATCTAAAACATGTATGAAGTCATGTTGTTTATCACACTCTATACTCACAAGGAGGTGATACAACATGGCAAGCACAAATAAATTAGCAGTGTCTGGTGCTCAAGCAGCATTAGATCAAATGAAGTACGAAATCGCTCAAGAGTTTGGTGTTCAACTTGGAGCTGATGCAACATCTCGCGCTAACGGTTCTGTTGGTGGCGAAATTACAAAACGTCTAGTTTCACTAGCTGAGCAACAATTAGGCGGTTTCCAAAAATAATCCCATATACGATGGCTTAGAAAGAGCGGGTTTTCCCGCTCTTTCTTTTTGTTGTTCATATTAGTATAAATTCATTTCGACAAAAGCATAAAAAAATTGTCAAAAGAAGAGGGTTCAAAAATTACTGAAAATTCTTTATTATATAAGGGAGGCATAAAGAAAAAGGAGGATGTTTATGAAGAGAGAGGAATTGTTGGCACCACCATCTTATAATTTAGTTTCAGAAATAGAGAAATATACAGACGATAAAGAGAAGCTTGCTTTAATTTGGCAAGATGATAAAGGGAATAGACGAGAAGTTACATATTTTGAATTAATGCAAGGTGCAAATAAAATTGGAAACGCTTTTATAAAAAGTGGCTTACAAAAAGGGGACAAGCTCCTTATTATGATGCCGCGCTTAATTGAAGCGTACATGACGTATATCGCTGCGATTAAAGCGGGATTTGTCGTAATTCCAAGTTCGGAAATGTTGCGTAAAAAAGATATCGAATATCGAATTGGACATGGCGAAGTAAAAGCGATAGTAAGCTATGAGCCGTACATTGGACAGTTTGATGATATAGAAGCAATGGAATCTCTTCAAAAATTCGTCCTGAGCGAGCAGTCAGTAGACGGATGGATCAATTTAAAGACAGCATTAGAAACAGAAAGTGACATGTTAGAAATGGCGAAAACAGATAAAGAAGATATGGTCTTTTTATCTTACACGTCAGGGACGACAGGAAACCCGAAAGGTGTCGTTCATACGCACGCGTGGGCATACGCTCATTTACGTACAAGCGCCCCAAATTGGCTCGGAATTGAAGAGAATGATGTTGTATGGGCAACGGCTAGCCCAGGGTGGCAAAAGTGGATTTGGAGCCCGTTTTTAGCAACTCTCGGTTCAGGGGCAACAGGATTTGTATACAACGGTAAGTTTGAACCGAAAACGTATTTAAATTTATTAGACGATAATAAGGTGAATGTGCTTTGTTGTACACCGACTGAGTATAGATTAATGGCAAAGGTAGAAGATTTAAGCGAGTACAATTTAGAGGCGTTACATAGCGCTGTATCCGCAGGTGAGCCGTTAAATAGAGAAGTCATTGGAACATTCCAAAAGCACTTTGATATTACAGTAAGAGACGGCTATGGGCAAACGGAAAATACACTACTTGTTGGTGTAATGAAAGGGATGGATATTAGACCAGGATCAATGGGGAAACCAACGCCAGGTAACCATGTCGATATCGTAAATGAGGAAGGTATTCCAGTTAAAGTAGGCGAAGTTGGTGATATTGCAGTTCACATTGAAACGCCGGCCCTCTTTAAACAATATTATAAAGACGATGAGCGTACAGCGATGCAATTCCGCGGTGACTATTATATTACAGGTGATAAAGCGAAGAAAGATGAAGACGGCTACTTTTGGTTTGAAGGACGTGGTGATGATATCATTATTAGCTCTGGTTATACAATCGGGCCGTTTGAAGTAGAGGATGCGCTTGTAAAACATCCTTATGTAAGAGAATGTGCGGTTGTCGCAAGTCCTGATGAAATTCGCGGAAGTGTCGTGAAGGCATTTATCGTATTAAGAGAGAATATAGAAAAGAACGAAGAAACTTTAATTCCAACACTCCAACAACACGTCAAAGAACTCACTGCACCATATAAATACCCTCGCAAAATTGAATTTGTAGATGAACTACCAAAAACGATTTCTGGAAAAATTCGCCGTATTGAACTTAGAAAACAAGAGATGGAGATTCCGTCAAAATAATTTTGAAAACAGTGAAGTAAATAGTTGAATGAAATGCAAAACAATGATAATATAAAAACGAACACAAGTTCGATTTTATAAACTTAAAAAAGAGGTGTCCGTATGATTTTAGGTATTAATCCGTACTTAGTTTTAGATGGTAGTGGGCAAGAAGCTGTACAGTTTTATAAAGAGGCTTTAGATGCAAAAGTAGAAGTCATGCAAACTTTTGGTGACATGCCTGAAAATCCAGAATACCCGATTCCAGCTGAAGCGAAAGAGCGCGTTTTACACGCTACTTTAAAAGTTGGTAATACGGATCTTATGATTTCTGATACATTCCCAGGTCAAGGGCATGCAATCGGATCTCAAGTAACAATCGCAATTCAAATTAGTAATGCAGAAAAAGCAAAAGAAGTATTCGATAAGTTACAAGAAGGTGGAGAGGTTATCATGCCACTTCAAGAAACATTCTGGAGCCCAGCATACGGACAAGTAAAAGATAAATTTAATATTGAATGGCAAGTTACAACGTCTACTACTGAACAAAAGTAATTTTTGGAAAAGCACCATGTTTTGAAATGGTGCTTTTTTCTATACAATAAAGTAGAGGAGATGAAATATATGGGAGAAATTTGGTACGGCGGCACTATTTACACGATGAAGGAAGAAACTGAAACAGCGGATGCGATTTACGTTGAAAACGGCATAATCGTTGATATTGGGAGTAAAGAAGAGCTAGAAGCCCAATATTCGGTGGGGAAATTGTATGATTTAGAAGGCAAAACAATGATCCCAGGTCTCGTTGATAGTCATATGCATCTTATTGGTCATGGAGAGAGGTTACTCCGTCTAGATTTATCAAATTGTACATCTTACAAAGAAGTGCTTACTCTTGTCCAGAAGCGAGTGGAAGAAGCTCCAAAGGGATCTTGGATTATTGGAGAAGGATGGAATGAAAATAACTTTACAGATACGAAAAATGTTCATGCGCGTGATTTAGATGAAATTTCGAAGGAACATCCCATTTTATTAAAGCGAGTTTGTCGTCACGTTACATGGGTGAATTCATACATACTGCAAGAAGCGAACATAACAGAAGCGATGCAAAATCCAAAAGGCGGGAAAATCGGCAGGGATTCATCAAATAAGTTAACAGGACTTTTATATGAACAAGGACAAGAATTAATTAAACATGTTCAGCCTGAAATTGATGAAGCGTATTTACAAAGAGCTTTGCAAACAGCGATTAAAGATTGTTGGCAATACGGCCTCATTGGCGGACATACGGAAGATTTAAATTACTATGGTGGTTTTAGAAAAACGCATAATGCGTTTTCTCACGTTATAAAAGAAATGCCATTTAAAGCCCATTTGCTCGTTCATCATGAAGTAGCACATGAACGAAAAGAATATGAAAATGAACATTATATTGAATTTGGGGCAATGAAAATCTTTTCTGACGGCTCTTTTGGCGGAAGAACAGCATTATTAAGTGAACCGTATGAAGATGCAAAGGAAACGAATGGGATTGCAATTTTCTCACGTGAAGAACTTGCAGAATTAGTGAAGAAAGCACGAGACTTACATATGCCAGTTGCGATTCATACTATCGGTGACTTATCGCTTGAATATGTCATTGATGCACTCGAATTATATCCACCAGCAGAAGGGTTACGTGACCGCATTATTCATTGTCAGCTTGCTCGTGAAGAGTTGATTGAAAGAATGAAAAACTTGCAAGCCATTATTGATATACAGCCAGTCTTTCTTTCATCAGATTTTCCGTCAGTCATTGAAAAACTGGGAGAACACCGTCTTCGTTATGCGTATGCTTGGAAGACATTGCTGGAAGCAGGACTACATTGTAATGGTGGCTCAGATGCTCCTATTGAACAAGTAAATCCATTTTTAGGCATATATAGCGCTGTTACACGTAGAAGTTTTATTGACGGTGTATGCTATATGCCTGAGGAAAGATTAACGGTATATGAGGCTGTTTCTCTATTTACAACAGGAAGTGCCTATGCAATCGGAAAAGAAGCGAAGCGAGGACAAATTACAAAAGGATATGAAGCAGACTTTACAATATTAGACCGCAATATTTTTGAAATTGAGGCAGAAGAAATAAAAGAAGTACAAGCAGAAATGACCGTAATAGATGGCCAAGTTGTCTATAGAAAAGGTATGTGAAAATATATGAGCAATTATTGAAATATATCGACTTACTGACAAAAATAGCAACTAATAGTTAGAGAAATAAATAACCGCAGAATTATGGGATCCCATAATTCTGCGGTTATTTTAATCCTATAAAAACGTTCTCTGTACTTTTTCCCAGAAAGAATTGTTTTTTAATTTAACTGTTTTAATTTGTTTATCGCTTAAGCGTACAACAGCTTTTTCAACTTGTTTAATGCTAAGCGCTTCGTTATCCATGCCGATAACAGGATAATCGTTACCGTCTGGTCTTAGTTTTAAAGTTAATGTACGCTTATGATTTAAAATGAACGGTGAACCGAGCGTACGATAAGTGTTGTTGTTTAAAGATGCTAGTTCGCTTACTTGGAAACATGGAATAAGTGGGTCAACAACTGCACCATGCAATGATTTATTGTAAGCTGTACTTCCTGTTGGGGTAGAAACAACTAAACCGTCCCCTCTAAATGTTTCGAAGTATAAATCATCAACGTGAACATCTACAACGAATGTTTTAATAATGCTAGAACGTAATGAGAACTCATTTAAACAATAGAAAGATGTACCATGATCTACATCTACCTGAATTGTTGGATATTTTCGCACTTCAATTTCATTTTTTGTAATTTCTTGAAGGGCTGTATCAACGTGATCAATGTGGAAATCGCAGTAGAACGAAGTTTCATCTTTCGTAGAAATCCCTGCGTATAAGCAATCTTCCCTAAAACCAGTTTTACGAACGGCTTGTAAGAAGGTTGCATCATCTCCAACACTGACGATAGCGTTTGCATTTTTTGGATGATCTAATATGGTAAATCCATTCTCTTCTAAAATACGATAGATTGGTTTCATTTTTTCAACGAGCGTTGCTTTGTCATCACCATAAAAGAAAAATAAATTGCGACGATCTGCCATTATGTATCCCTCCACTGCAGTTAAATTTTCTGTTTTTCGTGCTACATATCATTAGAGTCCGTTCCCTGATGATATGTTCAAATAATATATTTCGATACAAATTGTCAAAATACCTTTTTATTTTTAGAAAAATTTTTATATTCAATCTTATGGAACTCTGTTTAATGATGAATAAACTTGTCGATAATGGGTACGGAGTGAAAGGATGATACGTATGAAGTGGCTCGTAATTGGAATAATAATTCTTCTCCTTTTTATTTTGCTTATACTATTGTCGAAAATATCGCTTAAGGTGACATTTTTATATTCAGAAATGGAAAAGCAATGTTTATTTCAAGTGAAAATATGGATGATTCGATATACATTTGACGTGTTGGAAAGAATTGAAAAACAGCAGAAAAAGACAGGACAAAAAATCGAAAAAGCTGAAAAGGACGGCGGACTAGATAATAAAATTATGGCGCAACTTGACAGCATAGGTGAACTGATAAAAAAGCTTCAAGACGTTCATACTATCGTTAAAGATTTTCTCAAACGAGTGAAAATCAATGGTTGGAGATGGCATACACAAATTGGAGCAGGCGACGCAGCTAGTACTGGAATTGTCACTGGATATGCATGGGGGACAAAAGGAATGGCTGCTGGAGTTGTCGGACAATATATGCATATTGTTGACGTACCAGAATTTGAAATTACACCTGTTTTTCAAGGGAAGGGATTTGCATCGAGATGTGAGTTAACAGCATCTTTTCGTATATTCCGTACTGTAAAAACAGCGGTGAAATTACTCATATTTATGAGGCAGCAAAGATCTGGCATGGAAAAAAACTCTGTTCAAGCATAGGGGGGATATAGAATGGACCATCCAATTCAAGGTTTAATGACAACCGCAATGCAGCATTTAAAACAAATGACTGATGTAAATACAATTGTGGGTGACCCAATTAAAGCGGCAGATGGAAGTGTAATTCTTACAGTTTCGAAAGTAAGTTTCGGATTTGCTGCTGGTGGAAGTGAATTTGGTAGAGTAGAACATTCAGGCCGTCATCCATTTGGCGGAGGAAGTGGAGGAGGAGTTTCTATTAATCCTGTTGCCTTTCTTGTTATAAATGGAGATGGTGTGAAAGTATTGCACTTAGATAAGCAAACGCATGTCATCGATAAAATAATTGAATTAGCGCCACAAGCTGTTGATAAAGTGAAAGAAATGATGGATAAACGAAAAGAAGATGATCCTGAATTTCAAATTTAACGAATAAAGAAGCTAATCAATAGGTTAGCTTCTTTTATTTTTTTGTAAATAAAGCGATTTTATTTGCATTATCGATAGGGACAAACTATCATTTACATTGTACATATTTTGTTTAAATAAGGGAGGATTTTCAAGTGGCAAACGTAACTTTTAAAGGTAATCCAATGACTTTAGTTGGAACAGAAGTTAAAGTTGGCGATCAAGCGCCAAACTTCCAAGTATTAGCAAACGACTTATCTCCAGTAAGTTTAGAAACATACAAAGGCGAAGTAAAATTAATTAGTGTTGTACCTTCAATCGACACAGGTGTGTGTGATGCACAAACACGTCGTTTTAACCAAGATGCAGCAGGTATTGAAAACGCGAAAGTATTAACAATTAGCGCTGATTTACCATTCGCTCAAAAACGCTGGTGTGCAGCAAACGGTTTAGAAAATGTTGTAACACTTTCTGACCACCGTGACCTTTCATTCGGTGAAGCTTACGGCTTAGTAATGAAAGAACTTCGTTTACTTGCTCGTGCAGTATTCGTAGTAGATAGTAATGACAAAGTAGTTTACGTAGAATACGTAGGCGAAGGTACAAGCCATCCAAACTATGAAGCAGCATTAGAAGCAGCTAAATCTGCAAAGTAATGTGAAGGAAATGACCTCTTATAAAGAGGTCGTTTTTTCTCATATATCGCTGCGTAACGGTGCCGATATATGAGAAAAAACGTTATATCATATATAACTTGAGAGGGAGCTCTTTACAGGAGGTCGCTTTTTCTTTTTGGAAAAAATCACTTTGTGGTATGATATAAGTTATGTGTAAAAGAGAGAAGGAGGAATGTACGTGAGTCAGACAGTGGAAACATTATTTTCTATTTTTGATTCTTCTGCGGTAGTTTTACGTAAAGAATTAGATGTGACATATTTAGAGGCGCTTGTAGAAACAGGTGATAACTTGTTTGAGGGAGCGATTTTACAAGAGGAATTATCCGAATCAGCAATTGAAAGGCTGAATCGTGAATATAGTAGGTTTAATGAAGAAACATATAAAGGTGAAGAAATTCGTAAAGCATTTCAGTTAGCCATCTTAAAAGGAATGAAAGAAGGCGTACAAGCCAATCATGAAATGACGCCTGATGCAGTTGGGATGTTCATGAGTTACTTATTCCATAAATTTATGCAAGGTCAAAACGAAATTACAGTTTTAGATCCTGCAATTGGAACAGGAAATTTAATGACTACAGTGTTTAATAGCGCCAAAGAAGGACTAACAATGAGTGGATTTGGTGTAGAAGTGGATGAAGTGCTAATTAAACTTGCTTTAGTAAATGCAAATTTACAAAAGCATGCAATCGAATTCTTCCATCAAGATGGACTAGCACCACTTTATATCGATCCAGTTGATGCAGTCGTTTCAGACTTACCGATTGGTTACTATCCAAACGAAATCGGTGCAAGTGAATATAAATTAAAAGCAGATGAAGGAATGTCGTATGCCCATCACTTATTTATTGAACAAAGTGTGAAACATACGAAAGAGGGCGGGTACTTATTCTTCTTAGTACCAAACTTTATTTTTGAAAGTGACCAGGCACCAAAATTACATGCATTTATTAAAGAAACATGCTTTATTCAAGGGTTATTACAGCTTCCTGTTTCCATGTTTAAAAACGAGAAAAATGCAAAAAGTATATTTGTTCTCCAAAAGAAAGGCTCTAATGTAACAATGCCAAAACAGGCGTTATTAGTGGAGTTGCCTAAATTCTCTAACATGAAGGCGATGGAGAATATTATGGATCAATTAAATACTTGGTTTGCAACACATAAATAAAGCTGGGTATATGTAACAGAGTTAGTGATTTATGTAGTACAGTTTTATATAATATGTCATATTTTTAAATATATACTAGATTTAACTGAATTTTTTTGAAATCTGTAATATATATTTTTTCTTGGTGTTACAATTTTTTCACTTGAAATATATGTCGGACGATGTTTAAATTAAAATCGTGAGTATAAAATTTGCTAATGATGAAACGTTTTCATATTTAGTAAATTTGATTAGATAAAATCGAGCGGTTTGTGGAAACATCCACACAACTACCAAGAGAAAAAGGGGCGAAAGACTAGATGTCAAAAATCATCGCGATTAACGCAGGAAGCTCTTCCTTAAAATTCCAATTATTTGAAATGCCAAGTGAAACAGTATTAACAAAAGGTTTAGTAGAACGTATCGGTTTAGAAGATAGTATCTTCACTATTACTGTAGATGGCGAAAAACAAAAAGAAATTACAAACATTCCAGATCACGCAGTAGCAGTTAATATGCTTCTTAAAAAATTAACTGAAAACGGAATCGTTAAATCTCTAGATGAGATTGGCGGTATCGGTCACCGTGTTGTTCACGGCGGCGAAAAATTTGCTGACTCTGTTTTAATTACTGATGAAGTATTAGCTGATATCGAAGAATTAAGCGATTTAGCACCACTTCATAACCCAGCAAACGTTGTTGGTATTAAAGCATTCAAAGAAGTATTACCAAACGTACCAGCAGTAGCAGTATTCGATACAGCATTCCACCAAACAATGCCGGAATCTGCATTCCTATACAGCTTACCATATGAGTACTATGAAAAATTCGGCATCCGTAAATACGGTTTCCACGGAACTTCTCATAAATATGTAACTGAACGTGCGGCTGAATTATTAGGTCGTCCAATTGAAAGCTTAAGCTTACTTTCTTGTCACTTAGGTAACGGTGCAAGTATCGCAGCAGTAGAAGGCGGTAAATCTATCGATACTTCTATGGGCTTCACTCCACTTGCTGGTGTAACAATGGGTACACGTTCTGGTAACCTTGACCCTGCGTTAATTCCATACATCATGGAAAAAACAGGCCAAACAGTAGAAGAAGTAGTTAACGTATTAAACAAGAAGAGTGGTATGTTAGGTCTTACTGGTTACTCTAGTGACCTACGTGACATCATTGCGAAAGAAGAAGAAGGCGACCACCGTGCGAAAGTAGCACTTGATGTATTCGTAAGCCGTATCCACAAATACATCGGTTCTTACACAGCTCGTATGAAGGGTGTAGACGCAATCATCTTTACAGCTGGTGTAGGTGAGAACAGTGCGATTATTCGTGAGCGTGTATTAGAAGGCCTTGAGTACATGGGCGTATACTTCGATGTAAAACGTAATAACGTATTCGGTGAAGAAGCATTCATCAGCTTCCCACACTCTCCAGTAAAAATTATCGTAATTCCAACTGACGAAGAAGTTATGATTGCTCGTGACGTATTACGTCTTGGAGATATTGGTTAATATATGAAAAGAAAGACGAGATCCTACAGGATTTCGTCTTTTTTCTTTTGGATGTATTTTAAAACTCCATCTGGATATAGTATTTTTTCTTTCTGAATGAATGCCGTAATAGGAATCCATTTCGCATACGCTACTGTTTGCTCATCTTGTATATTTAATATTTTCATTTCATATAGTGATGTGTCCAATAAACGCAAAGAATATAGTTGAATGATTTCATGACCAATGCCCCCATCTAGATGAAAGACATTTTCTAAACAACCTAAATAATTGATGATTTCTATCTCCGTATGAAGCTCTTCTTTAAACTCCAGAATAACAGTATGTGCTGATTTTTCACCAAGTTCAATGGAACCGCCAAGAGGACGATAATATGTTTCGCCTTCTGTATGATATTCTTGTACGAGAAGGCGATCCTGATGTACAGCAAGACCGAAAGCCTTTGCACGTGGATACATATAGAATCACTCCTTATTTGTTTCGTATAAGGACGATTATAATGTATGGTGTGATAAAAGTATCGTGTATTTAAGTGTGCGGTCTAACTGTAATTCCATCAAATAACTCTTTCCAAAATGCTTCATTGTATTGGTATACATCCATAATAGGACATTTCATAACGCAAGTATGTTGTAATCCCCAATCTTCTTGGGTGATAGTTGGTATATCGGCAGGAATTAGTAATAGGACAGAGAATGTATGTGTAACGATTTGAGATAAAATTTGTTCTAGGGAACATGCTTCTTCATATGTTCCTCCAGTTCGAATAAACAATATGGATTCTGCCGTTTCAATTGTAGTTAGAAAACGATTAATTCGATGTTCATAGTTTAACTTAATTTCTGTATAAGAAGGCCAAGAAGTTGGTGTGTTTACATCTGTTTTAAAGTCATGACAGGAGTCAATTTCATAAAGGTTGTCCCTTAATCTTAATTTGGCATCATCATCCCAAAATGAGATGAAGGATAGATTTTCGAAATTTAAAAAACGGTCAAATCGATTTTGTAATAATAAATTTACTTTCGTTAATGAAGGACTTAGCATAAAATCAATAACGCCAAAAAATGGTGATAATTCTAATTGATATAATGCCCAAGCAGGCCAACAGTTTTGTCCTAAGCTGAATACTGCGTTATAATTTTGTTTTAGATTGGATAGATTCATGTGAAGCATCTCATCCTTTTTGCCATTATTTTATGTCACTCATAAAGGTTATGTGAAAAGAGATATACAAGCATATTTGTAAAGAATAAGCAGAAATATGTTACAATAGAAAAAAATCGAACGAGGTGGTTGTTACGATGCGATCGAAGCGAGAACAAGCCATTTTAGACAATATAAAAGAATGGGAAGCGCAATTAGTTGAGCAAGAAGCGACCGATTTTCAAAAAGTGTTTGATAAATGGTTACATACTACAGTTGCGAAATTACCTGAGAAAAAGCGAAAAGAATTCTTCACGAAAGCAGATGGATGGCTCTTTCATTTGCATGCATTTATTCAAAGTTCACAAGCACAGTTAGATGCACGTAATCGGATTTTAGGAACATCGAGATTATTTGATGAATCGATTGAACAGCTTGAAGATTTGAAAGCATTGTCTATTGATCAGTTAACATACATAGCAGAGCAGCAAACAGCACGTCATCGTCTATATTCATTTGTGCAAGGCGGGGCGACAGGTGCTGGAGGTTTATTATTATTAACGGCGGATTTTCCGGTTATGATCGCGTTAAATGTGAAGGCGGTCCAACTTATTGCAACATCATTTGGGCATGATGTGAACAAGCCATATGAAATGATGCTTGCGTTAAAGGTGTTTCACGCGTCATTACTACCAGGAAGACTTCAGCAATACGCATGGTACAATTTATTGCAAGAGCTGGAACAAGAAGATTCGTTCTTTTATGAAGGAGACGAAGCAGTGTTACAAACAGCTTCTACTGAAGTTGTGTTAAAACAAATTTTGAAGACATTTTCGATTTATGCTCTTCGTCGTAAATTATTCCAAGGTATTCCGGTAATTGGAATGGCAATTGGATCTACAGTGAATTATCGTTTAACAAGAAATGTTACTGAATTTGCAAATAGATTTTATCAAGTGCGCCATATAGTCGAGAAAGAAAAAAGAGCGTAAAAAAAGCGAGAGGCCGAAGCCTTTCGCTTTTTTAATTTGTTGCATGTTTTTTGGACATTGGAACAGATACTGGCTGCTTTTCTGCTGTTTTTTCTGTTTTTGGATAATAAATTAAATCCAATGTTTTGGCCTGTACGGCAATCGAAAGAATAGTAAAAGCAATTTCAGTCCAATTTAAATAATATAATGAAAGCGCAAGAACAATCGCGTCAAAGACGAAGAAAATTTGCCCAATTGTAAAACGAGTTCGTTTACTTAATACAATTGTTAAAATATCGTCTCCACCGGTTGCACCGCCAAATCGCAATATAAAACCGAGTCCAATACCAGCTAACGCACCGCCAACTACTGCAGCTATAAATAAGTTATTTGATAAATCTACCGTAAATGGAGAATAATTTTCCATAAAGGAATAAAATACTCCGAATGAAATTGAACCTAAGAATGAATAGCCAACCATTTTTTTACCTAAAAATGAAGCACACAGTAAAATAATTGGGATATCCATGATTACAGTTGAAATAGATGGTGAAATATCATAAAAGTTTTGAATGAATAGTGCAATTCCGACAAATCCACCTTCTGTTAAGTGGTTTTGAAAGTGAATATGATATAGCGCTGCTGCTAAAATAAATGAACCGATTAAAACCATAAAAATTTCTTTAATAATTTGCCGACTTTGGATGTTCCTCATCGTTATTCCTTCTTTCCGTAGTTAGTAGTCCTTTTTGTGTTGTAAACTAACTACGAGCTCACATGTAGCTTTCAGTTAGTTTACGAAAAAACTAACTACGCTATATGTCGCTGAAGAAATAACGAATAATCCTCTCGTCCATCAATTCTCCCTACCTTCGTTTTAGTTTAAGTCTTAAAACGACTAAACAAAACGTGGAGTAGGATTCGTCATTTAGCAATCCTGCTCTTCTTTGTTTTGTTTAGTTAGTAACAATTAAGTCCTAAACAAAACGCTATGTGTAAGAAGAGTCTTTTTTTTGCCAAATTATCCTTCGGGCAATCATAATTTCCCCACTCTCGTATTTTTTTCGCTAGACTAAAGTATCTGAGCTGAAAAATACGCTACGTGTATGATTCGTCAATACGATGCCACATGCTCCTTCGAGCGATCATGATATCAAAATCCCTTCCTTCAAGATTTATACTATTATATCATACTTTTAAAAAATGTATGCGGATGGAAACCGACAATAAACGGAGGGAATCTACAAAAAATGTTATGTTTAAATATTTTTGTAGAAAAGCCTAAGTTATTTTGGAGGATTGGACAGTTTGTAAAGGTTTGTCCAATAAGTAAGAAAAAAGGGTTTTATTCAGTTGTATTCTTTTCATCATTTTTATCTTTAAAAAACGCATCCCAACTAATCACACTTAAAAAAGTTAAAGCGATAATAACGAAAGCGCGCATAGGTTTGAGACCTCCTTTTGTACATAGTATATGAAGCATTCGATTCGGAATGTGTCATTTTTTTACAATCCTTAACTATTATGAGAGTATATTAATATAGATAGATGAAGGGGAGAGTGAAGAGATGCTAAAAGACATGTTCAAAAGAAAAGAATTAATATGCATTTCATGTCAGAAAAAAATTCAATATGAAGAAGAGCTTGTTGCTTTTGTAAAGTTGCCGAAAGAAAGAAGTATATTAGTTGGTCCATTTGATGTATGTTTGGCGAAAACAGCACAAGAGATATATTGTAAATCTTGTTACGACAAAAAAGCATGACCCAAAGTAATTGAGGGGCATGCTTTTTTCATTGGTGTGCTTTCCCCTCAGATACATTTTGAGTGAGTCGATACCAAAGCCAAAGGTCATTAATGATAGAAGCAAGATCGGCAATTTCTGAATTTAGTTTACAAGAAACTTCGAAGTCTTCTTCATTATTTAAATAATGTTGTTTTGTATTAATATAGTGCTCAAGTTCTTTTATACGATCAGGAATTTTCCCGCGAACTTGTTCCCATTTTAGTAAAATAGCATGTTGCATTTTTTCGGGGATTTCTTCCCAGTCTTCTTGTAAATGCGGAATTTCAATTCCTAGATGTTCATCGTATAAGAAATAATTTTCCATAAGTTCACCCCCGTTGTCCTGCTTATATTGTACAGAAAAACAGAAAGAAGTTCGACGAAATTGTTTGAAAAAATTTGAAAATGACTCTTGATACATTTTGTGAAAGGTGGTAAAGTGTGAATTATTATAAAAGAAAATGAATATTTATTCTTTAGGGGGATGCAAAATGGAGAAGAAAAAAGTTGTATTAGCATATTCCGGAGGTCTTGATACTTCCGTTGCAATTAAATGGTTACAAGAGAAGAATTATGATATTATCGCACTTTGTTTAGATTTAGGGGAAGGAAAAGACTTAGGGTTTGTGAAAGAAAAGGCACTTTCAGTAGGTGCAATTAAATCATATATGATTGATGTTCAAGAAGAATTCGCGAATGAATATGCATTGATGGCGATGCAAGCACACACATTATACGAAGGGAAATACCCTCTTGTCTCTGCATTATCTCGTCCGCTTATTGCGAAGAAATTAGTAGAAATCGCAGAACAAGAAGGCGCAACTGCAGTTGCACACGGATGTACAGGAAAGGGAAATGATCAAGTTCGTTTTGAAGTTTCTATTCAAGCATTAAATCCTTACTTAGAAGTGATTGCGCCTGTACGCGAATGGAAGTGGTCACGTGAAGAAGAAATTGCATATGCAAAAGAAAATGATGTGCCGATTCCGATTCATTTAGATAGCCCATTTTCAATTGATCAAAACTTATGGGGACGCAGCAACGAATGTGGAATTTTAGAAGATCCATGGGCAGCGCCACCAGAAGATGCATATGAGATGACATTAGCGTTAGAAGATACACCGAATAAACCAGAGTTTGTAGAAATCGGATTTGAAGCAGGCGTACCGACGACTTTAAATGGCACTGCATATTCACTTTCAGAATTAATTAAAACGTTAAATGCGCTTGCTGGAAAACACGGCGTTGGACGTATTGATCACGTAGAAAATCGTCTTGTCGGTATTAAATCTCGTGAAGTATACGAATGTCCAGCAGCAATGACGTTAATCACTGCGCATAAAGAGTTGGAAGATTTAACACACGTAAAAGAAGTAGCGCATTTTAAACCAGTGATTGAACAGAAAATAACAGAACTTATTTATAACGGTTTATGGTTCTCACCTTTAAAACAAGCGCTTCATGCATTTTTACAAGAAACACAAAAGAATGTAACAGGTACAGTGCGTGTAAAATTATTTAAAGGTCATGCGATTGTAGAAGGACGTAAATCTGAATACTCTTTATACGATGAAAAATTAGCAACATATACTGCTCAAGATGAATTTAATCATGATGCAGCAGTTGGATTCATTTCATTATTCGGTTTACCGACGAAAGTATACAGCCAAGTGAATCAAAAGAAGGTGGAAGCGTGAGCAAACTTTGGGGCGGACGTTTTACAGAAGAAGCGGAAGCATGGGTTGAAGAGTTCGGAGCATCCATCTCCTTCGATCAACAATTAGTAAATCAAGATATAAACGGGAGTATTGCACACGTAACGATGCTAGCAAAGCAAGGCATCGTTACGAAAGAAGAGGCGGAGAAAATAAAGATAGGTCTTCAATATTTATTAGAAGAAGCGAAACAAAATAAATTGCATTTTTCGGTTGAAGCTGAAGATATTCATTTAAATATTGAAAAGATGTTAATTGAAAAAATCGGTGAAGTAGGAGGGAAACTTCATACAGGCCGAAGTCGTAACGATCAAGTGGCGACAGATATGCATTTGTATTTAAAAGAAAAGGTAGAACATATTATAAAAGCTACAAAACAATTGCAAACTGTTCTTGTTCATCAAGCAGAAAATAATATTGAAACCATTATGCCTGGCTATACGCATTTGCAACGTGCTCAGCCGATTTCATTTGCTCATCATATTCTTGCTTACTTTTGGATGTTAGAGCGTGATGTGAATCGTTATGAAGATTCATTAAAGCGTATTAATATCTCCCCATTAGGAGCAGGAGCGCTAGCTGGGACGACATTCCCGATCGACCGAGAATATAGTGCGGAACTTCTTGGATTTAATGGAATTTATGAAAATAGTTTAGATGCAGTAAGTGATCGTGATTTCATACTAGAGTTTTTAAGTAATTCATCTATGCTTATGATGCACTTATCACGTTTTTGTGAAGAACTTATTTTATGGAGTAGCCAAGAGTTTCAATTTATTGAAATGAGCGATCAATACGCGACAGGAAGCAGCATTATGCCGCAAAAGAAAAATCCGGATATGGCGGAACTAATCCGTGGGAAAACTGGCAGAGTATACGGTAATTTATTCAGTTTACTTACAGTAATGAAAGGATTACCACTCGCTTACAATAAAGACTTACAAGAAGATAAAGAAGGAATGTTTGATACAGTGAAAACAGTAGAAGGATGCCTTCATATTATGGCGGGCATGCTTGAAACGATGACTGTAAACAAAGAAAAAATGGGGCAAGCTGTGACGCAAGATTTCTCCAACGCAACAGAAATTGCCGACTACTTAGCAAACAAAGGACTACCATTCCGTCAAGCTCATGAAATTGTTGGGAAGTTAGTGCTACATTGCACACAAAAAGGAATTTATTTATTAGATGTCCCGCTTGAAACATATCAAGAAATGAGCTCTTTATTTGAAGAAGATTTGTATGAAGTTCTTTCACCATATGCGGCTGTAAAGCGTCGTAATAGTGCTGGTGGGACAGGATTTGAACAAATCAAAAACGCTTTGGAGAAGGCGAAGGGGTTAACGAAAGAAGTTATTAAGAATTGAGTTGGGAAGTACGCCAGTCTAGTAAAGTCTGGCGTACTTTATTTTTTACTAGCATTTAAGTTACAATGTAGTAAAAAATAACAATTTAGGGGAAGTCTATGAAAAAAATAGTGTTTATCATTGTACTGTTAATTAGCTTAATTGCAAATGCTAAAGTGTTTCTTTTGGACAAATATATGTATGTTGGTGAAAAAGAAAAGCGAGAGGAAGCGATTATCGCAACGATGTGGCATTTGCAAGATAAAGGATATAAAGAAAGTGATATTTTATATATAAAACCGGCCTTTTATAGCAAAATGGATTCATATGGTATGAATGTACAGTTTAAAGATGAACCAAATGAATCATATACATATAGAGTTTTAAAAGATACGAAAACAAATAAACTAACTGTACACCAAGATAGCAATGAGCCTGGTGGTATGGGCGGGAAACATCAAGAGCTTAAATGAAGAAAGAAAACGACTGATGGCATTCGCCTGCAGTCGTTTTTCTTTTAATCATACTTATGTCGATCTTCTGTAATTCGAATATACTCAATATCCATCAAATCACGAAGCAATGCACCATTACTTAGTTCAACGCCATGTTTCTCTTTAAAATGAGTGCGGATTGTATCTAGCATTTCAATTTCTTTTCCGTTCACGTCTAAAATAATGCGTTCAGAATCATCCATATAGCATCCTCCTTTTTTACACATATATATTTTGTCCGTCTATTTCTAAAAAATGTATGTTAACGTAATGTTAGGAAATAAGAAAGGGATGAAAAATGAGACGTATTTATCCCGCATTAACGGGCAGTAAGACCCCGACCTCAAAATTCAGCGAAAGGAAAGAAGTTAGGTGGGGATCAACTGCCCGTAAAAGCCCGATTGGTTCAACTAATAATCAGTGGGGGAGGAACAAAACCCCACTGATTAAAGTTTCACTTTATTTTATAGGGGTAATTTTGTACACGCTAATCGTATTACACGCTGCATTCCCGAATGTCTTTTCATTTAAGGATGTAGAAACAGTAGACGTTGGGATATTTATCTTTATTCTATTTGTAGTAGATTGCTTTATTTCTATATGGCTTTCGAAAAGAAAAGATATACAAGGTAAAAAAGAAATGGAACGGAAAAAGAGAAAACGTTCATTTTGGATGATGACGTACTGTTTGTCTTTAGTGCTTACTGCTGCTTTTTTTAGTGAGCATATTCCATTAGAAAGATTAAATATTGGATTTGGCGCGTTCGTATTCGCATACTATTTTTTTATGCACTTTCTTCCTTATATGAAAGAAAAGCGAGGAGAAGAGGAAAATCCACTTTTAGAAGAAGCGAGAGAACAAGAGCATAAGAGAATAGAAGGGGATATAAAGAAACTTGGAGAACAAAAATGGTATTTAAAATCAAAAATCATATATGTTCTTTGCTTCATTACGCCGCCAATTGGCTATTTGTACGTCTTCTTACTTCGTAAAAAAATGACAGAAGATGCAAAGCAAACGTATTTAACAGTTGCGACAATCATGATGGCATTATGGTCTTTGAAGTTTCTGCCGCCTTATGTATTGGCAATTACCGTTGTTGTCGTAGCATGTCTTGTGTTTATAGTGAAGTTGATAAAATGAAAAACACCAAGCCTATGTGGACTTGGTGTTTTATCTATAAATTAAAGATCACCTTGCTCCTCATCACCACGAACAACAAGGACATCGCATTTCGCATAGCGAATAATATGTTCAGAGACGCTACCGATTAGGAAGCGTTCAACCGCATTTAAACCAGTCGCACCACACATAATTAAATCTACTTTATGGTTTGGAGCGATTTCTTTTGAAATTTTAGATTTAGGATTACCAAATTCTAATACAGTTTCAATTTTTTCAAGACCAGCTTCAAGCGCAGTTTTTTTGTAGTCTTCTAATAAGTCTTCTGCAAATAGATTTGCACGTTCAGCAATTGCACGGCTATAAGCCTCTACTGCTGAGTACGCTTTTACATCAACGATATGAGCGATTGTTAATGTTGCATTGTTGCGCTTTGCGACTTGAATTGCTTTTTTAAAGGCTTTTTCTGCTTCTTTAGAACCATCCACCGCGATTAAAATATTTGTATATGTATTATTCATAGTCAATTCCTCCCAATCTGTTTTATAACTGTTTACAACTTAATTATAAAACAAATTTTGGTAACGTGCTTGCCAGAAACGTTACAGAATTTTGAAAACTCTGTTTCAATTCATTTTAGTTGTAATTGGAGCGAGAACTTGTTACATATGAAGTATAGCAATTTAAAAGGAGGCAGTTTTGTGAGACACGCGCTCATTACAGCCGGTACGAAAGGTTTAGGAAAGCAAGTAACAGAAAAGTTATTGGCTAAAGGATATTCAGTAACAGTAACGTATCATAGCGATATCACGGCTATGGAAAAGTTGAAAGAAACATATAAAAATATGGAAGAGCGTCTACAATTCGTGCAAGCGGATGTCACGAAAAAGGAAGATTTACATAAAATAGTAGAAGAAGCGATAAGCCGTTTTGGCAAAATTGATTTCTTAATTAATAATGCTGGTCCATATGTATTTGAACGAAAAAAGTTAGTTGATTATGAAGAAGATGAATGGAATGAAATGATTCAGGGAAATTTAACAGCGGTATTTCATTTATTAAAACTTGTCGTTCCGGTCATGAGAAAACAGAACTTTGGCCGTATTATTAATTACGGATTTCAAGGGGCGGATAGTGCACCGGGATGGATTTATCGCTCAGCTTTTGCGGCAGCGAAAGTAGGACTTGTTTCATTAACGAAAACAGTTGCTTATGAAGAAGCGGAGTATGGTATTACTGCGAACATGGTATGTCCTGGTGATATTATTGGCGATATGAAAGAGGCAACTATTCAAGAAGCACGTCAGCTAAAAGAGCATAACACACCGATTGGTAGATCTGGAACAGGTGAAGATATTGCAAGAACCATTTCGTTTTTATGTGAGGACGATTCCGATATGATTACCGGTACAATTATCGAAGTGACTGGTGCAGTGGATGTTATTCATAGACATCGATAGAATAAAATATGATGAAGTTTCGAATAATTGGACAGTTTATCCATTGTGCTGATAGGTGCGGATAATACTGTCCTTTAATATAAAATTAAATCTATCGGAAAACTTGTATTATTTTTTTGTCAAATATTGAGATATTATGTTAAAATATAAAAGCGTAGAAAGCGCTTTAAAAAATGATTCAGGGGTCATTTCATAACTCAAGGGGGAACTAATCATGCGTATCGGTATTCCAACAGAAATTAAAAACAATGAAAACCGTGTGGCAATGACGCCAGCGGGAGCAGTACATTTAGTACAAAATGGTCATGAAGTTTTTGTTCAAAAAGGAGCAGGTTTAGGATCTGGCTTTACGGATGAAGAATACGTACAAGCTGGTGCGAAACTTGTAGAAACTGCTGAAGAAGCATGGAATCAAGATATGGTTATGAAGGTAAAAGAGCCAGTAGCAAGTGAATACGGCTATTTCCGTGAAGGTTTAATTTTATTCACATACTTACACTTAGCTCCAGAGCCAGAATTAACGAAAGCATTAATCGATAACAAAGTTGCATCAATCGCATACGAAACAGTACAATTAGACAATCGTTCTTTACCATTACTTGCACCTATGAGTGAAGTAGCTGGTCGTATGTCTGCACAAATCGGTGCACAATTCCTTGAGAAAAACAAAGGCGGTAAAGGTATTTTACTTGCAGGCGTTCCAGGGGTAAAACGCGGCAAAGTAACAATCATCGGCGGTGGTCAAGCTGGTACAAATGCAGCTAAGATTGCAGTAGGTTTAGGTGCAGATGTAACAATCATCGACTTAAGTGCAGAACGTCTTCGTCAATTAGATGATATTTTCGGTAACCAAGTAAAAACATTAATGTCTAATCCATACAACATTGCAGAAGCTGTTAAAGAATCTGACCTTGTTATTGGAGCAGTATTAATTCCAGGTGCAAAAGCGCCAAAACTTGTAACAGAAGAAATGATTCAATCAATGGAACCAGGTTCTGTCGTTGTAGATATCGCGATTGACCAAGGTGGTATTTTCGAAACAACTGACCGTATTACAACTCACGACAACCCAACTTACGAAAAACATGGCGTTGTTCATTATGCAGTTGCTAATATGCCAGGTGCGGTTCCACGTACATCAACTCTTGCATTAACTAACGTAACAGTACCATATGCAGTGCAAATTGCTAACAAAGGCTATAAAGATGCTTGTTTAGGCAACACTGCATTACTAAAAGGTATTAACACATTAGATGGTTATGTAACATTCGAAGCAGTTGCAGAAGCTCACGGCTTACAATACGCTGATGCGAAAGAGCTACTTGAAAAAGCTCCTGCTTTATCATAATAGAAATACATTTGAGACCTTCCTTTTCATAAGGAGGGTCTTTTTTATATGGGGAAATAACATGTGAATAATTGTTATTTATCCCGCATTAACGGGCAGTAAGACCCCCACCCAAAAATTCAGCGGAAGCAAAGAAGTTAGGTGGGGGATCAACTGCCCGTAAAAGCCCGATTGGTTCAACTAATAATCAGTGGGGGGATGAATAACCCCCCCACTGATCAAAGTTTCACTTTATTGGTGTAAATCGATTTTTATTGCGATAATTTAGAATTATATAATAAAAAGAGGGGATTGGATGGGGAGTAAAAAGAGGAAGAAAAAGCAGGCAAAGAGACAAAGATATATAAAGAAAAAACAGGAACAGAACGTACCTATTTCAAATAAAGTAGTCCTTATGATAGAAAAAACATTTCGATATATTTGTATGGCTCTGTATATCATTTTGTGTCTTTATTCAGGTGGGGTGTTTTACAGTTTTGATATAACCCCGAATATTATTGAGAATATTTTAGGCTATATCCTTTTCGCAATAGAATTAGTCTTATTCTTTATATTATTTAATAAAGTATGGCCTAGTCATGAAAGTAAAAAAGATAGAAAAAGAAGCAAAAAATCTTCATACGCTTCAAGCTCATCAAGTGGATTCGGTGACTACAGTAGCAGTGATTGTAGTAGCTCAAGTGATGGTGGAGGAGATTGCGGAGGTGGTGGAGATTAAGTTAATTTTTCAGAAGAACGACTAATGAAAGGATGGGACGAAATATGGAAACTGTGAACTTAATAGAATTAACAAAAGACATTCAAGATCAACATAAAAACTTCGTCGTTTCAAATATAAACAGTCATTGTTTACGAATCGCTGTATTTACTGGTGAATATGATTGGCACTATCATTCTAATTCGGATGAATTATTTATTGTGCTAGAGGGAGAATTACTTATTGATTTTGAAGATGGAGAAACAGCGGTTTTAAAGCCAAATGATTCTATTTTAATTCCAGCATGTACGATTCATAGAACGAGAGCATTAAAGAGAACGGTAAATCTTTGTTTTGAACATATAGAGGCTGATACGATTAAAGTGGAGCAATTATGAAAAAATTATCTGTAGCCGATTATAGAAAAGTTCTTCCGGTTTTAGAAGGTAATACAAGAACGACGACGTTTGCTTATGCGGTATGTGATCAAATGATAGATGGCGAGGTTTTTATAAACGGGCAATTAACAGCAGGATTAATTATTACAGCTAATGGTATCTATTATTTATTTGGTGATACGGATGATCAAAATTATAACGAAGAGTTATTTTCATATTTAAAAACGGCTATTGAAAAAACAGAGAAGAGATTTACACTGTTCACTTCGAGTGAAGAGTGGGAAATGATGATAGAAGAGCGTTTTAGTAATGTACTTCGGAACATCCCGCGAATGAAATTTCAAAGCGTAACCTTTGAAGAGAGCCAACGAGATTTTAACAAAAATACATATGAAGTGAAGCGTATTGATAGAAGAGATATAGAGCGCAGCAGTGAATTTAAAGAGGAGTACTACAAAGAGTATTGGGGATCAAAAGAAACGTTTTTGAACAGTGGTTTTGGATTTTGTATAGAACAAGATGGGATAATTGTAGCTGAATGCGTCTCAATATTTAGCGGGAATGGTTTTGCTGAAATAGATATTGCAACACATGAAGCGCATCAAGGGAAAGGATTAGCTCAAGCTGTTGCAACAAGGTTCATTGAACATTGCATGCAAAATGACATTATACCGAGCTGGGATTGTTATGTAGACAATATTCCTTCGCGAAAATTAGCTAGTAAATTAAGTTTTTATCATCCAATAGAATATAGTTTATTTGTACGTAAGAAAATGGGGGAATAAAAATGAATGTAGAATTAACAAGATTTAAAGTTAAGCCTGGTAAGAGTCATCGAGTAGATGAATGGATGCAGCTTCTTAATGACAATTTGAAAGAAGTGCTTTTGACATTAAACGACGAAAAGATGTACGTTGAGACAATTTTCCGGGAAATAAGAGATGGAGAAGAGTACTTATATTGGTATTCTGTGCAAGGAGAAGGTGGTATTTTTGTCGAAAATTCGCATCATGAAATTGATAAAAAGCACTTAGCATTTTGGTATGAATGTATCGATGAAGAAGCACCGTCTATTGATATGAAAACAGAAGTTGTTATGATTCAAGATGTTGTGAAGGAAGCGATGAAATAATAGAATAGTATTTCAGAGAAGCGCATCAAAATGGATGTGCTTTTTATTATGAAACAATTTATAAAAGCTGCATTTGGATGTCTTTAAGTGAAAATAAAGAGGGATACTGAGAATATTTTAGGATAAACTATAAAGTGAAACTTTAATCAGTGTGGGGTTCATCCCCCATCTAACTTCTTGCTTCCGCTGAATTTTGATGTGAGGTCTTACTGCCCGTTAATGCGGGATAAAGAAATAAAAAACACAAAACCAAAAGATTTACCAATATACGGTGTAGTCGTAACAGGGAAAACAGAGGATTTACAAAGTTTACAAGGGTCACCGTATATTAAGGCTGCTGTAAGAGGTGTAACAGTTGAGAAATATTGATTACAAGTAATTAATGTGAATAATCAGAAAAATTATGTTATAATATGGGAAAAGGAGGTTTATATGAGGCAAATACATGGAGCAATTTATATTTACATAACAATGTTTTTCGTGGCGATATCCTATGGGTTGGGGCACGTGTATTCGCATCCTATACTAACTTTTTTAAGTGGAGCATGTATGGCGTTTGCGCTTCTTGTCCACCTTTTCTCAGTTTGGATCGTGAAATTTCAATTAAATATTAGTGAAATAGAAGAAGGCACTTTTTGAGTGACCTTCTTTTTTAATAATATTTTGGAAGCTCTTGTAGCAATTTTTCAATTTCGAATTCGGTTTCTTCACATATAGAAAGTGTGCGTAGTCTGAAAAATAAGCTACGTAAGAAAGATTTTGTATTTCCATATAGAAACTCGTACGATTCAATAGGTAGTGCTTGTTTTTGGACCGGTAATTGAGCTACTAAGTCACGAAGGGCTAATATGAGTATTTCTTCTTTCAGGCCATTTTGCAGCATTGCGACAATCGGATAAACGAGACGCTCGTCTTCTTCATATTTATAGTAAATAGAATGGACAAAAACTTTGTTTAACAAAGTTTTTAATATCTCTTCGTAATGTAAAGTTTCTAGTTTAGGATTATGAACAAGCGCCTTAAATGTATCGGAAGCATGAGCGATACTATGTGCCCAGCCGTGGTCTGGAACATATCCGCGGAAATCATGTTCGTTGTTCATATATAGAATTAATTGATCTTTTACAGTTAAAATATCATTCTGTGATAAGAAATTATGAGTTGTATCTGCATCTATAATGAGCGCAATTAATAAGGTCGTAAATGCGCGAGTAAATACAGCATCTTCATCATCTGAATGAATTTTATACAATAAATATTTTTCACCGATGCTTTCTAATAATAGTTTCTGTAATTGTGTGTGTGAAAGGTAGCGATTTTTGATGAGATGATAAAAAGTAGAGTAGATGAGTTTGTCCCTTAAATAGCTATCAGTAACACCGATATGTTCAAGCATACTGGAACTTAAAGAATCAATATGAAGTGTGTTATCTATGATGTAATTATTATTACGAATTTTTTCTAACTGTTGTTGTAACATATAAACCTCCTATTTTAGAAAATTCTGTATTTTTATAATGTAATAAGAGGAAGAAATAGACAATAAATAAGTGCATTTGAATGGAGGGGGCATTATGAAGAGAGCATTATTCTTTTTCATTAGTATTTTCTTTTTAGGAAGCTGTTCCATTTCGTATGTTAATTTTTCTAGCGAGAGCAAAAGTTGGACTGGACAATATAAAGGGCATATTAAGGATGACAGTGAAGATGGAATGTTTACGTTTCAGTACAAGGGCGGAGATGGGAATACAGAATTTAAAAACTTAGAGATTGCTATTAATGGAGCCTTTAGTACAATGACACAAACGTCAGAAGTTCATAAAGGAGCAAGGGTTGAAATGAAATCTTCTTGTGTAAGTTGTGCACCTCTATCTAAAGATGAATCGATAGAAGTTGTAATTAAATGGGATGATAAGTATGAGGAGAAGATGGTGCTAAATTTGAAATAGCCTAGAGTAAGGAGTTAAAAATGAATAGGCATATGAAAATTGTTATGTTTTTAAGTGTATTTCTAGTCATATTATCAGCGTGTACTACAAAACAAGTAGAGCAAGTAACGGTAAAAGAAGTCCCTAAAGAAGGGTATATCATATTAAGAAATGACACGGTGTTTTTTGCCGATGATAAAACGTTTGAAACAAAAGTAGAGTTACAAAATTATATAGAACAACAAATGAATAAAGAGCATCCATCACATATAGTCTTGAGCTTTAAGGACAAAGGCGCATGTAAACAGTTAAAAACAGGGGATAAAATAAAAGTATGGTTTTCTCAAATACTTGAAAGTTATCCAGCAAGAATGATTGTAGAGAAATTTGAAATAGTAGAGAAATAAAAAAAGGCAGCATTCACGCTGCCTTTTTATCCCGCTTTAACGGGCAGTAAGACCCCCACCTCAAAATTCAGCGGAAGCAAAGAAGTTAGGTGGGGGTCTTACTGCCCGTTAAAGTCCGATTGGTGAGGGCTGATAATCAGTGGGGGATGAACAAAATCCCCACTGATTAAAGTTTCACTTTATTATTTCACAAATTGTAATTCTTTCGGGAATTTCGTTAAAATTTCTGATCCGTCTTTTGTGATGTAAATATCATCTTCAATACGAACGCCACCTACGTTTGGTACGTAAATACCAGGTTCGATTGTGAAGACCATACCTTCTTTTAATGGAGACTCGTTACCAGCTTTTACATCTGGATATTCGTGTACGCTAATTCCAAGTCCATGACCAAGTCGGTGCGGGAAGAAGTCTCCGTAACCTGCATCTGCGATAACAGAACGAGCAGCGTTGTCGATTGCGCCAAGTGTAACACCTGGTTTACATGCTTCAACTGCTTGTAGTTGTCCAGCAAGTACAGTGTTGTAAATGCGAGTTTGCTCTTCAGAAATCTCACCGAATGCTACTGTACGTGTAATATCAGAGCAATAACCTTCAATGATTACACCTAAATCAAATAGTACGAAATCACCGCGCTTCATTTTGTTTGCGCCAGGAATACCGTGTGGAAGAGCAGAGTTTGCACCCGCTAATACCATCGTATCAAATGACATTTTATGTATGCCTTTTGTTTTTAATTCGTGTTCAATAATTGCTAATACTTCTAGCTCGCTGCGGTTTTCTTTAATTGCATTTACACCAACTTCAACAGCGTAGTCCGCCATTTTAGCTGCTTCGCGTAAAATAGAAAGTTCTTTTTCATCTTTAATTAAACGAAGTTCGCGAACTTTCTCCTCAGCTGATTTGAAAGCTGCATTTGGGAATAATTTCGTTAATTCTTCGTAGCGCTCTACGTTTAAATGTTCTTTTTCAATTGCAACTGCATTTGCATTGATGCCGCGGTCTTTAATTGCTTTTGCAATCATATCCCATGGTCTGTCAGTATCAGTAAATCCGATAATTTCATGTGCCCAGCCAGCGTTACGTGCTTGACCTTCTTCCATTTTAGGACAAATTAAAATAGGTTCTTTTTCTTGGAATACAAACATACCAAGTAATCTTTCATGCGGTTCACAGTGGAAGTTCGTCATGTAGAAGACGTTCGGTGTAGAAGTTAAGAACGCAGCTTCTACGTTTTTTTCTTTTAGCCATTGCATTAAATTTTCTAATCTAGCATTCATCGATTGGCACCCCCGAGATATTTAATTACAAATATAACTTTAACTCGGAAGAAAGCGTTATGACAAGTAAATAGATGTTAGAAAAGACAGGGAATTGAAAAATCATGTAGAATAAAAAGTGAGAATGTGAATAGGGGAGGAATGTAATAATGAAAGTATCTTATCATGGACATTCAGTTGTGAAAATTGAGGCGAATGGAAAAGTTATTTTAATTGACCCGTTTTTAACAGGTAATCCGAAAACAGATTTAAAAGCTGAAGATGTAAAAGTGGATGCAATCCTTTTATCGCATGGACACGGTGATCATGTTGGAGATACAGTAGAACTTGCGAAGAAAAATAATGCAGTTGTTGTAGCGCCATTTGAACTAGCAACATTTTTAAGTTGGCAAGGTGTAAATACACATCCGATGCATATTGGTGGTTCACATGAATTTGACTTCGGAAAAGTGAAGTTTACACAAGCATTCCACGGCTCTAGTTATATTGATGAAGCAAATAAGACGATTACATATACAGGTATGCCAGCAGGTATTTTATTTACAGCAGAAGAGAAAACAGTGTACCATGCAGGAGATACTGCGCTATTCTCTGATATGAAGTTAATTGGGGAATTGAATAAAGTTGATCTAGCATTTTTACCAATTGGTGATAATTTCACAATGGGACCAGAAGATGCTGTATTAGCAGCAAAATGGATTAATGCGAAAACTGTTGTACCGATGCATTACAATACGTTCCCAGTTATTGAACAAGATCCATATCAATTTGTAGAAAAGCTACAAAATTGTACAGGGAAAGTATTAGAAGCTGGAGAAAGTATTACACTATAGAAAAGAAACCCTTCATTTGAAAAGAAAAGTGAAGGGTTTTTTACGTGTGTAGGACAGCTTTTAATGCTTGTATTTGTTTTGGTGATTCTTTTCTTTTGGTACGTGGTTGTTCAGGTGTTTCATTCAATTCCATTGCAACTTTTTTCCCATCTACGAAAGCTAAAAATACAGCACCTACAACCTCTAAAAGTTTTTTCATCATGTGTTCGCTCCTTTGTTTTATTTCTTGTCTTCATTGTATAGGGAATCAAGTGGGCGAACTATCGAATGAGATGACAAAAGCATTACATTGTTGTCATAGAATGACTGGTGGAATGTAAGAGTCATTTTGTTATAAAAAAAATAGTACAGGTATGCAAAGAGAGAGTGTAACAGTTTTGAAAATATAGTATACTGAAAGTACAACACATGAAGAATTTAGGGAAAAGAAAGTATGGTGAAACCATTTGGCTACCAAGCATAACCAAATTTTAGAACATATTAATAGCCTGCCAGTAGGCCATAAAATTTCTGTAAGACAAATTGCGAAAGATTTGAGTGTAAGTGAAGGGACAGCTTACCGTGCAATTAAAGATGCAGAAAATAAAGGATATGTTAGTACAATTGAACGTGTCGGAACAATTCGAATTGAACAAAAGAAGAAAGAGAATATCGAAAAACTGACATATGCAGAAGTCGTTAACATTGTTGACGGTCAAGTACTTGGGGGCAGAGAAGGACTACATAAAACATTAAATAAATTCGTAATCGGAGCTATGAAATTAGAAGCGATGATGCGCTATACAGAAGCTGGGAATTTACTCATTATTGGTAACCGTACGAATGCACATCAATTGGCGCTAGAAACTGGAGCCGCTGTATTAATTACGGGCGGATTTGATACGGAAGATCATGTGAAGAAATTAGCAGATGAATTAAAGCTGCCGATTATTTCAAGTAGCTACGATACATTTACGGTCGCAACGTTAATTAACCGTGCAATTTATGATCAACTGATTAAGAAAGAAATTGTACTTGTTGAGGATATTTTAACACCAATTGAAGAAACGTTATATTTAAAGCCGCATGATACAGTACAGCAATGGCATGCATATAATGAAGAGACAATGCACGGAAGATATCCAATTGTCGATGAAAATAAAAAAGTGCTAGGAATCGTAACTTCAAAAGACATGATCGGTGTAGCGAAAGAAACACCAATTGATAAAGTAATGACAAAACACCCAATTACAGTGAATGGTAAAATGTCTGTCGCAGCTGCGGCACGTATGATGGTGTGGGAAGGAATTGAATTACTTCCTGTCGTTGAGGAAGGAAATAAACTGCAAGGTATTATTAGCCGTCAAGATGTACTTCAGGCACTGCAAATGATTCAACGTCAGCCACAAGTTGGAGAAACAATTGATGATATTGTAACGAATCAATTTATGACGCCAAAAGAAGCGAAAAATGAGCATCTATATCAATTTTCAGTGACGCCGCAAATGACGAACTCAATCGGAACGTTATCGTACGGTGTATTTGCAACAATTGTGACAGAAGCGACAAATCGCGTCATTCGTGCGCAAAAGAAAAGCGATTTAATTGTTGAAAACTTAACGATTTATTTCGTAAAACCAGTTCAAATTGATAATGTTGTATCCGTTCATCCGAAAGTATTAGAAATTGGACGTAAATTTGGTAAGGTCGATGTAGAGGTGCATCATGATGGTAATGTCGTTGGAAAAGCATTACTTATGGTGCAGTTAATCGATAAATAAAAAGATGGAACAAATCGTTTTGATTTGTTCCATCTTTTTTGTTGTTTTAAATTTGAAAGGCATGATTTTAGATGGAGTGGAAAAGCTAGTGGGAAAGTAATGTGACAAAAGACAGAATAGTAATTCAATTTTGTTGTATATTGTGTTATGATTATATTGTAAGAAAATGGATTTTTGGAAGGTGGTATACATTATGTCATCAACAGTACTCTTTTTTGGTAGTATCGCACTATTTTACTTCCTTGTAATGATACCGATCCAATATTTATATTTACAAGGTTTACGTGAAAAAAAGGAAAAGACAGGATTATCTCAGCGAGAGCTATATGAAAAAATGTCTTTTGGAGAAGAACAATTACATTTTCACGTACAAGGTAACCCATTTAATATACCATCTGCGTTTGTTGCATATATGATTTTGAAAGTTAAGGGACGTAAAAAAGCATCACAATATTGATGCTTTTTTTATGTTGCTTCATAGACTTCGGCTTCTTTAACTGCTAATGGTAAGAAGTGTTTGTATTGGCGAAATCCATTAAATACACTTGCACTACCAAATAGAACGAATAAAACACCAACAATAATACGGGCGGTTGAAAGTTCTAAAAAGAATTGGTTTACCCCGAAAAATAAAACGAATGAACCGAGTGCCATTGCGGATTTTCCTGAGAGCCAACCTTTTTCCATTGGGCGGTTTGTACGAAAGTATTTTGTTTTGTAAAAGAGGTACAACATAAATGAGACGATAATACAGAAGACTAATACTGGCATAATGAACACTCCCATCGCTTTGTGAAAAATAATAGAAAAGAAAAAAGAAATATCTAAACTTTCTAACTTTTATTATAAAGCAATTGTTCGCATGTATGAAATACTTTCCGTTATAATGGAGGATAAAGTGAAGAAGTTGATTAAAAAGGAGATTATACATATGCATGAGCAAATTTTAGGAGCAATTAAAGAGTTTGATACAATTATTATTCATCGCCACGTGCGTCCGGATCCAGATGCATTAGGTTCACAGGGTGGTCTTGGTACAATTCTACAAGAATCGTTTCCAGAGAAAAATATTTATACGGTTGGGTACAATGAACCGTCACTAGCATACTTACGAGTAATGGATGATATTGAAGATAGTGTATACGAAAATGCGCTTGTTATTGTTTGTGATACTGCGAATCAAGAACGTGTTGACGATCAACGCTATACAAAAGGGAAGATGTTAATTAAAATTGATCATCATCCAAATGAAGATCCATATGGAGATATTACATGGGTAGATACGACAGCGAGTTCTACAAGTGAAATGATTTACGAGTTTTACACGTATGGAAAAGATAAAGGATTAAAAATAACAAAAGAAGCAGCTCGCCTTATTTTAGCGGGAATTGTTGGAGATACAGGTCGTTTCTTATTCCCAAATACGACAGCAAAAACACTTCGTTACGTAAGTGAGCTTGTTGACATGGATGTGAAATTCACAGATTTATACAATGAAATGTATAAGACAAAAGAAAAAATTGCTCGTTTAAACGGTTATATTTTACAGAACTTTACGATGGTAGAAGAAGGAGCAGCTTACATTAAATTAACGAAAGAAGTATTAGAAGAATTTGATGTACTTCCTTCTGAAGCATCTGGTGTTGTTGGAGCGCTTGGCAATATTGACGGATTAAAGGCGTGGGTTCTATTTTTAGAGGAAGACGACGTAATTCGTGTTCGTCTTCGTTCAAAAGGACCAGTTATAAACAAATTGGCAATGCAATATAACGGCGGAGGACATCCGATGGCTTCTGGTGCCAAGGCATCTTCTTGGGAAGAAGCGGATCGTCTTTTTGCTGATTTACGTGAGATTTGTAAATAAGAGATTATATGTTAGAACGAAAAGAAGGAGCGGCGCTAAAGCCCTCCTTCTTTATTTTTCTTTCTCTATAGTAATGCTAATTTCAAGCACTGTATCAAAAGATATTGTATCGACTTTAAAACGGTATAGTCGATCGTAATGTTTGTACGTTTTGTTTTCGATTACCTTTTTGAGTAGGTCTTTATTTTTTGCGATACTTTGAATGTTTTTCGTTAAAAGATGCTGGAGGTCATTATGGATAGATGTAGTCATATTTTCGAGTGTAAGATTGTCTAAATCGTATTTTTCTCGATTGATAAGTTTTATTTTAATTTCTTGAATGGTTAAGAGCCGTTTATTTTCAGTGTTCAATTTTTCTTGATCTTCGAGAAGGACGTGGAGCTTTGCTTCTTGTTTTTCTATAATTTCTCTTTGTTCTGCTATTTTACTAGCTTGTTCTTCTTGAAAAACACCGTATATGTACAAAAAAATAAACCAGCTCAACACGCCTCCAACAGCAGCACCAGCTAATACTAAGTACCATCTTTTTGCTGTATTGGCACTTGGTACTCTCATACATGTTCCTGCGTTAGCCATTTAATAATAATGAGACCTGTTTGCATACCACCAGTTGCGAAAAAAATAAGGAGAATTTGTTTTACGATATCTTTCATATCTCCGCCAAAGAAACTTCTTTCAAAGCTATAAAAGGTATCGAATGTTCCGCCGATTGCTGCAACGAGTGCCCAAATTCTTAAATTTTGGGCGAATTGATTAATGTAAGTTAGAGCCGGTTTTCCGATAAGAAACGCACCAAATCCACCAATTAATGAACCGCCAAGTATAACCCCAAAGGCAATAAAATAACTAATAATAAGCAGAGAGAAAAAAGTATGTTCTCTTACATCCATCGTCATTCCCCTTTCTTCTTCATATATATGGACAAAGTATAAGAAGTATGTTTTGATTTCCGCTTTCCTCATCACCTATAATAAAAGTAGTCAAATAGGTAAAGAGAGGGTACAACAGTGAAGTTTGTGCATTTACAATGTCAAACCGTTTTTAGTTTATTAAAAAGTGCTTGTAAAATTGATGAGCTTGTAGTCAGGGCGAAAGAACTTGGTTTTTCATCGCTGGCTATTACGGATGAAAATGTTATGTATGGCGTTATTCCGTTTTATAAAGCATGTAAGAAACATGGTATACAGCCTGTTATTGGATTAACCGCTTCTATTTTTAGTGAAGAAGAAGAAAGGTCTTATCCGCTTGTATTACTTGCTGAGAATGAAATAGGCTACCAAAATTTATTAAAGATTTCTAGCAGTATTATGACAAAGTCCAAAGAAGGTATTCCTAAGAAGTGGCTTGCGCATTATGCGAAAGGATTAATTGCTATTTCACCAGGTAAAGATGGCGAAATTGAGCAATTATTACTAGAAGACAATGAGAGTCAGGCTGAAGAAGTAGCTCGCACATATCAAAATATGTTCGGCCATTTTTATATGAGTTTGCAGCATCATGCGATTCAAGATGAGTTGCTTTTACAAGAGAAACTACCTGAATTTATTAGTAGGGTTAATATTCCAGTCGTTGCAACAAACGATGTGCGCTATATCAATCAAAGTGACGCACTTGTTCACGAATGTTTACTATCTGTTGAAAGTGGAACGAAAATGACTGATCCAGATAGGCCGAGGCTGAAAACAGATCAATATTATTTAAAGTCATCGGATGAAATGGAAGCACTATTTTCCCATGCGCCGGAAGCAATCCAAAATACAATGAAAATTGCAGAGCGTTGCCAAGTAGAAATACCGTTCCATGTAAATCAACTTCCGAAGTTTCCTGTTTCGTCTAATGAAACGAGTGATATATACTTGCGTCGTGTTTGTGAAGAAGGTTTGCGGAAACGATATGGTGCGCCGAAAGAAGTGCATATAAAGCGTTTAAATCATGAATTAAATGTTATTTCTCGTATGGGATTTAGTGATTATTTCCTCATCGTATGGGATTTTATGAAGTATGCACATGAAAATCATATTTTAACAGGACCAGGTCGTGGATCGGCAGCTGGTTCACTCGTCTCATACGTATTAGAAATTACAGATATTGATCCGATTGAATACGATCTATTATTTGAAAGGTTTTTAAATCCTGAACGTGTGACGCTTCCCGATATTGATATTGATTTTCCAGACGTAAGACGTGATGAGATGATTCGCTATGTGAAAGATAAATACGGTCAGATCCGTGTTGCGCAAATTGTAACGTTTGGTACGCTTGCAGCAAAAGCGGCAATTAGAGACATTGCCCGCGTAATGGGGCTTCCGCCGCGAGATATTGATATATTTTCAAAACTTATCCCATCAAAGCTTGGTATAACGTTAAAAGATGCATATGAAGAATCACAATCACTTCGTGAGTTTATACAAGGGAATCTTCTGCATGAGCGTGTGTTTGAAATCGCAAAACGTGTAGAAGGTTTACCACGTCATACGTCTATTCATGCGGCTGGCGTTATTATGAGTCAAGAACCGCTAACAGGCAGTGTAGCAATTCAAGAAGGACATAACGATGTTTATGTTACGCAATATCCAGCCGATGCACTAGAAGAACTTGGGTTGCTTAAGATGGACTTTTTAGGACTGCGTAATTTAACGTTACTTGAAAATATTATAAAATTTATCGCGAATAAAACAGGGAAAGAAATTGATATAAGAAACTTACCTCTTCAAGATGAAAAGACGTTCCAATTATTAGGGAGAGGGGATACAACAGGTGTATTCCAGCTTGAATCAGGTGGTATGCGAAATGTACTTCGCGGGTTAAAACCGAATGAGTTTGAAGATATCGTAGCTGTTAACTCATTATACAGACCGGGACCGATGGAACAGATACCGACCTTTATTGAATCGAAACATGGAAAAAGAAAAATTGAATATTTACATCCGGATTTAAAGCCAATTTTAGAAAGAACATACGGCGTCATTGTATACCAAGAACAAATTATGCAAATTGCATCGAAGTTAGCAGGGTTTTCGCTCGGTGAAGCAGATTTACTGCGCCGTGCAGTGAGTAAAAAAAATCGTGATATTTTAGATCAGGAACGTAAGCATTTTGTCCAAGGTTGTTTGCAAAATGGTTACGATGAGACGTCTGCTGAGAAAATTTACGATTTAATTGTAAGATTTGCGAATTACGGTTTTAACCGAAGTCACGCTGTAGCTTACAGTATGATCGGATATCAGCTTGCCTACTTAAAAGCGAACTATACGCTGGAATTTATGACGGCACTATTATCAAGTGCAATTGGAAATGAAGATAAAATTGTACAGTATATACGAGAAACGAAGCGAAAAGGTTTTCATGTTTTGCCGCCGTCTCTTCAAAAAAGTGGTTACAACTTCCAAATAGAGGGGAATGCGATACGTTACAGTTTACTTTCGATTCGAAATATTGGAATGGCTACAGTGACGGCATTATTAGAAGAACGAGAGAAAAGAATGTTCGAAGATTTATTTGAATTTTGTCTCCGTATGCCATCAAAGTTTGTAACAGAGCGCAATTTAGAAGCTTTCGTCTGGTCGGGATGTTTTGATGATTTTGGTGTTTCGAGAACAAATTTATGGAAAAGTCTTAAAGGGGCGTTGGAGTACGCAAATCTCGCGCGTGATTTAGGAGATGCTGTTCCAAAATCAAAATACGTACAAGGAGAAGAGCTATCTTTTATTGAACAACTAAATAAAGAGAAAGAAGCACTTGGCTTTTATTTATCAAGTTATCCGACTGCGCAGTATGTAAAGTTAGCAAAAGAATTAGAAATTCCATCTCTCGCTCAGGCGATGCGACATAAGAAAAAAGTACAAAGAGCCATTGTGTATATAACAAGTGTGAGAGTGATTCGTACGAAAAAGTTTCAAAAGATGGCATTTATTACATTCTGTGATCAAAATGATGAAATGGAAGCGGTCCTCTTCCCGGAAACGTATATACATTTCTCGGATAAGTTACAAGAAGGAGCAATTGTTTTAGTTGACGGTACGATTGAGCTAAGAAATCATAAGCTGCAGTGGATTGTAAATGGACTATATCCGCTAGAGGAAATGGATGTGTATGAAGAAAAGAAAGATGCATCTGTTTACGTGAAATTGCCGTCTCAGTATGAGAAAAAGCTTTTAAATCAGGTTACGAAAATATTGTTCGACTATTCAGGTTTTGCGAAAGTACTAATTTATTATGAAAAGGAACATAAAATGGTACAATTATCTCGAAGTTTATCGATTCATCCAAGTGAAGAATGTTTAGGAGCACTTCGTGAAATTGTCGGGGAAGAAAATGTAGTTGTGAAAATATAATGGACAATTTCCCTACACTTCGATTATTATAGTAGTAGTGTTCGTGGTCAGACCACTTGGAGAAATTGATATCAGCAAGAATAATTTGAGGAGAGTGGATAGTTTGTCAACACTTCGTGAAGAAGCACTTCACATGCATAAAGTGCATCAAGGAAAATTAGAAACTGTATCAAAAGTAAAAGTAGAAAATGCAAAAGATTTAAGTCTTGCATATTCTCCAGGGGTTGCAGAACCTTGTAAAGAAATTTATGACGATAAAAGTAAGGTATATGAATATACGATGAAGGGAAATATGGTAGCAGTTGTTACAGATGGAACAGCTGTACTTGGTCTTGGTAACATTGGACCTGAAGCATCTCTTCCAGTAATGGAAGGTAAAGCTGTATTATTCAAGAGCTTTGCTGGTGTAGATGCATTCCCAATTGCCTTAAATACAAACGATGTAGATAAAATTGTTGAAACTGTAAAATTAATGGAGCCAACTTTTGGCGGCGTTAACTTAGAAGATATCGCAGCACCAAACTGCTTCATTATTGAAGAGCGTTTGAAAAAAGAAACAAATATTCCTATCTTCCATGATGATCAACACGGAACAGCTATCGTAACAGTAGCAGGTCTTGTAAATGCACTGAAATTAGTTGGAAAGAAAATGTCTGACATTAAAGTTGTCGCAAATGGCGCAGGTGCAGCAGGTATTGCAATTATTAAACTTTTATATCGCTATGGTGTACGCGACATTATTATGTGTGACCGTAAAGGGGCAATCTATGATGGTCGTCCTACAGGTATGAATCCGGTGAAGGATGAAGTTGCAAAATATACAAATAAGAATCGTATAGAAGGTTCTTTAGCTGATGTTGTACAAGGTGCGGACGTATTCATTGGTGTATCTGCAGAAGGTGCATTAACAGAAGAGATGGTTCGTACAATGAATGACGATGCGATTATTTTTGCAATGGCGAATCCAGTTCCAGAAATTATGCCAGAATTGGCAAAAGCAGCGGGCGCAGCTGTTGTTGGAACAGGTCGTTCTGACTTCCCGAATCAAGTAAATAATGTACTGGCGTTCCCTGGTATTTTCCGCGGTGCACTTGACGTACATGCGACACAAATTAACGAAGAAATGAAGATGGCAGCTGTACAGGCTATTGCTGAGCTTGTAGCAGAAGATGAGTTAAATGCAGACTATATCATTCCGGCACCATTTGACGCGCGTGTAGCGCCTCAAGTAGCGTCTTACGTTGCAAAAGCAGCAATGGAGACAGGAGTAGCTCGCCGTCAAGTAGATCCAAATGAGATCGCTGAAAAAACAAAACAATTAGCGCTGATTGGTAAAGAATAAGCGAGGAATTTCCATTGACATCATCAAATACAAAAGTATATCTCGAAATTGTAAAAAAAATCCGTTCCATTATGGAAGAGGATGGATTGGTAGCGGGGGATCGTTTGCCGTCTGAGCGTGAGTTAAGTTCACGCTTAAACGTAGGACGTTCCTCTGTAAGAGAAGCATTGCGTGCTTTAGAACTGGTAGGATTGATTGAAACGAGACGTGGTGAAGGGACGTTTATTCGAAACTTTTATGATAACGGTCTTGTACAATTAATTGCTCCGTTCTTATTGCAAGATGAGAAAACAATTCGTGATTTATTACAAACAAAACGATTACTTGAGAAAGATATGATTCGAATTGTATGTAATTTACCGAAAGAAACGTTTTCTAAAGTACTAAGTAGATTACACCAAGTACTTGAAGAAAATGAAAGCTCAATCCCAACGCTTCATCAAACGTTCTTTAAAACACTTATTGAACAAGTCGATAATTATTTACTATATCGCATTTGGATGATCGTAAATGATTACGTAGCAACTCTTTCTTGTAAAGTTTCAAGAGATACTATCGATATGTATAGAAAGCTTTATGCTACTTTGGAAGAAAAACAAGAAAATGATGCACTAAAAATTTACGATGAATTAGTAGAGAATATACAGTTTCACTCGTAATGTATAAAATTTGTCGAAATGACCATGACACGTTATGACAAACATTCTACCGCGTAGCGGTTAAAGTTAAACGTAAAGAGTGAGGTTATTAGACAGATTGAGAAGATAAGGCTAACATCAAACTTTGGTGTTAGCCCCATTTTCTTCTTACGCTAACCTTAGCTCTCAACGAAGGGGGTCAAATTGTGCTAAGAGATTTATTCGTGAAAAAGAAAAAGTACGCTGCAATACCTTCAGAACAAGTACGAAAAGATGTGCCAGATGGCGTTATGACAAAATGTCCGGAATGTAAAAAAATCATGTATACGAAAGAACTTCTAAAAAATTTAAAAGTATGTGTGAATTGTGGATATCATCATCCTATGAATGCATGGGAACGTCTTGATAGTATATTGGACGAAGGGTCATTCCGTGAGTATGACAAAGAAATGGTTTCATTAAATCCACTCGAGTTTCCGGGTTATGAAGAGAAACTAGAGAGCGATCGTAAGAAGACTGAATTGAACGAAGCGGTTGTAACTGGTGAAGGAACAATTGATGACATGCTTGTTGTTGTTGCAGTAATGGATTCTCGTTTTCGAATGGGGAGCATGGGCTCTGTAGTAGGAGAAAAAATCGCCCGTGCGGTTGAAAAGGCGTACGACTTACAAGTTCCATTTATTATCTTTACTGCTTCGGGTGGTGCCCGTATGCAAGAAGGTATATTAAGTTTAATGCAAATGGCAAAAACAAGCGTAGCTTTGAAAAAGCATAGTAATGCAGGAGGATTATTTATTTCTGTTATGACTCACCCAACGACGGGCGGGGTTTCAGCGAGTTTCGCTTCACTTGGTGATTATAATCTTGCAGAACCAGGTGCACTTATCGGATTTGCTGGTAGACGTGTAATTGAACAAACGGTGCGTGAGAAACTACCGGAAGATTTTCAAACGGCAGAATTCTTACTAGATCATGGTCAATTAGATGCGGTGGTGCATCGTGATGATATGAGAGAATCGCTTCGCAAGATTTTAGAAGTTCATCAAGGAGGGGAAATGGCTGTATGGCAGAGCTAGAATTTGAAAAACCAGTTGTTGAGCTAAGAAATAAGATTCGTGAACTGAAAGACTATACGAAAAACAGCCAGATGGACTTCAGTGAGGAGATTCGTATTTTGGAAGAAAAGCTAGAAAATTTAGAGGAAGATATATACGGCAATCTAAAAGTATGGGACCGTGTTCAAATTGCTCGTCATGCAGAACGACCGACAACGCTCGATTATATTGAGCACTTATTTACTGATTTTTTCGAATGTCATGGAGATCGTCTATTTGGCGATGATGCAGCGATTGTCGGCGGCATTGCGAAATATAAAGGGATGCCTGTAACTGTAATTGGGCATCAGCGCGGAAAAGATACGAAAGAAAATATTCGCCGTAACTTTGGAATGCCTCATCCGGAAGGATATCGAAAAGCACTGCGTCTCATGAAACAAGCGGAAAAGTTTAATCGTCCTATTATCTGTTTCATCGATACGAAGGGAGCTTATCCTGGTAAAGCAGCTGAAGAACGTGGACAAAGTGAAGCTATTGCCCGCAATCTATTTGAGATGGCAGGTTTAACGGTACCAGTTATTTGTATCGTTATCGGTGAAGGCGGTAGTGGTGGTGCGCTAGGTCTTGGAGTAGGAGATTACATTCATATGCTAGAAAATTCCACTTATTCTGTTATTACACCAGAGGGTGCAGCGGCAATTCTTTGGAAAGATGCAGGAAAAGCGAAGGAAGCTGCAGAAGCAATGAAAATTACAGCAGCAGATTTGAAAGAATTAGGTGTAATTGATGAAATTATTCCAGAGGCAAAAGGTGGAGCTCACCGTAATCTTTTGAAACAGTCAGAAAATATAGACTTAATGATTAGAAAAACTTTTGAACAATTAAACGGAATTTCGAAAGATGAATTAATCGAAAAACGTTATGAAAAATATATGAAAATTGGGCAAGTTTCGTTTTCAAACGCTTCCATTGGGATAAAATAAGAAAAGCGTGCGTTCCTCTTCGCGAATGCACGTTTTTATTATGAAAAGACACATCTTCTCCATTGTGTTTTTATATTTTTTCGTGTTATTTTATTATAAGGCAAATAATCTTTATGAGGTGAGTACAAATGAAACGTATTGGTGTATTAACAAGTGGTGGAGATTCACCTGGTATGAATGCTGCCATTCGTGCAGTTGTTCGTAAAGCGATTTTCCATGATATTGAAGTATATGGTATTTACCATGGATACGCTGGATTAATTTCTGGTCACATTGAAAAATTAGAACTTGGTTCTGTTGGCGATATTATCCACCGCGGTGGTACGAAATTATATACAGCAAGATGTCCTGAGTTTAAAGACCCAGAAGTACGACTAAAAGGTATCGAGCAATTGAAGAAACATGGTATCGAAGGACTTGTTGTTATTGGTGGAGATGGCTCTTACCAAGGTGCTAAAAAATTAACTGAACAAGGATTCCCATGTGTTGGTGTACCAGGTACAATCGACAATGATATTCCTGGAACAGACTTCACAATTGGTTTCGATACAGCTCTAAATACTGTTATTGATGCAATTGATAAAATCCGTGACACAGCTACATCTCATGAACGTACATATGTTATTGAAGTAATGGGACGTCATGCTGGAGATATCGCATTATGGGCTGGTTTAGCTGATGGTGCAGAAACGATTTTAATTCCAGAAGAAGAGTATGACATGGATGATGTAATCGCTCGTCTAAAACGTGGTAGCGAACGTGGTAAAAAACACAGTATTATCATTGTAGCTGAAGGTGTTGGAAGTGCAATTGACATCGGTAAGCACATTGAAGAAGCAACAAACTTTGATACTCGTGTAACTGTATTAGGTCACGTACAACGTGGTGGATCACCAAGTGCACAAGACCGTGTATTAGCAAGTCGTCTTGGTGCAAGAGCAGTTGAGTTGTTAATTGCTGGTAAAGGTGGACGTTGTGTAGGTATTCAAGATAATAAACTTGTTGATCATGACATTATCGAGGCGTTAGCTCAAAAGCATACAATCGATAAAGATATGTATCAATTATCTAAAGAATTATCCATCTAATCGGCGTAATGTCGGATATTTGGGAACGGTTTCATAATTTTCGGAGGTGCAATATGCGTAAAACTAAAATTGTATGTACTATAGGTCCTGCTAGTGAAAGTATTGAGAAATTAGAACAATTAATGGAAGCGGGTATGAACGTTGCTCGTTTAAACTTCTCTCATGGTAGCCATGAAGAGCACGGCGCTCGTATTAAAAACATTCGTGAAGCTTCAAAGAAAACTGGTAAAACAGTTGGTATCTTACTTGATACAAAAGGTCCAGAAATCCGTACTCACGACTTCGTAGACGGACAAGCTGAGCTTGTAACAGGTGCAGAAGTAGTTCTTTCTACTGAGCAAGTATTAGGTACTGCAGAGAAGTTCTCTGTATCTTATGCTGGTCTTTATGATGATGTGGACCCAGGTTCTCGCATTCTAATCGATGACGGTCTTATCGAACTAGAAGTAATCGAAAAAGCTGACGGAAATATCCGTACAAAAGTTCTTAACAGTGGAACTGTAAAAAATAAAAAAGGTGTTAACGTACCAAACGTAAGCATTAAGCTTCCTGGTATCACTGAAAAAGACGTAAAAGATATCATCTTCGGTATCGAGCAAAAAGTTGATTTCATCGCAGCTTCATTCGTACGTAAAGCGTCTGACGTATTAGAAATCCGTGAATTATTAGAAGAGCATGGCGCTCAATACATCCAAATCGTACCGAAAATCGAAAACCAAGAAGGTATCGACAATATCGATTCAATCTTAGAAGTTTCTGACGGTTTAATGGTAGCTCGTGGTGATATGGGTGTAGAAATTCCACCAGAAGAAGTACCATTAGTACAAAAACGTCTAATCAAAAAATGTAACGTGTTAGGTAAACCAGTTATTACTGCGACACAAATGTTAGATTCTATGCAACGTAACCCACGTCCAACTCGTGCGGAAGCAAGTGACGTAGCTAACGCAATCTTCGATGGTACAGATGCAATCATGCTTTCAGGTGAAACAGCTGCTGGTCAATACCCAGTAGAAGCAGTAACAATGATGGCTAACATTGCAGTACGTGTTGAAAAATCATTACAATACGAAGATATGTTCAAAAAACGTATTAAAGAGTTCACTCCAACAATTACAGATGCAATTAGCCAATCTGTTGCGCATACAGCACTTGCTCTTGATGTAGCTGCAATCGTAGCTCCAACAGAAAGTGGACATACTGCGAAAATGATCTCTAAATACCGTCCAAAATCTCCAATCGTAGCTGTAACATCTGACGAGCAAGTAGGGCGTCGTCTTGCACTTGTTTGGGGTGTACAAGCATTTATGGCTGAGAAGCGCGCAGCTTCAACTGACGAAATGTTAGATACAGCAATTCAAACAGGTATGGATGCAGGTCTAATCGGCCTTGGAGATACTGTAGTAATTACTGCTGGTGTTCCAGTTGCTGAAACTGGTACAACAAACTTAATGAAAATCCACGTTGTTGGTGAAGAAGTTGCTAAAGGACAAGGAATCGGTCGTAAAGCTGCGAAAGGTAAAGTAGTTGTAGCAAAAACAGCTGCTGAAGCTGTAGCGAACGTAAACGAAGGTGATATCCTTGTTACAACAAGTACTGATAAAGATATGATTCCTGCAATCGAAAAAGCTGCTGCTTTAGTTGTAGAAGAAGGTGGCTTAACAAGCCATGCTGCTGTTGTAGGCGTATCAATCGGTATTCCTGTTATCGTTGGTGTAAACGGCGTAACAGCAACTTTAAAAAATGGCCAAGAAGTAACAGTTGATGCAGCACGCGGAATTGTTTATAATGGACATGCGGAAGTGCTATAAGTAATACGGAGAGAAGGATCGGAGTCCTTCTCTTTTTTTTACACAAAAACGAGATAGAATTAGCTTAAAACGCCTAGAATTGCTTTTAAAAGCTGTTTGTTATGGGTTTTAATATGAAAGGGTATTATATTTCATATGATGTATATAGGCGTTGTGAGGGCGTTAAAAGTGAGTTGTGAGAGAGGTGTAGAACTATGAAGTGGTTACTATTCTTGTTTATTTTAATACCGGCGATTGAGATTACGGTCTTAATCGGATCAAGTCATGTAATAGGTTTATGGTCTACGTTCGCTATGATTGTATTTACAGGTGTTGTAGGTGTGTATTTGGCGAAAAGACAAGGATTTAAAGTGCTTGGAGAGATTCAATCTAAGTTGAATAGAGGGGAAATGCCAGGTGAGGCAGTGCTAGATGGCATTTTTGTATTTGTAGGAGGTATTCTCTTAGTGCTTCCTGGTTATGTGACAGATGTGCTAGGGTTTATCTGCGTGATCCCTGTTACGAGAGCTTTATTGAAGCCGCTTGTTATGAAGTGGATGGAATGGAAGTTTAGAAAGAACTCTACTATTATCATTCAGAAGTAGCACTTAGATTATAACGATCTAAGTGCTATTTTTTTGTCTTGTAAGAGGAGAGGGCCGCTTTGCTTTACCGCGTTATTTGTAGGGTGTGGAATTTCTATCTCAAAGCTGGGATGCTCGTAAGTGTTTGATGTGGGGGGATGAACAAAACGTCTGCTTATTATATTTGCTATATAATTTTCGTTTGAACTCTTGTTGTGCTTCGATTAAACATGTGATTTTTTAATGCTATTAATTTGGATGAATAAGATGGTGCGAAATGCAGCTAAATTAAAGTTTTGCTTTCGTATATAAAGGAGCGATTGGTGTAAAGAATTCATGTAAAAGGTGGGAATTGTTAGTTGGAGTCTTATTTTATGCAGTTTTGTATATTTATTCATTTACATAAAAAGTAATAAATGTAAGTAATAATTATAGATAAAATAGAATAAAAATGTATTTTCAGTTAGGAAATGTGTTTTTTATGCAAAAAAACAAGAGAATTATCCTTTTTCTGGGTAATGCTCTTGTTGCGTGTGAGTAGTGTGAAAAATAAGTGAAAGGAATAATCAGTGGAAAATTCCCACTGATTACAACTTGGTTTTTTGTATGGATTAGAAACTGTTATTTTGAAGGTGAACCTTTAATATATTTCCACAAGTCATGGAAGACATTAGCTTTGTGTAATGTATTAAGTAGTACTAAGGTGACTGGACCGATGATTAATCCTAAAAAGCCAAAAAGCTTAAAGCCGACAAATAGAGCGACGAGTGTTGCTAATGGATCGAGACCGATGTTAGATGAAAGTACTTTCGGCTCCATAATTTGTCTTTGGACAATCACGACGATGTATAAAATGAGAAGACCAATGGCGAATGCGGTATCGCCAGTGAAAAATACGTATATAACCCATGGAACGAAGACTGCGCCTGTGCCTAAATAGGGTAGTAAATCTACAACTCCTGTAATAATCGCAATAGTAATGGCGTATGGTACGCGTAATATTAAAAGTCCGATCAGTACAATGACGGTTGTCATAGATACGAGTGTAAGTTGTGCTTTCACAAAACCAAACAAAGCTTTTTTTAAGTCGACAAAAATAGTTTTTCCGTATCCATGTACACGATTTGGTAGTAACTTTCTTGCTTTCTGAGCAAGACGGTGCCAATCGTAACTAATGAAGAAAGTGGCTAATAAAATGAATACAAGGACAGTTAAAGTTGTCGGCAGTGCACTAATGAAATTCGTTAACCCGCTTATAATGGCGGTTAAAAGTTCTTTCATTTGTGTCGTTGCTTCTGTTCCTAAGTTTTGAATGTTTTGTGTAATTGTATAGCGCTGGGGTTCTCCAAGATGATTAAATTTAGAGATTAAATCATCGTAGAGAGGCATAATATGATTAAGTGCAAATTGCTGAGCGAATGTAACGATATCTGGAAACTTTACTGTAACAAGTTGTAGTAAGTATGTTGTGGCAGATATTGCTTCAGTTACAAGATATGTAACAAGTCCAACGATAGCTCCAAATACGAGAATTAAGCTAACGAGTACTGCTAGTGCACGAGGAAATTGTAGTTTTTGATTAAGGAAATTGACGACAGGATTAATCAAATAAGCAAATGCAAAAGCGATAATAAAAGGATAGATAAGCCCTGACATGTATAGTAAGACATAAAACCCAGCTACCGTTGCTACAATGACAAATATGAGTCGCAATATCATATATAGTAAGTTTCGGTTCAAAGATGTATACCTCCCATTCCGATTTGGATTATCCTAATTCGTTCAACTTATAACTAGCGTGCTCTGCTGATTAAAGTCTCACTTTATCGGCAGTAAATCTCCCGCCAAAGCCCAATTGGTGAAGGTCAATAATCAGCGGAAGATGCCCAACTGATTAAAGTTTTACTTTATGTTATAGTGGAATGATGGATTTAGCCTGCTTTTTTCGGTATATGAATGGCTGTGAAAGCCTGTTGGTGATGCTACTACTATATGGTAAAAACTTCATTTTCTCTTCTTTTTATTTTACCTGTTTCTTATTAGAAAAGAAAGAAGAGACGACTGTTTTCAAAAATGTATACATGCTTAAATTTTTTTGGAGAAAGTCTCTTTTTTTAATTGTAAAATGCATAAAAAATTGAAGGTGTTATCGATAAATAGGCATCTGTATAGCATGTATAACGATAGGTTTAAAGGTATTTTTGTTTGGAAATGAGTTCATTATTTTCAGAAAGGAAGTGCAAACATGATTAGTCAGTCAACTTTATTTTTATTCATACTACTTATTATAGGACTTATTGCTAAAAACCAATCGCTTACTGTAGCCATTGGTGTGTTATTTTTATTGAAGTTTACGTTTTTAGGAGATAAGGTCTTTCCTTATTTACAAACGAAAGGAATTAACCTAGGTGTAACGGTCATTACAATAGCGGTGCTAGTACCGATTGCGACGGGGGAAATAGGTTTTAAACAACTTGGAGAAGCAGCGAAATCGTATTATGCGTGGATTGCTTTAGCTTCAGGTGTAGCAGTCGCTTTGTTAGCAAAAGGCGGCGTACAATTATTGACGACGGATCCTCATATTACAACTGCGCTTGTTTTTGGGACAATTATAGCGGTCGCGTTATTTAATGGGGTTGCTGTAGGGCCTTTAATTGGGGCTGGAATTGCCTATGCGGTTATGAGTATTATACAGATGTTTAAATAAGAAATTTTATAGTAATATAAAATTTTTGAATTCTTTCTGTTCACAAAAGTCAGATAATTGTTTATAATAGGATTAGAAACTTTGAAAAGTTACATAACAGCAGAGACTTTACACCAGATAAAATAAAAACAACATAAAACAATTTTATAATGATATTGTTTTATGTTGTTTTTATCATAAAACTCTTCGGAATTTATTTTCCTCACTAACTTGTTGTTTTGAGCGTGAGGATTCGGGGAGACATTCACGCTCATGCTTTCCATGTAAACAATGGACAATAAGAGGGGAACATCGCAACAAATTTGCATGATCGTGCATTTTGCTTGCCTAAAGAGTGAACGGGCGTTCATAATTCATAAGGGGAGCAAATAGATATAAGGAGCAAGGTTGGGAGAATTTTCAGGAAAAGGAGAGAATGTCATGACTGTTATTCGAGGTTTAGAAGGGGTAGTAGCAACAACATCATCTGTGAGCTCTATTATTGATGATACATTAACTTATGTTGGGTATAATATTGATGATTTAGCTGAGAATGCTACGTTTGAAGAAGTAGTGTACTTATTATGGCACCGCAAGCTTCCTAATGAAAAAGAACTAGCGGAATTTAATGAAATTGTATCTGAATACTATAAAGTTCCAGGTGAGATTTTAACATATTTGAAACAAGTAGATTTAAAAATTGCACATCCGATGTCTGTTTTACGAACTGCAATTTCCATGCTATCATTATACGATGAGAGCGCTGAAATTATGGATGAAAAGTCTAATTATTTGAAAGCGGTTAAATTACAGGCTCAAGTGGGAACTTTAGTTGCTGCTTACGCGAGAATCCGTAAAGGTTTAGATATTGTTGAGCCAAGAAAAGATTTATCATTAGCTGCAAACTTCTTGTACATGTTAAATGATCGCGAGCCAAATGAAGTTGAAATTGAAGCTTTTGATAAGGCGCTTGTACTTCATGCGGATCATGAGTTAAACGCTTCTACATTTACTGCACGTGTTTGCGTAGCTACACTTTCAGATGTATATTCTGGTATTACAGCAGCAATCGGTGCATTGAAAGGTCCTCTTCACGGTGGGGCGAATGAAAATGTAATGAAGATGTTAACTGAAATTGGCGAAGAAGAAAATGTAGAATCATATATTCATAATGCTCTTCAAAATAAAGTGAAAATCATGGGCTTTGGTCACCGTGTGTATGAGCAAGGTGATCCGCGTGCAAAACACTTACGTGAAATGTCTAAGAGATTATGCGTGCTTTTAGGAGAAGACAAATGGTATAATATGTCTATCAAAATTGAAGACATTGTAACAAAAGAAAAAGGTCTTCCACCAAATGTTGATTTCTATTCAGCTTCTGTATACCATTGTTTAGGAATTGACCATGACTTATTTACACCTATTTTTGCAATTAGCCGTATGTCAGGCTGGTTAGCTCATATTCTAGAACAATATGAAAATAACCGTTTAATCCGTCCGCGTGCTGATTATAATGGACCAACGCATCAAGTGTATGTTCCAATCGCACAAAGATAAGCAAAAAACACTATTTCGATAGTGAAAATACGCTTTCAAAAGTCTGATTTTTTCGGAAAGATGTAATGATTAGAATATTTTAATTTGACTAACGGTTTGAACTGAGGGGTTATTCCCTCAGTTTCATACATATGAAATTTCAAACATGGGGGTTATCACATTGACGACAGGTGAAAAAATTACTGTAACTAATGGTGTTATGAATGTACCAAACAATCCGATTATTCCATTTATTGAAGGAGATGGAATTGGTCCTGATATTTGGGCAGCTGCATCTCGCGTAATAGAAGCAGCAGTTGAAAAAGCTTATGATGGTGAGAAGAAAATCGTTTGGAAAGAAGTGCTTGCAGGGGAAAAAGCATTCAACCAAACAGGCGAGTGGTTACCAGAAGAAACTTTAAATTTAATTCGCGAATATTTAATCGCAATTAAAGGTCCACTTACAACTCCAGTTGGCGGTGGTATTCGTTCTCTAAACGTAGCACTTCGTCAAGAATTAGATCTATATGTATGTCTACGTCCAGTTCGTTATTTTGAAGGTGTTCCTTCACCTGTAAAACGTCCGGAAGATACTGATATGGTTATTTTCCGTGAAAATACAGAAGACATTTATGCTGGAATTGAATATGCACAAGGATCTCCAGAAGCAGAAAAAGTTCTTGCTTTCTTAAAAGAAGCAATGGGTGTTAATAAAATCCGCTTCCCAGAAACATCTGGTATTGGTATTAAACCAATCTCAGAAGAAGGGACAAAGCGTCTTGTTCGTGCTGCAATTCAATATGCAATTAACGAAAAACGCTCTTCTGTTACATTAGTTCATAAAGGAAACATTATGAAATTTACAGAAGGTGCTTTCAAAAACTGGGGTTACGAAGTAGCGGAACAAGAATTCGGCGACAAAGTATTTACTTGGGCTGAATATGATCGCATCGTTGAAAAAGATGGTAAAGATGCAGCAAATAAAGCGATGGCAGACGCTGAAGTGGCTGGAAAAATCATCGTAAAAGATTCTATTGCAGACATCTTCTTACAACAAATTTTAACTCGTCCACGTGAGTTCGATGTTGTTGCAACAATGAACTTAAATGGTGACTATATCTCTGATGCACTTGCTGCACAAGTAGGTGGAATTGGTATTGCACCTGGTGCAAACATTAACTATGTGACTGGACATGCTATCTTTGAAGCTACACATGGTACAGCTCCAAAATATGCAGGTTTAGATAAAGTAAACCCATCTTCTGTTCTTCTTTCAGGTGTATTATTACTAGAACATTTAGGATGGAATGAAGCGGCGAAATTAGTAACAGATTCAGTTGAGAAAACAATTGCATCAAAAGTAGTAACATATGACTTTGCTCGCCTAATGGAAGGCGCAACAGAAGTGAAATGTTCTGAGTTTGCTAATGAGCTTATTAAAAACATGGATGTAGCGATAATCAAAAACGCATAATTAAAGCGGGGGGTAAATTATGACAATCAAACGCAAGAAGGTTTCAGTCATCGGTGCAGGATTTACAGGAGCAACAACGGCATTCTTATTAGCACAAAAAGAACTTGCAGATGTTGTATTAGTGGACATTCCACAACTGGAAAATCCAACAAAAGGGAAAGCGTTAGATATGTTAGAAGCGAGCCCAGTACAAGGTTTTGATGCTAACATTATTGGAACATCTGATTACGCAGATACTGCTGATTCTGACGTTGTCGTTATTACAGCAGGTATTGCACGTAAGCCTGGTATGAGCCGTGATGACTTAGTAGCAACGAACTCTAAAATTATGAAAAGTATTACGCGCGACATTGCAAAACATTCACCAAATGCGATTATTGTTGTATTAACAAATCCAGTTGATGCAATGACATATTCTGTATTTAAAGAAGCAGGATTCCCGAAAGAGCGTGTTATCGGCCAATCGGGCGTATTAGATACAGCTCGTTTCCGTACATTCATCGCACAAGAATTAAATCTTTCTGTGAAAGACATTACAGGATTTGTTCTTGGTGGACACGGTGACGACATGGTACCTCTTGTGCGTTATTCTTATGCAGGCGGTATTCCGTTAGAAACGTTAATTCCGAAAGAGCGTTTAGAAGCAATCGTAGAACGTACACGTAAAGGTGGCGGTGAGATTGTAGGCTTATTAGGAAACGGTAGTGCATATTACGCACCAGCAGCTTCTTTAGTTGAAATGACAGAAGCAATCTTAAAAGATCAACGCCGTGTATTACCAGCTATTGCGTACCTTGAAGGTGAGTATGGTTATAGTGACCTTTACTTAGGGGTACCAGTAATTCTAGGTGGTAACGGAATTGAAAAAATTATTGAATTAGAACTTCTTGCAGATGAAAAAGAAGCGTTAGATCGCTCTGTAGAATCTGTACGTAACGTAATGAAAGTTCTTGTTTAATAATTGAATAGTAGTGAAAAAGATTCGGGATTCCGAATCTTTTTCTACTATTTACCGAATTGTTTTTTCGAAATAATATGAAAACGCTATCATTTGTAGTATCCTATAATGAAACTATAGATTTATACTATACATTGCCCTCATCATAGTAAATTTCGGATAAGGTATCGCTTTTAGTAGGATAATAAGGTGAAAAAATCGGAGGGGGTTGTAACATGTTAAAGAAAAAAGTTCAAATTGGTCGTAAAATGGATGAGATTACAGTAGGAGAGAAATTATCTATCACTGAAAAAATTGAGGATAAAGATTTGTTATTGTACTTAGGGTTAACGAATGATGCCAATCCATTATATATTCAGCATGATTACGCATCCCAAACTCCGTATGAAAAGCCGATTGTACCAAGCATTATGCTAACGGGAATGATTACAACGGCAGTTACGAAATATTTACCGGGTCCAGGAAGTCATATTACTAGGAAGGACCTTACGTTCGTGAAGCATGTTCACCATTATGAAACGTTACAAATCCACTTTGAAGTTGTGGCTGTTTCTGAGGAGGAACATACAATTGATATGCTTGTATCTGCTCATGATGAAAAAGGAGAAACTGTTGTAAAGGGTTCATTAACAGTAACGCCACCTTATAAATCTGTTTCCATTATGGAAAAAGCATTAGATAATTTTTAAAAGATGAAAATATGAATAGCGCTAGCATACCGTGAATAAGGATGCTAGCGCTATTTTTAGTTGAAGAATCCTTCTTTGAACCCTTCAGCAAATTCTGAGCACCCCGTTTTAATCGTATCCCAGCTCGGTACGTTAAAAGTAAGGAAACATGTTACTACTAAAGTTAAAATAGGTAGTAATAGTCGCATAATAGAACCTCCTTTTTTTATATTCAGATTATTAAATTAACAATATTTACTATATTATAATTTAATAATTTAAGTCAATGGAAGGAATGATTCTTTAAGATGAGGTGGAAAAAGAAGAAGTTATCTTTGAAACGATACGAGAAGCTGAAGTGTGAGCAGACGGCGTTGCAAATGAAATGTATGGAAGAGTATTTGATGGATATGAAACACTAGATTATAAAATAGCGTATGCGCTTGCGTTTTTCCTAGCGCAAAATCAAGATTTTATAGTTCATACGGAAGTGAGCTTTAAAGAAGAGAGAGTAATCTATAAAGTTTGGCAAAATCCTGTGTAGTTGCAGGTAAAGTGTAATTACGTCTATTTTCTCAATTCTAAACAAACGATCTCCATGAATAGACAATTATATTGAGAGGGACCCTGTTTTCTAGTATGATGAGAATAACGGGGAAAATACTAGGATGAAGAAGGTTTCAAGTCTATAACTTGGAGGAAAAGAATGAACAATCGTATTTTAGTAGTTGATGATGAGGAATTTATCTTAACTTTAATCGAATTTAATTTACAACAAGCTGGGTTTGAAGTTATAACAGCGATGGATGGAGAAATGGCGCTTCAAAAAGCGACAACAGAACGCCCAGATTTAATTATATTAGATTTAATGCTTCCGAAAATGGATGGTATGGAAGTGTGTAAAGAATTACGATTGCAGCGCGTTATGACGCCGATTTTAATGTTAACGGCAAAAGATGATGAGTTTGATAAGGTGCTAGGCCTTGAACTTGGGGCAGATGATTATATGACGAAGCCATTTAGTCCAAGGGAAGTTGTTGCTCGTGTGAAGGCGATTTTGCGCCGCATGAAATTACAACAAGAAGAACAAGTTGCAGAAGCGCCAGATGAAGATAGCATCACAATTGCAGAACTTAAAATTTTACCGGAGTTTTATGAGGCTTATTTCCAAGGAAGAAAGCTTGAATTAACACCAAAAGAATTTGAACTACTTGTGTATCTTGCGAAAAATAAAAGTCGCGTGTTGACGCGTGATCAATTATTAAGTGCTGTATGGAATTATGATTTTGCTGGTGATACGCGAATTGTTGATGTTCATATTAGCCATTTGCGCGATAAAATTGAACAAAATACGAAAAAACCGACGTACATTAAAACGATACGTGGTTTAGGATATAAATTAGAGGAGCCAAAAGGGAATGAATAAATTTCGTTCCAGGCTTCTTTTTACATTTGTTTCTCTTATTGTATTTATTTTAGTTGGACTAGGTTTATTGCTAGAAACTGTGTTTGAAAACTACTATATAGATCATGCTAAAGAGAGAATGGTAAAAGAGACGGAGTATGTTGCGGCGTTAGCAGAAGAGCAAGGTTTTGATAATGTCTTAAAAAATCCATACGTATTTGAAAAGTTAGAAGAAAAAATACCAGCTTCTATCGTATTTGTGGATGAAAAAAAGAAAGTTCAATATAGAAAAGGACAAGAATTGGCATTTAGTCCAGAGACGATTAAAGAACTTACTTCGGAATTGGCAAAACAACGAAGTAAAGTGATTACGAAAGAGACAGATCGAAAGAATGAATTTTATCATGCGGTGTTCGTTCAAGATGTAGAAGGAAAACAAGGATACGTTTTGGTGAAAAGTACAATCGATCCTTTAAAAGACGTACATCAAAAAACGTGGGGATTATTAATTATCGGATTTGTCATTGCTTGTCTTGTAGTTGTATTTTTAGGTATGAAAATTACAGGGCAATATATTAGGCCAATTGAATCGGTTACGAAAGTTGCAATTGAATTGGCAAAGGGGAATTATAAAGCGCGTGCATACGAAAGTCATTCGGATGAAACAGGAATGCTGAGTAAAGCGATTAATATTTTAGCTCGTAACTTACAAGAGATGACACTTGAACAAGAAATGCAGCAAGATCGTCTGCATACGTTAATTGAAAATATGGGAAGCGGAATGATTTTAATTGATAGCCGCGGATATATAAACCTTGTAAACCGCTCTTATAAGGAAACTTTCCACGTAACAGATGAAGAATATTTAGATCGCTTATATTATGAATCGTTTCATCATACAGAAATTATTGAGCTTGTAGAAGAAATCTTTATGACAGAAGTGAAAGTGCGTAAACAAATGTTATTGCCACTTGGAATTGAGCGGAAGCATTTCGAAGTATATGGAGCGCCGATTATCGGGACAAACCATGAATGGAAAGGGATTGTTCTCGTATTCCATGACATAACAGAGTTAAAGAAATTAGAACAAATGAGAAAAGACTTTTTAGCGAATGTTTCTCATGAATTAAAGACACCGATTACTTCTATTAAAGGTTTTTCAGAAACACTCTTAGACGGAGCGATGGATAATAAAAAATTCTGCGAACATTTCTTGCACATTATTTTAAAAGAAAGTGAGCGTATGCAAGGGTTAATTGAAGATTTATTAGATTTGTCGAAAATCGAACAACAAGGATTTAAATTAAATATGGGAACCGTTGACATGAAGGGGCTACTTGAAGATATTCATATGGTGCTTGATAATAAGGCAGGAGAAAAAGAAATCTCTTTACAAGTGAATGTATTAAAACGTGCCTCTGTTATTGGAGATCCAAGTCGTTTGAAACAAATCTTTATTAATTTAATTAATAATGCGATTGTATATACACCGGCTGGAGGCGTTGTTTCAGTAGAGTTAGCGGAAGATAAATATAATGCTTATATAAAAGTATCGGATACTGGAATTGGTATTAGTAAAGAGGAAATTCCGCGTATTTTTGAACGCTTTTACCGAGTGGATAAAGCGAGAAGTAGAAATACTGGTGGTACAGGCCTTGGATTATCAATTGTAAAGCATTTAGTAGAGGCGCATCACGGTACAATTACAGTGGATAGTGAAGTTGGGGAAGGGACAACATTTACAGTTGTTTTACCAAAATCAGCTACTGAAAAATAGGATGAAGGATGTTTACAATATATTAACAATGGCTTAATTAAATATTAATAAAGCTCTGTTAATATAATACATGAAAACCCCTTCATCCAAGGAGTAATTTTGGACGAGAATAGTTAAGCTGTTCTCGTCACTTCCCTTTATGCCAATATAAGTCTGTTTTATATATGAAAGAAAATAACCGTTATTTTTCTTCTCTCTATTAGTCATGTTAATATAGAGAGAGGAAAGGAACGGTTTTTTTCTATGAGAAAAATCATTTCAAATTTGTATGGGGAGGTTTCTGATTTGGAAAAAAAGGTCGTATTAGTAGATGGTAATAATATCGCGTATCGTGCTTTCTTTGCACTACCGCTTTTAAATAACGACAAAGGTATACATACGAACGCAATTTACGGTTTTACAATGATGTTAATGAGAATATTAGAGGAAGAAAAACCGACGCATATGTTAGTAGCATTTGATGCGGGTAAAACGACATTCCGTCATAAAACGTATAGTGAGTATAAAGGAGGACGTCAAAAGACTCCACCTGAATTATCAGAGCAGTTCCCGTTTATTCGTGAGATGCTGGATGCATTCAACGTACCGCGTTATGAATTAGAAAATTATGAAGCGGATGATATTATGGGAACGCTAGCAAAAGAAGCGAGTGAACAAGGAGCAAGTGTAAAAGTTATTTCAGGAGATAAAGATTTACTTCAACTTGTTTCTGATAACACGCTTGTATGTATTCCGCGAAAAGGGATTACGGAAGTAGATGAATATACGAAAGAAGCTTTATTTGAAAAATATAGCTTATCACCAAAGCAAATTATCGATATGAAAGGTTTAATGGGAGACCAATCAGATAATATTCCGGGTGTACCAGGAGTTGGTGAAAAAACGGCGATTAAATTGTTAACACAGTTTGGAACGGTTGAAGAAGTGTATGAAAATCTAGATCAAGTAAGCGGGAAGAAATTAAAAGAAAAACTGGAAGAAAATAAAGAACAAGCTCTTATGAGTAAAGATCTTGCGACTATTATTACAGATGCACCGATTACAGTTCATGTGGATGATATGGCGTATAAAGGATATGAAGCAAGTGATGTGATTCCAATGTTCGAGAGTTTAGGATTTACATCTCTTTTAAATAAATTAGGCGTTACGCCAGAAGAAACAGCTCCAGCTGAATTAGATGATATTACATTTGATATTGTGGAAGAAGTTACAGAAGAAATGCTTCAGCAAGATAGTGCACTTATTGTTGAAGTGCAAGAAGATAATTATCATAAGGCGGACATTCAAGGCTTTGGTATTCAAAATGAAAATGGTTGCTACTTTATTCAGAAGGATATTGCTCTTGCATCGGATGCTTTTAAAGCATGGCTTGCAAATGGAGAAATGAGAAAGCATACATTTGATGCGAAGCGAGCGATCGTTGCACTTAAATGGAATGGGATAGATATTCAAGGGATTGATTTTGATTTATTAATCGCTGCTTATTTACTTGATCCAGCCGATACGGATAAAGATTTCCGTACTGTAGCGAAAATGAAAGAAACACATGCTGTGAAATCTGATGAAGAAGTTTACGGAAAAGGTGCAAAACGAGCTGTTCCAGAGTTAGATGTAGTAGCGGAGCATGTAGCTCGTAAAGTGCATGTATTATATGATGTAAAGCAAACATTCGTTGAAGAGTTAGAGAAGAATGAGCAATATGAACTGTTTACAGAGTTAGAATTGCCACTTGCGCGTGTATTAGCTGATATGGAAGTAAAAGGTGTAAAAGTTGATACGGAGCGTCTTCGTAATATGGGAGAAGAACTTGCAGGTAGATTAAAGGAAATGGAACAGGAAATTTATAAGCTTGCGGGAACAGAATTTAATATTAATTCACCGAAGCAGCTTGGTGTAATTCTGTTTGAGAACTTAAACTTACCGGTTATTAAAAAGACGAAAACAGGTTATTCTACGTCAGCCGATGTATTAGAAAAGCTTATGGATCGCCATGAGATTATTCCAAACATTTTACATTATCGTCAATTAGGGAAACTAAATTCAACTTATATTGAAGGTTTACTGAAAGTTGTACATGAAGATTCATCTAAAATTCATACTCGCTTTAATCAAGTATTAACGCAAACAGGTCGATTAAGTTCAACGGATCCGAACTTGCAAAATATCCCGATTCGATTAGAAGAAGGAAGAAAGATTCGTCAGGCATTTGTTCCATCAGAAGAAGGTTGGATTATGTATGCGGCTGACTATTCACAAATCGAACTGCGTGTATTAGCTCATATTGCAAATGATAAAGGGTTAGTTGATGCATTCCAGCATGACATGGATATTCATACGAAAACAGCTATGGATGTATTTGGCGTTGAAAAAGATGAAGTAACTTCAAATATGAGGCGACAAGCGAAAGCTGTTAACTTCGGAATTGTGTATGGTATTAGTGATTATGGTCTTTCACAAAACTTAGGAATTACAAGAAAAGCAGCAGCGGAATTTATTGAAAAGTATTTAGAAAGTTTCCCTGGTGTACAAGAATACATGGAGGACATCGTAAAAGATGCGAAACAAAAAGGATATGTGGCTACATTATTAAATCGTCGTCGTTATATTCCAGAAATTACGAGTCGTAATTTCAATTTACGTAGCTTCGCTGAGCGTACAGCGATGAATACACCAATTCAAGGTACTGCAGCAGATATTATTAAAAAAGCGATGATTATTATGGCAGATCGTTTAGAAGAAGAAGGATTACAAGCGCGTCTTCTTCTGCAAGTACACGATGAATTAATATTTGAAGCACCAAAAGAAGAAATTGAAAAATTAGAGAAGCTTGTACCTGAAGTAATGGAGCATGCAATTGAACTCGCAGTTCCGCTGAAAGTTGATTATTCTTACGGTCCAACTTGGTACGACGCAAAATAAGGAAGTGATGAAATGCCTGAATTACCAGAGGTTGAAAACGTCAGACGGACACTTGAAAATCTTGTAACAGGAAAAACGATTGAAGATGTCATTGTTACTTATCCAAAAATAGTGAAACGACCAGATGATGCAGAAATCTTTAAAGAAATGCTAAAAGGCGAGAAGATTGAAAATATAAAGCGAAGAGGAAAGTTTTTGCTTCTATATGTAACAAATTATGTTATTGTTTCACATTTGCGTATGGAAGGTAAGTTTTTACTACATCAAGAGGATGAGCCGATTGATAAACATACGCACGTCCGTTTCTTATTTACAGATGGAACTGAATTACATTATAAAGATGTGAGAAAGTTTGGTACGATGCATCTCTTTAAGAAAGGTGAAGAGATGAACCAAATGCCTCTTGCTGACTTAGGTCCGGAGCCGTTTGATGCTGAATTGACACCGCAGTATTTACAAGAAAGATTGAAAAAGACAAATCGTAAAATAAAAGTTGTGCTATTGGACCAGCGTCTTTTAGTAGGGCTTGGAAATATATATGTTGATGAAGTCTTATTCCGTTCTCGAATTCATCCGGAACGAGAAGCTTCGTCTTTAACAGTAGAAGAAATTGAGCGGATTTATGAGGCTACCGTTACAACGCTAGGCGAAGCAGTAAAACGTGGCGGAAGTACAATTCGGACGTATATCAACTCACAAGGGCAAATTGGTTCGTTCCAAGAACTCCTAAATGTATACGGAAAAAAAGGAGAACCGTGTGTAACTTGCGGTACGATATTAGAAAAAACAGTTGTTGGCGGAAGAGGAACGCATTACTGCCCAATTTGTCAGCCAAGAATATAGAAAAGAGATAACATCGGATAGGCATTTGTCATATACATACAGCAGAGCTATGTATAAGGGAGGAGCTTACCGATGTACCTTTATTTATCTCTTATTTTATTAGCTTTTACATTAAGCTTAGATAGCTGTAGTGTAGGGCTAACATATGGTTTAAGAAGCGTAAGAATTCCACTAAGATCAATTATAATTATCGGAATGTGTTCAGCGGCTGTTATGCTTGTTTCAATGGGAATTGGACATATGATCGCGAAAGTATTTTCACCTGTTATCGCAACGCGTATCGGTGGGCTTGTTCTTATTGGAATAGGGATTTGGGTATTATATCAATTTTTTCGAAGTGAGAAAAAAGAAGAATCGAAGCAAGAGGAGAAGGTCTGGAAATTAGAGATTGCCTCGCTAGGGCTAGTGATTCAAATTTTACGGAAACCGACTGTTGCAGATTTTGATAAATCAGGCACCATTTCTGCAGGAGAAGCATTACTTCTTGGTATAGCTCTTTCTGTAGATTCATTTGGTGCCGGAATTGGTGCATCTTTATTAGGGTATGCACCCGCTATGATGGCGATATTAGTTGCAGTTATGAGTTCTTTGTTTTTATTTATTGGAATGAAACTTGGAACGGTTTTATCAAATATGAAGTGGTTACAAAAATTCACATTCCTGCCTGGAGTATTACTCATCATTATTGGAATTTGGAAAATGTAAGTATGGGCGTGGAACATTAGTTTCGCGCCTTTTATTATGAGGAGGATTATTATGACAGTAGTAATTGGATTAACGGGAGGCATTGCAAGCGGAAAAAGTACGGTATCAGAAATGTTTCGTGAACTGAGCATACCAGTTATTGATGCAGATATTATTGCAAGAGAAGTTGTAGAGCAAGGAAAACCAGCATATAACAAAATAGTAGAAGTGTTTGGAGCGGAAGTGATACAACAAGATGGGGAACTGGATCGTCCAAAATTGGGAAGCATCGTTTTCTATAATGAAGAAAAACGATTGCAGTTAAATAAAATTGTGCATCCTGCAGTGCGTGAGGAAATGAATAGACAAAAGGAAATGTACATAAAAGAAGGTATGCAAGCGATTGTGTTAGATATTCCTCTCTTATTTGAAAGCAAATTAACAAGTCTCGTTGACCGCATTTTAGTTGTAGCAGTTACGCCTGATACACAATTAGAACGTTTGATGAAACGAAATGGTTTTTCGGAAGAAGAAGCGACAGCTCGTATTCAATCTCAAATGCCGTTAGCAGAAAAAGTGAAAAATGCAGATGAAGTGATAAATAATGATGGCACAATTATGGGAACGAAAACACAATTGCAGGTAATTTTAAAGAAGTGGAACATTATTGACTAAAAAATTGTGAAATTAATGAAAATGCTTAGTGACATATCCCCTTTTTGTGTTATACTATTATTGGGATTGGAGATAAATAGTATAACGCATTCAAGGGGGATAACATATTATGACTCGTGTGGCAATTAATGGATTTGGACGTATTGGGAGAATGGTATTTCGTCAAGCAATAAAAGAAAGCGCATTCGAAATTGTAGCAATCAATGCAAGCTATCCATCTGAAACGTTAGCACACTTAATTAAATATGATACAGTTCATGGCAAGTTTGACGGAACAGTAGAAGCATTTGAAGATCACTTATTAGTTGATGGAAAAATGATTCGCCTTTTAAACAACCGCGATCCAAAGGAATTGCCTTGGACAGATTTAGGTGTTGAAGTTGTAATTGAAGCAACTGGTAAATTTAATTCGAAAGAAAAAGCAATTCTTCACGTTGAAGCTGGAGCGAAAAAAGTTATTTTAACAGCGCCTGGTAAAAATGAAGATGTAACAATTGTAGTTGGTGTGAACGAAGACCAATTAGATATTACAAAACATACTGTTATTTCAAATGCATCTTGTACAACAAACTGTTTAGCGCCTGTTGTTAAGGTGTTAGATGAGCAGTTCGGAATTGAAAACGGTTTAATGACGACAGTTCACGCTTATACAAATGACCAAAAAAATATTGATAACCCACATAAAGATTTAAGAAGAGCACGTGCTTGCGGACAATCAATTATTCCGACAACGACAGGTGCTGCGAAAGCGCTAGCAAAAGTTCTTCCGCATTTAAACGGAAAACTTCATGGTATGGCACTTCGTGTACCAACGCCAAACGTGTCTCTTGTTGACTTAGTAGTAGACGTAAAACGTGATGTAACAGTTGAAGCTATTAACGATGCATTCAAAACTGTTGCAAACGGTGCGTTAAAAGGTATTGTAGAATTCAGCGAAGAGCCTTTAGTATCTATCGACTTTAATACAAATACACACTCAGCTATTATTGATGGTTTATCTACAATGGTAATGGGTGATCGTAAAGTGAAAGTACTTGCTTGGTATGATAACGAGTGGGGCTACTCTCGTCGTGTTGTAGATCTTGTAACGTTAGTTGTTGAAGAGTTAGCGAAACAAGAAAATGTGCAACACATTTAAGTGAATGAGGGAGAGGGCAAGGCAATATTTGCCCTCTTTTTTTATTTTTTTCTGAAAAGGAAAAAAATTATATAAGTATATTTTAAAAAGTGGACATACCACGAAACGTTGTGATTACTGCATTTGTGAATCGTTTATTTTTTTTAGGGAAAAGTAAAGAGGAAAATATGACAGAAAATCGAAAAAACTGTTGTTGCAAAATGAAAATAAACAAAGTATACTAACACTCGTAAACTTAAGAGCTGAGGTACGTAGTCACTACTTAAAGGGTTAGGACCTCTCTGGACTAACTTTCCCCCGTGGTAGTGGAGCAAGCCAAATTGCAAATTAGTTTTCAATTCGAACAGTTAGAATAAATTTACAAGGGGGAACTGTAGAATGGATACTATGGATACGATGGGTCGTCACGTGATCGCTGAACTTTGGGATTGCGATTTCGACAAGCTTAATGACATGCCGTATATTGAACAATTATTTGTGGATGCAGCACTAAGAGCTGGTGCTGAAGTGCGTGAGGTTGCTTTCCATAAATTTGCACCACAAGGTGTAAGTGGAGTAGTAATTATCTCAGAATCACATTTAACAATTCATAGCTTTCCGGAGCACGGTTACGCAAGTATTGATGTTTATACTTGTGGGGATCGTATTGATCCAAATGTTGCTGCAGAATATATTGCAGAAGGTTTAAACGCGAAAACGCGTGAGAGCATCGAGCTTCCTCGAGGCACTGGTAGCTTCGAAATTAAGCAGAGAGAAACAAAAGCTCTTTAAAAAAGAACATAATTGATTTAAAATGTAAAGAGGTGTATAATGCACCTCTTTTTTAGTTTATAAAAAAGGGAAAATATAACGTACTTGTTAGTTGAATAAATTGGACTCTTGCAAATGAGGTAGTGCCCTATATACCATCTTATTTTTAAGTATGAGATGATAAAGTGATGCGCTGAAACTTAAAGTGGTAAGAGAGTTAGAATGAGTTATATAATATTGTATATATATTTTAGGTGAATTGAGTAGAGAAAAATAAAGAGTATAGTGTAAAGGAGTGAATGAATTGCGTTGTCCATCCTGTTCTCATAATGGTACAAGAGTGTTAGATTCGCGTCCGGTAGACGAGGGGCGCTCTATTCGAAGAAGAAGAGAGTGTGAAAGTTGTTTAAGTCGCTTTACGACCTTTGAAAGGGTAGAAGAGTCACCTCTTATCGTTGTTAAAAAAGAAGGCACAAGAGAAGAGTTTAATAAAGAAAAGATTTTACGCGGTTTAATTAAAGCGTGTGAAAAAAGACCAGTATCTTTAAGACAATTAGAAGAAGTAACACAAAGCGTGGAACGTGAACTGCGTAATTTAGGTATATCAGAAGTGAAAAGTGATATGATTGGTGAAATTGTTATGGAAGAACTTCGCGATATTGATGATGTTGCTTACGTACGCTTTGCTTCTGTATATCGTCAATTTAAAGATTTAAATGTATTTATTGAAGAATTAAAAGATATACTGCAAAAAGAAAGAGAGTAGAAGTTGTATTTTATTCTCTTTACATACCGTAAGTAATAGGATAAAAGAGCTAGAAGCGTAAGCTAATAGCTCTTTTTCACTAAGAATTTATATAATGAAGATAGAGCGAATGAAGTAGAGGATAGATTGGATGAGAGAAAGGAAAAGCAAGAATGGAAAAACAATCATGGATGGAGCTATTGCCGATTGATCGTTATAAAGTAAGTGCGAAAGGGCTACTGCATAATTACGACCGAAAAGTATTAACGATGTTGTATCAGCCGTTAATAGGTAGTAGAGCTTTTAGCTTATACATGACACTATGGGGGGAGCTAGAGCAAGATCGTGTATTTGGAAAAGAGAATACACATCATTCCCTTATGGTGACTATGCAAATGCAACTTCCTGAAATATATGAGGAACGAGTAAAGTTAGAGGCAATTGGGCTTTTGAAGGTATATATTAAGAAAGAAAAAGATATTCGAATGTTCATATATGAATTGCAACCACCTTTATCTCCGAAGCAGTTTTTTGATGATATTGTTTTAAGTATCTTTTTATACAATCGATTGAGTCGGACAAAATATAATCAAGTAAAGCAATATTTCTTAGAAGAAGAATTTGATTTTGCTTCTTATGAAAATGTTACGCGCTCTTTCAATGATGTGTTTGGTTCGTTTAATCCAGGACAGCTTGAGCATGCGCAAGAAGACCTTCGTATTCCAAAAACGACAACTATGCCAAGTAACGAGAAGGGAGACGCTCCGAAAGTTTGGAATGATTTCTTTGATTTCTCTTTATTTGTAGATGGATTGTCCGCTCTTGTTCCTAAAAAGGCGATTACAGATCAAGTAAGAGACTGCGTTATAACACTTGCTTACGTGTATGGTGTAGATGTGTTATCGATGCAAAATATCGTTCTTGGTGCGGTGACAGAGATGCAAACAATTGATATGGAAAGGCTTAGAAAAGGAGCGCGCGATTGGTATCAATTTGAAAATGGTCAAGCATTACCGGTACTAAGTGAAAGAGTACAGCCTCATGCTGCACGTACGATGAAAGAGAAAGAGCCTTCATCACAAGAGGAGATGCTAATAAAGCAGCTAGAGGAAATCTCGCCAAAACAACTATTGAAAGAGATTTCTGGTGGTGCAGAGGCAACGAAAGCGGACTTGCAAATTGTTGAAGATGTCATGATTAATCAAAAATTGACACCAGGAGTTGTGAATGTACTTATTTATTACGTTATGCTACGCTCAGATATGAAACTTGCGAAAACGTATGTTGAGAAGATTGCTGGGCATTGGGCACGTAAAAAGGTCGGCACAGTAGCGGAAGCGATGGCGTTAGCGAAAGAAGAGAATCGTCAATATCAAGAGTGGGCTGAGACGAAGAAAAAAGGCCGTACGGCGAAGAAAACGGTACGAAAAGAAATGGTGCCAGATTGGCTTAAGGAAGAAGAGCCGAAAGAACAAGAGAAAGAAACAGCGAAGAAAGATGTAAGTGTAGAAAAAGATGCAAGTACGCTAGAAGATGAACGAAAACGATTAGAAGAAGTGTTAAAAAAATATAAGCGTGATTAATAGAAGAGAATGAACGCTCTTTGAGGTGAGAAAATGGAGCATATTCAAAATTCATTTACAAAATTAATGGAAAATGAAAACTTTAAAAATAGATATGAAGTATTAAAGGCAGAAGTAATGGCGCATCCGCGTGTGAAAGAATTTATAGACGAACATAAAGGTGAAGTAACGACTTCTATGATTGAGCGCAGTCTTGTGAAGTTATATGAATATATTGGACAAAGTGTAGGTTGCGTAGATTGTCCGGATTTGGGTGCATGTAAAAATATGCTGCAAGGGTATGAGCCAAAGCTTGTTATTCAAGGGAAAATGATTGATATTCAATACGATCGCTGCGTTAGAAAAGTAGCATATGACGAGAGAAAGAAATATGAAAAACTCGTTCAAAGTGTATATATGCCAACGGATATTTTACAGGCAACTATGGAAAACTTAGACCCTTCTGATTTAAATGCACGTATCGATGCGATTGGTGCAGCGAATGAATTTTTAAGTACATATGAACCAGGAAAAAAAGCACAAGGTTTATATTTGTACGGTAAATTTGGTGTAGGGAAAACTTACCTTTTAGGAGCAATTGCGAACGAGCTTGCTCGAAAGAAAATAAGTTCGATGCTCGTATACTTCCCGGAATTTTTACGTGAAATTAAAAGTTCGATTCAAGATAATTCGATTGGCGAAAAAATTGATGCGGTTAAACGCGTACAAGTTCTAATGTTAGATGATATCGGGGCAGAAGCGATGTCGAGCTTTGTGCGTGACGATGTGCTTGGTGCAATCTTGCAATTCCGTATGTTAGAAAACTTACCGACGTTCTTTACGTCTAATTTTGATTTTAAACAACTGGAACATCATTTAACGTATACACAGCGTGGTGAGGCTGAAGAAATGAAGGCAGCACGTATTATGGAACGAATTAAATATTTAGCGAAACCAATTCCAATTGGTGGGAAAAACCGTCGTCATAAGTAAAAGAGCAAGCTGAGAAGCTTGCTCTTTTGTATTATAGTGATATTTTCTTTTCAAATATGAGATCGAAATATTCAGGTTGTCTAGAACTGCCAATCGTAGGGGCAACAATCTGTACGAACCTCCAGTCATCTCTAGCATGTTCTTGAATAATTTCTTGGTAGTCTTCAGCTAGTTTTGAGCGAGTGAGCCCCCAATGAAATTCGACTTTTACGAATTTATATTCAAACATTCAGATACCTCCCTTTAGTAATGAGTAAAGTATACAATAAAAAAATTCATAGTAGCTTGTATCATTTTTTTCTCCCTCCCTTAATATATATAAAATTAGCAAGCCATATTGAGTGGATTTTCTAACGATAGGAAATGTAATTCTACTAAGAGTGAACTTCACGCGGGACGGACTCTTATAGGATTTGTAACGTATAGATACAGTCCTTTAGAGCAGGGATAAAAGGGGGGACAAAAGTGATTGAAATTTGCTTCGAAGAAAAAAATGATGCTATGCACGTATATAGACAATTGCTGAAAAGAGCGGAAGTATTATATAAGGAAACGAGTGTGTATTTACAGGAACAAAAAGTGGTGATTCACATACCAGTACGTGAATCGAATTATATTGAAAAGATCTTATTGCCAGTAATGGTGTATTTCATTGTGAATGTGAAACAAAATGAGTGGATTTATACGATCTTAAAAGAAAAGTTTTTTTATGAAGAACAAGAAGAGTGTCATCAAATATTGCACATGGCACATGAGATTTTAAAGGGAAGAAGAAAAGGGGTAGCTCAGGATTTAACGCGTAACGCATTTGAGTCATATATTAAGTCTTCTTTAAATAATTGGCTTTGTGATCCGCTCTCATTCTCGTTTTCATCATATATCCGTTTTCGTCTTCGTACATATAGGGAAATGGTGGCTAAACTTGCGGAAGTGGCAATTGATGAGTATAAGATGGAACAAGAATACCAAATGTTTATTGAGACGCTTCGGCAACAAGTGAGTAGCCGTAAATCACGATTGTCCTGTGTGCATCTTGTTTTTGATGAAAGCTTTATCTTTTATGATGATAAAGGTAGACGTTTAAAACAGGAGAAGTTGGTCCAATATATAGATGAGGAATTATTAAAACAAAATGATGTATATATTGATACGAAAGTAATTGCGCCGCTTCTTTCTATTTCGCCAAAAAAGATTTATTTATATACGAAAGAACAAGACCATAATATGATTATTACTTTGCGAAATGTGTTTCAAGAACGGGTCCAATTACATGGATTACATGATTTTGAGCGCAATGTGAAAAATTTAAAAAATAAAGGTAACGCCCTTGATTTTCTAAGTTTTTGAGCATATAATTACCTACATAAATGAAATATATTGAAATGTCATGATGAGGACATGAGTAGTTTTCTACGATTTTCAGAGAGGGAAGCCTTAGGGTGTGAGCTTCCTATTACGGGATTATTACTTACCACCTCTAAACTTTAGCAGTGAACGATTCTTTTAGTAATTGCTAACGGACAACACCGTTATGTTGAACTTGAGCAATTAACGATTATGTTAATTGGAACAAGGGTGGAACCACGAATTCAACACTCGTCCCTTTTTACGGGATGAGTGTTTTTTATTTTGAGAAAAAGAGGAGTGACCAGTGATGGCAGATGTAGTTAAAATTACTTTCCCTGATGGAGCTGTGAAGGAGTTTCCAAAAGGCGTAACAACTGAAGAAATCGCAGCTTCTATTAGCCCAGGCTTAAAGAAAAAAGCTGTGGCTGGAAAATTAAACGATGAGATGATTGATCTTGTTACACCAATCGAAGAAGATGGAGCAGTTTCTATTATTACATTAGATTCTGAAGATGGCTTATACATTTTACGCCATTCAACAGCCCACCTATTAGCACAAGCGTTAAAACGTTTATATAAAGATGTTAAGCTTGAACTTGGTATTGGTCCAGTAATCGAAAATGGCTTCTACTACGATATTGATATGGAAGAAGCAATTACAGTTGAAGACTTCAAGAAAATCGAAAAAGAAATGCAAAAAATCGTGAACGAGAACTTAGAAATCGTTCGTCACGAAGTACCACGTGCAGAAGCACTTCGTCGCTTTGAAGAAATTGGTGATGAGTTAAAATTAGATTTAATTAACGATCTTCCAGAGGATGCAGTTATTTCAATCTATGAGCAAGGCGAATTCTTCGACCTTTGCCGTGGTGTTCACCTTCCATCTACAGGGAAAATTAAAGTGTTTAAATTATTAAGCGTTGCAGGTGCTTACTGGCGCGGCGATAGCAATAATAAAATGTTACAACGTATTTACGGTACTGCATTCGTTAAGAAAGCAGAATTAGATGAGCACTTACGTATGCTTGAAGAAGCGAAAGAGCGCGATCACCGTAAATTAGGTAAAGAATTAAAACTATTTACTAATAGCCAAAAAGTAGGACAAGGTTTACCACTTTGGTTACCAAAGGGTGCAACAATTCGTCGTATTATCGAGCGTTACATCGTTGATAAAGAAGCAAGCTTAGGCTATGATCACGTATACACTCCAGTATTAGGAAGTAGAGAGTTATATGAAACTTCTGGTCACTGGAATCACTACCGTGATGGCATGTTCCCATCAATGGAAATGGATAATGAAGAATTAGTTCTTCGTCCAATGAACTGTCCTCACCATATGATGGTTTATAAAAATGATATTCACAGCTACCGTGAATTACCAATCCGTATTGCGGAACTTGGAACAATGCACCGTTATGAAATGTCAGGTGCGTTATCTGGATTACAACGTGTACGCGGAATGACTTTAAACGATGCGCACATTTTCGTTCGTCCAGATCAAATTAAAGAAGAGTTAAAACGTGTTGTAAACTTAACGCTAGAAGTGTACAAAGATTTCGGTTTAGAGAACTACTCATTCCGTCTATCTTATCGCGACCCAGCAGATACTAAAAAGTATTATGCGGATGATGAGATGTGGGAAAAAGCACAAGGTATGTTAAAAGAAGCTATGGATGAAATGGGTCTTGATTACTATGAAGCTGAAGGTGAAGCGGCATTCTACGGTCCAAAACTTGATGTTCAAGTCCGTACTGCTCTTGGAAAAGACGAAACACTTTCAACTGTACAATTAGACTTCTTACTTCCAGAACGCTTTGAATTAACTTATGTTGGCGAAGACGGTAAGCAACATCGTCCAGTTGTAATTCACCGTGGTGTTGTATCAACTATGGAACGCTTCGTAGCCTTCTTAATTGAAGAATACAAAGGTGCATTCCCAACTTGGTTAGCTCCAGTTCAAGTACAAGTAATTCCAGTTTCTCCGCAAGTACATTTAGACTATGCGAAGAAAGTACAAGACGAATTGCGTCGTGCGGGTATCCGTGTTGAATTAGACACTCGTGAAGAGAAGATCGGTTACAAAATCCGTGAAGCACAAATGCAAAAAATTCCGTACATGCTTGTAGTAGGTGACAATGAAGTAACTGAAAACGGCGTAAACGTACGTAAATATGGTGAACAAAAATCAGAAACAATCGCATTAGATGCTTTTGTTGACATGATTAAAGTAGAAGGAAAACGATAAGAAAAAGCCGCGGTATACCGCGGCTTTTTTATGTAATATACTTGAGGAGAATTAGAAAAAATAACCATGTACCACTTATCATAAAAAAGTATTGCAAGTATGTTAGTTGTTTGTTACAATATTTCTTGTTGTTAGTAAAACACATCGCGTCTTCTTGACAGACGTCATGTCCTATGATAAACTCATCAAGGATAATAGAATATTGTTTTGTGGAACAAGTAGAAGCACCCGCTTCTCACCTGATGGACGCATTCGCAGTTAGCAGGTAAATGTATTTCTTACTTAAGATTTTACAAGTGTGGGTGTCGTATGCCCGCACTTTTTTTGTCGGGTTCTATGACTACAAAATATGTTCTGAGAAAACCTTGGAGGTGGCTTACTATTAGCAAGGATATGATGATTAACGAGCAAATTCGTGCACGTGAAGTACGTTTAGTTGGCGCAAATGGCGATCAACTTGGAATCAAGTCTCGTAATGACGCTTTAGACTTAGCTGCAAATCTTAATCTTGATTTAGTATTAGTTGCTCCAAATGCGAAACCGCCAGTATGCCGCATTATGGACTACGGTAAATTCCGCTTTGAGCAACAGAAGAAAGAAAAAGAGCAGCGCAAAAATCAAAAAGTAATTAGCATGAAAGAAGTTCGTTTAAGTCCAACAATTGATGAACACGACTTTAACACAAAACTTCGTAATGCTATCAAGTTTTTAGAGAAAGGCGACAAGGTTAAAGCGTCAATTCGCTTTAAAGGACGTGCCATTACTCATAAAGAAATCGGTCAACGTGTTTTAGATCGCTTCTCAGAAGCTTGTGCTGAAGTTAGTACAGTTGAATCTAAGCCTAAAATGGAAGGACGCAGTATGTTCTTAGTTTTAGCACCGAAAAACGATAAGTAATAGATAGAGGAGGAAATACCTATGCCTAAACAAAAAACTCATCGCGGCGCTGCAAAGCGTTTCAAAAAGACTGGATCAGGTAAACTGAAACGTTCTCACGCTTACACAAGCCATTTATTCGCTAACAAATCTACAAAAGCTAAACGTAAACTACGTAAAGCTGGTGTAGTAAGCGCTGGTGACTTCAAACGCATTCGTCAAATGCTTGACAACTTAAAATAAGTTCGGCTGATATATAGAACAATTAGGAGGTAATATTATGCCAAGAGTAAAAGGTGGTACAGTTACTCGTCAACGTCGTAAAAAAGTTATAAAATTAGCAAAAGGTTACTACGGTTCAAAAAATACATTATTCAAGGTTGCTAACCAACAGGTTATGAAATCTCTAATGTATGCATTCCGTGACCGTCGTCAAAAGAAACGTGACTTCCGTAAATTATGGATCACACGTATCAACGCAGCAGCTCGTATGAATGGTCTTTCTTACAGCCGCTTAATGCACGGTTTAAAAAATGCTGGCATCGAAGTTAACCGCAAGATGCTTGCTGACTTAGCTGTTCATGACGAAAAAGCTTTCGCTGAATTAGCAACAGTTGCAAAAAACAACATTAACTAATTAATTAGTTGAAACCTTAGAAGAATTTTCTTCTAAGGTTTTTTGTTTGTATTCAGAGAGAAGTTTGAAGTTCTAAAGACTAACGGATGTGTTGTTATCGATATGACAAAATCAACATAAAAACTATAGTGATATAGAAGAATATATATATGAAGTCAGGAGAATCCTCCTGGCTTTTTTTAATTATGCACGTTTGGAAAGAAGAGTATCTTTCCTAGCCGAAACGACACTGCTATAATGGAAAGATGATATGGAACTTTCATCAGATGAACAATTTAAGAGCGATGACTGAAACGTATTTGCAAATTAAGGACAAGCTATTTTATAAAGAGGTAGATAGCTGACTTATTCATAAGAACTGAAACATAATAATGAATTTTGAGATGAAACAACATTGTTGCGTAACATGCGATGTTGGAGGAGGACAATAGAATGGACTTACTACAACTATTTAAATTACAAAAAGAATTAGATGACCGTATTGCAAAAGAACATGACTTACAACCGAAAAAATTGTTAAAAGAAAAAATGTTAGCTCTTCTTGTAGAAATTGGAGAACTTGCAAATGAAACACGTTGTTTTAAATATTGGAGCAACAAACCAGCTTCGGAACGTGAAGTAATATTAGAAGAATACGTAGATGGTTTGCATTTTATTTTATCAATCGGAATTGATTTAGGTATTGATAAAAACTTCCTATTCTATAAATGTGCACAAACGAATAAAACACAAGTGGAAATTTTCTTAGACACATATGCGAAAGTAATTCGTTTTACAGATCAACCATCTATTACAAACTATATTGAATTATTTACGAGCTATCTTCGACTTGGACAAGCACTTGAATTTGAGCAAGAAGAGATTGAAAAAGCATATTTAGATAAAAATGAAGTTAATCATCAGCGTCAAACACAAGGATACTAATTTAATTTTTGAATATTTCAATTTAATTATTGTATAATGAATTGACTGAAGAAAAAGGAGGGTGTTGGCAATGACAAAATTAGACGCGACATTGACAATGCTAAAAGAATTAACGGATGCACGTGGTATTGCTGGTAATGAACGTGAGCCACGTGAAGTAATGAAGAAATATATTGAGCCGTTTGCGGACGAACTTTCTACTGATAATTTAGGAAGTTTAGTTGCGAAAAAAGTAGGGGAAGAAAACGGCCCAAAAATTATGGTTGCAGGTCATTTAGATGAAGTTGGCTTTATGATTACGCAAATTGATGACAAAGGTTTCCTTCGTTTCCAAACGGTTGGTGGCTGGTGGTCACAAGTTATGCTTGCACAGCGCGTGACGATTGTAACGCGTAAAGGAGATGTAACAGGTGTAATTGGTTCAAAACCACCGCACATTTTACCTCCAGAAGCACGTAAAAAGCCAGTTGAAATTAAAGACATGTTCATCGATATTGGTGCTTCTAGCCAAGAAGAAGCGATGGAGTGGGGCGTACGACCAGGAGATCAAGTTGTACCTTATTTTGAATTCCAAGTGATGAAAAATGAAAAAATGTTGCTCGCAAAAGCATGGGATAACCGAATCGGTTGTGCAATTGCAATTGACGTATTAAAACAATTAAAAGATGAAAAGCATCCAAACGTTGTATACGGCGTTGGAACTGTACAAGAAGAAGTTGGTCTTCGTGGCGCAAAAACATCCGCGAATTATATTAAACCAGATATCGCGTTCGCAGTAGATGTTGGTATCGCTGGAGATACACCGGGTGTAACGTCAAAAGAAGCGCAAAGTAAAATGGGCGATGGACCACAAATCATTTTATATGATGCTTCTGTTATTGGACATACAGGTTTACGTGATTTCGTAGTTGATGTTGCTGATGAATTACAAATCCCGTATCAATATGATTCAGTAGCCGGCGGGGGAACTGATGCGGGTGCGATTCACATTGCTGTAAACGGTATTCCTTCTATGGCAATTACAATTGCAACACGCTATATCCATTCACATGCAGCAATGTTACACCGTGATGATTATGAAAATGCAGTAAAGTTAATTGTAGAAGTTATTAAACGTCTTGATAAGGATGCTGTACATAACATTACATTTAATTAATAGAAAAAGCGAAGGAGATTTTCCTTCGCTTTTTTGTGTTTTAAAAAGGTCGCTCTAATCCCGCTGCAGTATGAGCGCCTAAAATAATTAAACGAGTTAATTGCATCGCCATAAAATGCGGGGTATATATCATTCCTCTTTTTAACCATGACATAATCATTCCGATGTGAGCCCCTGTCACATAACTAATCAAAATATCACGAGGAACCATAAGATCTTCGTCATCTGGTTGTGAAATAGACAAGCTTAATGTTAAATGCACTTGTATCGTTTTCATCATTTTATAAGAATAGTTTCCGGCAGCCTTATCCCCAAGCATAACGTTATAGAAGTTCGCGTTTTCTGCGATATGTTCGAATAAAGCCAAAAATGTAGGATGAGGTGAATCGAATGTAAGTTGAAAATCTTCTTTATTTCTATTTTTCGGTTTAATTACTTCTGCTAGCTTCTCTAACATTTCTTCAATACTTTTGTCTAATAGGTCATATTTATCATGGTAATGGCTATAAAATGTAGCACGATTTACTGGAGCGCGTTCTGCGATATGTTGCACAGTTACATTTTCAAAGCCTTTTTCGCCTACTAAAGCGACAAAAGCATCCTGAATGAGTTGTCTCGTTCGCTTTACACGTGGATCATTTGTATTTTTAATAGACATTTTACTTCTCCTCGTTTAATTTTCTATACTTAAACAACATATTGGTATTATATTGTTGTTTAAGCAACATTTCATACGTAAATTGTCGGTTGTAGATTCAAAATAATTATTTATAATTATAAACGATAGTCCTTCAGAAATCAGCACCGCTCGCAGGTAGATAAGTTTCGATTTACGCTGCAGATGGTGTGATTTTTTTGTTAAAAGGTTAATATAATTAACAATTAAACAATCTAAACAATAAGGACATAAATAGTTTAGAAAAAAATTATATGCGATATAAGGAGAGGAATGCAATGAATCAGTTTCGAAGAATGGTAATTATCAACATTATCACATTAATTGTACTAGTTGGCGGCGGTATTGGCGGTTATTACTATTACAACCAAACGGAAAATTACTTGAAAACAGACAATGCAAAGATTGATGGAAAGGTAATTCCGGTTGCTTCGCCAGTAGCAGGTAAACTAACTGACTGGAAAGCTGAAGTAGGAAAAAATTATAATGAGAACGATAAATTAGGTGCTGTTACTGTAGCGGCAGCTAATGGAGAACAAACAGTAGATGTAACAATTCCACAAAATGCAACGGTTGTACAATCAAACGCAACAACAAATGCTTTCGTTGGAGCTGGTAGCCCGATTGCTTACGCATTCGATATGAACAATTTATGGGTAACAGCAAACATTGAAGAAACAGTGATTGATGATGTTCAAAAAGGTCAAACAGTAGATGTATATGTAGATGCATACCCAGATACAACGTTAACAGGGAAAGTAGAACAAGTTGGATTAACAACAGCAAATACATTCTCAATGTTACCATCAAGTAATGCAACAGCGAACTATACGAAAGTAAAGCAAGTTGTACCAGTTAAAATTTCTTTAGATCATAGTAAATCAGTAAATATTGTTCCTGGAATGAATGTGTCAGTTCGTATTCATAAGTAAGGGGGAGATGAGATGTCCTCAATTACAATTGTAGGATATGCACTATTTTGTATAATCGTCTTCTTCCTTGTAAATCGTCTTTTACGAAAGAAAAAAACGAACGTGGGAGAAGAACAAGTCCCAGCCGTAAGTAAAATAGAAGTAAGTAAGCTAGAAGCAGAAGAAAAAGAAAATGAACAAAAGCAAGAAGTAGAAATTTCTAATGTAGTTGAATTAGAAACAGGCAAGCAAGAAGAAGTAAAACAAGAAAAAGAAATGCCGAAAAAACAAACGTCTATGCCTATAGAGAATGTGAATGTAAAAGCAGTTGTAACAGTATTAATTCTCGGCATGTTCGTTTCTATTTTAAACCAAACAATCATTAACGTTGCATTGCCTCCGTTAATGAATGAATTTAACGTATCAACTTCAACGGCGCAATGGTTAATTACAGGATTTATGCTTGTAAATGGTATTTTAGTACCGATTAGTGCCTTTTTAGTTTCACGATTTACGTATCGTAAATTATTTGTAGCAGCAATGTTATTCTTCACTGTAGGGTCTATCATTTGTGCTATATCAGGAAACTTTACAATGATGATGACAGGTCGTATTATTCAAGCGGTCGGTGCAGGTATTTTAATGCCAGTTGGTATGAACATCTTTATGACGTTATTCCCGCCTCATAAGCGCGGAGCAGCGATGGGATTACTAGGTGTTGCAATGATTTTAGCGCCAGCTATTGGACCAACTGTAACAGGCTGGGTTATTGAAAACTATAGCTGGAATTTAATGTTCTATGCGATGTTTATTATCGGTTTAATTATTACGTTCCTATCTTTAAAATTCTTTACACTCGCTCAACCAGTGTCTAAAACGAAATTAGATGTATTTGGTGTAATTAGTTCAAGTATTGGACTAGGTAGCTTACTGTACGGATTTAGTGAGGCTGGAAATAATAGTTGGACTAGTGCAGAAGTTGTTATTTCACTTATCATTGGTGTAATTGGTTTAGCATTATTTATTTGGAGAGAGTTAACAACGGACAATAAAATGCTTGATTTACAAGTGTTTAAATACCCAGTATTTACTTTTACTTTAGTAATTAATGCAATCGTTACGATGGCATTATTCGGAGGTATGTTATTACTTCCAGTATATCTGCAAAATATTCGCGGCTTTACGCCAATTGAATCAGGTTTACTACTTCTTCCAGGATCATTAATTATGGGGATCATGGGACCAGTAGCGGGTAAATTATTCGATAAATATGGCATTCGTCCATTAGCGATAATTGGATTGGCAATTACGACCTATGCGACATATGAATTTACAAAATTATCGATGGATACACCGTATAGTGTTATTATGACGGATTATATTATACGTTCAATTGGTATGTCATTCATTATGATGCCAATTATGACAGCTGGTATGAACGCGCTACCGATGAAATTAATTTCTCACGGTACAGCAACGCAAAATACGTCAAGACAAGTAGCTGGTTCAATCGGAACAGCGATTTTAATCACACTTATGACGCAACAAACAACTGCTCACGTAGCAGATTACGGCAACATGTTAACAACTTCAAACCCAATATTAGTTGATAAAGTACACGGCATGGGTCAAAGCTTAGCTGCTTTAGCTGGATCAGCTCAAGCAGGAGATGCGATGAGCACACAACTATTATATGGACAAATTTCAAAGCTATCTGCAATTAACGGTATTAACGATGCCTTCTTAATTGCAACGATACTAGCAGGTATTGCTTGGGTGTTATCGTTCTTCTTACAATCAGGCAATAAACCAAATAGAAAAGCAGGGAATTAATTTCCCTGCTTTTTGTTTTCCTATAAAAGGATTCAATTAGATGTAGAATGAATCACCTGCAGACATGAGTTCCCAGAAAATAACCCCCAGTAGTCCCGCAATAAAAATAATAAATCCTATGTTGCGTATACTTTTAATTTTTGCTTGTAATCCACTTACTCCTGCCGATAATCCAGTTAAAGAAAACAATATCCAATATAAAGTAGTTGAAATAGGGAGGATTGTCTCGCTATTCACCCCCATGCTCCAAAAAACAAAAGGTAGCGTTACAAAGGAAAAGCTAAGTACCCCCATTAAACCAATAAATAATTTCCGATGTTTAATACTAGTAATAATTAAAAAAATACCACCGAAAAATCCGCATAAAACAAGAAGGGGCATATAAACAATCCAAAGGAAGCTAAACATATATAATCTCCTTTTATGTAATAAGCTATATTTTACTACGTAAGGTTTATTTTGGATATTATTAATGGATATATATAAATTGAAGGAAATGGGTAATAACGATATGGATTATCAAAAACGCTAACCGCAGAAGAGTTTGAAGTTATGAGAAAAGAGTAAAAAGAGGTATCGCGATGATACCTCTTTTCAACTCAAGAATGCCAACATGTTATTCATAATATGAAATAACATAGCTGGAATAATGGACTTTGTTTTTTTACATAAAATGGCCATTAATAATCCCATAAAGAAAGTAATTACCATTACCCCAAGTGAGTATGTATGAGCGATACCGAAGAAGAAACTTGTTACGATGGCTGCAATCCAAAATGGAAAGCGTTCTGAGAAGAAGCGAAGTATAAAACCACGGAAAATAAGTTCTTCAAAAATGGGTGTGAGTATTGCAAAGCTGAGAAGTAATAATATTTGATATTGCTTAAAGACGTCTAAGCTTAGTGCGGAAGATTGCTGCTTTGTTGCGTCTTGGAACACATAATTTAACAAGATGTAATTGAGTATGATGTTGATAACGAAGAAAAGAAGTAAGTATACGTATGTGCGCCATTCTTTCAGTGTTTTAAAGTTAAAAGATTTTAGTAGTAATTTTTTTGCGGGTTCGAATTTAAAAATGAAGAATAACAATACAGCTAGTTGTAATACGGTACTTGCAGTATTTGCAATAGATTCATATAGGGCAACTTGTTTTTTATCTGTAAGACCTGCTGTATAAATTGTTAATGGCATTGCGAGGAACACAGTAATAAGTCCGGTTCCGAAAAAAGCGAATAAAACGGAGCTAATAAATTGTCCCCATGACATAGAGTATTTCTGTTCATTAGAAAGCTGTGTAGCGGGTTGCATTTGTAAAATCACCTCTTTTATATTTATATATTTAATTATAAAGTAATTTGTTTTTGAATGTAACATTTAAATATTACATATAAAGTGAAACTTTAATCATTGGGGAGGTTCATCCCCCACTGATTATCAGCCCTCACCAATCGGGCTTTTACGGGCAGTTGATTCCCCACCTAACTTCCTCGTCTTTGCTGAATTTCGAGGTGGGGGTCTTACTGCCCGTTAATGCGGGATAAAGGTTTATTTTCCATAAAATAATAAAAGAGGTATCACCCTGTAGTGATGCCTCTTTCTCATTGATAACTATGTTCTGCCTTGTTATTCAATTTGGCTTGCTCTATTTGCAATTCACGCTCTACCAATCGATCTAATTGCTGAATAGCTTTAAGTGCTTTTTCATAAGAAATCGTTCTATAATGATGAGCTCCGCCTGGTTCTTCATCTGCTTCGTCTGCCCATTTAATAATGCTTTGAAGAGATGTTCTTTCAATTTCTTGTTCCACTAAGAAAGAATCTGTATGCAGAAGGATTGCGATAGAAATTTCTTTTGCTAGTTTTGGATGCTCTCCCAATCTAATAAGCAATTTATGTGCTCTTTCTGCGCCTTTAATTGCATGGATATCATTCTTTTTATATAAGTCATAGTCCCATTCGCCGCCTGTGTACCACGTATGATGTCCGATATCATGAAGGAAACCGGCCTTTGTCGCAGCATCGACTGAGGCGTGATGCTTTTTGGCTAGGTGAAACGCATGGTAAGCGACAGCGATCGCGTGGACCATTCCAGAACGGTTTACGTATTTTTGTGTAATGTGATGTTTAAAAACTTGTTCAAGCGTAATACGGTGCATAAAACATTCACTCCTTTTATCTAATGATGTATACGAAGAAAAATCGATCGGTTTAAATGTATTTTGAACATTGTACTCCATCATAGTTCGTTAGTAAAGTAGAAATGTTTAGGAGAAGAAAAATTTTTCCGTAAAAAAAATCACCTTTGCTTATGCGAAGGTGATTTTCAAATTGCTTATTTTTTTAATCCTTGCTCTAGTGTTTCTAACATTTCGTGCTTTTCATTTTCATCAGCGTTTTTCCAAATAACTTCAAATAAAACGCCAAGACCTGGAAGCATTTTTTCTTCACCGCTTTGAATTGCATCGACAATTGTTTCTTGTAATTGATCTTGTGAATTACCAGATACATTCGCTAATACGGCACCGCGTAAATTAAAACTCATTGCTTTCACCTCTTCTTCAGAATTGAAACTGACGTTAGTTTTTGTTCTTTTTTATGTAAATATGTATGAAAAATAGGCTATAATGATAAGACAAGAAGAGAGGGAAATACATATTATGAAAAACATTGATTCAGTACAAAATCCGCGTGTAAAGCAGTGGAAAAAGCTGCAAACGAAAAAAGAACGCGATAAAAAAGGTTTATTTTTTGTAGAAGGATTCCACTTAGTCGAGGAAGCTTTGAAGGCAGGAATTGTAACAGAACTTATCGTTTCAGATCAGACAGACCTTCCGAAAGATTGGACAGTTAATGATGTGGAAATGTATATCGTACCTGAGGCGATTGTAAAAGTACTTCGTGAAACAGAAACGACACAAGGTGTATTTGCTGTTTGTGAGAAGCATGAGAAAAAAGTAGCTCTTACTGATGGGAAATTCCTTTTATTAGATGGCCTGCAAGACCCAGGTAATTTAGGAACAATTATTCGTACAGCTGATGCAGCTGGTATTCACGCCGTTGTGCTTGGAGAAGGTTGTGTTGATGTTTACAATAGTAAAGTACTCCGCTCTACACAAGGTTCTATTTTCCACTTACCAATTGTAAAAGGGGACTTAGAAGAATGGGTAGACAAGTTAAAAGAAAATAACGTTCCTGTATATGGAACAGCTCTTGAAAATGGAGTTCCGTATGGTGAAGTAACTCCGGCCGGAAGTTTTGCATTAATTGTTGGAAATGAAGGAAATGGCGTACGCCAAGAAATTCTTGCAAAAACGGATCAAAACTTGTATATTCCGATTTACGGTGGGGCAGAATCATTAAATGTTGCGGTTGCAGCAGGGATTTTAACGTATTATTTGCAAAGCCCAGTTGCGAACAAATAAAAAACTTCTTATAATAAGTTGAAGTATATTATATTAAAAGTTAAATAACGAAAAACGTTGATAGAGAAGAGTAACTTACAAAATCGCCATATAGGGAGAGAATGCCTTAGACTGAAAGCATTCTTATGGTAGACGGAAGTGAATTCACCTCTGGAGTTGACGCCAGGACCATATATATGTAAAGGCGTTCCGGTCAGAATTGATCGTTATAACTAATGAGTGGGCAGACTTGTTCTGTCAATTTAGGGTGGTACCGCGAATTTACCTCGTCCCTTTTTGGGAGCGAGGTTTTTTTATTTTTAAAATTAGGAGGGTTCCAAAATGGAAGCACGTTTAAAAGAGCTAAAGCAAAAAGCGTTAGAGCTTATTGAAGAAGCGAAAGAGCTAAAGGGCTTAAACGACGTACGCGTAGCGTATTTAGGAAAAAAAGGTCCAATTACAGAAGTATTACGCGGCATGGGAAAATTATCAGCAGAAGAGCGTCCACGTATGGGAGCATTAGTAAATGAAGTACGTGAAGCAATTCAAACGCGTCTAGAAGACAAAATTGGTAACTTAGAAAAAGCAGTAATTGAAGCGAAATTAGCTACGGAAACAATTGATGTTACACTACCAGGTCGTCCTGTTGAAACAGGTTGTCACCATCCGTTAACAGCTGTTGTTGAACAAATTGAAGATGTATTCATCGGTATGGGTTATGAAGTAGCTGAAGGAACAGAAGTAGAAAAAGACTACTACAACTTCGAAGCACTAAACTTACCGAAAGATCACCCAGCACGTGACATGCAAGATACATTCTACATTACAGAAGAAACGTTACTACGTACACATACATCTTCTGTGCAAGCACGTACGATGGAAAATAATAAAGAAAAAGGCCCAATCAAAATTATCTGTCCTGGTAAAGTGTATCGCCGCGATGATGATGATGCGACGCATTCACATCAGTTCATGCAAATTGAAGGTCTTGTAATTGATAAAAACATTCGTATGAGTGACTTAAAAGGTACACTGCAAGTATTCGTGAAAAAGATGTTCGGTGAAGATCGTGAAATCCGTCTTCGTCCAAGTTTCTTCCCATTCACAGAGCCATCTGTAGAGATGGATATTTCTTGTATGATGTGTCACGGTAAAGGTTGCGGCACTTGTAAAGGAACTGGCTGGATTGAAATTCTAGGCGCAGGTATGGTTCACCCGAACGTACTTGAAATGGCTGGTTATGATTCAAAAGAATATCAAGGTTTCGCATTCGGTATGGGCGCAGAGCGTATCGCAATGTTGAAATACGGCGTAGATGACATTCGTCATTTCTATACAAATGATGTACGTTTCTTACAACAATTCAAACGAGCGTAAGGGAAGGAGAGGATAAATATGTTCGTATCATATCGTTGGTTACAAGAGTATGTAGATATTAAAGATGTAACAGCACAAGAACTAGCAGACAAAATCACGAAAAGTGGTATTGAAGTAGAAGGCGTTGAAGTATTAAATAAAGGTGTAAAAGGTGTTGTAGTTGGTCACGTATTAGAATGTGAAAAACACCCAGAAGCTGATAAATTAAGCAAATGCTTAATCGATATCGGTGAAGAAGAACCAGTTCAAATTATTTGTGGAGCTGCTAATATTGCAAAAGGTTTAAAAGTACCAGTTGCAAAAGTTGGTGCTGTACTTCCTGGTAACTTCAAAATTAAAAAAGCAAAACTACGTGGTGAAGCTTCTCACGGTATGGTTTGTGCTCTTCAAGAGCTTGGCATTGATGGAAAGTTAGTTTCAAAAGACTATGCAGATGGTATCTTCATCTTCCCAAGTGACGCTGAAGTTGGTGCGGATGCACTTGAAATTTTAAACTTACACGATGAAGTACTTGAGCTTGGTTTAACACCAAACCGTGCAGATTGCTTAAACATGTTAGGTGTTGCATATGAAGTGGCTGCTATTTACGGTCGCGAAGTAAAACTTCCAGCTATCGAATTACAAGAAACAGCAGAAAAAACTTCTGATTATATTTCTGTAAGTGTAGAAGCGAAAGAAGAAAACCCATTATACATTGCAAAAATGGTTAAAAACGTAAAGATTGGTCCATCACCAATGTGGATGCAAACTCGTCTTATGGCAGCTGGCATTCGTCCAATTAGCAACGTAGTTGATATTACAAACTACATTTTAATGGAATACGGTCAACCGTTACATGCATTCGATTACGATAAATTAGGTTCAAAAGAAATCGTTGTTCGTCTTGCAAAAGAAGGCGAAAAAATTGAAACTTTAGATGATCAAGAGCGTACATTACAAAGCCACCACCTTGTAATTACAAACGGAACAAAAGCTTTAGCTGTTGCTGGTGTAATGGGCGGAGCGGATTCTGAAGTTACAAATGAGACAGTAAACGTTCTAATTGAGTCTGCATACTTTGCAGGTCAAACAGTGCGTCGCACATCAAAAGACTTAGGTCTTCGTAGTGAATCAAGTGCACGTTTCGAAAAAGGAATCGACCCAACACGTACATTTGAAGCAATTCAACACGCAGCTGCTTTAATGGCGAAATACGCTGGCGGAGAAGCACTTGAAGGTGTAGTAGAATCTGACAACTTACAAGTACAAGAGCGTACAGTATCTGTTACTGCTGAAAAAGTAAACCGTGTATTAGGTACAAACATTTCTGCGAGTGAAATGGGTACAATGTTCACAAACTTGAAATTCCCATTCACAGAAGTAGAAGGAACATTCCATGTAAATGTACCAGCACGTCGTCCTGATATTACAATTTCAGAAGACTTAGTAGAAGAAGTGGGCCGTCTATACGGTTATGACCACATTCCAGTTACATTACCTTCTGGAACGATGACTCGTGGTAAATTAACATCAGCACAAACGAAACGTCGTAAAGTACGTCGCTTCTTAGAGGGTGCTGGTTTATATGAAGCAATTACGTATTCATTAACAAGCGCTGACAAAGCGAAACAATACATGGTTGAGCCAAACGAAAAAGCACCTGTAAACCTTGCGCTTCCAATGAGCGAAGAGCGTAGCCAACTTCGTTTAAGCTTAGTGCCACAATTGCTAGAAGCAGTTTCATACAATGTTGCTCGTAAAAACGACAGCGTTGCTTTATACGAAGTAGGTTCTATCTTCTTACCAACAGAAGCAGGAGAACTTCCGAAAGAAGAACAACACCTTGCAGGTGTTATGACAGGTCTTGCTCTTCACCATGCATGGCAAGGTGAGAAGAAAGTAGTAGACTTCTTCGTTATGAAAGGTGTACTAGAAGGACTATTCGACGTACTTGGCGTTTCAAACCAAATCACATATGCACCAGCAAAACGTGAAGGTATGCATCCAGGCCGTACAGCTGATATCGTATTAGATGGCGAAGTAATTGGTTTCATCGGTCAATTGCACCCAGAAGCAGAAAAACAATTAGATGTGAAAAATACATTCGTATTTGAACTATCTCTTGTAAAAGTATTCGGTGCAGACGCTGAAGAAACTTACTACTCAGCAATTCCGCGTTTCCCATCTATGACACGTGACATGGCTGTTGTGGTAACAAAAGAAACAAAAGCTGGTGAAATGAAGCAAGTCATTTCTGAAGCTGGCGGAGAACTTCTGAAAGACGTAACACTATTCGACTTATACGAAGGTGAAAAAATGGAAGAAGGCAAGAAATCACTTGCATTCTCTATGACTTACTTCGATGCAGAACGTACGTTAACAGATGAAGAAGTAACAGAAGCGCATAACCGTGTATTAACAACGGTAGAAGAGAAATTTGGTGCGGAGTTACGTAAGTAATTAGAAAATTGCCGGATTCATTCCGGCAATTTTTTTATTGCACAATCGTCGACAGATGTCGGTAAGTCGATATATTACAAAAATCGCTTATATATTTTCTGGCATCTTGCATCTTTCTCTCGAATGTAGTACATTAATTTTAGTTTAACAAAATGAAAGACGATGATAAGGAAAAGTAGTATATACTATAATCCAAAGCGAGTCAGGGGCGGTGAGAGCCTGATGAGGCGGTATATGTGAAGAACACCTTGGAGTTGCTAACCGAAATTGAATCTTGTATTCAAGAGTAGACTTAGACGGGAATCCGGCCTGTTACAAACCGGGAAGTATGTATTACATACGAGTTAAAGTTGGTCTTTATGACAAATTGGGTGGTACCGCGAAGTTTAACCTTTCGTCCCTTTATGGATGAAAGGTTTTTTTGTATTTAAATATATCAGCAAAGGAGAATTTCACTATGGAAAACACATTAGTAAAAAGTCTGTATAGAGATACAGAAAAGTATGCAGGTCAAACAGTACAAGTATCAGGGTGGATTCGTAACTTACGTGATTCAAAAGCATTTGGTTTCATCGAATTAAACGACGGTAGCTTCTTCAAAAGCGTTCAAATCGTTTTCGATACAGAATTAGAGAACTTTAAAGAAATTGCAAAGCTTCCACTTAGCTCTTCAGTGAAAGTAGAAGGTAAAGTAATTGCAACGCCTGGAGCGAAGCAACCATTTGAAATTAAAGCAGAAAAAATTGATATCGAGGGCTTATCAGATTCTGATTACCCACTTCAAAAGAAGCGTCATACGTTTGAATACTTACGTACAATCGCTCACTTACGTCCAAGAACAAATGCATTCTCTGCAACGTTCCGCGTACGTTCTATCGCAGCATTTGCGATTCACCAGTTCTTCCAAGAGCGTGGATTTGTACATGTTCACACACCAATCATCACTGGTAGTGATACAGAAGGTGCTGGCGAAATGTTCCGCGTAACAACACAAGATTTAAACAACGTACCAAAAGGTGAAGACGGACAAGTTGATGAATCAAAAGACTTCTTCGGTAAAGAAACAAACTTAACAGTAAGTGGACAGCTGAACGCTGAAGCGTATGCATTAGCATTCCGTGATGTATATACATTCGGACCTACATTCCGTGCGGAAAACTCAAACACAACTCGCCACGCTGCTGAGTTCTGGATGGTTGAGCCTGAGATTGCATTCGCTGAGTTAGGCGATGTAATGGATCTTACAGAAGATATGCTGAAATATGCAATGAAATATGTATTAGAGCATGCACCAGAAGAAATGGACTTCTTCAACAGCTTCGTTGATAAAACAGTTCTAGAGCGTATGAACAACGTGATTAACTCTGACTTCGGTCGCATCACATATACAGAAGCAATTAAAGTACTTCAAGAATCAGGTGCTGACTTCAAATACCCAGTAGAATGGGGTATTGACTTACAAACAGAGCATGAAAGATACTTATCAGAAGAGATCTTCAAACGCCCTGTATTCGTAACTGACTACCCGAAAGACATTAAAGCGTTCTACATGCGTATGAATGAAGATGGAAAAACAGTAGCTGCTACTGACCTTCTAGTTCCTGGCATCGGCGAATTAATCGGCGGAAGTCAACGTGAAGAAAGAATGGACGTTTTAGTAGACAGAATTAAAGAATTAGGTATGAACGAAGAGGACTACTGGTGGTACTTAGAACTTAGAAAATACGGCGGTACAAAACACGCTGGATTCGGTCTAGGTTTCGAGCGCTTCCTAATGTACATCACTGGTATGGCTAACATCCGTGACGTAATTCCATTCCCAAGAACTCCAGGTTCTTCTGAGTTTTAAGATATGAAAAAGCGAGAGGGTTTCCTCTCGCTTTTTATTTTGCATAGTTTATTATCTCGTAGCAAAAAGTAACGCGAAGGGGTGAATATAAATGAGTAAAAAAGTGAAAAAAGATCATTCAAGGTCAAGCCTTGGTTCTCCAGAAGTAGAAGGACAAGGAACGACGACACATGAAACAGGTTCACATAAAGTACCTTCATCAAATAAGAAGCAGAAACGAAGCTAACATAACAAAGGAGAGTCTTAAGGGCTCTCCTTTGTTATGTGTTACATCATATTATCGTTAATTTCTTTTGTAATCTTATTTATGTCTTTGTCTAATCGATCGAAATAGAAAAACCACAGTAAACTTATGAACACGTAATAGATGGCCATAACGCTAAGGCTATCAGATATGTTTTCGAATGTGGATTTAGTAGTGAAGAAAGTGCCCCAAACAGTAGAAATAATGAAGTAAGAAAGTGGACCTACGAGGTGTATGAAAACATATAATAATTTTTTAACTTTCACAGCGTCCATATGAATTCCCTCCTTATGTAAACAATCCTTTTCTTCTAATCATGAATTCAAATTCCTCACAGAAGTGTTGTAGCTTGTTGTGCATCGTGTTTCACGATAAATTTTCGAATCCGAAAATTTAATAGGAATGATCTACCATATCTTTCGATTAAATTTTGGAACTCCTGTTGCTCACTTAATAGTTGGATATTCTCCCTAATTTTGAATTGTCTTTCATGGGATCACCTAGTAAGATGTTTAGAATCATTTATAGAAATAGTAATAGGAATTATCTTCTTTAATTTTAATAATATGTATATTTATGTTGTGACATAATTACAAGGACAATAGTAGGGTGAAACAAAAAACAGGAGTTTGTAGGCTCCTGTTTTTGTCGATACTATTTTAATAAGCGAAACGCCTTCTCCGTATTAGCGAAATGCAGTTTCACAAACTCGGGTAATCGTTCTTTACCAAGCTTTTGAATTAATTTAGCTGCAGCAATATCAACTTGTTTACCAGCACCTTTTGGAAGTGGCATACCAGCTTTTTTACTTAGTTCGTCAAACTGTTTTACGAATGAGTAGCGAGCTAAAATAGAAGCAGCGGCTACTGCTAAATGGACGCTTTCACCTTTCGTAGCGAAATAAACATTTTCACGCTGTACCTGTTTTTGTTTTGTTAAATATTTATAGTATGTATCAGGTTGTGTGAATTGATCGATTAAGACGCCTTCAGGTTTTGTAGGTGCCATTTTAGCTAATAAGTTTGTAATAGCTTTATTGTGTAGTAAAGCTTTTAACTTACCTTGGTTGTTTCCTTTATCAAATAGCTCGTTATATTTTTCATTATGAAGGACAAGGGAGCTGTAAGGAACAACGTGTAGAAGTTGTTTCGCAATGGCAGTAATTTGATCGTCATTTAAGTTCTTAGAGTCTTTTACACCAAGTTCTTTTAGTAGTGGAATTTGCTTTGCATCTACATATACAGCAACGACTGTCATCGGTCCAAAGAAATCTCCCGTACCAACTTCATCAGACCCTACAATAGACATTGTACTGATGGAAGCAGGCGGTGCATAACGGTGGGAATCAACAGATTTTTTTACAGCTGTTTTGGGTGTTTGAGAGACAGTTTGCCAACGAGAAGCTTCTGCTTCAGCGCGGCCTCCTTGGAACATTACTTTTCCAGATTTATACGCTGTAATCGTGCAAGATGGTACCTTTGCCATGAAGATCCCGCCTTGCGGAGTTTTCGGGCTAAGCGAATGTTTATATTGTTGTTTCATGTCTTCAATTACTGTAGAATTTGTTTGAATTACGATAGAATTTGACATAATGGTCGCCCCTTTTTTTATATTGTTATTTTTATCATATCGGATTGTTCTTTCTGTTTCCATATTATGAAGGTTCATGGTATGATAAACTTTAGGATTCTGTACGTGATTGGAGGCCGGTGAGTTGTCACAACAAAAGGGAAAGAAAAGTCGAATTAATGTAGAAATCTATGGTCAACAATATTCAGTTGTTGGCGATGAAAGTACAAGTCATATCCGCATGGTAGCAGCGATTGTGGATGATAAAATGCGCGAACTCAATGCCAAGAATCCTTCGCTTGACACGAGTAGACTAGCGGTATTGACGGCGGTAAACGTCATACACGATTACATAAAATTAAAAGAAGAACATGAGAAATTGAAAGAAAGTATGACAAAAAAAGGAATGGAATAACATGATTGATATTATTATCATTTTACTGCTTGTTATGGGATTTTTCCTCGGCTTACGCAGAGGGTTTATTCTGCAACTTGTAAAGTTAACAAGCTTTATTATCGCATACCTTGTTGCATACTGGTACTGTAAAGATTTAGCGCCAGCACTTGCGAAATTTATTCCGTATCCATTTGATAAAAACGTATCTGTTCCAGAATGGATTGATGCAAATAATATTGAGACAGTATTTTATCAAGCGCTTGCGTTTATCATATTGTTTATTATCACAAAAATTGCACTTTCATTACTTGGTAATTTGTTAAATATGTTTGCAGAAATACCGGTTTTAAAGCAAGTAAATGCGTTTGCGGGGGCAATCCTCGGGTTTTTAGAAGTATATATTATTTTGTTTGTCTTAATTATCATTGGAAACATACTTCCGATTGAACAAGTACAAACACCATTACAAAAATCATCAATTAGCAAAATAATTGTAGACGATACACCGATTCTATCTGAAAAGGTGAAGGAACTATGGCAGACAGGTAGCAGAGTATAACTTCTCTTTTTTCGGAAAGAGAAGTTTTTTTCTATGAAAGAAAGGCGGGGCAATGATGAAAGTAAATAAAAAACAAGTTATCAAATTATTAGAGACAATCGGGCTTTTTATGGAACTAAAGGGTGCGAATCCATTTAAAATATCTGCATTTCGTAAAGCGGCAGCAGCATTAGAAAGTGACGATCGTAGTCTTTCTGAAATTGAAGATTTCACAAAGATTCCAGGAATCGGAAAAGGAACAGCAGCCGTTATTCAAGAATATATAGAATCGGGAACATCTGAAGTATTGCAAGAACTTGAGAAAGAAGTACCAAGTAGCTTATTGCCGTTATTAAAACTACCAGGACTTGGTGGTAAAAAGGTGGCTAAGTTATATAAAGAACTTGGTGTTGTTGATATGGAATCGCTAAAAGCTGTTTGTGAGGAAAATAAAGTACAGGCTTTAGCAGGTTTCGGTAAGAAGACAGAAGAGAAAATATTAGAAGCAATCGATCAAGTAGGCTCTCGTCCAGAGCGTTTACCAATTGCGATGGTATTGCCTATTGCCGGGGAAATAGAGGAGAAATTGTCGAATATTGCTGAAGTAATTCGTTTCTCTCGCGCTGGTAGCTTGCGCCGTGTTCGTGAAACAGTGAAAGATTTAGATTTTATCATTGCAACGACAGAACCAGAAGCGGTACGTGAGCATTTACTACAATTCGATAATATGATTGAAGTAATCGCAAGTGGAGATACAAAAGTTTCTGTCCGTCTTCAATATGAATATGATATTTCAATCGATTTTCGTTTAGTAAAACCAGAAGAGTTTATTACAACTCTTCACCATTTCACAGGATCAAAGGACCATAACGTAAAAATGCGTCAAATCGCAAAAGATAAAGGCGAGAAAATTAGTGAGTACGGTGTAGAGAACTTGGAAACAGGTGAAGTGAAAACATTTGAGACTGAAGAAGACTTCTTCGCTCATTTCGGTCTGCCATTTATTCCGCCAGAAGTGCGTGAAGATGGAAAAGAAATTGAATTAATTAAAGAGTATCCGAACTTAATTCAGTTTTCCGATATACAAGGTGATTTACATATGCATACAACTTGGAGTGACGGTGCTTTTTCTATTGAAGAAATGGTACAAGCGTGCCGTGCTCGTGGATACAAGTTTATGGCGATTACTGATCACTCGCAATATTTGAAAGTAGCGAATGGTTTAACGAAAGAGCGTCTTCGTGAGCAAGCGAAAGAAATTGAACGTATGAATGAAAAGTATCCAGACATTACAATTTTACGCGGAATTGAAATGGACATTTTACCAGATGCCTCTCTTGATTTTGATGATGAAGTATTAGAAGAATTAGACTATGTCATTGGAGCGATTCACTCTAGCTTCTCACAAGACCGTGAAACGATTATGAAGCGTCTGCGTACTGCACTTGAGAATAAACATGTCACAATGATTGCCCATCCGACAGGACGTCTTCTCGGGCGCCGTGAGGGTTATGATGTAGATACAGATTTATTAATTGAACTCGCAAAAGAGACAAATACAGTTTTAGAATTAAATGCGAATCCGAACCGTCTAGATTTAAGCGCGAAATTATTAAAACAAGCACAAGATGCTGGTGTAAAAGTAGCGATTAATACGGATGCTCATACACTTGAAATGTTAGAAGATATGGAAACAGGTGTAGCTGCAGCACGTAAAGGTTGGATTCAAAAAGATAACGTGATTAACACATGGGATATTGAACGTTTATTAGACTATATTAAACGTAATAAGTAACACAAGGGGGACCTGCAACATGTTAGAAAGAACGTTGCGTGTATTAGAATACAATAAAGTAAAAGAACAATTACTTGAACATACAGCCTCTTCACTTGGCCGTGATAAAGTGAAGAATTTAGTGCCGAGCACTGATTTTGAAGAAATTGTAGAAATGCAAGATACAACGGATGAAGCAGCGAAAGTCATTCGTTTAAAAGGTAGTGCACCATTAGGTGGCATTACGGATATTCGCTCAAATGTGAAGCGTGCAAAGATTGGAAGTATGTTAAGCCCGAATGAACTACTTGATATTGCGAATACGATGTATGGTAGTCGTAATATGAAACGTTTCATTGAAGATATGGCTGATAACGGTGTCGAGCTTCCGATTTTAGAAACTCATGTCGCTCAAATTGTATCTTTATATGATTTAGAAAAGAAAATTACAAATTGCATCGGTGATGGCGGTGAAGTAGTCGATAGCGCGAGTGATAAACTGCGTGGTATTCGTACTCAAATTCGTACTGCGGAAAGCCGTATTCGTGAAAAGTTAGAAAATATGACGCGTTCTTCAAACGCACAAAAGATGCTGTCTGACTCGATTGTAACGATTCGTAACGAACGTTACGTAATCCCAGTAAAGCAAGAATACCGCGGCGTATATGGCGGTATTGTTCACGACCAATCTGCTTCTGGACAAACATTATTTATTGAACCACAAGTAATTGTAGAATTAAATAATGCACTACAAGAAGCACGAGTGAAAGAAAAACAAGAAATTGAACGCATCTTATTAATGTTAACAGAAGAAGTGGCAGTAGAAGCCGATATCGTTTTATCAAACGTAGAAGTAGTTGCAAATCTTGATTTCATCTTTGCGAAAGCTTTTTATGCGAAACGAATTAAAGCAACGAAACCAATCGTAAATAACGAGCGTTATATGGATTTAAGACAAGCTCGTCACCCCCTAATCGATCCAGAAATTATTGTGCCAAATAACATTATGCTAGGTAAAGATTTCACAACAATTGTTATTACAGGACCGAATACAGGTGGTAAAACAGTTACGCTGAAAACGGTTGGTATTTGTGTATTAATGGCGCAATCTGGCCTTCACATTCCAGTAATGGATGAGTCAGAGATTTGTGTATTTAAAAATATCTTTGCTGATATTGGTGATGAGCAGTCGATTGAACAAAGCTTAAGTACGTTCTCCTCACATATGGTGAACATTGTAGATATTTTAGAAAAAGCTGATTTTGAAAGCTTAGTTTTATTTGATGAATTAGGTGCTGGAACAGACCCGCAAGAAGGTGCTGCACTAGCCATTTCGATTTTAGATGAAGTATGTAACCGCGGTGCTCGCGTTGTTGCTACGACGCATTACCCAGAATTAAAAGCGTACGGATATAACCGTGAGCAAGTTATTAATGCGAGTGTTGAGTTCGATGTGAACACATTAAGCCCAACGTATAAATTATTAATCGGTGTACCAGGTCGTAGTAACGCCTTTGAAATTTCGAAGCGCCTTGGATTATCTGATCGCGTTATTGACCAAGCACGTAACCACATTAGTACAGATACAAACAAAATTGAGAATATGATTGCGAAGTTAGAAGAAAGTCAAAAGAATGCAGAGCGTGACTGGAACGAAGCAGAGGCACTTCGCAAACAATCTGAGAAACTTCATCGTGAGTTGCAACGTCAAATTATTGAGTTTAACGATGAGCGTGATGAAAAACTATTAAAAGCGCAAAAAGAAGGGGAAGAAAAAGTCGAAGCTGCGAAGAAAGAAGCAGAAGGTATTATTCAAGAACTTCGTCAATTGCGTAAAGCACAGCTTGTAAATGTGAAAGACCATGAGCTTATTGAAGCGAAGAGCCGTCTAGAAGGAACAGCGCCAGAGCTTGTGAAGAAACAAAAAGTAAACGTGAAAAACACTGCGCCGAAACAACAGTTACGCGCAGGTGATGAAGTAAAAGTATTAACGTTCGGTCAAAAGGGTCAATTACTTGAAAAAGTAAGTGATACAGAGTGGAGCGTACAAATCGGTATTCTGAAGATGAAAGTAAAAGAATCTAACATGGAATACATTAACACACCGAAGCAAACAGAGAAAAAAGCAGTCGCAAGTGTGAAGGGTAGAGATTACCACGTTTCATTGGAACTGGATCTTCGCGGTGAACGTTATGAAGATGCAATGATGCGCGTTGAAAAATATTTAGACGATGCCCAGCTTGCAAGTTATCCTCGTGTATCAATCATTCACGGTAAAGGAACAGGAGCGCTTCGCCAAGGTGTACAAGATTACTTGAAGAAGCATCGCGGCGTGAAGAATTACCGTTACGGTGACATGGGCGAGGGAGGCCTAGGCGTAACAGTTGTCGAATTAAAATAGCAAACAACGAAACAAAGGGGAAACCATTATATGTTTATGGACAAACTTGCAAAAGTATTGTTAGCTTGTTGTGGAATATTTTTGGTGATTGGGGTTATTTATTTAGTTGTTTTTGCGAAGTGAAAAAGCGTCAATCGTGGCATAATGATATTGCCATAGATTGACGTTTTTATTATATATGAAAAGGAACAAAACATGAAAATCAACCAATACATAAGCGAAGCAAAATCTTGCTCAAGACGCGAGACAGATCGCCTTATTAAAGCTGGACGCGTGGCTATTAATGGCGAAATATGTACGCACGGTGCACTTGTGAGCGATGGTGATGTTGTAACGATTGATGGGCAAGTTATTGTAAAAGAAGAGAAAGAAAAGGTGTACATAGCCTTTCATAAACCAGTCGGGATTACTTGTACAGCAGCTGATCATATTGAAGATAATATTATTGATTATATCAATTACCCAGAGCGAATCTTTCCAGTTGGACGATTAGATAAAGCATCGGAAGGACTTATCTTATTAACGAATGACGGCGGCATTGCGAATCGAATTTTACATGGTGATCATGAGCACGAGAAGGAATATGTTGTCAGAGTCGATAAACCTTTTACGGACTGGTTTATTGATGAGATGGCCAGCGGCGTAAAGATTAAAGATGGTATGACGAAGCCGTGTAAAGTGACGAGAGTCGATCAATCAACATTTCGTATCATTTTAACGCAAGGGATGAACAGGCAAATTCGTAGAATGAGTCGTGCTTTCGGATTTACTGTAATAAAGCTAAAGCGAGTGCGCATTATGAATATAGAGCTAAATGAGCTTGGAGTAGGAAAATGGCGGAACATTGCAACTGAGGAATTAGAGATATTAAAAGGGCAGTTATAGGGAGGAAAAATTTTCTCCCTATATTTTTTTGTCAGAAAAAATAAAACTATTGATTTTTTAAAAAATAGCCCATATAATAAAAAACAACAAGTTTCGACAAGATATTTTATAAAAGTAATGATGAGGACATGAGTTGTATTTTACGATTCTCAGAGAGGGGAGCCTTAGGCTGTGAGCTTCCTAATACGAAAAGACAAGCTTACCACCTCTAAACTTCAAGAGTGAACTGCATGCATGATGCATTGTAATTCTTGACGGATAAAACCGTTATCAATTTACACGAGCTATAAAATGAGCTTATTTTGCTATAAATTCATTTTATTAGAATAAGGGTGGAACCACGATTTCAACACTCGTCCCTTTGTTAGGGACGGGTGTTTTTTGCGTTCTTTTACGGGGAAGTATGCTTGAAAGAGGATATGTGACGGATTTAGATTCAGAATATTTTGTCAATTAATTATTTTAGGAGGTTAGCAGAAATGAAATCATCTTTAAAGTTTTCAGAGATGTTTGCAATAAGTTTAATGTTATTTGCACTGTTTTTTGGTGCAGGTAATATGATTTTTCCACCAGCGTTAGGGCAAGGTGCTGGAACGGACGTATGGATCGCACTGTTTGGTTTTATCGTAACAGGGGTTGGACTACCTTTATTAGGAGTAATTGTTATAGCTTTAAAGGGAGATATTAATGAGCTAGCAGGACGTGTACATCCTATATTCGCACTTGTTTTTATCACTGCAATTTATTTATGTTTAGGCGTATTCGTAAGTGTGCCGCGTACAGGAACAGTAGCTTATGAGATGAGTGTTGCACCGTTTTTACCAAGTGAGATAGCTGGTCAGTCATATCCACTTGTTATCTTTACACTTATTTTCTTTGCAGTCACTTTCTATTTAGCTTTAAATCCTTCGAAATTAGTGGGTCGTATTGGTAAAGTGCTAACTCCAATACTATTAGCTGTTATTGCAATTATCGTAGGTAAAGCACTTATTACACCAATTGGAGAATTTGGTGCACCGACAGAAGCGTATAGTGCTCCTCTCTTTAAAGGATTTATTGACGGATATTTAACTTTAGATGGACTTGCAGCACTGGTATTCGGAAATGTTGTAATTCATGCGTTAAAAGAAAAAGGCATTACAAATAAAAACAGTATTGCAAAAGTAACAATCTTTGCAGGATTTATTGCAGCGCTTGGTTTACTACTTGTGTATTTAGCACTTGCTTATCTTGGAGCTTCTAGTGTGTCACTTGGAATGGGCGCAAACGGAGGAATTATTTTAACAAATGTCGTGAATCATTTATTTGGTAGCTACGGAACTTTATTACTAGGGATCGCAATTACAGCAGCATGTTTAACAACTTCTGTAGGTATTGTTGCAGCTTGTGGTGATTACTTCTCTTCCTTATTACCAAAGCTTTCTTATCAAAAAGTCGTTTTCATTTTCTGTGTATTAGCATTTATGGTAGCAAACCTTGGGTTAACTCAGTTAAATGCATTAGCATTACCAATCTTAATCGCCATTTATCCAATTGGAATCGTACTTATCGTACTATCACTTGTTGAAAACTACGTTCGTCTTCCATTAGCGATGTATGTGGGCGGGATTGTAGGAGCATTTGCAATAAGTTTCTTTGATGGGTTACACAATGCAAACCTTCAAATTGCAGCGCTAGCACCTATTTTAGATAAGATTCCATTATATAGTGTAGGAATTGGTTGGTTAGTTCCAGGCATAATCGGTATAGGATTTGGTTATATAGTTTCTAAGTTTCAAAAGCAGGAAATTGCTGTAGAAAAATAGAGAAAAGAGGCTTTCTATAATAGAAAGTCTCTTTTTTTGTAGAAAAAGCCATATATAGAGAAATTCAGATATTAAAAATTTTATACGTAATATAGTTGACAAAAAATTTATGAGTAGGCTAAGATTGACTTAGTTGTGGAAATATTGGAAGGGAAGTGAGGGAAAAGGGGTTTCTATAACTAAAGTGTTGTTAGGGGGAAGAGGTGAAAGAAGAGGAGAAGAGATAGTTTATTTTTTTTGATTTATATTGAGAATGATAATCAATAAATAAGTTTTGTAATTTTTTCTCAGTGTCTATGCCTTCATATAAGGAATAGGGTGAGATATTATTTTTAACATTCAATGAGAATGATAATCAATAATGCTTATGTTACATAAAAGAATGCTAATTAAATAATAGGTAGAAGAGATTATTTTTTTCTTATAAATTGAGAATAATTATCATTTTCAAAAAGTGAAGTGAAAGATAACCAAGGAGGAAACAAGAAAAATGAAAAAGGTTTCTGTATTACCCGCTTTTATTATAACGTTCGTATGTATGCTAGCTTTTCTTGTAATGCCATACGGGAATGCTTCAGCAAAACTAGCTGATGGTACTTACGATATTAATTATGTAATTCAAAAAGCGGAAAATGATTCAGCTTCAATGGCAAATGACTATTTTGAAAAGCCAGCAAAATTAATAGTGAAAAACGGTGAGATGAGAGTACAAGTTCCGATGAATCATAGTGCTTGGATTACAGAATTTAAAGCACCAGAGAACGGGAATTTTGTTGATGCGAAAGTTGTTAGTAAAGATGAATCGGCAGATAAAAGAACAGTAGAGTTTAAAGTAGATGATTTATCCAAACCAGCAGCTGTAAAAATTCATGTTGTTGTACCAAATGCAAACTATGACCACCACTACACAATTCGTTTTGCTTTTGATGCAAATGTAAAAGCTGTAGGTGGCGATAACGGCGTAGCTGCTACAACAAAAAATAATGATCAAGCGAAAACAGATACACAAGTAAAAGAAGAGAAAACAAAAGTAGAGAGTAAGGAAACAGCTAAAGAAGTGAACAAAGAAACAAAAAATGAAAATGGAAAAGCTGAAAAAACAGATAACCCAAAAACAGGCGATGAAGCACGTATTGGATTGTTTGCAGCGTTAATTCTTATTTCAGGTGCTTTCTTAATTCGTAAAGTGAAATTGAGTAAATAAATCTTTTGAAGGGTGATGAATATATGTTTAAACAATTTAAAATGATTATTGCCGTATTTGCTGTTTTATTTACGTTTATCGCAACACTAGGTTTACAAGATGCAAAGGCTGCTACAAAACTAGCTGATGGAAAATATAATATTGCTTTTACTGTATGGAAAGGCGATAAAGATGAATCGTCTAGAATGAATAGTTATTTTGAAAGCCCAGCAACATTAACAGTTAAAAATGGAAAACAATATGTTTCATTTAAAGTGAAAGATAGTGCTTCTATTAAAAGTTTCCAAGTAGAAAAAGATGGTCAATTTTTAGAAACAACCGTGTTAAGTGAAAACAAAAAAGATAATACTAGAGTTGTAGAATTTGAAGTTGCTGACTTGTCAAAAAAACTAAATGGCAAGGTGAAAATTAATATTCCAATTATTAATTATAATGCTTCGTATGATATTCGCTTTGTATTTGATGGGAACAGTATTAAATAATTTTCAAAAGGGAGAGTCGTTCCATTGAACAGGTATACAAAAATTATTGTTGCTATGTTTTTAATGATATTTACATTCGTATCAACATTACAACCACTTGCAGTTCAAGCAGCTACCAAGTTGGCTGACGGTGAATATTCAATTGGTTTCAAAGTTTTAAAAGATACATCAGATGAAGAATCGATGATGAATCAATATTCAGTAAGCCCGGGAACTTTAAAAGTGAAGGATGGGAAAAAGAAAGTATCCTTTACATTAACGAATAGTTCATGGATTACGAAGTTTGAAACAGAAAAAGCAGGTAAGCTAGTTGCGACAAATGTAATTAGTGAAGATAAAGAAAAAGATACAAGAGTAGTAGAATTTGATGTAGAAGATGTAGAGAAGGTATTAAATGCAAAAGTAAAAGTAGATATTGATTTTTTAAATTATCATCATGAGTACGACGTTCGTATTGCATTTGATCAAAATAGCGTTACACCAATTCATGTAGAAAAACCAAATGAAAAAGAGGACCCAGCTAATAAGCCAGATCCAAATGAAACTACCGATCCAGGTCAGAAGCCCGACCAAAAGCCTGACCCAGATCAACAACCAAATTCTAACACAATTACAGATGGTGCGTACAGCATTCCATTTAAAGTGTTAAAAGATCAAACAGATGAAGAATCTAAGATGAATACTTACATGGTAAATCCAGGAGTATTAAAAGTAGAAAACGGTAAGAAAAAAGCAATTGTAACACTAAAAAGTAGCTCATTAATTAAAAATTTCCAAACGGAAAAAGATGGCGCATTTGTTGATGCAAAAGTAGTGAGTGAGGATAAGGAAAAAGATACAAGAGTAGTAGAGTTTGAAGTAAACGATTTATCTAAAAAACTAAATACAAAAGTATTTATCGAAATGGCATCAAGAAATTATAAGCAAACGCATGATGTACAACTTTTATTTGAACAAGATAAACTTGAACAAATTAAAAATGAAGAGAAAAAACCAGAAGTAGAAAAACCGGAAGTAGAAAAACCAGAAGTAGAAAAACCGGAAGTAGAAAAACCGGAAGTAGAAAAACCAGAAGTAGAAAAACCGGAAGCAGAAAAACCAGATGAAAATAAAAAACCAGATGCTGAAACAATTAAAGATGGTGAATACAGCATCAATTTTAAAGCATTAAAAGATCAAACAGACGAAATTTCAATGATGAACACATATACAAAAAGTCCAGGTGTGCTAAAAGTAAAAGATGGTAAGAAGTATGTATCCTTTACGTTAACGAACAGTTCTTGGATTACAAAATTTGAATTTGAGAAAAATGGTTCATTTGTTGATGCAAATGTAATAAGTGAAGATAAAAAAGCTGATACACGCGTAGTGGAAGTAGAAGTACCAGATTTATCGAAAAAGTTAAATGCAAAAGTAAAAGTAGATATCGATTCAATGAATTATCACCATTTTTACGATATTCAATTTGCATTTGATAAAGGTAGCACTAAGCCGTTAGATAACCAAGGTGGAAACAACAACCAAGGTGGAAACAACAATCAAGGTGGAAACAACAACCAAGGTGGAAACAACAACCAAGGTGGAAACAACAACCAAGGTGGAAACAACAACCAAGGTGGAAACAACAACCAAGGTGGAAACAACAACCAAGGTGGAAACAACAACCAAGGTGGAAACAACAACCAAGGTGGAAACAACAACCAAGGTGGAAACGACAACCAAGGCGGAAATAACAACCAAGGTGGAAACGACAACCAAGGCGGAAATAACAACCAAGGTGGAAACAACAACCAAGGTGGAAACAACAACCAAGATAATAACACAACAATTGATCCAAAAGCTCTTAAAGATGGTGAATACAGCATTGGCTTTAAAGTGTTAAAAGATCAAACAGATGAAATCTCAATGATGAACACATACACAAAAAGCCCAGGTGTATTAAAAGTAAAAGATGGTAAGAAATACGTATCGTTTACATTAACAAATAGTACATGGATTACGAAATTTGAATTTGAGAAGAATGGTTCTTTCGTTAATGCAAAAGTGTTAAGTGAAAATAAAGAACAAAATACAAGAGTAGTAGAAGTAGAAGTAAACGATTTGTCTAAAAAATTAAATGCAAAAGTAAAAGTAGATATTGATTCAATGAATTATCACCATTTCTACGATGTTCAATTTGTATTTGATCAAGACAGTATTAAAGCTTTAGGGAACCAAGGAGGAAACGACAACCAAGGAGGAAACGACAACCAAGGCGGAAACGACAACCAAGGAAGAAACGACAACCAGGGTGGAAATGACAACCAAGGTGGAAATAATAACCCGAAAGTAATAGTTGATCCGAAAAATTTAGTAGATGGCCAATATGATATTACATTTAAAGTATTAAAAGATAAAACAGATGAGATTTCAAAGATGCATGACTATGTTGTAAATCCAGCGAAATTAATCGTAAAAGATGGTAAAAAATACATTGAGATGACGCTGAAAAATAGTGCGTGGATTACGAAATTTCAAACGGAAAACAAGGAACTATTCGCTGATGCGAAAGTAGTAAGAGAAGATAAAAATACAAATACGCGAGTAGTACAGTTTGAAGTAGAAGATCTATTTGAAAAATTAAACGCAAAAGTAAAGGTAGACATCGATGAGATGAACTACCATCATTTCTACGATGTACAAATTCAATTTGATACAAATAATATCGGCGCGTTAGAAACTATTAAAGAGGAACCGAAAAATGAACCGAAAAATCCAGTGACTACACCGAAAGTAGATAATGTAAAAACAGTAGGTACTCCTGATTTTAACCGAAATGCAGATGGTCAGAAGAAAAAAGAAGATACAAAAAATGATTCAAAAAAAGAGAAAAACTCAAAAACTGCAGATACAGCACAACTTGGTTTATACATGGTGTTACTGCTAGGTTCACTTGCTTTACTAGTCCGTAAATATAGAGCAGGTAGATTGTAATTTTTGGAGTCTTGATGCATGTTCGCGTGCATCAAGACTTGTTTCATATTGTATGGAAGGGAGTGGTGATTGAGAGTGAAGAAAATCGTAAGTGTACTAATGGCTATCATTTTGTTAATGAGTATAGCCGGGTGCTCATCACCCAAAAAAGAAACAGCAAAGCAGGTAAAGAGTGAGAGTAAAGAGCGCGTTGTTGCAACAACAGTGGCTGTTACTGAAATTATGGATGCGTTAGAAGTAGATTTAGTCGGCGTTCCAACAAGTTCTAAAACTTTACCGAAGCGATATAAAGGTTTACCTGAAGTTGGGAATCCAATGAGTCCAGATATGGAAAAGGTAAAGTCATTAAAGCCTTCAGAAGTGTTATCTGTGACAACACTTGAATATGAATTAAAGCCAGTTTTTGATGGTGTGGGTATGAAAGCAAACTTTTTAGATTTAACGAGTTTAAAAAACATGCAAAGTTCTATTAGCGATTTAGGTAAGAAATATGGACGTGAAAAACAAGCTGAAGCAGTGGTAACTAAGTTAGATAAAAAGGTTGCTAGCATTCAAAAGGAAGTAAAAGGAAAGAAAGAACCGACAGTGCTTATTTTATTAGGTGTGCCGGGCAGTTATTTAGTAGCAACAGAGCATTCTTATATTGGAGATTTAGTGAAACAACTAGGTGGTAAAAATATTGTGCAAGGTGAACAAGTAGAATATTTAGCTTCTAATACAGAGTATTTAAAGAAAGCTGATCCAGATATTATTTTACGAGCAGCTCATGGTATGCCTGATGAAGTTGTAAAAATGTTTGATAAAGAATTTAAAACAAATGACATTTGGAAACACTTTGCTGCGGTTAAAAATAACCGTGTTTACGATTTAGAAGAGCGTTTATTTGGAACGACAGGAAATTTAGCAGCAATTGAAGCGTTAGATGAATTGAAAAAAATGATGTATCCGTGATGCATTTTAATATAAAGGAAGAGTAGAATGAATAAAAAAACTTGGAGTTTCCTCATTGTTACTGCATTGCTCATTGTTATGACATCATTGTCAGCGATGAAAGGGAGTTTAGAAGTAGGTATTGTTGAACTTATACAAGGGATATTTACAGGTGGAAATGAAGAGGTTGAAGTCATTAAAGATTTACGTTTCCCGCGTATTATTATTGCGTTGTTCACTGGAGCGGCTCTTGCTGTTTCAGGGGTGCTTTTTCAAGCTGTTATGAAGAATCCACTCGCTGATGCTGGGGTAATCGGTATATCTTCAGGAGCTAGTTTTATGACACTCGTTATTATTACGTTGTTCCCGCAATTCTTTTTCTGGACACCCGTATTCGCCTTTTTAGGTGGTGCGTTTGCGTGTTATCTCGTTTATTCGTTTTCATGGAAGTCAGGGTTAAGCCCGCTTCGCATTATTTTAATTGGTATTGCCATTAATGCGATGTTTACTGGATTAAATGAATCATTCGTTACAATTTGTGGGTATTTTATTAAGAGTATTAAGCAAACGACGACTTCTAACATAACAATGAAGACGTGGGGCGATGTAGAAATAATGGTGACTTATGGAACGGTTGGTCTTATTCTTGCTCTGTTCGTAGGAGCTTGGTGTAACTTATTATCGCTACAAGATAAGACTGCGAAAAACTTAGGTTTGCACGTGACGAGAGTTCGCCTTATTATTTCTGCCATTGCAGTACTCTTAGCGGCAGTATCAACAGCGATTGCAGGTGTTATTGCTTTTGTAGGATTACTAGTTCCGCATATTTCAAGACAATTAGTCGGTTCAGATCATAAAGTATTAATTCCATTTTCTGCTCTTGCAGGGGCGTTATTAATTTTGACGGCAGATACGATTGGAAGGTTAATTGTGCCACCTAACGAAATTCCAGCAGCAACAATTATGGCGGTTATTGGTGGTCCATTCTTAATATTCTTGCTTAGAAAGAGTGATAAAGTTCATGGAAATTAAAAATGTAACCTTTTCATACGATAACGTAACAAATCGTTTAAAGTCTGTTAGTAGTGAAATAGAGATTGGGAAAATTACAACAATCATTGGCCCGAATGGATGCGGGAAATCAACATTACTTAGTGTCATGTCTAGAAATCACGTTCCTAGCAGTGGAGAAGTAATACTTGATGGGAAAGCGATTAGTGAATATAAACCGAAAGAGTTTGCTAGAAAGCTAGCAGTTGTCCATCAACAAAATGAGGCTCCAGCAGATATTACAGTGGAAAAGCTAATAAGCTTTGGGCGTATGCCATATAAAAATATTTTCTCTCCGCAAACAGATGAAGATAGAGAAGTGATAGAGCGCGCACTAGTATGTACGAATTTACAAAGTAAGCGTGATAAGCCAATCTATGCTTTATCTGGTGGAGAGAGGCAGCGAGTTTGGATCGCAATGACATTAGCTCAAAATACACCAATGCTTTTCTTAGATGAACCGACAACATATTTAGATATTTACTATCAGCTAGAAATATTAGAGTTAGTGAAAGAGTTAAATGAAGTGTATGGACTAACGATTGTAATGGTATTACATGATATTAATCAAGCCATTCGTTATAGCGACTATATTATCGTTATGAAAGATGGAGAGATCATTACGAAAGGTAATCCTAATGATGTAATAACAGAAGAAATGGTTAAAGCAATATATGGTGTAGATGTCATTGTAAAGCAGGATGAAGATACCGGATTGTACATGGTACCTATGGGAATCTAAAGGCTGAGCATAATCCGTTTTGAGGTGATAATTTGAATAGCAAGAAAGGACGGAAAAAGAATTCTTTTTTTCAACGCATACTTACAATTGCGTTTTTAGGAATCTTTTTCTATTCAATGTATGAGTTGGGCGGGATTTTCATGGATTATTATGAAAATCGTAAAGTAATGGCTGAGGCACAACATATTTATAAAAGAAGTCCAATGGAAGAAAAATCGGAAGACGGAGAGGTACGTAAACAGTTTCAGGATCTCCAGAAAATTAATCCAGAGATAGTCGGATGGATTACGATGGATGATACACAAATTAATTATCCAATCGTTCAAGCAAAAGATAATGATTACTATTTATTTCGTAATTATAAAGGTGAAGATATGAGAGCGGGAAGCATTTTTATGGACCATCGTAATGATGTGAAATCTCAAAATCGAAATACGATTTTATATGGTCATCGTATGAAAGACGGTTCTATGTTTGGTAGTTTAAAAAAGATGTTGGACGAAGACTTTTTCATGTCCCATCGTAAATTATATTACGATACATTATTTGAAGGATACGACGTTGAAGTTTTTTCAGTATACACGACAACAACGGACTTTTATTACATTGAAACGGATTTTGAAAATGATGCAGCATATACATCGTTCTTAAAGGAAATCCAAGAAAAATCACTGTACAAAACGGATACGGAATTGACGGCTAATGATGAAATTGTAACACTTTCTACTTGTGACTATGCGCTTGATCCAGAGGCTGGAAGGCTAGTTGTACACGCAAAATTAGTAAAAAGAAATTAAAGAAAAAAGTATAGAATATGAGAAGTGATAGATAACGCTTCTCATATTCTATACTTTAAAAAAGAACTGTTTTTACTGTGCTGCAGCCATTGGCATACGTACAACTTTTACATCATAGTAAGCAATTTTATTATCAAGAATATATTCTGGCATCCCGCCTTGATGTGAGTGAGCATCTTTAAATGCGGCGCTCTTTGTCCAACCCTGGAAATCTTCTTTTGCATTCCAGCGAGTGCTAATTGTTACTTCATCATAATCAACTGTATTTTGCGTTAAAAGAACTTCTAGACCTAAAAAGCCTGGCATCGTTTCAACTTTACCTACTTTATTAAAACGCTCAATTAATTTATGTCCATTTCCCTTTGTAATTTTAGCTGTATTTGTAACAATAATCATGTTTATTCCTCCTATAAATGTAGCTATATTTTCAAGAACTCATATACATTAAATGATAATGAAAATCATTATCATTGTCAATGGTAAATGTGAAATATATAATTTTTTTCTATTATTTTGGACAGTGAGATTTCCATTTCAAAACGTAGTAAATATGTGGCGGTTAAGTGCGAGAATGAGCGAGTTGTACTAGCAAAGCAATAATATGGTATAGTGAAACGAGGCTGTTTTTTCAGGCTCGTTTTTTAAATGCTTCCTATAGAGAAAGCATGCAAATGGAAAGGAAGTTATTATATGCGATCAGAAGTAACTATAAAAATAAAACCGAAATTTATAAAAGAAATTAAAAGTGGATATCCACTTATTTTAAAAGATGCAATTCAAAATTTAAACGATGTTCGTGAAGAAGGGACAATCATCAAAGTAGTAGATGAGAAGAACAACTTTGTCGGAAAAGGTTATTATGGAAAACAAAATAAAGGATACGGCTGGATTTTAACGAGAAAAGAGAGTGAACAAATTAATCAATCTTTCTTTGAAAGTAAAATCAAATCAGCCTTACATAAACGAAAACAATTTTATAAATTAAGTGATACGACAGCATTCCGTGTGGTGAATGGTGAAGGTGATGGTCTTGGCGGATTAATTATTGATTACTATGACGGATACTACGTAGTAAGTTGGTATAGTGAAGGGATTTACACTTTCAGAGATGAGATTATAGCAGCTCTTCAAAAAGTAGCAAACTTTAAAGGCATTTATGAGAAAAAGCGTTTTGATACGAAAGGGAAATACATTGAAGGTGATGATTTCGTAGCAGGAGAGCGCGGTGAGTTTCCACTTATCGTAAAAGAGAACGGTGTGAACTTCGCTGTTTATTTAAACGACGGGGCAATGGTTGGTGTATTTTTAGATCAACGTAACGTTCGAAAACAAATTCGTGATAAATATGCAAAGGGAAGAACAGTGTTAAATATGTTCTCTTATACAGGTGCTTTCTCTGTATTTGCAGCGCTTGGCGGAGCGAGTAAAACGACGAGTGTTGACCTTGCAAATCGTAGTTTAAGTAAAACAATTGAGCAGTTTAGCGTCAATGAAGTTGATTATGAAGCACAAGATATTATTGTAGAAGATGTATTTCTTTACTTCAAATATGCAGCTAAGAAAAAGATGAAATTTGATATGGTCGTACTTGATCCTCCAAGCTTCGCCCGATCAAAAAAATATACATTTAGTGCAGCAAAAGATTATAAAAATTTATTAAAAGAAACAATTGCTATTACAGAAAATAACGGTATTATCGTTGCTTCTACAAATTGTAGCGCATTCGATATGAAAAAGTTTAAAGGCTTTATCGATACAGCCTTTAAAGAAATGAATGGCAAATATAAAATATTAGAAGAACATTCTTTACCAGAAGATTTCCGTACCATTGATCAATTTAAAGAAGGAGACTACTTAAAAGTAGTTTTCATCGAGAAAATTAAAGGTTAATAAAGAAAAGGAGCTCGAGTTTACTTGAGCTCCTTTTCTTATTGAACGATATTTTGTACTCTACCGACTTGCCCGTCCTGCAATCGCACTTTAATGCCATGCGGATGGGAAGGGGATTTTGTTAAAATATCTTTTACAATTCCACGTGTTAATTTGCCGGTGCGTTGATCTTGTTTTAATACAATATCAACTTCAAGGCCGGGTGCGATATTAGAACGTTTTTGTCCGTTCATTTACACACCTGTTCGTCTACGTTGGTTGTTTGTTTTCTTTGTTTGTTGGTTTTGTAATTTTTTCGTTTCTTGGCTTTGATTTTTTGCATTTTGACCATTTCCATTTCCTTGCTTTTTCTTAGCAAGTTGTTCGCGCATTAAATCAGCTAAGCTTACTTTTTTATTCTCTGACATGATAAGTCTCCTTTATATAAAGTTAATTAGGAACAATCGTAGTGAATTTCATCATATCATTGTTAAGGAAGGAAGGGAAGTTGGTTTGAAAATTCATATAATTGTTTCCAGCATTCATTGGTTGCGATACAATTGATATGTTAATGTTTGTAAAAAAGGGGATAGACATATGTCACATCATATTTTATTAGTGGAAGATGATATTTCAATTCAAGAGATGGTGGAAAAGTATTTAATAAAAGAGGGCTTTCAAGTTACAATCGCGTCTGATGGAGAGGAAGGCGTGAACACATATTTAAAAGGTTCATTTGATTTGATTATCCTCGACATTATGATGCCGAAGCTAGATGGATTAGAGGTTGTACGTATTATTCGTGAAAAAAGTGCAGTTCCGATTTTAATGATGTCAGCAAAAGATACAGATGTTGATAAAGCTGTCGGATTAGGACTTGGAGCAGATGATTACATTTGTAAGCCGTTTTCTATGATTGAATTGGCTGCACGTGTAAAAGCAGGTATTCGGAGGTCTACGAAATACTCGGCTACAGAAACAATAGAAAAAATGATTCAAATTGGTGATTTAACAATTGATCCAATTAATTTTACAGTTGAAAAAAACGGGAAGCCTCTCAAACTTACTTTAAAAGAATTTGAGATTTTAAAGCTATTCGTAAAGAACCAAAATCGTGTATTTACAAAAGCGCAAATATATACGTTAGTTTGGAATGAAGAGTATTACGGTGATGATAACGTTATTAATGTTCATATGAGAAGATTGCGTGAGAAAATCGAAAGTGATCCATCTAATCCAGAATATATTAAAACGTTATGGGGCATCGGCTATAAGTTGGAAGTGATGTAATATGGTCAATTTGTTAATAGGTATTATTTTTATATTGTTATGTGTTATTTATATGCAATATAGAATGAAAAAAAATAGTAGTAAAAATTTACGATACACATATGAAAAGTTAGAAAGTATTGTAAATGACAAAACAGGCGAGACGTTACTCGTTATGACAGATGATCTAGAATTGCAAAAATTATTAGTGGCAATTAATCAATTATTAGATGCAAAACAGAAAACGAATGCAGATCATGCAAAAGTAGAAATTTCGATGAGAAAAATGCTTTCAAATATTTCGCATGACTTGAAAACACCACTAACAGTTATTCTTGGATATACAGAAATGTTAAATAAGGATAAAACGATAAATAAAGAAGAACAACAAATATTACTTGAAAAAGTGCATACGAAAACACTAGAAGTGATGGAGTTAATTCATAAGTTTTTTGACTTGGCAAAATTAGAATCTGGTGACAAAGCAATTGAAATGACAAAAGTAAATATGAATGAAGTTTGCCGCGAGAAGATTTTATCTTTTTATGATTTAGTGACGACGAAAGGTTTTCAGGTTCATATTGATATACCAGAAAGAAATATATACGCACTTGGAAATATAGAAGTATTAGGTAGGGTATTGAATAATTTAATATCAAATGCGATTACATATGGAGACGATGGAAAGGCACTTGGTATGACGTTAAGAGATGATGAAACGAGTGTGTATATAGACGTATGGGATAAAGGAAAAGGGATTGATGAATCTCATATTGATAAAGTATTTGAGCGTATGTACACACTTGAAGATTCAAGAAATAGATTGTACCAAGGAAGCGGTCTAGGATTAACGATTACGAAACGGCTTGTGGAAGCGATGGACGGAAAAATTCACCTTTCTAGTAAACCGTATGAAAAAACAATTTTTACAATTGTATTAACAAAGATGCAGTTTTAGCTTGTAGAGCAGTAGATTCTACAAGCTTTTTTTCAGCGTAAGGAATTTGTAAGAAACGGGTAAGAAAAAAGAGATTTCCGTTGTCTATTATAGAAATATAGAGTATTGCGAAAGGGGAAAGTAACATGACATATATATTAAAAACAAACCAGTTAACGAAAGTGTTTAAAGGGAAAGAAGTTATTTCCGGTGTTAACATGCATGTGAAAAAAGGAGAAATTTACGGTTTTTTAGGACCAAACGGTGCTGGTAAAACAACGATTATGAAAATGATTACAAATTTAATAAAACCGACGAGTGGTGATATTGAAATCTTCGGTGAGAAATTAACAGATACATCTTATGAAGTATTAAAAAGAATGGGGACAATTATTGAATACCCAATCTTTTATGATAAATTAACGGCGAAAGAAAACTTAGACCTGCATTGTGAATATATGGGCTACTACGATAAAAATGCAATTGACCATGCTTTACATTTAGTGAAACTACAAGGGATAGATAATAAAAAAGTAAAAGATTTTTCATTAGGAATGAAACAACGACTCGGTATTGCAAGGGCAATCGTGACAAAGCCAGAATTGCTCATTTTAGATGAACCAATTAACGGTTTAGATCCAATTGGTATTAAAGAGTTACGAGACTTATTTAAAATGCTCTGCAAAGAATACGGTATTACATTATTAGTTTCTAGTCATATTTTAGGTGAGATGGAACTAATGGCGGATACAATTGGTGTGATTCAAAATGGAAAACTAATAAAAGAAGTTTCAATGAAGAGTATTAACGGAAAACAAACAGAGTACATTGAAATCACTGTTCCTGATGTGAAACGTGCAGCTTATATTTTAGAAGATAAACTTGGTATAAAAAACTACAAAATAATGAGTGGAACCATGATTCGTGTGTATGATACGTCAGCGTCTCAGCAGGCCATTTCAAAAGCACTTATTATGAACGATGTGGAAATTGAAAGTATTAATAAGAAACATAGTTCCTTAGAAGAATATTTCTTAAATGTAATGGATGGAGAGGGTATTCATGCTTAATGGACTGTGGCTGAACCTGGTAAGTGGATTTATCGTAATGCTAATAAGTGGAATTTTATATTATAGAAAACCAGAGCGGAAATGGTTGTTCATTGTACTAGTGATAGGAATGTTAAGCTTCGTTACTGCTGGAATTAGAATGTTAGCAGCGTAGAGACAGGTATATAAAGAATGGAGGCGTAATTTATATGTTTAAATTAATGAAGCTCGAATGGAAGAAACATAAATTATCTAGTTACTTTAAAAGTGTAGCAATTTGTATTATAGCAATTTTCGCTGCAGTAAGCCTTATGGCATTGGGAATGAAAGCCGAGGAAGACATGCTCTTCTCTGACTTCACACAGAATATGGCTTTAGTAAATATTTTTATTAGGATAACATTCATTATTTTTAGTTCGGTCATTTTATCACGTTTAGTAATTGATGAGTATAAGAATAAAACGATACAACTATCATTTATGTATCCGCTTCAAAGGAAAATGCTAATGAGTGCGAAATTAACAATTGTTTTTTGTTTTTGTTTTGTGAGTACCATTATCGCGACTTTCATTATTAGTTTGCTTGTATATTTTGTGAGTCCAATGATGGGACTGATTGAAACACCTGCTACGATAGGTGAAATAATAGCTATCGTTCCAGGTACTATTATAAGTGCATTTATGATATCTGGTATAAGTTTAATTCCTTTGTTTTTTGGAATGAGAAAGAAATCGACACCGACAACGATTACTTCGGCAGTAATAATTGGTATGCTGATTAGTGGTAACTTTGGTCCTGGAAACGGTCAAGTAAGTATGTTTGATTTTATAGCTATCCCAATCGTGCTCTGTTTATTAGGAATTTTCATTAGTTATCTATCGTTTCGTAAAATCGACAAGATCGATGTGGCGTGAAGCAAGCTTAAAACAAAAAACGAACTGGGGTATGAATGGTGAAAAAAATAATAGTAATTGCAATATTATTCATTACAATTGCTAGTGTAGTTTTTGGTATTAAGGTATTTCAGGGGAAAGATTTTAAGAAAGAAAAGTCTTTTGAGATAAATAATATAAAAGCAATAGAAGTAGACATTGAAAACTGGAATCTTGAATTTAAAAGTACAGACGCTAATAAAATAGTAATTTCCGCTCAAGGTGAACAAGCAGATAAAGAGATAGATCCCGTCAAAATAGAAAATGATGAAAATAAACTTGTGATTAAGCAAAAACAAAAGGTGAACAGATTTTCTTATGGTTTTACGTTTAGGAAGAAAAATAGTATATCTATAGCTATTCCGAAGAAAGAAATAGATAAAATTGTATTAAATAATAAATCGGGTGATGTGAAAATAAACGATATAGTAGTAAAAAGCATCGTGACAAGAGGAAAATCTGGAGATGGAATGATTACAGGACTATCGGCAGAGAAGGGTGAATTTACATCCGAAAGTGGAGATTTAATGTTAAAAGATAGTTCATTACAAGAAGTAAATATAACTTCCACTACTGGTGATAATTATGTAAAAAATGTAAAAAACGAAAATATGAACATCACTTCAACATCTGGGGAAGTATTACTGAAAGATATGACAGAAGGAAAATCATTATTTGTAGAAACAAAATCAGGGGATATTGGCGTACGGTATAAAGGTGTCCCGGCATCATTGAAGCTTATGGCTAAAAGTAATTCGGCTGACGTAATAGTGGATTTAAAAGGATTTAAGAAAGATAAAAGTACAGAAAAAATAAAAGTAGGAACTATTGGTGATGCAAAAAATGAAGTGAAGATTTTAAGTAAAACAGGGGTCATTTATATTGATTAAGTCTTAGGAGGAGGGAGGACTATAATGTTACGTTTAATGAAGCTAGAAATGAAGAAGTTTAAGCTTGGATGGTATGTAAGGAGAGCGATTATTGCAAATATCGCTATACTGGCATTAATGATCTTTACGAGCATCGTTGCTCAAGTAGAAGGGGATCCGGAAATAAGGGATCCACAGATGATGTTGTTAACGGCTAGTACATTAGTAAGAGCAACATTTATTATTTTTGGTAGCGTGTTAATCGCAAGGTTAATAATTAGTGAATATAAAAACAAAACAATACTACTTATGTTTTCTTATCCTATTAATCGGAAGAAAATGATGATTAGTAAGTTGGTTATTACAGCAACATTAACATGTATAACAGTTATTGTATCTAACATTTTAGTAGTAGGAATTTTCTTTGGGATAGATAGCTATTTTTCAATTCTTCCTAATCCATTTACAGTAGATCAATTGACGCAAGAAGGAATAAAACTGGTTCCTTTAGCCATTGCCACTGCGGGAATAAGTTTAATCCCAATATATTTCGGAATGCGTAAACGTTCAGTGCCAGCTACAATTGTTTCGTCTCTTATCGTTGTATCAATTGCAATGAATACCAACCCAGCGTTTTCTACAGCAACTTTTCTTCCCCTTCAAATAGCACTTGCAGCAATTGGAGTTGTGATTGCATATTACGGCATTAAAAATATAGAGAAGGAAGATATAACTGTATGATAAGAATATGTGAAAAGAGTTGGCGTTACACCAACTCTTTTTTGTATATATACGCTTCGTTACTACTCTGTAAATTTAGAGTGCGTGCTTAAATACTTTTGCACTTCTGGAGAAATGTTAAAGTTATTAGGACTTTTATATTCGATAGTAAACTCGCCGTCGGTACTTGTTTCAAAGGAGATTGCATAGCTATTCATTTTAGCATCGTAAGAAGTATTTTTGACTTCTGTATCTAGATTAAAATATTTTGTAATATACTCTTTTGATTCCGTAATTGCTGCTTGTTTTCCCCAAGGGGTACCATAATAGGTGAAATAAAGAGATACACTAATAACTCCAATAAGAGAAGTTAGTAAAATAGTTCCCATAGTTATTTTTTTGTTTTTTTATTCAATTTGGTTGCCCCTCCTCATAATATGTATTTATTTTAACTTGTTTTTTCCATAAAACAACCATTTAACAAAAAATAGTTTCACATGAAACAAGTTACAGAAAAAGACAAGATATGTAAACATCTTGTCTTTTTTGTCGTTACATTTTAGGAGCTTCCATTCCAGCCGCAGCCCATTCTTCTTTTGCGGGGCCATATACGCCAGGAACTGTTAAGCCAGCTTGTCGCATTAAAACTGTCATTTGTCCGCGGTGGTGATTTTGATGATTAATGAGTGTCATTAAAAATATAGAATTCGGCATAGGGCGACCAAAGAAGTCATTAATAGTAGCTAAGTCTTTATCAGTCCATTTACTTTGAAGTGTTTCAACAAAAGCCGCGTTTACTTTACGGTATTCATCTGCAATTGTTTTTGCAGAAGTTGGAACAGGATAATCTTTCGATTCTCCTTCAAACTTTAGCCCTGTGCCAGATAGTATAACAGGAATTGCCGTCACGATGTGCCAAGCAACTCTTCCTAAAGTCCAATGTTCAGGTGCAATTTCTTGTGATAAAGATGCATCGGTTAATGAATCAAGCATTTTCTGAGTAGACTCTGCTTCGTATGTCCATGATTGTAAAAAGCCTTCAATTGTTTGGTACATTATTGTTATCCCCCTCTACTTATGTTCATAGATTAAGTTCGAGAAGAAATGACAAGTTCCCTTTATGTTTTAATGATGGTATTTAAAATTTTATATATAAATTTTATGATACTATTGAGTGTATATAGAATTATATTAATTTAGGGGGATATGATGAAAAGATTGATTTTAGGAATCATAATTTTATTTTTAATGGTAGGATGTAGCAATGAAACCTATAAAAAAGCAATGGATCAAGGGAAATTGGCGTTAGCGAGTAAAGAATATGACACGGCAGTAGCATCATTTGAGCTAGCATTAGAAGAGAAAAAGGATGATAAAGAAGCAAAGGTATTAAAAGGCCAAACTACTAAGATGATAAGTTCGATAAAAGAGAGATCGAGTGGAAATATAGAACAAGCAATAGGTTTGTTCCAAGAAGTAGAAAAGATGAAAGATGGTTCCGCAATCCTTCAAAATCAAGCGAAAGAACAAAAAGATTTGCTTATAGAGCATAAAGAGTTAAAAGGTCAATATATAGGTCAATTGGAAAAGGCAGAGAAGTTAAAGAATGATAAAAAGTATGAAGAGGCTAAAGGGATAGTAAATAAAATTTTTAACGATACTGGTCAAAATCAACAATTTATTTCGGAAAATCAACGGGCCCAAGAGCTGAATAAGCAAATCGATGGCTTACTAACTCAACAAGCAGAAGTCAAGAAAAAAGAGGAAGAGTTAAAAAATGAAAAGAAAAAAGAGGCTGATATTGGAAAGTTAAAGGGGTCTTGGATGTCATCAGAAAGTACAGACAGGCCAGTTGGGTTGGAAATAGAATCTATTAATAGTGAGAAAACAGGCGGAGAATTTATGGAACATAATATTTTTGGGAAAGGGACTACTATAGGAGACTTTCGAATATTAAGTGTGGACCAAGGGATTATTTCCATAGAGCTTGTATTTTTAATGGGAGAAAGAAAACAGAAGGTTGATTTGAAACTTGAGGAGAACACATTAACTGTACATCATGAGTTTATGGGAGGGACTAAATCTGTGAAATTAGTGAGATCAGAGTAATTTATCCCGCTATTCACCTGCAGTAAAATTCCCACCTCAAGATTCGGCTGGAGCAAAGAAGTTAGGTGGGAGATCCACTGCTCATAAAAGCCCGATTGGTGTGGGTTAATAATCAGTGGGGATGAAGAAAACCCAACTGATTAAAGTTTCACTTTATTTAGTATATAAAAAGGAGGCTTCTAAAACGAAGCCTCCTTTTTAATTAACCTTCTTCCCACTCTTCCTCATCAACCATAAGAAATAAGGTGCTCCAAGTACAGCAACGACAAGACCAGAAGGAATTTCTTTCGGATATGCGATTGTACGTCCAAGTAAGTCAGCAACAGAAAGAAGGATTGCTCCAAATAGTGCTGAACAAACGAATAGTCTTTGATGATTCATACCAACAACAATTCTTGCTAAGTGAGGAGCGACAAGGCCTAAAAAGGCAATAGTACCGACAGCAGCGATATTTACTGATGCAAGTAGTGTCGCTAGCACAATTAGAGCAAGACGTGTTTTATTTACTGGTTGCCCAAGTCCAGTTGCTAAATCGTCTCCAAGTACGAGAACATCAAGTTGTTTTATTAAGAAAAAGATAATTAATACAAGAATTAGAGATGGATATAGAATGATATTTTCTAAGTGATTCCACCCTCTTGCATACGTACTACCAGATAACCATGTTAAAGCAGCGGCAACATTCAAATTGGCTCTAACGATAAAGATTTGAATAATTGCTGAGCCAAGCGCAGAAATACCAATCCCTATTAAAGCGAGAGCTGTTGGACTAAATCCTGATTTCCAAGAGAAGAAGAGGACAATTCCAACTGCAAGTAGTCCGCCAATAAATGCACCAATTGGTAGGAAGAAACCAGGAAGTGCAGGAAAGACATACATAATAGTTAAAGCACCGACACCAGCTCCCGATGAAATACCAATAATAGAAGGATCGGCAAGTGGGTTTCGTAATATACCTTGGAAAACAAGCCCACTTATTGCAAGGCATGCACCAGCAATAGCGGCAACGAGCATTCTTGGTAAACGAAGATTCATCATCATATTTTTGTCAAATTGTGTTAATTGACCTGATATAACATTAGTAATGCTTTCGATATAAGCGTTACTACCGATGGTAACACCAAGAGCAATCGTCACAATACAAAGTGTGATAGATATAATGATTACCTTTTTATAAGAGTAATAGCTGGAACTAGCTCCAGCTGCATTCGCACCGTTATCATTCATATATTGTTTCGATTTCATCATTCGATAGACTAAGTAAATAAGCCAAGGAGATCCAATCATTGCTGTGACTGCCCCAACAGGAAGTTCTGCACCGGTTGGATCTATTAATCTACCGACAACATCTGCTCCAAGCAATAATACTGCCCCCCATAAGAAAGAAGAGAGAAGAAGAGTAAAGTGTTGACGGTATCCGATAAGGCGCATTAAATGAGGTGCAACTAAGCCGACAAATCCAATTGGTCCAACAACAGTAACAATTACTGCTGTTAAAAAGATTGCAGCAATGAAGGCGATAAGACGTGTTACTGCTGTTTTTTCACCAAGAGAAACAGCAACATCATCACCAAGTAAGAGAATGTTGAGTTTACGAGATATAAATAGTAAAACTAGGAAAGAAATAATGATAAATGGAAAAGCAAATTGAACGCCATCCCAGTTATTTTGAATAAGAGATCCAGCTCCCCATAAAAATAAACCAGCTGTTTCATTTTCATAGAAAAGCTGCATCGTTCCGGTAAAGGCAGAGAGCATTAATGTAACGACCATACCAGCTAATGCCATTCTGAGTGGGGTTCCCTTTTTTCCACCAGAAATACGGTATACAAATAAAGCAGTAATAGCACCGCCGATAAATGTGAACAGAAGAGAATTAATTTGTAAACCTTTCGGTAAGAAAATTGTAGCCGTTACTAGAAAGAAATATGCGCCAGAGTGAATACCCATTGTACTGGATTCAGCAAGTGGATTTTTCGTTAATGTTTGTAAAATAACCCCAGATGCAGCAAGGGCACCTCCAGCTAAAATGGCAATTACGGCTCTAGGTAATCGAAGCATGATTAAAGTTTGATGTTCTAGCGATTGGTTCGGTGAGATAAGAGCATCAATAATCATACTATAGGAAATGTTTGCTTGACCTTGTCCGATATGAATAAAGAAAAGGAGGAGCAAGAGAGCTGCTCCTCCTCCGAATATAAGACTTGCTCGAAGTGTATGTTGTAGGCTATTCATCGCGTAATCACTTCTTCACTGTCATTACATCTGCTACTTGTGTTGCTAAAGATGTTGCAGACTCAGGACCACCGAAAATCCAAGTGTCGCCTTTTAATTTATACATTTTGTTTTCTTTTTTGAACTTTAATTCTTCCCAAGCAGGGTTGCCCTTTAGTTGCGTGTCAAAAATGTTATCTTCATCCGCTACAATGTAAATGAAGTTTGAATCTTGTACACTTTGTAATGATTCTACAGTTGTTTGTTTGAAACCATCTGGCTCAGATTTTCCTGCTTCGAAAGTATTTGTTAAACCTAATTTTTTTGTAACTTGTAAAGCTAAAGAATTGTCAGTTAAGATACGGAATGTTGGTACGTTTTTAGCAGTAAATGCTTGTGCCATTGCGATGTTTTTATCTTTTAAGTCTGCTTTTTCAATTTTTGCTTTTGCATTAGCGAATGCTTTATCCATATCAGCTAATACTTTTTTACCTTCTTCTTCTTTTCCAACTGCTTTTGCAATTTGTTTAAATGTTTCTGTCATTTCAGCGAAGTGATCGTTATTGCTTGTTGATGGATCAAACATAACTGTTGGTGCAATTTGCTCTAATTCATTTTTAATTGCTTTACCACGGAATGAAGCTGTGATAATTAAGTCTGGTTTTAAACGGCTAATTTCTTCTAAGTTTGGTTGTTGACGTGTCCCTACATCTACAACATCTTTACTCGGTTTTGTTTTTGTATTTACCCATTTATTATAATTCTTAATGTCTGCCATCCCTACTGGCTGAACACCAAGTGCTAATAAGTCTTCTGAATATACCCACTCAAGTACAACTACTTTTTTCGCTGGTTTATCTAACTTCGTTTCCCCTTCAGCGTGTTTAATCGTTATAGCTTGACTTTTATTGTCCGCTTTTGTTTCTTTTTTCTCCTCTTTTTGCTGTCCACATCCAACAGCGAATAGAAGAATTACTATGAAAATACTGATAATTCTCTTCATCTTCTGCCCCCAAATTAAGTGTTTTTTGTAACTGGCACCGTAAGTGAAAATGGTTATCAATTACAACAACCAAATCATACTATGAGGATAATTTAAGTGTCAATATTTTTTAAAAATTTTGACTGAAAACAATAAATTATACGGATTTTTATATGTTATAGTCGCTATTTATGAAGAATAAGCTTCTTTACTAAAAAGAGTGGCGAATGTGGAAAGTTTAAATGGGAACTTGGCTGTGTACGAAAGTGTAATGTGTATGGTTAATAATCTGTGGAGATGGGGCGAAAGTACAAGCAAAAAGAGTGAGAATCGCATGTAATAATTACTAGAATGTATGGAATAAATCTGTGTTTATCCCTAATAGGTAAAGTATTTCTTTGTTATTTAGATAGATGTTTTCTAACTCGGTGATTGTACTTAAAAGATTGCATGTAAAGGAAGTGATCAACATGTCTTCATGGAGCAATAACGTAAATGGATATTGTGGGTGTAATAATCAAAATGGTGTACATGTTGATTCGTGCTGTTTTAGTTGCGATGGGACAGTTCCTAAGGTTGGTCCAACCGGTCCGACGGGGGCAACAGGAGCAACAGGTCCAACGGGAGCGACAGGAATAACAGGAGCAACGGGTCCAACGGGAGCGACAGGAATAACAGGAGCAACGGGTCCAACGGGAGCGACAGGAATAACAGGAGCAACGGGTCCAACGGGAGCGACAGGAATAACAGGAGCAACGGGTCCAACGGGAGCGACAGGAATAACAGGAGCAACAGGCCCAACGGGAGCGACGGGAATAACAGGAGCAACAGGCCCAACGGGAGCGACAGGAATAACAGGAGCAACGGGTCCAACGGGAGCGACAGGAGTAACAGGAGCAACGGGTCCAACGGGAGCGACAGGAGTAACAGGAGCAACAGGCCCAACGGGAGCGACGGGAATAACAGGAGCAACAGGCCCAACGGGAGCGACAGGAATAACAGGAGCAACGGGTCCAACGGGAGCGACAGGAGTAACAGGAGCAACGGGTCCAACGGGAGCGACAGGAGTAACAGGAGCAACAGGTCCAACGGGAGCGACAGGAATAACAGGAGCAACAGGCCCAACGGGAGCGACGGGAATAACAGGAGCAACAGGCCCAACGGGAGCGACAGGAATAACAGGAGCAACGGGCCCAACGGGAGCGACAGGAGTAACAGGTCCAACGGGAGCGACAGGAATAACAGGAGCAACAGGCCCAACGGGAGCGACGGGAATAACAGGAGCAACAGGCCCAACAGGAATAACAGGCCCAACGGGAGCGACGGGTGCAACCGGTACAAGTATCACGGCGACATATGCATTTGCAAATAATACGTCGGGAACAGCGATATCGGTCCTTCTTGGTGGAACGAATGTCCCGCTTCCAAATAATCAAAACATTGGTCCAGGAATTACTGTTTCTGGTGGGAATACAGTATTTACGGTTGCAAATGCTGGGAATTATTATATTTCATATACGATTAATATAACGGCTTCACTATTAGTTAGTTCACGGATTACAATTAATGGAGCACCACTTGCTGGGACGATTAATGCTCCTGCGTTAGCAACTACATCATTTAGCGCAACAATCATTACAACTCTTGCAGCAGGAGATGCTATTAGCTTGCAATTATTTGGTTTGTTAGCTGTCGCAACATTATCAACAACTACTCCAGGAGCAGTGTTAACGATAATAAGATTGAGTTAAACTATAACTCTCTTACTCTTTTAAGATTAAGAGAGTTTCTACATATAATAAGAAGTTAATGAAGTAAAGCATAGTTATATAAAAGTCAGAATATTATGATTGTAACGTTATGGTGACTATAATATAATGAAAATAACCATCATGAATGAACATTCATTTATTTTTTATGTATTTGAAGGGGGAATGAAGGTGGAAAAACCATGGTTGAAAAGTTATCCAGAGGAAATTCCGAGTACGATTTCTTATGATATTCAGCCGCTTCATAGATATGTAGAACAGATGGCTTCTCGCTACCCAAGAAAGAAAGCGCTTCACTTTTTAGGGAAGGATATTACGTTTTCGGACTTCCATGATAAGGTGAAGAGGTTTGCAAATTATCTTCAAAAGCTCGGTGTGGAAAAGGGTGATCGAGTTGCTATTATGTTGCCGAATTGTCCGCAAGCTGTAATTGGTTATTACGGTACATTACTTGCGGGAGGTATCGTAGTACAAACCAATCCACTGTATACAGAAAGGGAATTAGAATATCAGCTTCATGACTCGGGAGCAAAAGTAATTCTTTGTCTCGATTTAGTGTTTCCAAGAGTAACGAATGTTCAATCTGCTACAAAAATTGAGCATATTATCGTAACTCGTATTGCAGACTTTTTACCATTCCCTAAAAATCTATTGTATCCATTTGTGCAGAAAAAACAGTCGAATTTAGTTGTGAAAGTATCAGAGAGTGAAACGATTCATCTTTGGAATTCAGTAGAAAAAGAAGTGAATACGAATGTTGAGGTGCCTTGTGATCCTGAAAATGATCTAGCTCTTTTACAGTACACAGGAGGAACAACCGGATTTCCGAAAGGAGTTATGTTAACGCATAAAAACCTTGTTTCTAACACTTTGATGGGAGTGCATTGGTTATATAACTGTAACGAAGGTGAAGAAGTCGTCCTTGGGGTTCTTCCATTTTTCCATGTTTATGGTATGACAGCTGTTATGAATTTAAGTATTATGCAAGGATACAAAATGGTCCTTATTCCAAAGTTTGATATGAAAATGGTTTTTGAAGCGATTAAGAAGCATAAAGTGACATTGTTTCCAGGGGCACCAACTATTTATATCGCTCTTTTAAATAGTCCGCTTTTAAAAGAATACGATATTTCTTCTATCCGTGCTTGTATTAGTGGATCAGCACCACTGCCAGTAGAAGTACAGGAAAAGTTCGAAACAGTTACAGGTGGTAAACTAGTAGAGGGATATGGTTTAACAGAATCCTCTCCGGTTACACATAGTAATTTTTTATGGGAAAAGCGAGTGCCAGGTAGCATCGGAGTTCCGTGGCCAGATACAGAAGCAATCATTATGTCGCTTGAAACTGGTGAGGCATTACCGCCAGGAGAAATAGGTGAAATTGTAGTGAAAGGCCCTCAAATTATGAAAGGATATTGGAATAAGCCAGAGGAAACAGCGGCTGTATTGCAAGATGGCTGGCTCCATACAGGTGATGTTGGCTACATGGATGAAGATGGATTCTTCTATGTAAAAGATCGCAAGAAAGATATGATTGTCGCGAGTGGATTTAATGTGTATCCTCGTGAAGTTGAAGAAGTATTATATGAGCATGAAAAAGTGCAAGAAGTAGTGACAATTGGAGTTCCAGATCCGTACCGAGGAGAGACAGTTAAAGCATTTGTTGTGTTAAAAGAAGGGACGGAATGCTCTGAGGAAGAATTAAATCAGTTTGCACGTAAATATTTAGCGGCTTATAAAGTGCCGAAAGTATATGAGTTTAGAGATGAATTGCCGAAAACGACAGTAGGGAAAATTTTACGCCGTGTTCTAATAGATGAAGAGAAGAGAAAGAATGAGGATGAGCAAACGGGCTAAGGCCCTTTCTTTTTGAAAAAATAGGATTGACACTTTTCTAAATAGTCAGTATTATAAGAATATGAATGACTATTCATTCAGTCATCTTCTTGAAGGGGACAGTAAAGTGAAGAAAAATAGACCGAAATACAATCAAATTATTGATGCGGCAGTCATTGTGATTGCGGAGAATGGGTACCACCAAGCGCAAGTTTCTAAAATCGCAAAGCAAGCTGGAGTAGCTGATGGCACGATTTATTTATATTTTAAAAATAAAGAAGATATATTAATATCCTTATTCCAAGAGAAGATGGGAGAATTTGTCGAAACAATTCGTCAAAAAACAGCAGGAATTGAAAGCGCTGTATCGAAGTTATTCATGTTGGTAGAAACGCACTTCTTGCTGTTGTCGCAAAATGATCCGCTTGCTATCGTTACGCAATTAGAGCTGAGGCAGTCCAATCAAGACTTGCGCCTTAAAATAAATGAAGTATTAAAAGGCTACTTACAAGTTATGGATGAGATTTTAGAGACTGGTATAAAACAAGGTGAATTTCAAGCAGATTTAAATGTTCGCGTGGCAAGACAAATGATCTTTGGAACAGTAGATGAAGTTGTGACCAATTGGGTAATGAGCGATCATAAGTATGATCTGGTCGCACTTTCAAAAACGGTACACGGGCTACTTATTGCAGCTTGTGGTTATCGTCAATAATGGGAGGGATCATGTTGAAATTCCTATCTGTAAGAGTTGAAGATCATATCGCGGTGGCGACGTTAAATCACGCACCAGCGAATGCGATGTCTTCACAAGTTATGCATGACGTTACTGAATTAATTGATCAAGTGGAAAAGGATGATAACATTCGTGTTGTTGTTATTCACGGTGAAGGACGTTTCTTCTCAGCAGGAGCAGATATTAAAGAATTTACATCTGTTACTGAAGCGAAGCAAGCAACAGAATTAGCACAGCTTGGACAAGTTACGTTTGAGCGTGTTGAAAAATGTTCAAAACCAGTTATTGCGGCAATTCATGGAGCGGCACTGGGCGGCGGCCTTGAGTTTGCTATGTCTTGCCACATGCGCTTTGCAACTGAAAGTGCAAAACTTGGTTTACCTGAATTAACACTTGGATTAATTCCTGGCTTTGCAGGTACACAGCGCTTACCACGTTATGTTGGGAAAGCGAAAGCTTGTGAAATGATGTTAACAAGTACACCAATTACTGGTGCAGAAGCATTAAAGTGGGGACTTGTTAACGGATTGTTCTCTGAAGAATCATTTTTAGATGATACGCTTAAAGTCGCAAAACAAATTGCTGGAAAAAGTCCAGCAACAACTCGTGCTGTACTAGAGTTATTGCAAACGACAAAATCTTCTCATTACTATGAAGGTGTACAACGTGAATCACAAATTTTTGGTGAAGTATTTACGAGTGAAGATGGAAGAGAAGGTGTAGCTGCATTTTTAGAAAAGCGTAAACCTTCGTTTAGTGGCAGGTAGTTCAATTATTTTTTTAATATAAATTAACAGAAAATTAAAATTGATAGAATCTTTCTGAAAAACAAGGGGGTAAATGGAATGAACATCTACGTACTCATGAAACGAACATTTGATACAGAAGAAAAAATCGTAATTAAAAACGGTGCAATTTACGATGGCGAAGCGGAATTCATCATCAACCCTTACGATGAATATGCAATTGAAGAAGCAATTCAAGTAAGAGACGCACAAGGTGGAGAAGTTACAGTTGTAACAGTCGGTGGCGAAGATAGTGAGAAAGAACTTCGTACTGCATTAGCAATGGGCTGTGATAAAGCGGTATTAATTAATATTGAAGATGATGTAGAAAATGGTGACCAGTTCACGACAGCAAAAGTGCTTGCTGAATATTTAAAAGATAAAGATGCAGATTTAATTTTAGGCGGAAACGTTGCAATTGATGGTGCATCTGGACAAGTAGGGCCACGCGTAGCTGAAGCGTTAAATATTCCATATGTAACGACAATTACAAAACTTGAAATTGACGGTACAAATGTGAAGATTGAGCGTGATGTTGAAGGTGATACAGAAGTGATTGCAACTTCATTACCAGTTTTAGTAACAGCACAGCAAGGTTTAAATGAACCACGTTATCCATCGCTACCAGGTATTATGAAAGCGAAGAAAAAGCCACTAGAAGAAGTAGAATTAGATGATTTAGATTTAGAAGAAGATGATGTGGAAGCAAAGACAAAAACAATTGAAATCTATTTGCCTCCTAAGAAAGATGCAGGAAAAGTGTTACAAGGCGAGCTGCAAGATCAAGTAAAAGAACTTGTATCGTTGCTCCATACAGAAGCGAAAGTAATCTAATAAAATACGAAATTATATATGCAGGAGGGAAAATCTATGGCTCGTAAAGTATTAGTAATGGGTGAAGTTCGTGATGGATCGCTACGTAACGTTTCGTTTGAAGCGGTAGCAGCAGCAAAAACAATTGCAGAAGGCGGTGAAGTAGTAGGTCTTCTAATTGGAGACAGCGTTGCCTCTTTTGCAAATGAATTGATT